>CAYOOW010000013.1:0-69116 GCA_964405715.1 uncultured Bacteroides sp.
TACGGGGAGATTTTATTTTTTCAAAGTTCAAATTTCATTCTCTATAGGAATGCTCATCTATATTTTACTGCATAAAATAATCCAATCCATTTGCAATACCGGTAATAAGCTTCTCCTTATATGCCTCCGTCAGCAAATTTCCCTCATCCGTCGCATTGCTCAGAAAGCCCAGATGAATCTCAGCCACAGGTATATCACTCCAGTTGATTGCCGTCATTTCATCCGTTTCATAAATACCACGGTTCGTGATATCCATCGTTTCGGTTATGCCCTGCAGCAGGCGGGTTGCCAAAGCCCGGCTGTCATTATATAAATCACTGTTATATGGGGTATCTGCCGTCATACACACTGCCATCACGCCATCAAGCTGTGCATTACTGCTCTCATTCATCTCAATCCGTATAAATGCTGATGCTCCGGAACTGTTTGCTATATTTGCCCTCGACTGATTTGACAAATCCACATCATCACTCTCCCTTGTCAGCACAACCTCATATCCCCTGCTCTCCAGCTCTGCCTTCAGGCTCAATGCATATTCCAGATTCAACTCTGATTCCTTTGTTCCAAATGTGCTGCCTGTTATTCCCTCCGTTGCACACGTCTTTGTCACATCGCTGCCCGGTCCGATTGCCTCAGCAGAAGTGCTGGAAGCAGCTTGATTTCCCGGATCAATTACGACCTTTTTAACCCTTTCGGCATCATCCGGTGTAGCCACGTCACCGACCGGCTGCGTAATCTCCGTCACCGCATCTGACAACACATAAAAGCTGGTATTCTGTAATTCTACCCTTGTCCACATCTCATTATAACCGGTTCGATTGAATATCGTTCCCTGATCCGCCAGCATATAAATATCCGCATCCGCCTCCGCTCTGACTCTGACATCTGCCATTTCCACAGATACCTCCACAGAATCATTTACAATATAATATCCCTCTGCATCCATATCAGGCAGCACTTCCGCTTCTGTCTGCGTTGCCAGGCTTTCCTCCGCAGATGACTCCGTCGCAGTCGCTGTCTCCTTATCTTCCTTCTCTTCTTTTCCGCATCCTGCACAACACACCAGCGCTGCCAGCAGCATATATATCTTCCATCTGTTTTTCTTCATTCGGATTCTCCTCATCACATAAAATAAGACACGAAGCGCCTATATTTGCCAAATAACATTAGTATAGCATCAAAAAGGAAATCACACAAGTCACATCCGAAAAACACACGAATTACATTTGCTATTTTTATGCATACAAGTTATAATGTTCTTCATAATAATTATAGAAGAAAATAAAAAAAGGAGACTGACATGAATTTTCTGGTTGAGCTAATTAAAGGTGTTTTTGTCGGGGTAGCAAACATCATTCCCGGCGTAAGCGGCGGCACCATGGCTGTATCTTTTGGCATATACGACAAGCTGCTCTCATCCATATCAAATCTGTTTAAGGATTTTAAGAAAAGCATCAAAACATTATTTCCGATTGCGCTCGGTATGGCAATCGGAATTATATGCTTTACATTTATTATCCCATGGCTGCTCGCCAACCAGCCATTTATCACATCACTTGCATTCACCGGTCTGATACTGGGCGGATTGCCTATGATTATCAAATCCTTAAAGGACGGCTGGGAAAAGGACACAAAGCGCTCTGTTCCGATTAATGTTATCCTGTTTATTGTTTTGGCGGCGCTGGCAATTGCTCTTGTGTTCATGAACGGTGACAGTGAGAGCGGAGTTCTGCTCACCGCAAACCCATCCACGATGGCAACTGTATTTTTCATGGGAATCATTGCTGCTGCAACCATGGTTATTCCGGGTGTCAGCGGGTCCCTTGTACTGATGATTCTCGGATACTATTTCGGCATTATAAACGCCATAAAGGATTTTATCAGTGCCTTGAAGGATTTTGATTTTAAGGAAATGCTGAATCAGGCTCTGGTTTTAGCCCCATTTGCCATAGGCTGCATTATCGGCATATTTTTCATATCAAAGCTGTTTGAATGGCTGTTTTCACACTATGCATCGGCTACCTTCAGCGGTATTCTCGGACTGATTATCACCTCCCCTTTCTCTATCTTTTATAAGGTACAGCAGGAATACGACATGTCAGGCACAGGAATCCCGCAAATTGTCATAGGCATTATCATATTTGTTGTCTGCATCGCCCTCACCCTGTTCATGGGGACATTGGACACAGACGAAAATACAGATGACAATACGGAGACAACGGAATAAAACAAATGAAGAACTATACGTATATTGTACAATGCAGCGATGGCTCCCTCTACACCGGATGGACAAATGACCTTGACAAACGCATACAGGCGCATAACAGTGGGAATGGCGCAAAATACACCCGTTCAAGGCTGCCCGTTACGCTCGTATACTATGAAGAGCATCCGACAAAAGAAGCGGCCATGAGCAGAGAATTTCATATAAAAAAGATGAGCCGCACCGAAAAGCTCACCTTAATACAGTCCAAAAAGATATAAACCATTTTTTACAAACAGTCACAAATAATATGGCAATTGTATATGTATGATGCAGGAAAATCCGCTTCCGCTTGATTGCTCACGCAACGGTGCTAAGCTCGAAAGTACCTCGCTAAGTACCGGCGTTCACAAACAGTTTTCCAACATCATACATATACAATCGCCATATTATTTGTGACAGTTTTTATTATACCGTTATCTCGGCAGCTCTGTAAATCCAACCTTCTTCTTGACCTTACGCAATGTCTTATTTGCATAATATGCCGCCTGCTCTGCATTGTCCTTGATGATACGGTCAATATATGCCTTATCTCTGGTAAGCTCATCGTAGCGTGCCTGAAGCGGTGCCAGCTCTGCGGCAACTGCCTCTCCGACAAGCTCCTTCAGCTTACCATATCCCATACCGTCAAATTCATGCAGCGCCTCATCGACAGTCTTTCCTGATACCGCACAGTAAATATCAATCAGATTTCTGATTCCCGGCTTATCTTCACTGTAAGCTATCATACCGTCCGAATCAGTAACCGCTTTCTTGAATTTACGCATGATTGTATCCTTATCATCCAGAAGATAAATGCTCGCATTTGGATTTTCATCGGACTTGGACATCTTTTTGGTCGGATCCTGCAGACTCATAATGTGCGCGCCGCTCTTGCCCATATATCCCTGCGGAATCGTAAATACATCGCCATAGATTCCGTTAAAACGGCTTGCGATATCTCTTGTAATCTCCAGATGCTGCATCTGATCCTTGCCCACAGGTACAAGGTCTGCCTGATACAACAGAATGTCCGCGGCCATCAGGACAGGGTATGTAAACAGTCCCGTATTGATATTGTCAGCATGCTTGGCTGCCTTATCCTTAAACTGCGTCATACGGTTCATCTCACCCATATACGTAAAGCAGTTCAATACCCATGCCAATTCTGCATGAGCCGGAACATGTGACTGGAAGAATATACAGTTTTTCTCCGGATCAAGACCGGCTGCTATATACAGCTGAAGCAGACTTCTCGCATTCTGACGAAACTCTGCCGGATTCTGTCTTACGGTTATGGAATGTAAATCCATAATGCCGTAAAAACACTTGATTCCCTCCTCATCACTCAGATTCACCCAATTCTTCAATGCCCCGAGATAATTGCCAAGCGTTATCATACCCGTCGCCTGCATACCCGACAGCATCGTCTTTTTTCCGTCTATCATTTTTATCTTCCTCTCTTCTATCCTTTAATTCTCATCATCGCTTGACATATTCATAACCTGTCGTTTCCTTGCCAGCTCATCGTTGGCAAGATATTCATCGTAGGTGGTCTGCTTATCTATCAGTCCCGTATTTGTAAGCTCCATAATGCGATTAGCGGTCGTCTGGACAAACTGATGGTCCTGACATGCAAAAAGCACCACACCCGGGAACTTAATCAGTCCATTATTCAGAGCCGTGATTGATTCCATATCAAGGTGATTCGTCGGCTCATCTAAAATAAGCACATTTGAGCCCATAATCATAAGCTTTGACAGAAGACATCTGACCTTCTCGCCGCCTGACAGCACCTTGACCTTCTTCACACCATCCTCACCGGCAAAAAGCATTCTGCCGAGGAAGCCCCTGACATAGGTTGCATCCTTGTCATCGGAATACTGTGCCAGCCAGTCGGCAATCACCAAATCGTTATCAAACTCCTTTGTATTATCCTTCGGGAAATATCCCTGCGATGTGGTGACACCCCATTTGAAGCTTCCCTCATCCGGCTCTAATTCTCCTGCAAGAATACGGAATAACGTTGTTGTGGCAATCGTATTCGGTCCCACAAAAGCAATCTTATCTTCATGTCCTACCGTAAACGATATGTTGTCAAGCACCTTGACGCCGTCTATCGTCTTGGATATGTTCGATACCGTCAGCACCTCATTTCCAATCTCACGTTTCGGTCGGAAATCAATATACGGATATTTACGGCTGGATGGTTTAATCTCATCCAGCTCAATTTTCTCGAGCGCACGCTTTCTTGAGGTTGCCTGCTTGGATTTCGAAGCATTTGCCGAGAATCTCTGAATAAACTCCTGCAGCTCCTTAATCTTTTCCTCTTTCTTTTTGTTCGCTTCTTTCATCTGCTTAATCATAAGCTGACTGGACTCATACCAGAAATCATAGTTTCCCGCATAGAGCTGAATCTTCGCATAGTCAATGTCCGCAATATGCGTGCATACCTTGTTCAGGAAATATCTGTCATGTGATACCACGATAACCGTATTGTTGAAGTTAATCAGAAACTCCTCCAGCCATGCAATCGCATCTAAATCCAGATGGTTCGTCGGCTCATCCAGCAGAAGGACATCGGGATTGCCGAAAAGGGCCTGCGCCAGCAGCACCTTGACCTTCAGATTACCATCCAGCTCGCTCATCATTTTATAATGCACATCTGTCTCTACGCCTAAACCGTTCAGGAGCGTAGCCGCATCTGATTCCGCATTCCAGCCATCGAGCTCCGCAAACTCTGCCTCAAGCTCAGATGCTCTGATTCCGTCCTCATCCGAAAAGTCCTCCTTGGCATAGATTGCATCCTTTTCCTTCATAATCTCGTACAGTCTTTTATTTCCCATGATAACCGTATCAAGCGCCATGAACGCGTCATATTTAAAATGATCCTGTTGAAGCACGGACAGACGCTCGCCATCATTCATGATAACGTCACCGCTGGTCGGCTCCAATTCTCCGGATAATATCTTCAAAAATGTGGATTTACCCGCACCGTTTGCTCCAATCAGGCCATAACAATTTCCTTCGGTAAATTTGATATTTACATCCTCAAACAAAGCCTTCTTGCCTAATCTGAGTGTTACGCCGTTTGCACTTATCATTTTTTATTTCCTTTCTGATATACTTTTATCTTGCAACAAACCACTCTTGAGTATAGCAACAGAAAATATGAGTGTCAAGCAATTCCAACATTCGCCTTATGTAAATATTACTCCTCTAAAACGCTAATACGTCAAAAAAAAGGTGGCTGAAAATCAGCCACCCCGGTGTGCGTTCTTTTTTATATTACGATTACAGGTTTTTCACAATCGGATCATACAAATCCAGTCTGCAATGCTCGTCATCCGCAAAATGTCTGCAATTCAGACAGCTCTTGGTTCCCTCTGCAATATTGCAGAAGCAATCCTTCTTCTCCTTCTTGTCATATGCATGGCATCTCTCGGCAACCTCTTTGTATACTTCCTCTGAACTACGCATGTGTCAATTCCTCCTTCCTGACAGTCCAATCAATGATTGTTCTTTCACCGCTACAGGAGCATGATTCATATCCTGCCCACACCCATAGCATAGGAGTAGTATTCCACCTTTTGTTCATATTATTCAGATGCTATGCAGCCGCTGCATGCACATTCACGTTTTTGTTTATAGAAACAATATTTAAGAGAGAAGCCACAACGCTCATACAGGCTAACACGGAATATCTGCAATCCTGTTCCACATTGCCGTCAGTTATCACATACTGCGCATGCTTTTCCATGATAAAATCGGATATCTCTTTGATACCGGGAAGAACTGTCATCTTCAACCTGTGCTCCCGCTCATTCATCTCAGCAATATATTTATACATCCGATGCTTCAATTCCTCTTCATATATACAATGTTCTTTCAGATTACCCGTATAATTTTTATTGTGCGGAAACGTAAAATAATCCGCGATATAATGAAGTACTACACCCATTCTCCATGTAGACAACATTCCCATATCTTTTCCCGGTTTGAATTTTTTAACAAATTTTTCCATTCTTTTATTAAAGATATCAAAGGTTTCCTCGATGCAATGTCTCCGTGTTATAAAAGAAGGAACACAATCCGGCCATATGCTGCCGATATAAAATGACAGCCTGTGATTAATTCTTTCGCTGATGTCCAGACCATTGATAACACCCTTTGCTACAGAAATATGTGATTTCTTTCTCATTATTTTGAAATCTCCCATCCTACAAAAATATATCACATGTCTCAGCTATACCCAACTAATATTTTAAAATTATTGCAGCAAATAGTCAATGGTTATTTCATCCTTTTTGATGTGAATTATTGTAAGTTTTTCGAGGCTGCCGCACGGAAAATATGGCTGCCGCAGCCCTCCCGATGCATTAAATTACGCTGTCACCTGATTTCCCGTATAGAGCTGATAATATTTTCCTTTCTGCTCCAGCAGGTCGTCATGCGGTCCCCGCTCAATGATACGTCCCTGCTCAAGAACCATAATACAATCGCTGTTCCTTACCGTAGATAATCTGTGTGCGATGACGAACGTGGTTCTTCCTTTCATCAGCTTATCCATACCCTCCTGCACAATTTTCTCTGTACGGGTATCAATAGAGCTGGTCGCCTCATCAAGAATAAGCACAGGGGGATTTGCAATCGCTGCTCTTGCAATGGCAAGCAGCTGTCTCTGTCCCTGACTCAGATTTGCCCCGTCACCGGTCAGCATGGTATTGTAACCATCCGGCAGCCTCCGAATAAAACCATCTGCATTCGCAAGCCTTGCGGCAGCGATAACCTCCTCATCCGTCGCATCCAGACGGCCGTATCTGATATTCTCCATAACCGTCGCCGTAAAAAGATGTGTATCCTGCAACACCATACCGAGAGAGCGTCTCAAGTCTGCCTTGCAAATCTTGTTGATATTGATTCCGTCATAACGAATCTTACCATCCTGAATGTCATAAAAACGATTAATCAGATTTGTTATGGTCGTCTTGCCGGCACCGGTGGAGCCTACAAACGCAATCTTCTGTCCCGGTGTCGCGAATAAATCTACATTGTGAAGGACTATCTTATCCTCATTATATCCGAAATCGACATCATCAAACACGACATCTCCCGTCAGCTTTACATAGGTGACCGAACCATCCGCCTGATGTGTGTGTTTCCATGCCCACATACCTGTGCGCTCACCCGTCTCCGTCAAAACACCGTTTTCCTCTTTCGCATTGACAAGCGTGACGTATCCGTTATCTACCTCAGGCTCCTCATCCAGAAGCTTAAAAATCCGTTCCGCCCCGGCAAGCGCCATAACGATAGAATTCATCTGCATGCTTACCTGATTTATCGGCATACTGAAATTCTTGTTGAAGGACAGAAAGCTTGCAAGACTTCCCAGCGTAAAGCTGCCCACGCCGTTTAAAGCGAGCGCCCCTCCGGCAATGGCACACAGCACATAGCTGACATTGCCGAGCTGGGCATTAATCGGTCCGATTATATTTGCGAATTTATTGGCATGGTATGCGCTTTCTCCCAGCTTATCATTTAATTCCTTAAACCGCGCTTTGCTCTCCTCCTCGTGGCAGAATACCTTTACTACCTTCTGCCCCTCTATCATCTCCTCAATATATCCGTTTACCGCGCCTAAATCCTCCTGCTGCTTCACGAAATATTTTCCGCTGTTGCCCGCAACGTATCCGCTCGTTTTCAGCATAACACCTACCATAACCAATGTGAGCAGCGTCAGCGGAATATTCAATATAATCATGCTGACAAGCACACTGACAACTGTAATGATACTGGAGATGCACTGCGGTATACTCTGGCTTATCATCTGTCGCAGTGTATCAATATCATTCGTATAAATTGACATGATATCCCCATGCGCATTTCTGTCAAAATATCGAATCGGAAGACTCTCCATATGGGAAAACAAATCATTTCGCATATCACGCAGTGTCCCCTGTGTCACGTACATCATCAGAATTGCCTGCACATACGCCGCCGCAACGCCGCACAAATAAAACAGAGCCACACGCAGCATGGCAGCCAGCAGATCCGAATAGTCTCTGCCTCCGTTTTCTACCATCGGCATAATATAGCTGTCAATCAATGTCTTCATGAACATCGTTCCCTGAACATTCGCCAAAGCGCTCACAATGATACAGATAAGCACCAGAATGCAATGAAGCTTATACTTCGCACCCACATAACGGATGATACGTCCCATAATCTTACCGGGATTATTCACCTTCGGCTTTGGTCCTCTGACGCCGCCCCGCATTGGTCCCTTTACGATCTTTCCCTCGGCCATTATTGTCCACCTCCCTGTTCATCAAAATCTCCACTGCCGCCGATCTGCGATTCATAAACATCCCGGTAAATTTCATTTCCTGCAAGCAGCTCCTCATGCGTTCCGACGCCGTTGATTTCTCCGTCATCCATCACCACAATCCTGTCTGCATTCTGCACACTGCCGACACGCTGTGCTATGATTATCTTTGTCGTGTTCGGAATCTCCTCCGCGAATGCCTTCCTGATTCGCGCATCCGTAGCTGTATCCACCGCGCTCGTGCTGTCATCAAGTATCAGAATCTTTGGCTTCTTGAGCAATGCCCTTGCAATACAAAGGCGCTGTCTCTGTCCGCCCGATACATTGGTTCCTCCCTGTTCTATTCTGGTATTATAGCCATCCGGAAACGCCTCAATGAAATCATCTGCACACGCCAGCCTGCACGCGCGCCTGCATTCTTCGTCCGTGGCGTTTTTATCGCCCCATCGCAGATTATCATATATGGTTCCGCTGAAGAGCACATTTTTCTGTAAAACGACTGCAACCTCATTACGCAGCACCTCCAAATCATAGCACCGCACATTGACGCCGCCGACCATAAGCTCACCTGCGCTGACATCATACAGACGGCTTATCAGATTCACCAAGCTGGATTTCGAACTGCCCGTGCCTCCGATGATGCCTATCGTTTCACCTGCATTTATATGAAGATTGATATCCTTGAGTACAGGCTCACTGTCCTCGTTATCTTCCACAATCACGGAAATATCTCCATTCGCGTCCTCCGTGCGCCTGTATTTTTTATATCTGAAATCAACATGTGTAAAATCAATACTTCCGTCGGCCACCTGCATAACCGGCTCCTTCGGATTGACTATGTCAGGCTCTTCCTCAAGCACCTCCGCCACACGCTTCGCACTTGATACACTCATCGAAATCATAACAAATACCATGGAAAGCATCATCAGGTTCATCAGTATGTTCATACAATATGTGAGCAGACTCATGAGCTGTCCGGTTCTAAGCGTATGGGACACAACCATATGTGCGCCCATCCAGCTGATTAAAAGAATACAGGTATAAACCGTAAACAGCATCAGCGGATTATTGCACGCCAGCACCCTCTCGGCCTTAATAAACATTCTGTAAACGTTATTATTTGCCCCGCTGAATTTTTTCTTCTCATAATCCTCCCGAACATATGCCTTTACAACTCGAATTGCCGAAACATTTTCCTGTACGCTTGCATTCAAATCATCATATTTTTTGAACACCCTGGAAAAATACTGCATGGCAAAGCGGATAATAATTATAAGGCAGCATCCAAGCAAAATAACCGCAATCAGATAAACGCTTGCAAGCCTCGGGCTTATTGTAAATGCCATAATCATAGCAAAAATCATGCTCATCGGCGCCCTCATGCACATGCGAAGTATCATCTGGTATGCATTTTGAATATTTGTCACATCCGTCGTTAGTCTTGTAATCAGTCCTGCTGTCGAATACTTATCAATGTTTGAAAATGAGAAGCTCTGAATATTATTATACATTCCCTCTCTCAGATTTTTTGCAAAGCCGGCTGACGCCATAGCACCGTATTTACCGCCCAGCATACCCGCCGCAAGACCGCCTAGGGCAAGTATCGTCATCAAAACGCCCATCAGTATGATATGCCGCATATTTCCTTTTTCTACGCCGTCATCTATAATAGATGCCATCAAAAGCGGAATCAGCGTCTCCATTATAACCTCAGCTATCATAAAAATCGGGGTAATCACGGATGCTTTTTTATATTCCTTAATATGTGCTCCGAGTGTCTTTAACATTTCATCATAAATCCTTTCTGTCATATCATTTTTTTTATATCTGCGACTCTATATTATGCCTGATATCGTCCATTACATCATAGAAAACCGCAAGTCTGTCCTTTTCAATTCCCTCAACCAGCTTCCGGTCTGACTGGCTTGCCATCTGCCGCATTTCTTCTGTTATATGACGGCCTTTTTCCGTCAGGCATATCTTTTTCAGCCGCTCATCATATTTCACGGATGCCCTCGTTATCAGGTCTTTTTTCTCCATCAGCTGCAATATATTGGTAGCTGTGGATCTGGATATTGCAAATTTCTTTTCCACGTCACGTTGAAATGTATCACGTCCATCCCGCTTTCTGATGAAGATTAATATCCATACATGCATTACCGTTGCATCCCCATCCATACACTGCTTCCAATCCTGTTCAAATCTCCTGCACATGAGGTTGTTCAGGCTCTTTATCTCGCGTCCGATACTCCTCTCCTCTTCCATTCCGGCCTCCTGTCATTTTCATCATTTCAAGGCAAAAAATATAGCACAAGAATATTTTTGTTCTATATCGAACTATATTCTAATACTATATTTTTTATACGTCAATATTCCTTTTTGTGAAGATTCTGTTAAAATCAGGCCGGTCTTTTTACATAGTGACAAATATAAATTTACATATGAACAAAGCAGCTATAATCGTAACCACAATGTCCTTCTTCGAATACTTCTTTGTAAACAGCGCGATGACCACATAAGTGATGGCGCCGATACCGATACCGTTTGATATGGAGTAGGTAAGCGGCATCATAATAAATGTCATGAAAGCAGGAACCGCAGAGAGCATATCGTCCATATCAATCTTTGCAAAGTTTTTCGCCATAAGCACACCTACAAATACCAGAGCCGGTGCAGTCGCGCAGCTTGGAACAACGCTTGCAAGCGGACTTAAGAACAGACATATCGCAAAACATACAGCTGTCACAACGCTTGCGAAGCCGGTCCTTCCGCCTGCTCCGACACCGGATGCGGACTCCACGAAGGTTGTACAGGTTGAGGTTCCGAGCAGTGCGCCGGAAACTGTGCCGATAGAATCGCAGAGCATGGATTTATTCAGATTAATCGGATCTCCGTTCTCATCAAGCATACCTGCCTGAGAGGCTGTACCATAGATAGTTCCGACCGTATCAAACATATCGACCAGGCAAAACGCAATAATCAGCATAATGGCCGAGAACACCCCGCCCACATAGGAGCTGTTGAAAGCCGCATCCCATGCATCACCGTTAAACACACCAAGGAAACCGACCTCCCCGAAATCCTTAAATGACTGACCGATACCGCTCAAATCGAAATCAGGTACCTGCCACATCATCACCCAATAAAGGACGGTAGACACAATAATGCCGATAATGACGCTTGCCTTTATACCATACTTTGAGAGAGCAGCAATGATTAAGATACCGAGTATCGCTACAACAACAGGTACAATGGTTCTCCATACCTCAAGTCCGGTAATCATATGCCCATCCTCTGCTATGGTGCCTATCGTCTTGATACGTCCATGGAAATCAAAGAACTGTACAAAGGTATACTGGTTCTCCTCAATGATGCCGGCATTCTTAAATCCAATCAGCGCAATAAACAGGCCGATACCTGCCGAGATTGCCTTTTTCAAGCATTCCGGCATGGATTTTGCAATATACTCACGCATACCCGTAATGGACAAAATCAAAAATACAATACCCGACAGCAGAATAATAACAAGTCCGGCCTGATAGCCCGTCGTCACATTCTCATCGGCAAAATATGCACCGGAAACAAATATGGTACAGAAGAAAGAATTAAGTCCCATACCACATGCCTGCGCAAACGGCATATCTGCAACAAATGCCATCAGCAATGTACCGACAATAGCGACAAGAATGGATGCGATATATACCGCGTTCCATATCCTCCCCATCTCTGCCGCATCAGCCCCGAACTCCACAACAAGCCATCCGTTTGCGCCCTCAGCAGCCACCTGATTCGGATTGACGAAAATAATATAAGCCATCGCAAAAAACGTCGTGATTCCTGCGAAAATCTCGGTTCTTAACGTCGATCCCCTCTCCTTGATTTTGAAAAAGTCCTCCACACTCTCTCCTCCTTTGTCTCTTTTTAGAATATTTATTCACTCTTTGTCCTTGGAACAAAGATTCGTGACACACTTTTCTTTTTTTCCTCCTTGACATTATTCATCGCCTGTCTGCAGAAATACTCCTGTGCCGCAAGCTTATCCCTGCCTCGCAGATCCTGCTTCTCGTAGGAGCCGTCCGGCTGCATGATATGTGCTTTCAGCGTATCGGCAAGCTGTATCTCAAGTATCTCTATCACGCGTCTCTTCAAATCCTCATCCTCCACAGGAAATGTGATTTCCACACGTTTATCGAGATTCCTTGGCATCCAGTCTGCACTTCCCATATATACATCCTCAAATCCGTCATTATAGAAATAGAATATTCTGGCGTGTTCAAGGAAGTTGCCCACGATAGAGCGAACCGTAATATTCTCTGATAAATCTTTTATTCCCGTTTTCAGACAGCATATACCCCTGACAATCAATTCTATTTTCACGCCTGCGTTTGAAGCCTCATATAACGCCCTGATGATGTCCGAATCACACAGTGAATTCATCTTGGCAATAATCTTTGCCTCCTTGCCTGCTTTCGCATTTTCCGTTTCACGCCCAATCAAGCTCAGGAAACGGTTCTTCATCCAGATAGGCGCCACCAGAAGCTTATTCCATGCAGGCGGCTCGGAATATCCGGACAGCATATTGAAGACCGCCGTCGCATCCTCACCGATAGAATCCGATGCGGTCAGCATACCGGTATCTGTATACAGTCTCGCGGTGATATCGTTGTAATTACCGGTGCCCAGATGTACATATCTCCTGATTCCGTCCTCCTCACGCCGTACCACCAGCGCAATCTTGGAATGTGTTTTTAATCCCACCAGACCGTAAATTACATGGCAGCCTGCTTTCTCCAGCTTCTTTGCCCAGTTAATATTATTTTCCTCATCAAATCTCGCCTTCAATTCCACGAGAACCGTTACCTGTTTTCCGTTTTCCGCTGCCAAGGCAAGCGCCGCAACAATCGGTGAGTTTCCGCTGACACGATACAAGGTCTGTTTGATTGCCAGCACGTTCGGATCAACTGCTGCCTGCTTGATAAATTCTATCACCGGTGTAAATTCATCATACGGATGGTGCAGCAAAATATCCTTACGTTTTATCTGTTCAAATATACTCTCCTCATAGTTCAAGCCCCGAACCGGCTGCGGAATGTACTTCGCCCCTTTCAGATGCTCAAAGCCATCCAGTCCGCGCACCTTGGACAAAAACGTGAGGTCAAGCGGTCCGTTAATCAGATATACGGCATCGGTCGTAACCTGCAGCTGCTTTTTCAGCTCCTTCAGCAGATGCTTATCCATATCGGCTTCAACCTCAAGCTTGATAACCTCCCCCCATGCTCTCTTCTTGATCTGCTTCTCAATCTCCTTCAGGAGGTCAGCAGCATCATCCTCATCTATGGTAAGGTCTGCATTTCTCATAATACGGTACGGATGCGCGCATACAATCTCATAGTTCAGAAACAGCTTATTCAGATTCTTCTCAATAATTTCCTCCAACAAAATAATCTCTCTGCTCTCTCCCTCGGCCGGTATCTCAACGACACGTGATAGGACAGAAGGGACCTGAACCGTCGCAATATCCATGACATCCTTCTTTTTATCGCGAACCAGCGCACCTATATTCAATGTCTTATTACTGATGAGCGGAAATGGTCTCGATTGATCCACAGCCATCGGCGTAAGCACCGGATATACTTCCCTCTCAAAATATTTATCTACAAACTTCGCCTGCTTTTCCGTCAGATTCTCATAGTGCTTAACCAGTTTCAATCCATTATTTTCCAGTGCAGGAAGCAGTGACCGGTTGAGCGTCATATACTGGCTGTTCATCATATTCTTTGTCTCGGGAATAATCTGAGCAAGCTGCTCCTGCGGCGTCAGGCCTGCAATATCCTTCTTCTTCACTCCTGCATGAACCAGGTCGATCAGAGATGCCACTCTTACCATGAAAAACTCCGACAGATTTGACTCTGTAATGCTCAGAAAGTTCAATCTGTCAAAAAGGGGAATGCTTTTGTCCTTTGCCTCCTTCATTATTCTGTAATTAAACTGCAGCCAGCTCATCTCACGGTTATAATAATTCTCAGGTTTATCCAGTAATTTTTTTTCCATTCCGATTACACACTCCTTTTCTGTCTGAGTTCCGGTCTGATACCATACACCTTTTCAAAAAAATCAGCTCTTGGTCCGAACAATCCCGCCTCAAGAGATATATCCTCATAGCTCGCAGCGGAAATAATCATCTTATCGTCTTTTATTGTGACATCAATATCCTCTATCTTCTGTGTATGGCTCTTATCAAGGACATTTGCAATACGCAGAATTGCAGCCAGCTTGGCAATCGTAATATAATCGCTTCCGTCAAGCTCCGAGGAAATCGCCTCCCTTGATGGCAGATACAGAATATTGTATTTTATTATATTGGCGACCTCCATTCTTTCCTTATGAGAAAGTCCGAGTATCTCCGTATTCGCCACAATGTGATAGGAATTTCGGGCGCCGTCGTGCATATTGATAAAATTCCCGCACTCATGCAAAATGGCGGCAATCTGAAGCTGTAACCGTTCCATCTTGCCCAAGTCCTGTATCTTTCTGATACTGTCAAATATCTTTAACGCAAAATATGAGGTTCTCTCAATATGCTTTTTATTACATTTGTAACGCTTGCTTATATTATACGCAGATGCCAGTATATCCTCGCCAAAATCATGATTAAATACAACCTTGCTGCCCTCATCCATGTAAGACGCAGCGATACCGTCACAGAAATCCACATTCGGTGTATAGATTTCCTCCGCCTTGCAGTTATTCAGGAAAGACTGATAAATGATAATACTCGGCAAAAGCAGCGTTGCACGCTCATATGGGATACCATACTGCTCTGCCAGCTCCTGGGTTGACATGGACAAAATACGATTATAAACAGTGTCGAACTGCTCCCGTGTAATCTTCTCATGAATACCAAGCTCCTGCACAATCCTCTTTACAGCCCTCACAACCTCGCCCACGGCTATAATATTCTTGATTTCCTTATCATTTAGATAAATGTTGCGAAATGTAACAATATCGTTTTCCACATATTCCGATATAATCTTATCAAGTCTGCCTGATTTATTACCCATGATTGACAGATAATCACGAACTCTGATGGCACCGATTGGAATATTTTCCGTTACAATCAGATTATTCTTGTCAAACAGGGAAACCTGCACGCTGCCGGCGCCGATATCTACATATGCAGAATTTTTACTCACAATCTGATGAAAATCTTCATATTTTGCAACCAAACCCTTAAAACTCATATACCGCTGTTCGGAATTGCTCAATACCTGCACCTCGATATTAGAATTACGCTTAATTGCATCCAGAACAATTTCCGCATTCTCAGACTCACGCACTGCGCTTGTCGCATATGCCCGATACTCCGTAATCTGGTATTCCTTCATCTTCTTTTTGAAATCATTCAAAATCAGACACACCTGTTTAATGGAATCTGCACCCAGCGCACCATTCCGATAGGTATCTTTACCCAATTCGATAATTCTGCTTACACTGTCAACCTGCTTAAAGGACTTCCTGCCGTTAATCTCATAGATTTTCATGCTAATCTCACTGGAGCCCACGTGGATTGCCGCAAACATTTTGTAAGCCATATTGCCACCTCCTAAAATATATTCCCCATTTATTACCTGTCCGAAAAGTCACATCCACACACCCATCCATTCCGTATGTTCTGCAACATTATTACCCGAATCAACCTGTATGACTCAAAGCCCATGATAACCCGTCTATTCCGGATTCTCCGCCTGTCTCAGCATATCCAGCAGCTCAAGCACTGTCCTGTTATACCCCGGATGATATGCGTAGGGTGCAATCTCACAGAGCGGTTCCAGAACAAACGCTCTCTTTGCCATCTCAAGATGCGGAATGGTGAGCTTCTCCTCCATAATGATATTCCTGTCATATAACAGAATATCAATATCCAGCGTCCGCGGTCCCCAGTGAATCACGCGTTTTCTGCCGGCTCCCTGCTCTATATCATTTATGACAGCCAGCAGCGCCTCAGGATCATATAAGGTCTCTATCTCAAGACATCCGTTCAGAAAATCATCCTGCTCCACATTACCATATGGTTTGGTTACAATATATGTAGAAACCTTATTCACCTTAATATAATCATCCTTATTCAGCTGATCCACCGCATAATCAAGATACCCTTCCCTATCTCCCAGATTGGAGCCGATTCCCAAATATACAATATGTTTTTTTCTCGTTATATCTACGCACATGGAATCAAAAATCATATCAATCGGTGCTTCCGGCTTTTTCAAAATCACATGAACCTCTTTTATTTTATCATATTTCAGCAAAATTGTATCAGCAATATTTTCGGCTGCAGCTTCAATAAGGTCATATTTTTCTCCTGTCATTGCATTTTGAATATCCTCGCAGACCTCGGCATAGTTCACTGTTTTATTCAAATCATCTGTCATACCCGCATCACGCAGCCATACTCCAAGCTCAACGCTCACAATAAAGGTCTGCCCCGTGCGCTTTTCCTGTTCGAGGACACCATGATATGCAAAAATCTCCAGATCCTTAATTATAATTTTATCCATACATCCATCCTCCCAAAACCGAACCGGCTCACCCGGCATATATCGCACCATTTTCAATACCACATGCTGTCAGCCTCGCAGAATTGCCTCCGTCATCCTGAGTGCCCGTATATTCGCTTTTACATCATGCACGCGGAAAAAGCTGCACCCCTTCATCAGTCCGATCACAGATGTGGCAATCGTCCCCTCCTCACGTTCCTCCACCGGAAGCTGCAGCGTATTTCCTATCATAGACTTTCTGGATGTTCCGAGTAAAACCGGATACCCCAGCTCTGCCAGTTTTTCCAGATGATTCATCAGGGCCAGATTCTGCTTTGTATCCTTTGCAAACCCGATACCCGGGTCCGTGATAATCTGCTCCGCTCTGATTCCCGCCGCCAGCGCAATGTCAATACTCTCCCTGACGTCCTCTATAACCTCCTCCAAAAAATCACCATAGACTGTATCATGCCTGTTATGCATGAGACAGCACGGAACGCCATACCGCGCAATGAGAGGCGCCATTCTGTCATCCCGCTTCAGTCCCCATATATCATTAATCAAATCCGCTCCCGCGAGCAGTCCCGCCTCCGCCACCTCCGGCTTATAGGTGTCCAGTGATACAGGTATATCAAAATTCTCCTTAATCGCCTCTATCACAAAGCAGGTTCTCTCAATCTCCTCCGCAACCGATATCTTCACATGCCCCGGCCGGGTTGACTCTCCACCCACATCAATGATATCCGCTCCGTCCTTTATCATCTGCTCCGCATGCTCCAACGCATGCTCTACATCATTGAACCGTCCTCCATCCGAAAATGAATCCGGCGTAACATTCAAAATTCCCATCACATAAGCATGAGGCACACCTGTACCATCACCGCCCAGCACAAACGTCCTCTTTCCTATTACAATCTTATCCATCCCATTCTCCCATCAAAGCTTACAGTTATATAACAATATGCCTGTTTTTACGTTTTTCCTGCCAGTAGCAGGCATCTCTGGCCTTACACAGAAAGCAGCTTCTGGACAGCTTATCGGCACTGTACAGCAGATATCTCAAATCCCTTGTTCCTGTCTCCCCGCAAGGCTCCTTATGCTTTAAAATGGCATGGCATATGTCTTCTGTTTCTTTCCTGTCAAAGCCCGAATCCGCCAAAATTCTTTCTGCTATTTCAGCGCCGGCCTGATGATGGGAAATATTTTTTTCATATTCCATGCATCTTCCCAAGTCATGCAGTAATGCAGCTGCATAAACGATTTCCTTGTCTATATGCAGCCCCTCCTCCATGTCTATGATATAACCGATTCTTGCTACATCCAGACTGTGCTCCATGCCATGCAGGCAAAAAACTCTATCCTGTTCTGCCTGTAAAATCCTTTCCATACAGTCCCGGAACAAAGGATGCTCCGTCAATCTGTCTATTCTATCCATATCGCAAAGCCCAACCTATCTATATCTTGTCCCATTTATAATCCAGATAATCCGCTATAAAAGACAGTGAGCCGCTCACCAAGATAACCGATGTTTCCTGCCCCATCGCCTGCTGCCTCAGCATATGGGCCCTGCCCAGTGCCTGCCGCACAGCGTCATCAGCAGACTCCGCAGCAGAAGCCGGAACACCCCTTCTGCCAATCAGTTCTGCGAGACATGTACCATCCAGACCGCGCGGTGTGTCCGGCGTCACGGTGACTGCATAATCCATTGTATCTGCCAGAATATCCACCATCTTCCCGTATTCTTTATCCTTCAATACACCTATTATATAAATAATCCTCCGGTTTGTAAAATATTTATTTACTGCCCGCTTCAGATATCTCCATGCAGCTTCATTGTGGGCGCCATCAACAAAAACATACGGATTATCACAAACCTTTGTCATTCTTCCGCTCCATACGGTATTGTGCAATCCCCGACAGATATCCGCATGGTGAATCCCACTGATTCCCGACACTGTCTCCACAGCAACCGCTGCATTCACAACCTGATGCTCACCCAGCAGCTTTATGCTATATTCCTCACCCTTATAGCAAAACAGCGTCTGCTCCAAATCCATCCGCTGTATATGTATGTCCGAATCACGCACCAAAACAAGTCCGGTTCCCTTCCTTTCACAGACTTCACGCAGAACAGCCTCCACTTCAGGAGCCTGCGGCGCGGATATACACACACTGTCTGTCTGAATGATACCTGCCTTATGTGCGGCAATTTCGGAAAGTGTGTTTCCCAGAAACTGCATATGGTCCCTGCTCACAGACGCAATCACCGACATGACAGGATGGCAAATAACATTTGTCGCATCGAGCGCACCGCCCATTCCGCACTCAATCAGGGCATAATCCACCTCTCGTTTGGAAAAATACAAAAATGCCACCGCAGTTTCGATTTCAAAGGCGGTCGGGCTTTGCAGACCATCCTGCTCCATATCGCAAACCTTCTCCGCCACCATGCTTAATATCTCTGCAAAGTCCTCCTCCGGCATATTCCGTTTATTAATCTGAAATCGCTCCAGATATGTAAAAACCGTCGGTGAAATATATCTGCCCACCGAAAAACCCGCCTCAAGTAATATTTCCTGCACAAAAGAAAAAACAGAGCCCTTGCCATTGGTTCCGGCAATCTGCAGACATCTGCAATGATCCTGCGGATTGCCCAATCTGCGCAAAAGCTCTTTTACATTATCTAAGCCCGGCACAGAGCCGAGCTTATTTTTCTCCTCTATATAATTCATTGCCATAGCAAAATCCATGACCTGCATCCCGCCTTATATTTTCTCATTCGTCCTTTGACGTAACTGCTCCCGTGTAACGCACATGCTGCACCGGCTCTGTGTTTTCATCAATCGCACAAAGCTCATAGCCTTCCGCCTGCAATGTGTCTATGAGATCCTGCAATCCCTCAATCGTTGCGTATCCGTTTTTCAGATCATGCATCAAAACGACAGAATCCCCCGGGTTATTTCTTACATATCCGAGAATATTCTCATTTAACTGCTCAGCACTTAATGATGCGTCCACTGCATCCCCCGATAAAGCATTCCAGTCATAATATGTAATACCCTCACCATACAGATACTCCATCAGCTCCTGCATGTCAACATTTGAAACCGTATTGGAGCTGCCGCCCGGGAATCGGTAAAACTTACAATCCACACCGGTCTGCTCATACAGGAAATCATGAATTTTTGTCACATCCTCCACAAAGGAATCCCTGCTCGCATAAACCGTGTCGTAAACATGAGAATAGGAATGCATGCCAAGCGTGTGCCCCTCCTCCACAATTCTGCCGTAATATGGCCAGACACTCCGGTCTTCATTATATACACAGAAAAATGTTGCCTTTACATCATTCGCTTTCAAAATATCCAGAATTTCACCTGTATAAATACTCGGCCCGTCATCAAAGGTAAGATAAACCTTCCTGCCGTTGCTCACTGTCGAGGTGCTGCCGCTCTCGGATATCGTAATATCCGGTTCCTCAGCCATACCTTCTCCATCCTCCACCATCAGCGTATGATTCTGATCCGTTGTGCTCTTCCCCAAATCACCATATGCCTCCTGATCAAGCTCCGCCAGATTGTCCGGCTGCCCCTGCTGCGGTACAGAGGCCGTCTCTGCCTCCGCAAGCCTGACTGACAATGTATCAAGCTTATTCTCCAGATTATTCATTTTTACAGTCAGACACAGGCAAAACAAAATAGGAAGCGCACACATAACCACAAAGATAATCGTAAGCATGCGTTTTATGTTATTCACATTTTTTCTATTATAATCCTTTTTTTCTTCCATTAAAATGCCCCTTTACATTTCAAGATATTGTGGTATAATATCATTAAGGTACAAATTGTAATATAAGCTTTTTGCAAACTTTTCCAAAAAAGGCTACAATTTTTATTATATCTCTTTTCTTTTAAAAATTCAAGTCAAGGGTTTCTTTTTTTATATCCTTACCATAGTCCTATCACGCTTCTTCTTTAATAATATATATACACCGCGCCTTCATAAGAACAAAAATTACCATCATTTTCTATTCGTTTCTTAAATATTCTGTCTGATTACGGTCATACTATAAATACAGTATTTACTGGTACCATGGTAACTGTAGAAGGAGTGAACAGATTATGAAACGAGCAAAATCAATTTTATTACTATCTCTCACGCTGGTTACGCTGTCATTTGCGCTTACCGCATGCGGCAATAATGCAACAACCGACGACGGGAGTACTGGTACAACAAACGAGACCAATAACAACAACGGCAATAATAAAAATGACAATGGACTTGTCGACGATGCAGGAAATGCTGTAGACGATATCGGCAATGGTGTTGAGGATGTTGTGGACGGCGTAGAAGACGGCGTGGATGAGATGCTGACCGGAGATGACAACAATAATAACAATAATGGAAAAAATAATAACAACACCGGAAGCACTTCAACAGAAAGACAGTAAATAATAAGGCCCGATGCACATGCACCGGGCTTTTCTTCATCCTATTTCTATATAATTCAGTATAGCGTCCCTCCGCTCAGGACTGATCCTCAAGAGAAAACGCTTTATCAATCTTATTCAGCATCCTGTCATACTGCGTATACATCTTTTGTACGCTGTTTTCCAGCAAATAATAATGCATAATATACGGAATCAGAAGAATAAGGAAAGCTATCGTCAATGCCAGAATAATCATCTGTCCGCTGAAATTAAGATATAATATGCTCAGAATCGTACAAAGTGCAAATAAAACCATCACAATCAAATGCACGAACCTCTCATGCGCAAAAAAAGCAATCTGTATCAAATGCTTTTTTATCTCCTTCTCCCAATCTGCATCCTCCTGTTCAAGCAGCTTATCTATATATTCCAGATAAGCAGTAATTCTTCTCTTCATACCGTACCTCCACATCATACACTCCTGTCGCAGGCAACATTTCCTCTATAATATTTATACTTCTTTACATAAAATATTTCAACATATTCTTTCCATAAATATGCCATAGTCACAACACGCAATTCGTGCTATAATACACATAAATAATGCGTAAAAAAGCTATTCACAACGGAGGATAAAATGTCGGACAATAAAAATAACAACAATCAAACCCAGGATAAAGAGAAAGATGAATACGAAAGCTACTGCTACCTCTGTCGGCGGCCGGAATCAATTGCAGGTCCGTTTATAACGCTTCCTAACAACATACATATCTGTAATGACTGCATGCAAAAGAGTTTTGATTCTCTCAATTCCAACTCCATGCAATTTATTGATTTGTCGAAGATGCCGCATATCAATATGTCTCAATTTATGCCCTTTGATGATATTCCGCAAACGCAAAAGGTCAAGAAAAAGAAAAAAAAGGACGAAGCAGAGACGGAGCAGCCGCTCACCATGGAGAGCATTCCGGCTCCACACAAGATGAAGGCAATGCTGGACGAATATGTAATCGGTCAGGAATATGCGAAAAAGGCAATTTCCGTAGCGGTTTACAACCACTATAAACGTGTTATCACCAACACGATGGATGACATTGAAATCGAAAAATCCAATATGCTCATGCTCGGTCCGACCGGATGCGGAAAAACCTATCTGGTTAAAACGATTGCGCGCCTGCTGAATGTTCCGCTTGCCATAACGGATGCCACCACACTAACCGAGGCCGGCTATATCGGCGACGATGTGGAAAGTATCCTGTCCAAGCTGCTGGCTGTCTCAGACAATGACGTGGAAAAGGCGGAACGTGGCATCATCTTTATTGATGAGATTGACAAAATCGCAAAAAAGAGGGAAACCCACAGTCGTGATGTCAGCGGAGAATCGGTACAGCAAGGTCTGTTGAAGATTCTGGAGGGCGCTGATGTAGAGGTTCCGGTCGGCTCCGGCAGCAAAAACGCCATGACGCCTGTGACAACCATGAACACACGTAATATCCTGTTCATCTGCGGAGGTGCATTCCCGGAAATTGAGTCCATCATCAAACAGCGCCTGAGCAGGCAGTCATCCATGGGCTTTAACGCAGAGCTCAAGGATAAGTACGATGACAACAAAAACATTATGAAAGAGGTTACAACCGATGACCTGCGGGAATTTGGCATGATACCTGAATTTATAGGGCGTCTTCCTGTCCTCTTTACACTGGATGCTCTCGACAAGGATATGTATATAAAGATTTTGAAGGAACCGAAAAATGCGATTTTAAAGCAATATCAAAAGCTCTTGGCTCTGGATGAGGTGGATTTGCAGTTCGATGACAGCGCATATGAATCTATCGCCGAGCTTGCCATGGAAAAGAAAACCGGTGCCCGTGCACTGCGTGCCATCATCGAAAAATTTATGCTTGACATTATGTATGAAATTCCACGTGACGACACAATCGGCAGAGTAACTATCACCGGAGATTATATTAAAGGAACCGGGTCTCCAATCATAGAACTGCGTGGAACAAATCTTTAAAAGCAAACAGCTAAGGGGGATGTTATTATGAAAAAGGTGGAAGTAATCATAAGATCAGAGAAGCTTGACGACATGAAAGCAATCTTAGACGAATGTCACACAACCGGTGCCATGGTAAGCAACATCATGGGATACGGCAATCAGAAGGGTTACAAAACCATATACCGCGGAAGTGATTACTATGTAAATCTCCTTCCGAAAATCAAGGTGGAGACCGTTGTAACCGATGAAGTGTGTGAAAAGCTGATTTCCATGATTACAGAACGGATTCCAACCGGGAACTACGGTGACGGGAAAATCTTTATTTATGAGGTAGCTGACGCAATCCGTATCCGTACCGGCGAACATGGTGAAACCGCAATTTAACAAATGCAGCAAGTTGCTGCCGCACTAAAATAAGGCATGGGCTGCCGTATTATCTTATTGCGACAGCCCATGCCTATTATTTTAGTGCAACAGTCATTTGTTTAATCCTCTCCCTGCAAAGCGTCAAACCCCTCTTCGCCGGTACGAACCTTAATAACGTTTTCCACGCCATATACGAATATTTTACCATCACCAATGTTTCCGGTATAAAGTGCCTTCTTTGCAGCCCTGACAACCGCCGCAACGGGGATCTTGCTTACTACAACCTCTACCTTTACCTTCGGAAGCAGTGTCATATCCATCTCAACACCACGATAGTACTTTGTCCGACCCTTCTGTGCACCGCATCCGAGAACCTGCGTTACAGTAATACCTGTAACACCCGTTTCATTTAATGCCTCCTTCAGGTCTTCAAACTTGTTCTGCTTGCAAATAATAGAAATCTTTGAAAGCTTCACATCTGACGCGACATCCGGTGCGCTATCCATAACCTGAACAGGTACTGCCTCATCTACAGGCACTACCTCAGCCGGAAGCTCTGTAAGAGTGCCGGTACTGCTGATACGATCGCCGTATGTCATGAAGCCTGCATAAGCTGTCTCTAAACCATGCTCTGTGGAATCCAGACCAAGGATTTCCTCCTCCTCTGTAACACGAAGGCCAACTGTCTTCTTTATGATAAAGAATGTAATCGTAATTGTCACCGCCGTCCATGCTGCGGTTGCAAGCATACCTACGCACTGAAGACCGAGCAGTTCAAATCCGCCGCCATGGAATAAACCGACAAGCTTCTCACCCGCCTTATTGGCGATAGAATAACCCGGAACTGAATCTGTAGCTACAAGGCCGACGGAAAGTGTTCCCCATATACCATTGAGCATATGTACTGCAACGGCACCAACCGGATCGTCAACACGAAGCTTATAATCAAGCAGCCATACACCAAAGACCACCAGGACACCAGCCACAGCTCCTACGATAATAGCTCCGGCAGCATCCGTGACATCGCAAGGAGCCGTAATCGCAACCAGACCGGCAAGAGAAGCATTCAGACACATTGATACGTCAGGCTTTCCATAACGGAGCCATGTGAAAATCATACATACAACAGTTGCCACCGCAGGAGCAATCGTTGTAGTTACGAAGATAGCGCCGAGCTGTGATACCGAGGTTGCGGCAGCGCCGTTGAATCCATACCAGCCAAGCCACAATATAAACACACCCAGCGCACCAAGGGCCAGATTATGTCCCGGAAAAGCGCCGACCTTGATGCTTCCATCCTTCTGTTTCTTAAACTTACCGATACGGGGTCCAAGCATTGCAGCACCAATCAGCGCCGAAATACCACCAACCATATGAATACAGTTTGAACCGGCAAAATCATGGAAGCCTAAATCAGCCAGCCAGCCGCCGCCCCATGTCCAGTGTGCCTCAATAGGGTAAATCACTGCTGAGATAACTGCGGAATATATACAATAAGATAAAAACTTCGTTCTCTCTGCCATAGCTCCGGAAACAATTGTTGCTGTTGTTGCACAGAACACAAGATTAAACACGAAACCTGACCAGTCAAAATTTGCGTAATCAGTAAAAATATCAAATCCCGGCTTACCGATGATGCCCATGTAGTCCTCTCCTAAGAATAAGCCAAAACCGATAAGAATAAATACCACTGTACCGATACAGAAATCCATGAGATTCTTCATGATAATGTTACCGGTATTCTTCGCTCTGGTAAAGCCTGCCTCCACCATGGCAAAGCCCGCCTGCATCCAAAATACCAATGCTGCACCGATTAAGAACCAGACTCCATAGACTTCATCATTTATTGCATTCATTATTTCTTCTGTCATAATCATTTCCTCCCTTTCTTTATTTGAACATTTTGAATATCCGAAAAATATTCTGTTTTGAACGGCACGAAAATTCGTAATTTGTATCGCTAGCCGGCCTGTTTAACGAATTTTCATTTCCGTGCTCTCCTTGTTTATTTTTTTAAGTACACGTCCGTTCTCTGTTCAGCACACTGTCATTATACTTAATAAAAATAATTTGTCAAACAGATTTCGCAAGCCAAAAGGCAAAATAACAAAGGAAAAAATACCAAAATTACTTTTTTACTTTTGAAAACAAACCTCCAAGTCACAATTCGGTTAATTATATTTTTAAGAAAGTCAAAATATTCAAATTTTATTCAAGCTTTTTTGTATTTCACTTGTATTTGGCAAAGTGAAGAATTATAATCTTATAAGGAAATACTATTCTATCATAGCCATTTATATATAGTGTATGGCATCGGAGGTAAATCACATTGCAGACCAAAATCATCGCTCATCGGGGTGCATCCTTTTTAGCCAAAAAAGAGAATACGCTGGAAGCCTTTGCTCTGGCAATTGATATAGGCGCAGACTACGCTGAGTTTGATATCAGACAGACACGTGACCACAATCTGATTGTTTTCCATGATGACACCTTTGACAATAGGAAAATATCCGAACTGACATACGATGAATTGTGCAGAAAAGCAAACGCAAAAGGCTTTAAAGTACCCTTGCTTGTAGATGTTCTAAAGCTATGCAGAGGGAAAATCAAGCTGGATATAGAATTAAAGGAAACAGGCTACGAGGGAAGTATCATTTCACTCATAAAACAGTTTTTTGAATACGAGGATTATATGATGAAGTCCTTTTTGGACAATGCCGTTGCAAAAATCAAAGCAATTGACTCAAACATCAATGCGGGATTGTTATTAGGGACAGCAAACGCAACCCTCCGCAAACATCTGCATGAATATTTTCCGGAGCGTCGTTTACATGCCTGCCACGCCGATTTTGTTTCCCCTCATTACCAGCTTGCCACGACGATGTTCATTCACCGGATGCACATACGCCATTATAAGGTATATGTATGGACTGTAAACGAAGCCTCCCTGATAGGAAAATACATTAACAGAAATGTAGATGGTATCATAACAGACAAACCCGATGCGGGAATCTTTATCCGCAAAGGGTTTAGCATATAAGAAAGGCTGCATAAAAAATATGCAGACGGGTAAACAACATGAACTATAAAATCGGATTTATCGGCTGTGGCAATATGGCATCCGCCATCATCAGCGGTCTTATCCGCAATGCCGGCATAAGTCCAAAAGAGATTATTGCATCTGATGCTGTCTCCTCTGCTGCAGAAAAGGCATCCTCCACATTGTGTATTCAGACAACCACAGATAACTGCAGGGTTGCCGCTGACAGCGACGTGCTTTTCCTCTCTGTCAAGCCGCAATTTTATGAAACTGTAATCGCACAGATTAAAGGATGCCTCCCTGCCGGGCAGATTATTGTTACAATAGCCCCGGGAAAAACGTTGAACTGGCTCTCTGAACATCTCGGAGATAACATAAAAATCGTAAGAACCATGCCGAATACACCGGCTCTGGTCGGTGCCGGTATCACCGGTGTATGCAGAAATAAATTGGTCTCCGAAACAGAATTTGAATATATTATGAAGCTACTATCCGGCTTCGGTCTGGCAGAAGCCATACCGGAATCCCTGATGGATGCCTGTGTCTCCGTCAGCGGAAGCTCACCGGCTTATGTTTTTATGCTTATTGAGGCTATGGCAGATGCCGCTGTTGCTGACGGTATGCCGAGAGCACAGGCCTATCGTTTCGCAGCTCAGGCAGTACTCGGCAGTGCCAAGATGGTCTTAGATACAGGCAGACATCCTGCGGAGCTCAAGGATATGGTATGCTCACCCGCAGGCACAACCATTGAGGCTGTCCGTGTTCTTGAGGAAAAAGGCTTCCGCAGCTCGGTTATGGAGGCAATGAAGGCATGCACAGAGAAGGCTAGGGGATTATAAGCATACTATATAAGTAACCAAAAAAATAAATCGGATATATATACATGGGGAAGTGTAATATGTATATACATCCGATTATTTTTCTGTAATTTATCTCTTACATACAAATTATAAAGCGAAAGAGCCTTCCTCGCCATCAGCTGTAAAGTATACCATGCCCGTCTCAGGCTGATAATATACGTTAAGCTCCTTGATTGTCTTCTTTCCGCTAACCTCTTTTGCTCTTGCAACGATGTCAGCTGTTACAACAGAACCGCCTGCGTACTCAATTACAACCTTCTCAGCTGTAGCTGCTTTCTTAGGCGCTGCTGCCTTTGCAGGTGCTGCCTTCTTAGGTGCTGCTGCCTTTGCAGGCGCTGCCTTCTTCTCTGCTGCTGCCTTTGCAGGCGCTGCCTTCTTCTCTGCCGCTGCCTTTGCAGGCGCTGCCTTCTTCTCTGCCGCTGCCTTTGCAGGCACTGCCTTCTTCTCTGCTGCTGCCTTAACCTCTGTCTTAGCTGCCTCAACCTTGGCCATTGTTGAATCTACTGTTGCCTTCTTAACTGCCATTTTACATTCCTCCGTAAACTTAAAAACTATATATGTTCTCTACATGGTGTCTTTCATCTTTAGCTGAGTTGATATTACCCTTTTTTTTTTCATTTTGCAAGGCTTTTGAAAATTTTCTTAAGTATTTACCAATGGTCGAAAAAGAAATGTTGAAAAAAAATACATTTTGCACAATAAAATGAACTTTGCGTTAGCGCCATGCCCACTTCGCCTGTCGGCTCTGCGCCATGCCCACTTCGCCTGTCGGCTCTGCGCCATGCCCACTTCGCCTATCGGCTCAGTGGACGGCTTGCGCCGTATAAAAGTACAACAAAAAACGTCCCTGCAAGTAAACTTGCGGAACGCTTTTTGTTGTACTTTTGCATGGCTTAATGCTTAACCAAAGTACCTCTTTAATAATCCTTCGAATGCCTTGCCGTGTCGCGCCTCGTCACGAGCCATCTCATGAACGGTGTCATGAATTGCATCAAGATTAGCAGCCTTTGCTCTCTTTGCAAGATCTGTCTTACCTGCAGTTGCTCCATTCTCAGCAGCAACTCTGAGCTCAAGATTCTTCTTTGTGCTGTCAGTTACAACCTCACCAAGAAGCTCTGCAAACTTTGCAGCATGCTCAGCCTCTTCCCATGCAGCCTTCTCATAATATAAACCAATTTCAGGATAGCCCTCTCTGTGTGCTACTCTTGCCATAGCAAGGTACATACCCACCTCGGAACACTCACCCTCAAAATTTGCTCTGAGATCAGCAAGAATATCCTCGCTGACACCCTGTGCAACACCTACAATATGCTCGGCAGCCCAGGACATCTCACCCTCCTGTGCCTTAAACTTATCAGCAGGTGCTTTACAAACCGGGCAAAACTCCGGTGCAGCATCTCCCTCGTATACGTATCCACATACTCCACATACAAACTTCATAATAAAATACTCCTTTCATCTCTTGATATATGAAACAATAATGAGAATCATTACTATTTTCTTCTAAAACAATATAACATACACGGTTGTTCATGTCAATATGTAAATTACATGAAGCGGACACGGAAAAAACCAATTTTTCTATCCCATCATGTTGCTTACGACCTCATTTAAATGCATGCCGTTTGAACCCTTAATTAATGCAATATCATCTGTACCCATCACTGAGAGCAAAAACAACGTAACCTCTCCATTATCCTTGAAGCTGTAGCATTTTATATCAGAATCTGCATCCTGAACCCCGCGGACAATATGCTGTGCCATCTCTCCAACCACGACCAGCTCATCAATAGGTTTATCCGACAGATACCTGCCCACCTCATAATGGTATTTTTCACTCTCATCCCCCAGCTCAAACATATCTCCGAATACCGCAATCCTTTTACCATCGCAAGGCAGCTCCGCCAGAACATCAATACTTGCCTTCATGGAATCCGGACTCGCATTATAGCTGTCATCAATAATCGTGTATTTCCCGGGTATCGTAATGAGGCGCTGACGCAGTCCCTGAAAATGTACGAACCCCTGAGCTGCTTTCTCCACATCATAGCCCAGATAATCAGCAACCGCCATTCCTGCCAGCGAATTTCCGACATTGTGTCTGCCCAGCGCATTCAAAACAACAGACACCCGCTTTCCGCCATGAACATAATCGTAGACATACCGGTAATTTTCCATATGAATATTCTCAGCACGATAATCACACCACTCCTGTGTTCCGTAAAAGAGTGTTTTAACACCTGTTTTATCACGCATCTGTTCAAGCATAGGATCATCGCCGTTCAAAAGCAGCACTCCATCCGGCTGCAGTCCGTGGGTGATAGCCAATTTCTCCGCGCGGATATTCTTGCGCGTCTTAAAATGCTCCATATGCGCCACACCGATAACCGTTACAACCGCTACGGACGGACGCGTCATACGCGACAGAATATCCATCTCCCCCGGACCGCCGACTCCGAGCTCCAGCACTGCAACCTGTGTATCCTTCTGCATTCTGGATAACATTATAGGCGTTCCAATCAGAGAATTGTAATTTCCCTGCGTCTGATATACCGGAACACACACATTCAACGCAGCTGCAATCATCTCTCTTGTCGTCGTCTTGCCGACACTGCCTGTGACGCTGACAATGGGAATATGAAATCTGTCTCTTATGTAGAAGCCGATATCCTGCAGTGCCTTTTCCGTATCATGAACCTGAATATACGGTTTATCCGCAATCACGACATTACTATGCCTTGATGTCAGTGTTGCCGCACCAACCTCCAAAGCGCTCTCAATAAATCTGTGTGCATCGACACGCTTACCTATAATCGGCACAAAGAGGTCTCCCTCCTTGATCTCCTTTGAATTTATGCATATATCCCTGACAACCGTATTCTCATCTCCGCATAAAAGCCTGCCTCCGGTAGCTGCAAGAATATCCTTTACTTTCATATCAAACATGGTGTTCTCCTCTATCCTTTAACACTCTGTCGAATACACGATCTTACCTGCAAGCTCCTTTGCTTCGTCTCCTCCTGCGAGGATTCCTACCAATGCGAGGCCAAAATGAATCGCTGTACCAAGTCCCCGGCTTGTGATAATTCGACCGTCAATTACCACCTTATCCTCCAATACAGTCGCACCGATAAGTCCTTCCTCCATACCCGGATAACAGGTTGCCATTCTGTCCTGCAGCAATCCCATTTCGCCAAATACCGTAGGTGCAGCACAGATTGCGGCAATGTATTTGCTGCTGTCAGCAGCATACCTTTCTATCATCTCCGTCAAACCCTTGTGTGCTTTCAAGTTCGGTGTCCCCGGCATCCCCCCCGGCAAAACCAGCATATCGGCACTGTCGTCTATCTCCTTAAAAAGCTTGTCCACTTGAATTGTGATACCATGAGAACCTGTAACATTTTTCTCCCCCGTCACAGACACCATTGTCGTCTCAACTCCTGCCCTGCGCAAAAGATCCACTACCGTAAGCGCCTCTACCTCCTCATAGCCTGTTGCAAAAAAAATATTTACTCTGCTCATCCTGCCCCTCCTATATAAAAAAAATGTTTAAATCCATACGTTTCTAGTATATAATATATCTATCAAATCTTCAAGAACAAAAGGATGACACAATATTATGGAAATAGAGCGCAAATTTATTCCGAAAATCCTGCCTGTTCAGTTAAACAACTGTGATTGTATCCTGATTGAACAGGCCTATATCTCAACCGACCCTGTAATACGAATCCGCAAAAAGCTTCTGTGTCCGGCGCAGGCAGACGAGACTGATGCCCGCTACGTCCTGACGGTAAAGTCCTCAGGTATGATGGCACGTCAGGAATTTGAGCTTGATATCACAAAGGACGCATACACCCGCTTACTATGCAAAGCATCCGGCAATGTCATCACCAAGCACAGATATCTGATACCGCTGGAGGATGCTTTAACATTGGAGCTTGATGTATTTGACAATGAATACGACGGACTTGTAATTGCGGAAATCGAATTTCCGGATGAGGAGACAGCAAAAAAATATACCCCTCCGGCATATCTCGCCGAAGAGGTAACCTATGACGCAAGATTTCATAACAATTCATTGAGTGCCATGCCTCCACAGGCTGTATCAGACCTGATTTCTTGGGTTCATGAACACCACTGACGCAGTAATCATGTGAATGGATATGAATATGCCTATGATACTGACAATTGTTGCAGGCAGCCATCCCAGCGCCGCATTGAAATTCGATAGAATAATGCCAAGCGTCTGCCCATAAAAGCAAACCTCAAATACCTCACCGAATGTCAGATTCAGATTCATATTTTTATTGACAGAGTTGATAAACAGGCTGTAAAGCAGAGCTATCACTCCATACTTGACAAAAAAGCCGATACACTGTACCAGAAAGGCAGCCAGCAAATACATATATATACCCGGTATCATCTGAATTAATGATTCGCAATTAAATCCTTCAGAAAATAAACCCGTAATATCCGCATTCTGATATTCCATAATCTGTCCGTCTAAGGTCACAGCCATACGAGCTGTTTCACTGCCGATTGCTATATAAACCCCGTTTTTTATGAGCTGCTCATCCTCAACCATGGCATGCTCCGTATTAACCAACAGAGTGAGTCCATTGATATCCATACGAAACGGCACGTCAAGATGCAGCGCTCCATCTGAAAATGTCAGTGACGACAGCTGTCCCCGAAACAGCTTCTCAAATCCGCCAAAGCCGGTAATCAAGGCGCCTGCCGGTATCGCACAGGTGACGATTCCCAGCACCAGCATGATCACAATAACAAATGCTGCAAATCTTCCTTTTTTCAGCTGAATCAATTCCTTATACTTTGACGGTTTAAACATTGCATAAACAATCTGCTCTGAAAATGTCATTCTCTTACTCCTTTATTATATAACCATCCTTCGGCAGCTTTATCGTCAGGATTGTTCCCTTTTCCGGCTTATTTCTGACTTCCACGCTGCCCCTGCACATATTTTTTATGCGTTTTTTTATCGATTTGAAGGACTGCTTACCGGAAAACTTCTTATCGGGACCGATTCCCTTTCCGTTATCCACAATCTGTATGGCAAAACAATCAAGCCTCTCATAGCTGCGAATCACAATCCGTCCTGCAGCTTCGGCTCTCAAGGCCCCGTTTATCACGGCATTTTCCACCAGCGGCTCAATACTGTTAAACGGAACTCTGAAATCAACCACCTTATCCTCAACTACCGTTTCCAAACCGACATTTCGTTTGCATTGTATGCCAAGATATGCTTTAATATACTCCAATTCCTTTGAAAAAGGAACCATATCCGTATTCGTCATGGTATCGAGATTGTACTTTAAATATATGGAGGCGTCATAAACCAGTCTGCTGTCCTCTCTGTCCTTCTCCTTCAAATCATTGATTACCTGATTTAATGCGCCGTAAATCAATCCCGTGTTAATATTTTTGACAGCTTTCTCCTTCTCGATACCGATGCTGCTGATTGCCTTATCCCGCTGTTCATTCATTTCCCGAATGATACTCTTTTCCACCGTCACAACAAGTAAAACGATGAACACATATATACCAATCTGAAGAATCAGTCCGTCATACGGCTCATAGAACCGAAACAGCGACAGCACAGCCTCCAAAATACAGGTTCCCGTCAGAACAAGATTTGCCCACAGGTTACTGTATATCGACTTATCTGAAAACGTATCCGCGGCGAGATACATAATTCCGGACAGCAGAATCATTCCGATAACAATCAGTATCTTTGTAAATATCATATAGGTTGCAAAATCGCAGACCGAAAGCATCTGAAATACGATTCCCACAAGCATATTAACAGCAAATACATAGATTCCGATTTCAAATATTTGCGCAAACCTGCGTTTTACGGCAAAGCACCGCTGATACATCAGATAAAGCACCGGCATAAGCAAAAGCAGAACCATGCCAACCATGTATACGCCAAAATTATTTCCGGTCACCGTCTGCATCAGAGGATTCTGAGTCAGGGACCATAAGACGGCAGAAAAAATAAACCCAAACGCATACCCTGCCTTTCTTTTATCCACATTGACCTCCCGCATGGTAATCAGCGAGACAGTAAGCAGTATCATAATAATAAGCAGCGTTATGCCAAACAAAAAATTTACACCGTCACGGCGAATCAGCTCCGCAAGAACATCACCCTGTGTTCCGTAATAAATGTCCCCCAGTCGTCCGCTGTACTGTTTGTACGCCGATGCCATATAGATTGTAATCACATCACCCGGACGGGCATCCTTCAAAGAAACAACATTGTAACACGGCACCGCATTTTTCATCAGCTTCTGATTATTCATCACACCGTTTGAATAAACCTTTGTGTCTCCAACCATAACGATTACATTCTGAAACTCTGTCCGAAACATCAGCACCGAATCCTGGTTTACATCCTCCGGAGCCTGCCCCATCAGCGTAATAATCTCCTCCGGTTCAGCGTCAAGCGAAAGCGGAAGCGTCACAATCGAATCCTCTTTCCCGTGATAATTTTTAAGCACCCACCTTTCATTATAGGTGTCAAGTCCGCTGCCTCCAATCCTGTTCCTGTCTGCCGGAGCGAGAACAAACACAAAAATCACCATGCAGATCAAGCTCGCAGCAGCCGTAATCAGAGTCAGAATATTCAGTTGGCGCAATTTTCTTTCATTCATCAGATTACTCCATAATACTTCATTGCCTTATATATACCATCATTCATCACCGTATCTGTCTTATAGGACGCCACAGCCTCAACCTCCGGCGTACATACCCCCATTGCAATACTGTTCGGTACATATTGTAACATTTCCAGGTCATTATTGCTATCACCAAATACATAAGCCTGCGATAAAGGTATCCCGTAGCGTGAAAGTAAAAACTGTATTCCGGTCGCCTTTGAAAACCCCTTTGGAACAACCTCAAGGAAGTTTCCCTCGCGCTGTATGCAATTAAAATCCTCCGACACATAAGCTTTAAATTCCTCCACCCGATCATTTCGGGGATCGTACCATGCCGCAAACTTATCAAAGCAAAACTCCGGAGATTCGATATCATCAATCATTTTTTTCTTCATGGAGCGAAAATAATCCAAAATCGCCTTATTTCCGCCTCCCTGCATCTCACGGTCATATGCGGTATGCCCGGTATGCTCAAATATCGCCATCATGCCACATTCCCTTGCTTTTACTGCAATCTCGCAGCAGCGCTCCCGCGAAACAATATTATGAAGAAGCTCCTGTCCGTGAACGACAATATAGGTGCCACAGCCACAGACATAACCGTCAAAACCGATATCACGAATGCTTTCCTCGATATTAACCGGCACACGCCCGGAGTTGATAAATGCCAAATGTCCACGTTCTCTCGCCATCCCAATCGCACGCTTTGCGCTGTCGGGAAGAAGCTTCCTGTCGTCATTTGTAATCAGGGTGCCGTCTATATCGAAAAAAAGTATTTTCGTATCTCTATTTACTGTCATATGCGCTCCTTATATCTGCCTCATCAGATTAATCATCTCGATTGCTCCAAGCGCACAGTCATATCCCTTATTGCCTGCCTTGGTTCCTGCTCTCTCGATTGCCTGCTCGATATTCTCAGTCGTGACAACACCGAACATAACCGGTATTCCGGTCTCAAGTGATACGGACGCAATTCCCTTCGACACCTCATTGCACACATAATCATAGTGACTTGTCGCCCCTCTTATAACCGCACCGAGACAGATGACCGCGTCATACTTACCCGACTCTGCCATCTTCTTTGCAACAACCGGAATCTCAAATGCCCCGGGTACCCAAGCAAGCGTGATGTCATCCTCCTTCACATCATGGCGGAGTAATCCGTCCATCGCACCGCCAATCAGCTTGGATACGATAAATTCATTAAATCTCGCTGCAACGATTCCGATTTTAATACCCTCTGCTACCATTTTTCCTTCTAATGTGTTCATTTTATTTCCTCCTGTATATATGCTGTTTATTATCTATATATCTAAAATATGTCCCATCTTCTCTTTCTTTGTTTTGAGATAAAACATATCGTATTTACCCGGTGCCATCTGAATCGGTACCCGCTCCACAATCTCAAGATTATAGCCTGCAAGACCGTACACCTTAAGCGGGTTGTTTGTCAGCAGCCTCAACCGCTTAATACCGAGATCCACCAGTATCTGCGTTCCGATTGTATAGTCTCTCGCGTCCTCCGGAAATCCCAGCTTGAGGTTTGCCTCAACCGTATCATACCCCTGATCCTGCAGCTCATAGGCACGAATCTTGTTTATCAGACCGATTCCCCGTCCCTCCTGACGCATATAAAGCAGGACACCTCTTCCCTCCTCGGCAATCATACGCATTGCCGCATCATACTGCTGTCCGCAGTCACATCTTGCAGAGCCGAGTGCATCTCCTGTCAGGCACTCCGAGTGTACCCGGCACAGAACCGGCTTTCCGTCCGTGATGTCGCCCTTTACCAATGCCACATGATGCTCGCCGTTCAGCTTATTCACATAGCCGTAAATCATAAACTCCCCGTATCTGGTCGGCATCTTCGCCTTCGCCACACACTCCACGAACACCTCATGTTCCTTTCTGTACTGTATCAGCTTCTCAATCGTCGAGATTTTGAGGTCGTATTTCCGGGCAAATTTCACGAGATCATCGAGCCTTGCCATCGTGCCGTCCTCTTTCATAATCTCACAGCACAGACCGACCGGTGCAAGGCCTGCCAGCTTCACTAGGTCAACCGTTGCCTCCGTGTGCCCCTGTCTTTCGATGACACCACCCGGACGCGCCTCAAGCGGGAACATATGTCCCGGTCTCCTGAAATCCTCCGGTCTGGCGCCCTCCTCCGCAAACTTTCTTGCAGTAATGCCGCGCTCGTATGCCGAGATACCCGTCGTCGTGCTGACATGGTCCACTGACACCGAAAATGCGGTGCAGTGGTTATCCGTATTCGTGATGCACATCTGTGGCAAATGCAGCTTATCCGTATATTCCGGTGCCATCGGCATACAGATTAATCCCTTTGCATGGCTCGCCATGAAATTCACGTTTTCCGTCGTGGCAAACTGTGCCGCACATATGACATCCCCCTCATTTTCCCTGTTTTCATCATCCAGAATTACCACACATTTTCCCTGTCGTAAATCCTCGACAACCTCTTCTATGGAATTAAATTCTGCCATTTTACTTCCTCCTGCTACAATTTCTATGGTTCATGCATGAAACAACCGACACATTCTTCTCCTTCGCCTGTCACAGATAGCCGTGCCTCATCAGAAAATCCGTGTCAAGTCCTCTGCCCTCTGCTCCCCTGTCCGGCGTATCCGCCGTGTGAATCAGTTTTTCCACATACTTTCCTATCACATCATTCTCCAGATTCACCAGGTCTCCTGCGGTCTTTGACAACAGTGTCGTCTCACGCGCCGTGTGCGGAATGACCGACACCTTGAAACAGGTATCATCCACATAAGCCACCGTAAGGCTGATTCCGTCAATCGCAATCGAGCCCTTTTCTATAATATATCGCAGAATTCGGGCATCCGCATCAATGGTCACCCACACTGCGTTATCTTCCTTTTTCATCTCCCGTATCATTCCGGTTCCGTCAATATGTCCCGATACAATATGCCCGCCAAATCTCCCGTTTGCCGCCATGGCACGCTCAAGATTCACCCGGCTTCCCACTGTAAGCGCTCCCAGCGCAGTCCGACGCATACTCTCCGCCATGACATCCGCCGTAAATGTCTGACCGGATATACCCGTCACGGTAAGGCACACACCATTTACAGCGATACTGTCCCCTACCCCGGTGTCCTGTAAAACGACGAAACCCTTTATGGTAAGCTTCGCAGACCTTGCACCCCTGTGTATATTCTGTACTTCTCCAATCTCCTCTATAATTCCAGTGAACATACAATATCACCTCGCAATATATCGTATCAAAATATCATCCTCTATACGCTCGACAGATTTCAATGCAAACAGCTTCCCCATATCGGGTCTCTCCACCCCCTGCCCTTCCACAGGCGTGAGCGCATTCACCCCGCCCAATATCTTCGGCGCGACAAACACGTCAACCTCCTGTACGATGCCTGCCATAATCGCACTGTAATTTAAGGTACCGCCGCCTTCAAGCAAAATCCCGTCTATCTGTCTTTCTCCAAGCATCCGCATCAAAGCATGCATATCAAGCCCACTTTCGGTTTTCTCTACCGCAAGCGCAGACACGCCATACGCCTCAAGCTGCTTTACCTTATACTCCAAATCAGATATCCTCTCCTTATCGTACGCGACGATTGTCGGTATCTCTCCCGCCGTCTGCACAAGACTTGACTCGAGCGGAATCCTGAGCTTGGAATCACATATAATCCGAACCGGGTTTCTGCCCCCGGGGATTCTGCATGTCAGACCCGGATTATCTGCCAGTACCGTACCGATTCCTACCATGATTCCGGTATACTGATTTCGCAGCTCCTGCACGCACTGTCTGGATGCCTCGTTTGATATCCATTTACTCTCCCCTGTATAGGCAGCTATCTTTCCATCCATCGTCATAGCATACTTCAGGACAACATAAGGCGTTCCGGTTGTGATATAATGAAAGAATACCGGATTTAAGGCATCACACTCCGCTTTCAGCATATGTGTCTCCACTTCAATCCCATGCTCCCGCAGATACCGGATTCCCTTTCCCGCAACCTTCTCATTCGGATCATCGGAGCCCACATACACTCCGGCTATCCCATGCTCCACAATCGCCTCCACACAGGGCGGCTGTTTGCCGTAATGACAGCATGGCTCCAATGTGACATACATCTCTGCCCCCTCCGCCGATTCAGACAAATCCGCAAAAGCCGCGCGCTCCGCATGCAGCTCTCCGTATCTCGCATGATATCCTTTTCCTATAATCCTGCCATCCTTCACAATAACGGCTCCCACCAAAGGGTTCGGATTCACCGCACCTGTTCCCTTTTTCGCAAGCGCAATTGCCATCCTCATATATTCTTCCTGAAATGCCATCTCCGTATCCTCTTATTCACAAAATTATACTCTGAAAATTCCCACACAAAAATACCCTGAAGATAAATCCTCAGGGTATCCTAATTCATATCCGCGCAGTTCCGCAGAACGCACCACACTTCTTCCATCCAGACTGTACTGTCGGCTTTGGAATCTCACCAAATCCTGCCATACTATGGCTCGCGGGCTCGTGCATAAGCACACACCGCCGGTCGGGAATCTCACCCTGCCCTGAAGCTTTTTTGATTCAATTGTCTGCAAATACTATAGCACAAAGCCATCGGCTGTGCAATCGTTTCACAAAAAATACATTTTGTATTTTAACTGTATAATCCACTGTTGTAACAATATAATGTTACTGTTTTAGTTCCTACACGGCTCCAGTCGGACGCAAGGAATATGCCAAATGAGCTGGTCACTGTCCCCGGTGAACCGTTCGCCGTCGTTGTCGTTATGGTTCCGGCGCGGTAAGGCGAGCTTGCATCATAGGAATACACACTGGCATGCTTTGAGTTGATTATGACAACCTCATTCGGCGCGCCGTAGACAAAGGTCGCTGTCTGGAGTATCGTACAGACATACTCGCCTCCGCAACGGATATCTGTGTATTTTGTCGCATTTCCCTGTGTTGCCACCAGCGGCTGAATCGGGGAGAGCGCGTCCACATACTCCACATAGCTCACGGCAGTAAAGCCGTCACCCAAATCCACCGTCTCCACATATTTCCTTGTTATCTCCTCATTATCATCCTGTTCTGCCGCTTTGACAAGCATTGGTGACACAAGCACACATATCGCAAGCAGCACTGCAGTCAGCTTTCGATAAAGTTTTCTCATATTTTACCTCCTACCATATGTATGTAAAAGCAACTATAACCTCTCCCCTGTCATTATAAAAAATCTGCTTATCGTAATCACCGGAAAAATCCGCATTTATTACGCATATTACGTGTTTTTCATTCTCAAACTGCTCATTTATGCCACGCGGGTACACTAGATTTTCATTGTCCATAATAAATGATGATTCCTCGACATATGACACATATGACACATATGTACGATTCTCACCCTGCTGTATTCCGACCGAAAGTGCCAGCACACAGACAATCATAGCAAGATTTACGGCAACAGACGACAGGGCATGTGCATCACACTTATCACATAAATGCTCTATGCGGCTGAATATCTCTGATTTCCTATGCAGGAACCCACTGGCTATCGCAGACTCCTCGTCACTGCGCACAGACTGCTCCAGCATACATTTCATATACGCTTCCTTTTGTTCACCTGTAAAATCCTGCACTACATAGCCGTCACAGCACAATTCAATCACGCTGTCCAGATTTTTTTTGCCCTTCCAGACAAGCGGATTAAACCAGTTCACCACCATAACAATCATATAGCAAAGCTTGAGGAAATTATCCCCATGTCCGACATGCTCCCGCTCATGTCTCAACACATAATCACGTGTATCTAAATCTATGCGATAAGACATGATAATCTTTGGACGGAAAACCCCATATGTGAACGCGCCGTCCACATCACAGCTTATATATATATCATCGTCCGGAAGATATATCGCCCTGCGAAGAACCTTTTTTATTACAAAATGTATTCTGACCTCTTTGGCAATTACTACAATGACGCCAATCAGCCATATTACAGCCAATACAAACAACAGGGAGCTCCGCATTTTTGTCCCCTCTCTCACCGTCTGTCTTATATCATTCGCCTGTTTCCGGTTAAGCTGAATATTAAATAAGCCATATGGTAAGAAAGCATGTATGATACTTATAATCCATAATACCCTCACATATAATTTATGTCGTTTAAAAACGGTATCCTGCACTAAAAGAATTATAATGACATCAAATGAAAACAAAATGCAGCTTTTCAATACATACAATACAATATTATTTATCATTGTTCTTAGAATAACTATTCAGCATTTCCTGAATCTCATCGAGCTCGCTCTTCTTGATTTTCTTCTTATTAATAAATGCTGACATCAGCCCGGAAACATGGCCATCATATATCTTGTCCACGAATTCCTCTGCTTTGGCAAGCTGAACCTGCTCCTTTGAGAACTTCGCTGATACAAAACCATCCTCAAATTTCAGGACACCTCTGTCACTCAGACGCTTTACCATCGTATAAATTGTGGTTCTTTTCCACTCTCGTGCCTCATATCCTTCCGCACAGAGCTGGCGCATACGAACCGGTTTCTTATGGTTCCAAATCAACAGCATTAACTGATATTCACATTCAAATATCTCAGGTACCTTTTTACTCATTTTTTTTTCCTCCTTAATTATAGATTACCCAGGCAACTTAATCTTATCAACTCGACATTTGCCTGTCAAGCTCATATTTAAAACTACAAAAATTTTATAAAACAGCATTTTATAAAACATTCATTATTTTTAATTTTGCAGAAAAATTATATGGCAAAAAATGCTAATGTAAACAAAGCTTGATGCATTACTCCATCTTACCGATTGATAAAAATCCGCTCTCATTTGATTGAAGCAGGAATGACAGTCCAATCTTCTTCCTTGAACCATCCGATGCCACATATATCTCACCTGTTTCAACCAGTGACTTTGCAATCTCCAGCACCTTGCTCTTAAACTGCATCATCTCCCGTCTGTCACGGGAACTCAGCTTGAACAGATACTGATTTTTGGAGCTGATAAGCAGGATGCTGTAGCTGTGAACATTATTTTTCGTGTCCCGCATACCGGAGCCGATCATTCTGGAATTTGCAATGATTATCTCAGCATTTTCATCCGGCAGATATTCAGACAGAATCAGCTTGTAAATCTTCAGATAACTTTCTTCCTCATCCGCGCTGACCGGCATCTCCGCTACAGCAAACTCCACAACGGAATCTGCAAATTTTATTGTACCGCCCTCATCGTTAATGCTTGCCGTACACTCCTTCGGAACAGCAAGCCGGAAGAACTTGTTCTCAATCACCTTCTGATTCTCACCCGGCTGTTTGATAATCAGATCATTATATTTCTTCTCCAGCATATTCATGCTGATGATTGCGGAATCATCACCCGTCTCGGCGAGCTCAATCAGTTCCTGATACAGCGTTTCTATCTCAGGACTCTTGGACGGAACAAGCTCGATAATCTTTTTCACTGCCGGAACCTGCCCCATCTTTGCGCTTTGCAGATAATATGCAACCTTCTCTGCCTTATTATCCGTCTTTCCTGCCTTGTACTCAATAACCCTGTACAGATTTTCCTTGTCAAAATCCTCATATCCATGGTCATAGGCTTTCTCAAAGTATTTTATACTCCTGATTTCACCCTTATAGCTCTCATCCTCCTCCTGAATCTGATATATTTTGCCGAGCTCATACGCAGCCTGATAGCTGCCAAGCCCCAGCGCCTCTATAAACGCTTTCTCAATTTCATAGGAATTGGCTATGAAGAAGACCTGACTCTGCTTATAAAGCGCTACCTTGAGTGCAGCAGCGCTGCTCCCGGCTTCCACGGCACGCTCCCATTTTTCCACACTGCTCTGCAAATCCTCTCCGTGGAGATCCTGAATATCCTTGATATATGCCTCAGCCTCAAGAATACCGTTTGCCTGCGCCTCCTTGAAATAGGTAAGTGCCTTCTCTCCGTCACGTTTCGTCCGAAGCACACCGTAATAATAGAATCTTCCAAGATAAAACGCAACTCTCTTGTGCCCTAACCGATGCGCATGCTCATACCAGTTTAAGGCTTTCATGTAATCCTTCAGCTGCTGGTCGTATATATTACCCAGCAGGAACGCCAGATCCGGATCCTTGGTCGCATCAAACAGCTGCTTTGCATAGCTTATCGTCTTGTCAATATCCTTATACGGCGAATCATCATCAAAATAAAGCTCAATTAAAAGATAGCTCGCCTTTATGCTGCCCAGCTTGAGCGCCTGCTTTGCAGCAGCCATCGCACCCTCATAATCCTCAAGGTAATAACAGTACACAGCCTCGCTGTAATATTGGTTATCCTTGCGGTTCAAGCTCTGGTCGCTTACCAGCGTCGGATCAACAAACGCAAATGAGTTTGCCGTCTCAAAAATAATCTCCTCGTACTGCTCAATGATTTCCATGGACGCGCAGACGAATTTCATACAGGCAAGCCGCTTGCCCTGATAAAATGCAAATGTTACAATACCCTTTTCCATTTCCTTATGGTAAAAGGTTGTGCAGATACCGTCCGCATACTCTGTGATGTACGCTTTCAACTGCAACTCTTCATCAAATGCATCATTACAATACCGCAGGTAATTCTCAAGCGTTTTCTTGGAATCCCGCGGAATACTGTCATAGGACACATACATCGCAAAATCCTTATAGGTAAGGCTCGGTGCATAGTATTCCTCGTCCGTCTCCTCATTGATTGTCTTAACCCAGTCCTTAGGCAGCTTATGTATGTAACCGTCTACCTGGTCGTGTACATAGGTATACTGGTACTGCAGCCGTGATGCCTCAATCGCCTTATATCTCGGTTCCTTGCCCTTTGCTCTTCGCGCCTCTGCAATCTCTGTGTATAATTTGTCTTTTTCCTCAAACTCAATACTGTCCGTATGCTTGCTCGCATACTCCACTCTGTCATAGGCAGACTTTGCCTTACTGTCCCCGGTATCAGCCAGCTTCTTATACCACATCATGGCCTTATCATAATCAACCGGAACAACGTAATCGCTCTTGTTGCCATACTGATCGATTCGGTTCAATCCGTTTTCATAGATACTGCCCAGATTCATGTACGCAGCCTTGATACCGCAGTCTGTAGCCTTTTCAAAATAAGTAATTGCCTTAGAGAAGTTCTGTATTTCCAACAGCATCTTCGCGAGCTTGTATACCATCTCCCCATCCTTATTCAGGTTGATATACTTCTCGTAATATATCGTTGCTTTGTTTTTATCTATATCGACCTTACAGTTACTGTACTTGCCTGTCTCATGAAGCTCCCCTAATATCTTCAATGCATCTACGCCAAAATTCTTATATTCCGGGTCCATAATGGCGATGTCCGCGATTTTTTCCAATATCTCAATCGCTTCCTCCGCATTTCCGTTCTCCATAAGATTGATGGCCTTATCGTACTGAAGCTCAACATTACTTTTTGTTGATTTTTTCTTCCCCCCTATGCCGGACAAGAATGGAATTTTACCAAAAAAATTGCTAAGCTTTCCCATTTGACATCCTCCTTTGTAGTCCTGTCTGTCATACACCGTTCATTGTACCATAGCTGACGAACTTATGCAAGAAATCTACTTGGAAGATTCTATATATTCTGAAATTTCCTTCACTGCTTCCTCGGCATCGTCACCCTCTGCTTCAATCTCCAGTGTTTCCCCATTGACAAAGCCAAGACTCATCATCCCCATAATACTCTTTGCATTGATTTTTTTAGTCTTTGAAATAATATATATCCTGCTCTCATACTTGCTTGCCAGCTGTACCAGGACTGCAACCGGTCTTGCCTCTGCGTCCGCCGGCAAATTTACATTGACTGTTTTGTTAATCATATTTCATTCCTCCTTAGCTCATTGGCTATCTCACTTATTTTTCTCAATCTATGATTTACACCCGACTTCCCGAGCGTTGGTTTCATTTTTTCTCCCAGCTCCTTGAGCGGCAAATCCGGCTCCTCCTGCCTTGCAATTGCGATTGCCCGAAGCTGTTCCGGCAGGTATTTCAATCCCTTTGTCCGTTCGATGTATGCAATATCCTCGAGCTGTCTCACCGCCGCACTGACCGTCTTGTTTATATTGGCCGTCTCACAATTCACCCGGCGGTTTACCGTATTTCTCATATCCTTCAAAATACGGACATTCTCCATATTCATCAGAGATACATGCGCACCCATGATATTCAGTATATCCACTATCATAGAGCCATCCTTCAGATATACCACATAGTATTTTTTTCTCCGAATCAGCTTAGGCTCCAAATCAAACCCTGTCATGATATACCGCAGCAGCTCAGCCTGCGCCGGGTTATCGGACACAAGCTCAAAATGGTATCCCTTCGACGGGTCCGTAACCGAGCCGCTCGCCAGAAATGCGCCCCGCAAATAAGCCTGTTTACAGCAGCTTCGTTCAATCAAAAGCTTATCTGTGACAAGATGCCCATCCTTCTCTGTGAGCTTTAATGCCCTGCGTGCCTCTTCACTTCCCTCCTCCAGATTGAGGAGCCGAAACAGCTTCGCTGTTTTTTCTCTTGCCAGACTATGCTCCGCATCATGTTCCGTAATACCGCTTCTCTCCCGTTCCGACATAGTAACGAGTGCGCCGAGCTCGGCCAGCCTGCAATGCCGGGCATTGCCTGTGTGTTCTGCCAATTCAGCCTTAACCTGCCCTGAAAATGACATACGCTACTCTCCCTTAACAATCCTGTCCTTCGTAATATCTCTATGGAACAATCTCACCGTGTACGGAAGCTCCGCAAGACGTTTATAAATATCATTTACCACGGTGACCGAGCGATGCTTTCCCCCGGTGCAGCCGATAGAGACAACCAGTTGATTTTTCCCTTCCCTTTTATAATAGGGTAACAGAAATTCAATCATATCATACAATTTTTTCATGAACAATTCATATTCATCACAATTACTCACCATATCGGATACCGGCTTGTCGTTTCCCGTCATCGGACGCAGAACCGGATCATAGTAAGGATTCGGGAGAAATCTCACATCAAAAACAAGATCCGAATCCCTCGGAATGCCATACTTAAATCCAAAGGACATAATTGTAATGATAACATTGTTATAACCGTTTCCCGTCACAAATATTTTTTCCAGTTCCCCTTTCAGTTCCCTGGTAAGCAAATTGCTTGTATCTATAATATAATCGGCTTTTTGCTTGAGAAACTCAATTTTCTGCCGTTCCTTGACGATTCCTTCATTGATTCTTCCGCCCCTTGACAGCGGATGACTGCGTCTTGTCTCCTTATAACGCTTAACCAAAGCCTGCTCCGTTGCATCCAGAAAAAGGATTTCATAATTATAGTTGGACTTTTTCATTTCCTCCAGACATACCGAAAGCTGTCCCAGTGCGTCGCCGCTTCGAATATCGACGCCAATCGCGACATTATCTACCTCCAGCTTATCATCATGTGCAATATCCGCAAATCTTTGTATCAGCATAACAGGCAGATTATCAACACAAAAAAAACCCATATCCTCCAATGTTCTGAGCGCTGTAGACTTTCCGGCTCCGCTCATTCCGGTCACAATCACAAATCTCATCTGACAATCCTCACTTCCGGCTCCAGCATAACCCTGTATCTTTCATACACTCTTTGCTTAACATCCTCTATCAGCGTGATTACGTCCTGCGCTGTCGCCCGGTCGTAATTGATTACAAATCCGCAATGCTTCTCCGACACCATGGCACCGCCTACCCTATATCCGCGCAGACCGCTGTCATCAATCAATTTTCCGGCAAAATATCCCTCCGGGCGCTTAAATGTCGAGCCCGCACTCGGATACTCCAACGGCTGTTTTGCAAGCCTCGCCTCTTTCAGGCGATTCAGTTCTGCGTCAATCGCCTCACGCTCGCCGCTCTGCAGCTCTATCCGGGCGCCCAGCACTACCCTGTCTGCATTGATAGCACTCTTTCTGTAACCGAATTTCATCTCTTCGTTTGTATAACTTCTGACCGTCCCGTCGTATTCCAGCACATCCACAGATCTGATGATATCCTTCATTTCTCCGCCGTAGGCCCCTGCATTCATCACCATTGCACCGCCTACAGTCCCCGGTATTCCGGCTGCAAACTCAAGTCCTGTCAAACCGTTATCCCTCGCGGCTGCAGCCGTCTTTGAAAGAAGCGCTCCCGCCTCAGCGTACAGGGATGTGCCCTCTGCACGTATATCACTCATAGCTTTTCCTATACATATCACAATTCCGTCATAGCCTTCATCAGGGAAAAGCATGTTGCTTCCGTTTCCGAGAACCATATACCGTTTCTGTTCGGTCCTGCAATAAGAAAGCAGCAGCCGGACCTCCTCCATATTTTTCGGCATAAAAAAATAACGCGCAGGTCCTCCGATTCGGAATGTCGTATGTTTCATCATTGGTTCATATTCTTTATATTCGACCATCTGAAATACGTTCTGCATCTGTATTCCCCCACAAAAATAATAAAACCCATAATATTTAATATACATTATGGGTTTCACAAATTCAATATCTAAATATATACAATTTTAAATTCCAAACCGGGTTTCGTTGTTCAATTTCACGATTAACGGTTCAGTATAGAGCATGCTCCACCGTATATTCCGGCATCATTGCCCAAGGTCGCAAGCGTGAACTGTGTCTTCTTGCAGGCATGGAAGCAATACTCCTGAAAATATTTTGCTGTCGTGTCCGTGATGATGCTCCCTGCTCTGGACACGCCTCCGCCAATGACAAACAGCTCCGGATCAACCACACAGGCAATCATTGCAAGTGCCTTCCCGAGACATTTTCCATGATTCTCAACAAGCTCGATTGCCAGATCATCTCCGTTTTTTGCGGCATCAAAAACCTCTTTTGCCGACACATACTGTACGGTTCTCAAGGAGGATGGTCTGTCAGTGTTATTGAGTGCAATGTTTGTCATCCTCACAATACCGGTTGCCGAAGTATACTGCTCCAGACAGCCTTTACGACCGCAGCCGCAGACCTCGGTCTCTGTATCATTCACCTGTATATGTCCGATTTCACCGCCTGCACCATTTACGCCGGAAAGCATCTTACCGTTCAGTATAATACCACCGCCGACACCGGTTCCGAGCGTTACCATGACAATATTGCTATAGCCTTTGCCGCCGCCCTGCCACATCTCTCCGAGTGCGGCCATATTCGCATCATTTCCTACCTTGGCAGTCAGACCCGTAAGCTTATTCATTTCATCTGCAACATTAAAAATACCCCATCCAAGGTTTGCGCAGCGAAGCACCGTTCCATCCTCCTTGACCGGTCCCGGTACACCCATGCCGATACCTGCCACATTCTCTTTTGCGATACCCTTTGCCTGCATTTTATTCTCAAGTGATTCGGCAATATCGCCCAGAATATATTTTCCGCCCTCATCAACTCTGGTGGGAATCTCCCATTTATCTTTCAGATTACCGTCAATCGTAAATAATCCGATTTTGACTGTCGTTCCACCTATATCTACACCAAATACATACTCTGCCATGTCTTATCCTCCTTTGCTCTAATTATTATTATTTTGTGTATTTTTTGCAATATTGCGCGTAACACGATTATATAATTCCTGTGCGGCATTATACCCCATCTTCTTTTGTCTGTGATTGACGGCAGCAGATTCCACAATAACCGCTATATTACGTCCCGGACGAATCGGAATGGAATGACTGACCACTTTGTTTCCGAGAATCTCCGTATACTGATCCTCAAGTCCCAGCCTGTCATAGTTTGCTTCCTTATCCCATTCTTCAAGGTTAATTACCAAATCTATCGTCTGTGTATCTTTTACGCACTCGACGCCAAACATCGTCTTCACATCTATGATTCCGATACCGCGCAGCTCAATAAAATGTCTGGTAATATCCGGTGCCGAGCCGACCAGCGTCACATCGCTGACCTTCTTGATTTCCACCACGTCATCGGATACCAGTCTGTGTCCTCTCCGAATCAGCTCAAGCGCCGCCTCGCTCTTACCGATTCCGCTGTCTCCCATCATAAGCACGCCTTCACCATAAACATCAACAAGAACCGCATGTATGGAGATTCTCGGAGCCAGCTCGACATGCAGCCACCGCACCACCTCATGCACAAACTCTGAGGTTGTCTCGCAATTATCCGTCAAAATCGGAATACCATGCTTTCTTCCCTCCTCAATGATGAAATCATACGGCGTTATGCCCCTGCAAAATATCAGACAGGGAATCTTATACGCAAACAGCTTGTCAAATATCTCAATATTTTCCGCATCAGTATGCATATTTGCAATATAAGCGTATTCGACATTTCCGCATATCTGTATACGCGCAGCATCAAAATGCTCAAAAAATCCTGCCAGCTGTACCGCCGGTCTGTTCATATTCGGATCCTTAATCAATATCTTATCCGTATCAATATCAGGTGTATGGTTCACAAGATTCATCGCTTTAATCAAATCCGTGACTGTTACACTGTATTCCTCTTCCATGCATATTCCTCCGTCTTCCGGCAAATTATAGTCCGGTGATGAAAAAGGGGCTGTCCATCGGCAGCCCCAAAATAATATCTGATTATTCCTCAGCTTCGGAAGCAGTCTCCTTATACTTTTCAAGAATAAGTGTCTGTATCCGGTCTCTCGTCTCAGAGTTAATCGGATGAGCAATATCTCTATACTCTCCATCGGAAGCCTTACGGCTAGGCATTGCTATAAACAATCCCTTATCACCCTCAATTACCTTAATATCGTGCACAACGAACTCATTATCTATCGTTATAGAAACAACTGCACGCATTTTTCCCTCTTTTGCAACCTTCCTGACTCTTACATCTGTAATTTGCATAACAATCCCCCTTTATACATTACACTATCGTTATATGTTATATAGAATATCTGAAATTCTTCTCCACAATAACCTTAATTTGATTCGGATCACCGGTATGAACAGTATTAGCTCTCAATGTATCCCTGCTCTCCACGATACAATTTTCAATATAGCAATTGTCTCCTATATGCACATCATTTAATATAATTGAATTTTTAATAACGCAATTATTCCCAATATATACCTTCTTAAACAGGATTGAATCCTCAACCGTCCCGTTGATGATACAACCGCTCGCAATCAGGCTGTTGCTGACCACAGCATCTCCATTGTACTTAGCAGGCGGAAGATCCTCAACCTTAGAATATACATCCGGATGCTGGCGGAAGAAATAATCCCTGATATCCTTATTCAGAAAATCCATGTTTGTCTTATAGTATGACTCGACAGTACCGATATTTCTCCAATACGAATCCAGCTTATACGCATATATCTTCTTCACATTCTTGTAGCGTACAAGAATATCATTTACAAAATCGATTCTTCCCTCAGCAGCACACGTTTCAAGAAGCTCTATCAGCTGACGACGCCTTACAACATATACGCCAATGGATGCCATGTTCGTCTCAGCCACGAGCGGTTTCTCCTCAAAGCTCACCACACGGTTATCGTCTGCAAGCTTTACCACACCGAATCTGTTGATATCATCTTCGCCTGCCGGAATATCCTTGCACACAATCGTAATATCCGCACCGGTTGCAATATGATCCTCCAGCACCTTATTGTAATCCAGCTTGTATATACCGTCACCGGAAGCAATCACAACATAAGGTTCATGTGCCGATTTCAGGAAATTGATATTTTGATATAACGCATCTGCCGTTCCCTTGTACCAATAACTGTTCGTCGCTGTAATAGTCGGTGTGAACAGATATAAGCCTCCCTGCTTTCTGCCGAAATCCCACCATTTTGATGAATTCAGGTGTTCATTCAGAGAGCGTGAATTATACTGCGTAAATACAGCAACCTTCTGAATATGCGAATTCGTCATATTGGAAAGTGTAAAATCAATAGCTCTGTAGCTGCCCACAATCGGCATTGCCGCAACCGCTCTCTTTGCGGACAAGTCACCCATTCTGTTACTATTGCCGCCGGCTAAAATAATACCTATAGCTCTCATCCTATTCACCTACCTTTATTATACTTGAACCGCTCTTCAGTAATCCGTCAGGATATTCATCAATGGTTGTCTCTCCAAATATAGCCACGTTCTTACCAATCTTAACACCATCCGGAATCACCGAATTCTCTCCAATTGTAACAAGGCCAAATGAATATATATGCGGTGCAAACTCGTTCGGAGCTTCGTCTCCTGCACCGAGCACTGCATCCTTTCCAATCGTAACGCCCTCGGCAATAATTGCCTTATCTATCTTCGCTCCATCACCGATGACCGCTCCGTTCATGATAATGGAATCCTTTACGACAGCACCCTTTCCAATCGTAACGCCGGAGCCTATTACAGAATGCTGAATCGTACCGTAAACCTCTGTTCCTTCTCCCACAATACTCTCTGTAACAGAGCCTTCCGGATCAATGTACTGCGGCGGAAGAACATCACTCTTCGTGTATATCCTCCAAAATTCTTCATAAAGGTTAAACTCCGGAATAATATCAACCAGTTCCATATTGGCTTCCCAATATGAGCCGAGCGTTCCGACATCCTTCCAATAGCCCTTATATTCATATGCACATATTTTGCTTCCCTTCTCATGGCAATATGGGATGATATGCTTTCCGAAATCACAGGAAGGCTGATCCTTCATGACCGTGAGGGCCTCTCTGAGTATCTTCCAGTTAAAGATGTAAATACCCATGGAAGCCTTATTGCTCCTCGGGTGTTCCGGTTTCTCCTCAAACTCCTGAATACATCCTGTTTCGTCCGTAATAACCACACCAAAACGGCTTGCTTCCTCCATAGGCACCTGATATGTAGCCAGCGTGATATCCGCCTTGCTACTCTTATGAAAATCAAGCATTACCTCATAGTCCATCTTATAAATATGATCACCCGATAATATCAGAACGTAATCCGGATTGTAGTAATCTATATACTCCATATTCTGATATATTGCATTTGCCGTACCTGTATACCACTGGCTGTTCGTACTCTTCTCATATGGAGGCAAAACCGTAACGCCACCTATACTTCTGTCCAAATCCCACGGAATACCGATTCCTATGTGCTGATTAAGTCTGAGCGGTCTGTACTGCGTCAATACACCGACAGTATCTACGCCGGAATTTATGCAGTTGCTGAGAGGAAAATCAATAATCTTATATTTTCCGCCAAAAGCAACCGCCGGTTTAGCAAGCTTTGAGGTAAGTACGCCTAAACGGCTTCCCTGCCCGCCCGCTAAAAGCATAGCTATCATTTCTTTCTTAATCATACTGTCACCCCTTTTAGCATAATATGTGTTTATTATATCATTAATGTAAAAAAATTGGAACACTTTTATGCATTTTTTATAAAATATCTTTTTGTTAAGTTCATGCTATAGTAAATAATACCAAATTTTTATATTTTATGACATTTTCATTATAATTTTTCACGAATTTAATCCTGTTTACTCCGCGAGCGAAAGACCCGCAAATTCCATTGTTTTTAAAAACGGGAGAAAATCAACATCCAGACATGCGGCAATTTTTATATCATCCTTGTCCTGCAGTACCCTTCCCAATCTGGCAACCGCATCAGCCATCTTGCTTTTGTCAATCTGCGTGGTGTCCTGATTAATCAGCTTTTCACAGTTATTGAACACCTCTATTTCCCAGTTAATGCCTTGTATTACAAGGTTAAACAGTTCCTCTGTGTCATCTTTCCGTGCGCCCCGCAGCTCCGCAATCACCATTTCCGTTCCCCGAATAAGCTTTTCACTATAATCGACAAGCTCGCCCAGCAATTCTTTCTGTAACTCCAACACACTCGCCATGTTTATCTCCATCCTTTCAATAACCCCGCATACAGCCGTCATATTTATTCACAAGAACAGGCACTGGAAAAACCAAGCACAAACCCCGATTTCAACCAATGCCTATTCTTATTTCTGCAAATCACTTACATACAGTTTTACGAATCCATCCGTTTATCATTGTTTCCATCATCTTTAGAATGTATAATCTCCCTGAGCGTAAGACCTATTCCCCCGAAGAATGTGCCTAAAATTATTACAATCTCAAGTGCAGACATATGCACAATGTAAAAATTCATACTCATAATGATTGATATGATAAACAGCAGGAACGCAAGCCCGAGCAGGAATCCTGTCACAATGCCCGGATATACAATATATACCACAAGCAGAATGCACAATGCCAATATCAATATGGCCGTCACATTTGTCCCGCGATACCGGAAGAAGAATGAGAAATTGGATACACGCACATTCATCAAAAACAGCACCGCTCCGATTATTGTCAACGCAATTCCAAGCAATAAATTAAACAAACTCTTCATATTATCCCCTGTCTGATTTCATATCCCTTGTCCTGCCAGCTATACCTGTTTCTTCTGTTCCGTCACAATCTCAGTCAATGAAGACGCAAGTCCGGCAATGCCCGCAATATCAGACGGAATAATCAGCTTCGTTGCTTTACCGTCAGCAGCCTTGCCAAAGGCCTCCAGACTCTTTAACGTCAAAACAGCCTGCTCCGGCGCAGCATCATTTAAGAATCTGATACCATCTGCATTTGCTTTCTGCACGGTCAGGATAGCCTCCGCCTCACCCTCCGCACGACGGATAGTAGCTTCCTTTGTTGCCTCAGCCCTCAATATAGCGGATTGCTTTTCCGCCTCTGCCGCAAGAATAAGCGACTCCTTCTGGCCTTCCGCACGAAGGATGGCAGACTTCTTCTCACCTTCCGCAATCAAAATCTGTTCTCTTCTCTCACGCTCAGCCTTCATCTGCTTTTCCATGGCATCCTGAATAGCCGCCGGAGGAATAATATTTTTAAGCTCAACTCTGTTGACCTTGATACCCCATGGATCTGTTGCCTCATCCAATGTCGAGCGCATCTTTGTATTGATTGTCTCTCTCGAGGTAAGAGTCTGGTCCAGCTCCATGTCTCCGATGATATTACGGAGCGTAGTCGCGGTCAGATTCTCGATTGCCATAATCGGTTTCTCAACGCCGTATGCAAACAGCTTCGGATCCGTAATCTGAAAGAATACAACAGTATCAATTCTCATCGTTACATTATCCTTGGTAATAACAGGCTGCGGTGCGAAATCAACCACCTGTTCCTTTAAGGATACACGTTGAGCCACCTTATCAAGAATCGGGAGCTTTACATGAAAGCCAACCGACCATGTCGCCTGATAGGTTCCCAGGCGCTCAATTACATATGCATGCGCCTGCGGAACAATCCTGATTGAGCTTGTTACTACCACAATCACCAAAAATGCAAGAAAAATAATAAACCACTGTCCTCCCGACAGTCCTGCCAGTAACATACTGTTCATTTTAACCCTCCTAAATACATGTCTTCCTATAATCTGCTCACAATCAATTTAACACCGCTAACCGCTTTGACCACGACCTCCGTATCTGCCGCAATCACATCCTCGGTTTCAGAACGCGCCGTCCATTCCATGCCTCTCAGCTTCACTGCGCCCTCGGACTTGATGTTATTGATTTCCTCTGTCACATATGCTTTTTCTCCGATTAAGCCTTCCACATTCGTCTTTTCCGGGTTCTTCATCAGATGCTTCTGTGCAATCGGCTTGGTAAATATCAGGAGAATAAGCGAAACAGCAGCAAAAATACCAACCTGCAGCATCCAGCTGTCAATAAAGCAGGCAACCAAGGCCGTCACCAATGCTCCGCCCGCAAACCAAATCGATGTAAGTCCCAGTGAAATGATTTCCGCTACAATCATAGCCGCAGCAACGGCAAGCCATACAACCACATCCATACATCACACCTCCGTTCCATACAGATATATTCACTATATCACAAATATCCGGCATTTTCTACATCTTCAAAGTAATAATATAAGATTAAACGTGCCTTTTACCTCGCACTAACGTTCAAAATATGAACCATATCAAGCCCGTTTCCCCTGACATTAATTTTCTTTATAATAATTAATCAGGCAGCCGGCCAATATGATGTCTCTTTCATCATCAGTCAATGCCCCGAGAGAAAGAGAAAGCTCTTTCATATCTTTATTCACAACATACGCTTTTATGATATCGTTTTTGTTTTTAATCGCATCTGTAATACCCGGAATAAATACATAATCATCCACCGAGAACGCATAGTCCTCATTCATGACAAAAGGCAGCATGCCCCAGTTGATCAGATTGGAACGATAACGCTTTGTCGCATATTCCCTTGCAATGTTTGCCCAGCCGCCGAGTACCTTCTGACATGATGCTGCCTGCTCCCTCGCAGAACCGTCACCCGGCTTTACGGCAAATATCGTGCTTCCATATCCAAGCTCTTTTCCCTTTACCTCCGGGAACCGTGCCTTGATGGTCTCGATAATTTTATTCATCTCATCGCCGGTCTCACACAGACATGCTCCTGCCTCCCGTGCTCTCTCATCCTTCTGAACAGCCTTTGCTCTTCCGACATATGCAGGATCCTTCCTTGAAAGTGTAAATTCAGCCAAGCCAAGCGGATTTGAACGGTAAGAGGAGGTTTCACCCGAAGGAATCAATTCATCCGTCGTTGTCACAGGATCATTGATTACAGATGCAACCTTAAGCAAAAGATTATCCGTGAGTGCAATCATCTCCGGCCAGTCTTTTATATTCGGGCCAAACTTTATCTCCACGGATGCATCAGCCTTACCAACACCATTATATACTCTGTTCTCATAAATCGTTCTGTCAAAGAAATATTTCGGTGAAGTATATTCCACGTCAATCTCAGCTGCAGATGTAAGATATCCCTTATTCACCGCCGTCGCAGCAATAGAGCGTGCGTCCATCAATGCCACGGAAGAAATCTGTCCGTTCTGAATCTTGGAGCCCTCTCTGTTCGGGAAGTTTCTCGTCGAATGTCTGATACTGAACGCATTGTTTGCAGGTGTGTCTCCCGCGCCGAAGCAAGGTCCGCAGAACGCGGTCTTTACAACGGCTCCGGTTCCGATTATATCTGCCAGTCTGCCATTCTTTGCAAGCTCCATATAAATCGGTGTACTTGCCGGATATACGGAAAGCGTAAATTCATCCGCTCCGATATAATGTCCGCGCAGAATATCAGCCGCATCCACAATGTTCTCATATCCGCCGCCGGCACAGCCCGCAATAATTCCCTGCTCCACATAAAGCTTTCCGTCTCTCACTTTATCCTTTAACGTAAAGTCAACCTTCCCGTCCAAAGATACCAGTGCGCGCTTCTCAACATCATCAAGAATATCCATCAGATTATCCTTCAATTCATCTATTGTATAAACATTGCTCGGATGGAACGGCATTGCAATCATCGGCTTAATCTCGGACAGATTCACATATACAACCCCATCATAGTATGCCACGCTGCCCGGATTCAATTCCTTATATGCTTCCGGTCTGTAATGTACCTCATACCAGCGTTTAATCTCATCATCTGTCTTCCAGATGGAGGAAAGGCAGGTTGTTTCCGTTGTCATAACATCTATTCCGATTCTGAAGTCAGCAGAGAGCTTATCCACACCCGGGCCAACGAACTCCATAACCTTATTCTTCACATAACCGCAGCCGAAGGTTGCCCCGATAATAGCCAAAGCGACATCCTGCGGGCCAACTCCCTTGGTCACCTCACCGTCCAGATATATTGCAATAACGTCCGGCTTTGCAACATCATAGGTTCTCTTCAAAAGCTGCTTCGCGAGCTCACCGCCTCCTTCACCGATTGCCATGGTGCCAAGCGCGCCATAACGGGTATGACTGTCAGAGCCGAGAATCATGGCTCCGCATTCCGCCAGCATCTCCCGTGCATACTGATGGATAACAGCCTGATGAGGCGGCACATACACTCCGCCGTATTTTTTCGCACATGAAAGACCGAATACATGGTCGTCCTCGTTAATTGTTCCGCCAACCGCACACAGTGAATTATGGCAGTTCGTAAGCACATACGGAATCGGGAACTCCTTCAGGCCCGATGCTCTCGCTGTCTGTATAATCCCCACAAAGGTAATATCATGGGAGGTCATCTTATCGAATTTAATTTTAAGCTGCTCCATGTTATCTGCAGTATTGTGCTTCTCCAAAATACCATAAGCCATCGTATTTTTTGCTGCATCCTCTTTTGTCGTTGTCACACCCTTGGATGCCAGAATTTTGTCTGTTTCCTGTGTATCAGCCACAAGCTCTGTTCCATTTAATAAATAGGCTCCTGTGTCATAAAGTTTAATCATGCTATCTCCTCCATCTCTTTATTAAATTAATAGGCCAGAATGTATGTTTCACCATCATCCAGACTTACGCCTTTTGAATTGCCGACATTATACGCATCTGCATGAGCAAGGATGGACGTTCTCGCTGAAAGGTAATCCACATCATTGCTCTCCGCGCCATTTACATAATATGTCCCTCCGATTTCCTGACAATAGGACACTGTGGTAAGACTGCTGCCGTCAAACTGCACCAGGCTGTTCTCATCCCCCGCAGTCCGTCCAAACGCAACAGGAAAACCGATCAGATTACTGTCACGGCAAAAGCTCTTGACATTTACAAAATTTATAAATTTACACCTGTCATCCACATATGCATAGATGAAACAGCCGATGTAATCATCCTCCTGATGAGAGCTGTTGTACAAAAACAGCTCCGGGACACCGTCGCCGTCTATGTCATGCAGCACCAGACTGTCCGGTTTCAGATTGTCATACTCATAATCCAATATATACTGCCCCGTCTCAAATGTCATAAGCTCAGTCTGCAGCGTGTTTTCCACATTTTCCAGGCAGTCAATGTATGCCAGCTGCCAATCCTCCGCCAGCCGTTCCTTCAATGCAGTCAGATCGAAATCCTCTCCGTAACATGCTTCAATGCTGTCCATAAGCGCTATCGCATTTTTCTTATCTCCATCTGTAATATATGATTCCAGCAGAGCTTCATAGTATGTCTTTCCCGTCTCGTATGCCTGCGTATACAGGCTGTCAAACTTTTCCCGATATAAGGTATCGCTTTCATCCAGTGTTACAGCTCTGCAAAGCTGAATTGTCTCAAAGTATTTCTCCTTGCCGTAATATTCTTCTGCCTCCATATAGATATTTCTGTATATCTGCACGCATTGAATATTATTTCCTATCACTGCTGCATAGTTATACGCATCATTCACCGACAAACCCGCCACAGCAGACGCAAAAGCCGTCGCCTGCTCCGCAGTGAAATTTCCATCCAGAAATTCCTGATATTCCTCATTTAAAAGCTCAATCAAAGCCTGTTCCCTGTCCTCGTTACGCAATCTCTGCTGCACCATACGGAGATTGTCTGTCATCGTATAAACCGTGCTGCTATCATACCCCACGCTTGCCTGATACAGTGATTTTACTATCGTCTTATACTCGTTATAGCTCACCTGATACAGGTATTTATCCGATACCGAACCTGATTCATCTATCGCATTAATTGCATCGAAGGCCGCCGCCGTCTCGCCGTATGTCCGGTCTCCCTCTATATATTCCCGACACAGATATGCGCCGTAGCCGTCGAGATTATCCTGCACGACCTTTTTACGGTTGTCATTTAATTTATCATAATGCTTCTGCACCTGCTGCCACTGTCCGTTTTCGATATCATCAAAAACCTTTTGCGTCATATAATATTGATTTAAAAAGAATACGGCAGTCAAGGCTTCCAGCACAATAAAAACCAGCGATACAATAATAATATTTTTCCATGTCTTTTTCAACAGTGCCACCCCCTATTCTGCTTCTTCCACATCAGTCTCTGACGCTTGGGCATCCGTCTCCGTCGCCGTGGCACCTGCATCAAAGGACTCATTGATTTCAACATCAGTCGGCGTTAAAACCGGTCTCTGTGCAATCGCGTCCGTTTCCGTCGCTATCTCCGGAAAATTCATCTGTATATCCGCATTGCCCCGTTTGCCGTATTCGGGAAACAGCACAAAAAATATAATGCCAAGCACAACAGCCGTCATGCCAAGCGCGGCCGCAATAACGGTAAGAATTCCCGCTGTCTTCATACCTCCCGGTGCCTTTTCCGGCTGTCCCACGGAACCCTCTGTTTCATTTTCCTCCGCCGAATACCACGCTGCGGCAGACACCTCCTCCACCTTTTCCTCTGCTTCTGTTTCAGTCAAAGCCGTATCAGCATCAGACTCCGTATTTCTTTCTGTCTCCTCCTGCTCAGGATTTACTTCTTCCATGAGCGGCTTTCCGCATATTTTGCAGATGGTATCCTCATCCGCATATATCATTCCGCAACATTTTTTACTCATGCTAATCTCCTTATATATATAAAACACCATAAACTTTTATGATTATAACAATTTCATCTTAATTGTTCAAGGAATAATATAATTTGCTAAGAAATGACAAGAAACTCTTTACTTTTCTACTCATAATGTTATAATGATTTGAGTTTTGCTGATTTTACCAGGCAGCATTTTCTCTATATTATTTTGTAGTGTTTGCAGCCGTCCCTGATTGTGCCGGCTGTCAGGAATAGGAGTCATTTATGAAAAAGAACATCGAAATCAGATGGCACGGGCGCGGCGGCCAGGGTGCCAAGACAGCGGCACTTTTGCTGGCTGATGTTGCATTCAACACCGGTATGCATGTTCAGGGTTTCCCGGAGTATGGCCCGGAACGTATGGGTGCGCCAATCACCGCATACAACAGAATCGGCAGTGCTCCAATCAGAGTACACTCAAATATCTATAACCCGGATTATGTCGTAGTTGTAGACGAAACACTTCTGCACGCTGTCGATGTAACACACGGATTAAATCCGGAGGGCGCTATTATTATAAACACTGCCAAAGATAAGAACGAAATCATCCCACTGTTAAAGGGTTATGCGGGCTCCGTCTATACAATAGACGCACGCAAGGTTTCCATGGCAGCACTCGGAAAGTATTTTCCGAACTCACCGATGCTCGCATCTATCGTAAAGGTCGCAGACATCATGGACCAGGAGGTATTCCTGTCACAGATGGAGGCTTCCTACAAACATAAATTTGCAAAAAAGCCTGAGGTTATCGAAGGAAACATGAACGCCCTAAGAATGGCATTTCAGGAGGTGAAATAGTCTATGAAACAGGCAACCGATATCACTAAAATAAACGAGCACAGTCCTTATTATGATATAACTCCGGGCGACCAGATTTACGGCGGCGGCGGCTCCCGCAAATTTAACACCGGAGAATGGCGCACACAAACGCCTGTCATTGACTGGAATAAATGTACACAGTGTCTTCTCTGCACTCCTGTATGTCCGGACAGCTCAATTCCGGTAAAGGACGGAAAAAGAGAGGACTTTGACTACGAGCATTGCAAGGGCTGCGGTATCTGCGAAAAAGCATGCAGCTTTGGTGCAATTACAATGAAGGAGGGATTATAAAATGTCTATTCGAGAGAGAATGTCGGGCAACGAAGCGATTGCTCATGCAATCAAACAGATTAATCCTGACGTCATGGCTGCATTTCCCATCACTCCTTCCACCGAAATTCCACAGATGGTATCAACCTTTATCGCAAACGGCGATATAGATACGGAATTTATTCCGGTAGAGTCAGAGCACAGCTCCATGAGCGCAACCATGGGTGCCTGCGCAGCAGGCGCAAGGGCAATTACAGCCACATCCTCCTGCGGTCTCGCATTTATGTGGGAGGTTCTTTATGTAGCGGCCTCCGACAGACTTCCCGTTGTCATGGCAGTTGTAAACAGAGCGCTGACCGGACCTATCAATATCAACTGCGACCACTCAGACAGTATGGGCGCAAGGGATTCCGGTTGGATTCAGATTTATGCGGAAAATAATCAGGAGGCCTATGACAATTATATACAGTCCTTCCGAATTGCCGAGCATCCGGATGTCAGACTTCCGTTTATGGCATGTCAGGACGGTTTCATCACCAGCCATGCGGTTGAAAATATCGAATTAATTGAAACCGATAAGGTTAAGGCATTTGTCGGCGACTATAACCCTGAGCACTATCTGCTTGATGCAGATATGCCGATGGCGCTCGGGCCTTACGCCAATTCACCGTTTTATATGGAAACCAAGATGAATCAGCGCCTCGCCATGAAAAATGCAAAAAAAGTAATCCTCGAGGTCGCTGCAGAATTTGAGAAGATATCAGGCAGGAAATACGGATTATTCGAGGAATACAGGATGGAGGACGCCGATCATGCGATTGTTATTATGGGTTCAGCAGCCGGCACCACCAAGGATGCCGTAGATCAGCTCCGTGAACAGGGTATCAAAGCCGGTCTTATTAAAATTCGTGTATTCCGCCCATTCCCCGGTGAAGAGCTTGCCGCTGCGCTGAAAAACGCAAAGGCAATTGCAATCATGGATCGTGCCGAAAGCTTTTCCGCTTATGGCGGGCCGGTCGGCTCAGAAGTAAAATCCGCACTGTATGACGCCAAAATAACCGCGCAAACAGTGAACTACTTCTATGGTATCGGCGGACGCGACTATACCGTGGAGAATGCATTGGGCATCTATCAGGACCTGATTGATATCACAGCTGGCAAGGCAAAGCCTGAACAGTTTAAATATATTGGTCTTAGAAAGTAACGGAGGGATACAGGATGGCATTTAATTTTAAAGAGGTTATGAGCAAACCGGAACGCCTTGCTCCGGGACATAGAATGTGCGCAGGCTGCGGCGGTACAATTGCAGTCAGAACCGTACTCCGCGCCTTAAAGCCGGAGGATAAAGCCGTTATCGGCAATGCGACCGGATGCCTTGAGGTTTCAAGCTTTATGTACCCATACACCGCATGGGAGGACAGCTATATACATAACGCATTTGAAAATGCAGGCTCTACACTCTCAGGCGTAGAGACGGCTTACTATGCGCTCAAGAAAAAGGGTAAAATCAAGGATAATTATAAATTCATTACATTCGGCGGTGATGGAGGAACCTACGATATCGGTCTTCAGTCTTTGTCCGGCGCTATGGAGCGTAACCATGATTTGGTCTATGTGTGCTACGACAACGGCGCCTATATGAATACAGGTATTCAGCGTTCATCTGCAACGCCTATGTATGCAGACACCACCACAACGCCTGTCGGCTCCCAGTCAAACGGAAAGATGCAGAACCGTAAGGATCTGGCGGCCATTATCGCCAATCACGATATTCCGTATGTGGCGCAATCCACGCTGATTGGAACCATGAAGGATCTTTATGAGAAGGCGGAAAAGGCCATTTACACACCGGGGGCAGCATTTTTGAACGTCATGGCGCCATGCCCGCGCGGCTGGAGATATGACACTCCCGATATTATGAAGATATGCAAGCTTGCTGTAGAGACATGCTACTGGCCTTTGTTTGAGGTTGTCGAGGGAAAATGGATATTGAGCTACGAACCGAAGAAGAAGCTTCCAATCGAAGATTTCCTGAGGCCGCAGGGAAGATTCAAGCATCTCTTCAAGCCGGAAAATGAAGCTTTACTTGTCCGGTATCAGCAGGAGGTTGACCGCCGCTGGGAAGAGCTTCTCTTCAAATGTTCGAGATAATACAAAAAATCACGAGGCAGTCACACTCAGTAAGAAGATGGCATGTATCTTACTGAATGCAACTGCCTCGATTTTCTGTATATCACAAGGCGTTTATTTTTTATATTTCAACTTGTGCTTCTTCAAATAGAAGTGCAGAACCAGCTTTTCCGGAATTCGTTTTAACACAATTTGAATCTCCTCATGCTTTGCAACAGGCTGCACAAGCACGCTTCGGATTCCTGCATTATTTGCCCCCCATATGTCCGTAAAAATCTGGTCACCCACAAACAGCGTATTCCTCCGATTGGTCTGCATCAAGTCCATCGCTTTTATATAACCCTTAGCAGAAGGCTTTCCCGCCTTAAAAATATACTTCCCCCCGAGCGCTTCATTAAAGCCGGCAACACGGACCTCATCATTGTTGGACAGAAAACACACCTGAAAGCCCATGGACATCAGACCTTTTATCAGTGTCGTCGCACGCGCATCAGCCGGCGCATCATGTTCAACCAGTGTATTATCTATATCAAAAATCACCGCTCTGTAACCCTTATTATAATACTTTTCAAAATCAATCGAATAAGTGGAATTATAATACTCTGCCGGATAAAATTTATTAAAAATCATATGATTTCCTCTCGCAATTTTACATATATCATAATATTTAACCATGAAAAAAATCGTAAATATATTTTGCCGTGCTCTTCGGAATTTCCGGCACCTGCTCCAGCTGCTCCAGCGTGGCTGCCCGTATGCTTTCGACATCGCGAAAATGTTTCAGAAGCGCCTTGCGCCTTGCCGGACCGACTCCCGGTATCTCATCAAGTATGGAGCGAACCTGATTTTGCCGCCGCAGCTGCTTGTGATACTCTATCGCAAACCGATGCGCCTCATCCTGTAATGCAGTGACCATGAGCATAGCCTCGCTCCCTTTGGGGAATTTTACTTCCTCATTATTGTAATACAAGCCTCTTGTTCTGTGATTGTCATCCTTCACCATGCCGCATACCGGAATATCAAGTCCCAGACTGTCAAGTACCATAAGAGCCACATTGACCTGCCCTTTTCCGCCATCCATCATGATTACATCCGGCATAATGTTAAGCTTCTCATCCGTAAATCTCCTGCTTAATACCTCTTTCATGGAGGCATAATCATCCGGTCCCGTCACGGTTGTCAGCCGGAATTTGCGGTATGCGTTTTTTTTCGGTCTTCCCTGTTCAAATACTACCATAGATGCGACAGAGAGGCAACCGGATATGTTGGATATATCAAACGCCTCCATCCTGTCAGCGGATGGAATTCCCAATATCTCAGCAATTTCCTTTGCTGCTCCCACCGTTCTCTTCTCCTGCCGTTTGATGCGCTCCATATCCTGTTTCAAAACAAGAGCCGCATTTTCCTGCGCAAGCTGCAGGAGCTTGTGCTTATCCCCCCTCTGCGGCATGGTAATGTGAACCTGATTACCACGGCGTTCCGACAGATATTTTTCCAGTAATTCCGTATCCTGAACCTCTGTCTGTACCAAAATTTCCTTCGGCAGATACGGTGTTCCGGAGTAAAACTGTTTCAAAAATGCGGACAGAATTTCCCCCGGAGCATCCTGCATATTACCGTTCATATGATGATGCTCACGTCCCAGCAATTTCCCGTCTCTCACAAAAAAAACAGTCACAACAATATCCGCCTCATTTGCAGCATATGCAATAATATCCCTGTCCTCCGCCGAAGCTTTGCTCATCTGCTGTTTATCCGTTATATGCCTGATACTTTCTATCAGATCACGCATCTCGGCAGCTTTTTCAAATTCCATCTCCTCGGCATATCGTTTCATACGTTTCCGCAGCTCACTGACTATATCCTTGTAATTTCCATTGAGGAAGCTGATCGCACAATCAATACTTTTCCTATACTCCTCAGCGGATATCATACCGTTACAGGGCGCCGCACACTGCCCAATCTGATAATACAGGCACGGTCTGTCTTTTCCAATATCCTGCGGCAGCCTTTTATTACAGGTTCTGAGTTTATACAGCTTGTTCAATAATTCTATCGTATCATGTACCGCTCCGGCATTTGTATATGGTCCGAAATATTTTGACTTGTCGCGTTTCATGGTATGGCTATACATCAATCTCGGAAATGTCTCCTCAACCGTAATGCGAATATACGGATATCCCTTATCATCCGTCATAAGCGTATTATACTTCGGTTTGTATTCTTTTATCAGATTACATTCCAGCACCAGTGCTTCCATCTCCGACGCCGTGAGTATATATTCAAAATATGCAATCTGTTCAACCATACGTGCAATTTTGGGAGAATTATTGTGTCCATGTCCCGACTGAAAATATTGTCTTACTCTGTTATGAAGATTAATTGCCTTTCCAACATACAAAATATCATCATTGGAACCATGCATAATATATACGCCGGGATGATTCGGTATCTTCTTTAATTCTGACTCCATATCAAACAATCTTTCTACCATAATGCTCCTCCAAAAAAAGCAATCTCACTTTAAAAAGAAAGGAGGTATCTTTCGATACCTCCAATTATGATAAAGGTTTTTTTGTGCGTTATGAATTACAGCAAATCAGCCCTCAGCTTCTTAATTACCTGCAAAGTCTTACCTCTTAGCTCTTCTGCCTCGTAAAGTGCAAGCATATTATTCTTATCCATCTTCGCATCTACAATTGTGTCAAGCCAGTCGTTGACGTATGCCTGAACATATGCAACATTCTCCTCAGACTTATCCTTCAATGCCACGACAATATTATTGATATTCTCAATAATAGTCGGTGACAGAGATGCATTGGATGACGGGCTCTGAGAGCCCTCATCTGATAACTCAATTACTTTACCTGTCTTAGTAATAATAACCTTCTTGTTTGGCGTTGACTCTGCCTTTGCCTGTCCTGCGCCCTTCTTATCCAGCAGCTTTTCAACCACTTTAATCAGACATACCACACTGTATGTGCTTTCCTCAGGCGTCTGCTTCTCATGACCACTATCCTCATACTGATACCAGAGCCATTCCGACTTCAGCAGCATCTCCTCAATCTTTGTATCGCTGAGCAGCTTCTTCAAATCAGCATCCATTGCCGGAGCCGACGATTTGCCAAACAATTTACCGCCGGTCTGGGTTTCCGCTTTCTTATACTTAGCCGGAACCGCAATCTCCGTATAGGTCTTAATCAGATAACGTTCCGCTTTCTTCGGATCATAGTTATTATTGATGATATTCACACGTCCGCTATTCAAGCCGTTTATAATCATATCCTCTGCGGTCATAAACACAAGCGCTTTCTGACGGTCGTCGATCATCTGCTTAATCTCATAATTTGTCTTGGATTTTTCAAGGATTGAATTCTTTCTTACCTTAAACGCCTTAATCTTCTCCTTTACACTGAAAAACAGTTTAAGCAGTGTAGGATTTGCATTGACATAATTTCCTATCCAATTAAGTTCAACATACTGATGCTCAATCTTATTCGATATCTCATAAACATTGTAGCCATCAAAAATAACATTTAAGGTCGTGTAGAGCAAATCCAGAATCTCGTACTTTTCCTCCCATGAACGGCTGGACATATCCTGATTTACCAGCTCCTTGATACCGCAGTCATAGAACACGAGATTGTACTCATACAAGCCCTCGAAGATATTCGTCTTATCCTTCAGGGCACTGCCCGCACCAAGTATCTGAATATTTTTCTTCATATTCGGTTCATTCTCGATATATTGGTATACCTTCTTAACAAAACCCGAAACCTCTGAAATCAGCGTGTCAATCCGCTTATTGTAAATCTCCTGTTTTGAGATGGCATTGATTACACTTCTGCTGAGCACACTGGTATTCTGTGCAGAAAATGTATTGCGAATCAATTCCTTAAAGCTTTCATACACAGACATATTGTCAATCGGTATGTACTCTGCATTCAAACCATAAAACTCAAATGCCTTATTAAAATCTCTGTTATTGATATAGGCATTAAACAGACCGATACTAAACTGAATCTTGTAATCATTTCCAACATGCGGATCCTCAACAACATAATCAAACAGCACCTCAAGGTTATTCATATATGCGTCTGAATTTGCCTCTGCTGCAGGAATCCCCATCTCCATAATAACGTTAATCAGATCCAGATAGCCCATAATTGCCTTGTCAAAATTCTTCGGTCTGTCATCATCTTCAAGAATCTGATAGCTCAAATTGATGAGCAATGGTGCAATTCTCTCTCCAATCAAGCGCATCGCGTCGCCAAATCTCTCACGCTGGTACAGATAAAGCAGCCACACACTGTAACGATAAATACCGGATGTGCTGATTGGCGCATCAATATCTGATGCATCAATATCGCCGTACACAAACCTGAACAACGGCTCAATCCACTCTTCTATCTCGTATCTTCCCGTTGCCTTAATATTGTCATCAACAAACTCACCCAATTCATAAAGCTTTGAGCACTGTGCTTTCACATCCTCATCAACCATCATCGAGGACAAATCAAAATTATTATCCTTCAAATAATCAATGACTAATGTATAAAATCCGTCTTCAACCTGTTCATTCAAAAATCTGATAAGCAGTCCCTTATTATTTGATGCCGCAATCGACAGCACATTATTATCCGAGCCTGCCGTAATATTTGCCGGTAAAGCCATAAGTCACTAACCCCCCTTATAAACTCAATTCACTGTACTAATTGTATACCATTTTCCATCGCAATGTCAACTTTATTTTTAGCACTTTCTAACAATTGGCATTATATATAATTCACAAAACTTTTCCACTAATTTTTTGAGCTTTTTTTGTAAAAAATATACAAATTCATTTTTAAAATTCAATCTGATACATCAAAACCCGCCATACGCAAAATCGCCCGCGCATTCGTTGTCGTACATCTCCCGGCCTTGATTTTGTAATCAAATCTGAGCTCATCTCCATCATAATATTCCTCGAAATGATAGTTTACCGCAGGATTGTTATCCCCGTCCGTAATACTGCATAATTCAAAATCATGTGTAGACACCAGCGTAATACATTGCTTGCCCGAAAGTCCTGTCAGAACCTCCTTTGCCCCTACAATGCGGTCCGCCGAATTCGTTCCCTTAAATATTTCATCTATCAGACACAGCATCGGCTGTCCGGTTTTTCTGTATTCCGCCATCGTTTTTATTCTGAGAATCTCCGCGTAGAATGTAGATATTCCATGCGCCACGTCATCCGTGATGCGCATGGATGTGAATATCTTCATATAATTTGCCGACAAAGCCCTGCCACATATAGGTGCACCCATATACGCAAGGGCAAGATTTATTGCAATCGTCCGCAAAAACGTAGTCTTTCCCGACATATTTGAACCCGTAATAACCGTGATTCCGTTTTCCAGCTTCACGCTGTTTTCCTGTACCTTGTCCGGCACAATCAGAGGGTGATAGATATTTTCACAGGACAGATAGCAGCCGTCTGCCGCCGTATCGTCAATTTTCCCCCAGCCCGTTTCCCTTACAAAGCCCGGCACTGCCAGACTGAGCAGCATCTCAAGCCTGCCTAAATTTTCAAAGCTTCCTGCCGCGCTGTCTCCATATTTTTTCTTCCATTTATACACAACCCCCGCCAGCTGGTAATCCCACAGAAGGATACCGCTCAGCAGCTGATGAATTAAAGGATTAAAGGATATATTATATGCCTGACTGATTCCTTTCAGCGCACGAAAAGCCGACAACGCACCGTGTTCGCCGGATATGGTCTGCTGCAATTCCTGCAGCGCCTCGGACTGAAATTCCATTTCCGATACTTCAGTCATCATGTCTATATAATCCTCCACCACATAGCCGATTCCAAATAACGGCCGTATCACAGAATCCGTGACGGGCTTCGTCAGCCATGAAAATGAGAGGATAATCAAAAAACCTATCAGCGGATAACCATAGTACACAAGACCGCCAATCCATAGTCCTAACAGTAAAAGCTCCGTCAGAGGCAACACGATTCCTGCCGCCCTTGCCCACACCGGAAGTCCGTTTTCCTTATCCGAACAGCATGCCTGTTCAAAGGCTTCCTGATTAAATTTTTTTCTACGCCCGGCAAGTCTCATTCCTGCCGCCTCGTAACGAACTGCAAAGTCTTCGTCATGCATCAATTCGGCAACAGCTCTCCTGTTTCTCTCGGTCACAGTCTTGTCAAAGGAAGCAAGCTTCATAGTTTCCGCAAGCATTTTCTCTCCGCAGTCTGTATGACATACGTTAATCATCTGAAACAGAGAGTTATGTCCCAGCAAATCCACATCCATAGCAACCGTGTCCTGCTGCTCCAGATATTCACTGCCATCCGAGTCAAACGCATGCCATCCGTCATGAAAGCGTTTCAGGTAGCGGTCCACGACCTCACTTTTACTTTTCACCAGCATCATTTCCCGCGCAATATCAGAATGCTTTTTTACAAGACATACGAAAATCAGCAGGAAAATAATTCCGATTACTCCCGCTATCATAATATGGTCCGATATACCGATAAGCATTAACACAACAGCAGCGCAAAAGCTGATAATGCGAAATGTGGACATCCCGGAATATCGTCGTGCAAGCGTCTCAGACTGTTTTCCCAGCTCCGTAAATTCCTGTTGAAACCGCTTCCTTGCCTTTTCGTTTACCATCACATTCCTACTCCTGCTCTTTTTTGTCGGCGTTCCTTCCTGCGTCCCGGTTCTTCTCTTTCTCCTTAGACATCATAACAAATGCCATAATCACAAGCACAACCGCCACGCCTATACATACTATCCCCATTGTTGTTTTCCCTAATACAGTCAAAAAACAAATCCCGCATACAAGCATAAGTGCAGCACATATAAAAAAATTCTTTACAGCCTCAGATAATTGACCTTTCATATCTATTCCTCCAATGCAATCTATATGTTATAGCTCTATTGACATAGTACCATAATTGACTTTTGATAGCAAACAAATAGATTTTTTTCACACGAATATCACATTTATGCCGAAAAGAAAAACCAATCGGAGTAAAAACGAATAAATTTCGATGTTGGAAACCATTGAAAATGAAGGGCTGACAGACAGGGGT
>CAYOOW010000014.1:0-68342 GCA_964405715.1 uncultured Bacteroides sp.
CAGGTCGAAACATTGACTTCCCAAAAGTCCAGTTAATTACTGACAGTTATACTAGTTTATATTCACACCGAAGCATGGCTCCTGGTTAAATATGGTTGAAGGTTTTTTCAGCAAAATGACAAAACAGATGCTTCGAGGAATACGTGTCAAATCAAAAGCAGAGCTGGCGGATCGTATTTATCTTTATTTTGATGAGATTAACGCTGATCCGGTGGTTTTTCATTGGAAATACAACCTTGATGATATCGATGTATCTGAGGAAGTCATTGTAGATACATTACCAATTAAAAAGTTGAGTTAATTGACGAACGTTATAATAGGGGAGATTGAAATTACATGAGAAAAGCATTAATAACAGGAGGCTCACGAGGCATCGGAAAAGCAATTTGTGACAAATTTAATCAGGAAGGTTATCAGGTATTTAGTCCCTCAAGAGTAGAAATGGATCTGAATAATCCGGAATCAGTAGAGAAATATATTAAAAAGTATGAAAATATATATTTTGACGTTGTAGTCAACAATGCCGGAATTAACGAAATTCATGATATAACTGACATCACTGATGACGAGCTTGTCAGTATGATTAATGTCAACCTTGCATCCCCCATACGGCTTTTGAGAGGATTTACAGGAAATATGAAAGAACAAAAATATGGTCGAATCGTTAATATAGGATCAATATGGGCAACCGTATCTAAGCAAGGACGGTGTGTGTATAGTGCTACAAAAAACGGAATTCATGGTGTAACCAATACTCTTGCAGTAGAACTTGCTCCATATAATATACTTGTAAATACCGTTTGCCCAGGCTTTACACTTACTGAGTTGACATATAAAAATAATACCCGTGAACAGATAAATGAGTTATGCAAAGATATACCTCTTGGTAGAATGGCACAACCAGAAGAGATGGCAGAGGTTGTATATTTTCTTTGTAGTGAAAAAAACACCTATTTAACAGGACAAAAAATAACAGTAGATGGAGGATTTACAACGAAATGATAATTAAGGCCAGTTCAAAAAATTATGAAGTCAGTGTGTATAATGATTTTTCTACAATCAAAAACTTATTTATCGACTCAAATTCATATGTTGTAATTGATAAAAATGTGTATGATATATATCACAATGAAATATTAAGTAATTTCCCTTCTGAGCAAATTTATATCTTTGATGCAACAGAAGAAAATAAAACTATTGAATCAGCATTGAAAATATGTGAAATAATGACAAATATTCCTGCCAAAAGAAATTCAAGACTTATTTCTCTCGGCGGCGGTATTGTACAGGATGTGACAGGATTTGTTGCAAATATTTTATATAGAGGGATTCATTGGACATTCTTTCCTACAACATTGCTTGCAGCATGTGATAGTTGTATTGGTGGAAAAACATCATTGAATTATAAAAAATTTAAAAATCTGCTAGGGACTTTTTATCCCCCGGATTTAATATTTATATGCACACCTTTTTTCAAAACTTTATCTGAGAGGGACTTTCAAAGCGGGCTCGGAGAGGTTGTGAAGTTCAATGTTATGTTTGGTGAAACTGGAATTAACAAAATGGAGCAAAATATAGATGGACTTCTTCAAAGGGATGATAAAAAATTAGAAGAGTTTGTATATAATTCATTACTCTTTAAAAAGGATTATATAGAACAGGATGAGTTTGACAAAGGCATACGTATTCACCTGAATTATGCTCACACCTTTGGACATGCTTTTGAGACAATGAGCAATTATGCAATACCACATGGTACAGCGGTGGCCATGGGTACTATTGTTGCAAATAGGATTTCTCTAAACCGCAAATTATTAGATGAGAATATTGTAATCAGAATTGAAAATATACTTTGGAAAATTATTAATATTGATTTAAACAATATTGAACCTGACATGGATAAAATAATCGCAGCTATAAAGAAGGATAAAAAACAGATTAGCACCGACCTTACTGCTGTATTAATGAACCCGGATATGTCATTAACCGTTGTTCATGATGTTAAGGTTGATGAAATAAGTGAGGCAATAGGTTATCTTTTTGATAACCTCAGGAGGAAATAAAGTGTATACGTCATATTACACCCAAAAAAAGATAGATTTATTCCCTGATTCAAATAATTTATTTAATTCGATAAAATACATTGTCATTGATGTTGATGGCACATTGACCGATGGCAGTATTTATTACGACGAGAACGGCAATGAATTAAAAAAATTTAATACTAAGGATGCAGCAGGTTTTTTTACATCAAAAACTTGTGGTATTTCAACAATTGTTATAACTGGAAGACATTGTCATGCTACTGAACTTCGTATGCAGGAAATGCAAGTTGATTTACTAGCACAAGGCATTGTGGATAAAGTTAAGTATATAAAGGATTATTTAACAAAAAATAATATAAAAAAATCAGAATTGGCATATATTGGTGATGATTTAAATGATTATTCAGGCATGCAACTGGCGTGTTTTAAAGCTTGTCCATGTGATGCAGCGGAGGAAATAAAAAATATTGCAGATTATATTTCACCATACGCAGGAGGACAAGGTGCCTTTCGCGATGTAATACATTTTATTTTAAAACAGAGAAATCAATGGGAATATGCTTGTCAAGCATGTTATAACATAATGAAACAGTAAAATAAATTATTTATTATTATTTATAAAGGAATATATTATGCATGATAATGTTATATATCCAAATAAAGATAACAGAATTTCAATCTTAAGGTTTTTAGCATGTTTGCTTATTGTGAATAGTCATTGTGGGGACTTATATCCTGTTTCCCTTTTGGCGATTGGCGGGGAGCAAGGAAATGTAATTTTTTTTATAATATCTGGTTACTGTTTGGCGAATATAAAAACAAATTTTATACAATGGACTGCAAAAAGATATAAAAAAATACTTCCGATTACTATAGTTGCACTTCTGCTCAGAATACTATTTGTTGATGGCTTTACAAATATTGTAAAAATGCCACTACATATGATATTAAAAAAATATATTGATTTATATTGGTTTGTCTTTGCAATAATGTGCTATTATATTGTATTTTACATTATTTTTAAGAATACATCTAAATTAAAAATAATCATTATTGCATTGTTATATATCATGTCATATGTATCAATTTATATTATTTTTTTAGATTTAAGCAAGTTTTGTGTTGAGTTGGAAGGTTTTGCGCCATTTAAAGTATTATTTTATTTTGGACCATTTATTTCTGGTGGCATAATCAGATTGTACTGGGATATGTATCTTGAAACAAACAAAGCGTCAACATCAAAAAAAATATCATATTTTGCAATAGGAATAATTGTTGGGCTATCAATATGGGCTATAGAATATATTAATATTCTTATATATGGTATGTACTATCATTTCCAATTTCTAATACATATGGGAATACTGATTTTCGGAATATGTTTACTCCTATTTATGCTGTCGCTCAAAGAAAAGTATTTTAATTTAAACAGTCAAATAGGTCATTATATGGAATTTATAGGCGACAGTAGTCTGGCAATTTATCTGATTCAAGTATCGTTTAAGCCAATATTTTCAATCATGACCTTCCCTCTAAATGCAATACTGTTTTGGATTATCTCTATTTGTGGAGGATGTTTGTACAATTTCATGTATCAAAAAATTATTAACGTTGTTTTTAAATTAAAAATATTTAATTGTTTTCGGAGGTAAAGAATGAATGTTTTAATTACTGGTTCAAATGGATTTATAGGACGACATGTGTGTAATTATTTAAAGTCTAGAAATATATACATATTAGGTTTAGGCCGACAAAAACAATCAATTCCAATTGTTGATGAATATATATGTTGCGATATGGATTCTGAGCAAATTAAAAATATAATGTCAGAAACAAAAGTAAATCATATAGATGCGATTATACATCTTGCAGCAGATATGCGAAAAGAACCGTACAATGTAGAAGTTGTAGCGCATAACTGTGTAGGTACACAAAGATTGCTTGAGTTTGCTGAAAGCAATAACATCGATGTTTTTCTTCAATTGTCAAGTCTGCCAGTAATAGGAAAACCCAAAGAGCATCCAATAACGGAACAACATCCATTAATGCCGCCTACTGTATATCATGCTACTAAAATAGCGGAAGAGCTACTTGCAAATTACGCTGATTATATGTATGGAATCAGAACTGCAAGTTTTAGAATATCTGCGCCGGTAGGACTTGGTGTAAATCCTAATACAATATTTCCAACTTTTGTTAGGAAAGCAATGAATGGAGAAGATTTAATATTGTCCGGTAAAGGAACCAGAGTGCAAACCTATATTCATGTTAAAGATATAGCACAGGCTCTTTATCTCGCTCTCAACATCGAAAATGCCCACGGAGTATACAATTTAAGTAGTTATAATGCTATCTCAAATAAAGAATTAGCTGAGCTTTGTATAAAAACGTTAAAATCGAATTCCAAAGTTGTCTTTAATAATCAGGAGGACATTATGGACGATTATATATGGGATGTATCTTTAAAACATATCAATGAAGATATAGGATACGAGCCAATTGTTTCTATAAAAGAAGCCATAATTGAATACTCTGATTATTTATCAAATTTATAATTTAAAGGAAAATATTCATAATGAAGACATTAGAACATATTATGGATTTTATATCCCAAAATGTATTAAAAGTTATATTTTACATAAAAAACTTAGGAAGTTGAGAGATATTGCATTTGCTCTTGCTCTATGATATAATAAGTGCGTACAATGTTTTTAGTTTGCGTGCAGAAAGTTGGTGCTCACTTGAACAAAAAAGAAATTGCGCAAAAGGTAATTATAAATAATGGCGGCATAGCAAAAACCGCCGATTTTACAGCGGCGGGCATGAAGAATTATGAAGTAGCAGCGCTCTGTAAAGAAGGCTTTATTGAAAGAATCCGCCGAGGTTTTTATCAGCTTCCTAACAGTAATCAAATAACAGAGGAGCAATTAATACGGGAGCTTCTTCCACAAGGAATTGTTTGCGTTGAGTCTGCCTTGTTTCATTATGGGTATAGTGATTTTGCTCCTCGTGAATGGTCTATTGCTGTACCAAGAACTGCATCCCGTGTCATAAAGAAAATAGATGAATTCCCGATTAAGGCTTACTATATTCAAAAGGACTTTTTGCAAATCGGAAAATCAATAGATAACTTTAACGGTGTGGAGCTTGCTGTGTATGATCGTGAGCGTACAATATGTGATTGCTTTAAGTACCGCACAAAACTTGACAGTGAAACTTTTAATAAAGCAGTCAACGCTTACGCCGCAGATGAAAATAAAAATCTTGCCAACCTTTCTAAATATGCAAAAGAGATGAAGCTATATGCAAAGGTTATGAATTTGATGGAGGTATTGCTCAATGGCTGATATTGCTGCATCCGTGCTTGCACGATTAAAAAACAAAGCTGCTGAGAGCGGCAGAAGCTATCAGTTATGCTTACAGCTTTTCTGTCAGGAAGAGTTCCTTCGCAGGCTGGAAAAATCCAAGTATGCGGAAAATCTTGTATTAAAGGGTGGTTTGTTCATTTACTCCATCATCGACTTTGATAGCCGTGTAACGGTGGATGTAGATTTTCTTTTTTAGAAAGTACCCAACACCCCTGAGCAGTTGAAACCTGTATTGGAGGAAATTATCGGCACTTCTACCGGCAATGATTTTATTACCTTTGAAATTAGAAATATTGCCCCTATTGCCGTAACAAAGAAATACGCCGGTATTGGCGCTTCCCTTGTAGCACGGATCAAGAACACGAAAACGCCGTTCAGTATTGATTTTGGTATAGGCGATGTCATTGTCCCGAAACAGGAAAAACGAAAAATTCCTACTCAGCTTGAGGATTTTATTGCGCCAACGGTAAATACCTATTCTCTCGAAACAGCGATTGCTGAAAAACTTGACGCTATCCTCAGCCTTATGGAATTTTCCAGCAGAATGAAAGACTACTACGATATCTATTATCTTGCAAACAAGTTTAACTTTGACGGAGCAACTCTTACAGAAGCGTTGAGAGGGACATTTGAAAACCGCGGACACGCCTTTACAGTATAAAACCGTTTGAGGCTGCCGTTGCAAATAGCGATCTATCTGATTGTTGGAGTTAGGCAAGGGTTATCTGTTTGAGGCAAGGCAGAAACGATTTACTTACGAGGAAGACAATTATTATAAGGAATGGATTGAAGAGGAAGAAGAATAAGATTAGTCCTACAAGAATCAAAATAGGGAAAATACGGATGTAGAATAGAAGGTGTAATTTTGAAAAAGTTTGTATTAATAATCGACAAAATTGTGAGCAGGTTCTGGCTGTGCTTTTGCATCTGCATTTTTGCGGCAGCCTTAATTATTAAAGCTTGCTACAATATGCGGGATTTTCCTTATTTCTCGGAGAATTTGGGCATTGACATTATTCTTATGGTTTTACTTGCCTTGGTATATTTCTATTTATTTAAAAAAGCCTCAATCATAGAAACAAAAATAAAATATTGGATGCTGTGGGCCTTTTTCGGAATACTCGGTATTCTTTATGTTTGCATGGTCCCGATTGCTCCTTTTTCGGATATGCAGTATGTAACGGAGGGAGCATTGTTATTCGCAAAGGGTGACATTCACGGAATCCTTGCATCCGAATATTTACAGATTATTACAAAGAACCTGAAGGTTTCTATGTTCTATGGCTTTTTTGCGCTTTTACTGCCTAAATCTGTAATCAGCCTCAGAATTATAAATGTTGTTTTTTATTTGATGATAGCGCAGTTTATGGGCCTGATAATAAAAAATCTCGGATTAAAGTATTCTAAATTTGCCTTTTTATTAACAGCCTCTTATTTGCCGTTGCTCTTGTATTGTAATCATGTATATTTTGATTTGCCGACATTGCTTATGTGTACGCTTGCGGTGTTCTTTTATACCCGTGGGAAAGAATGGAAAAATATGATATTGTGTGGAGTTTTCTTGGGATTGGGCAGCAGTTTAAGAATATTGGTTTTTATTCTTGCTATAGCGATTATGGTTGATTATGTTTTTCACAACGGGAAAGAATTGTTTGAGCATGGCGCAAAAAAACTGCTTATTCTGTTTATGCTTGCAGCCATAACCTGTGTGATTCCTAAGGCAGTTGATTTGACAGTTAATTCTTTTTTCAGAATACAGGGGGCGGAGGATGAGTCTATCTGGAATTTGTTTTGGATGGGAATTAATGAAGAAGAATTCGGCTTTATGCACAATGAGATTTCAGGCGGTAAAAAAAGCTTTGATGATTTTTATCAGCTGCTGATAAGCCGTAATGCTAAGCAGAATATAAGGCTTTTTGGACGTAAGATATTCTGGACGTGGTCGCAGGGAACATATCAGGCGCAAAGATATGCATTTGGAGGCGATGTAAATGCTTCACTGGATAAATTTATGTATGTAACGCCGGTGACAAATCATTTGCTGAATGATAACCAGATAGCCAGAAAATTAATAAATTCATTTTGCCGGGCTCAATATCTGGCACTATTATTGTTCATGATTTTTGGATTGCTTAGAATAAAGGGCAAAGAGCTTGATAAATACAGAGTGTTTATATATCTTATGTTTGGAACCTTTTTGATTTTAATATTCTATGAGATGAAATCACGTTATGTCCTGCATTGCTTTATTCCGATGCTTATTCTGGCAATCAGAGGAATGTATAATATCAATAGGGAAGAAAGTGATTAAAATTTGTCAATTTTATTGTTTAACCGTTCCCTTTTTTATACCATAGAGCAAGTGTATAACAAATATCACGCACAGGATTATCATCAGGAGCAAATATAGCAATGCGGCTCCGGTCATGCTGTATTGTTCTACTATGACAGGTGATGCTATAAAGGCAAGTATTGAGACGATGCCATATCCGAACAGCAAAGTTTTTTGTAATCGCATAATAGTGATTATAGTAACAAAAAGTCCGGACAGAGCAAGGAATCCGCCGCCAAGGAGCAATATAAGTAATTCGGTTTTGTATGGTGTAAGATCTGTATTATACATAATCGATAAGACGGGAATGCCGATAAGGCATGCACCGATTTCACATATGACTGTAATTGCCAGTATAATCAGTATTTGCTTTAATAACATTTTTTTAAATGCTTTTACATTTTTATCGTACCACATGAATGACATCTTAGAAATCATCGGATTAAAAATAAAGTTATTGAGCAAACCGATTACAAATACCGGCATTGCAATAAAACCGTAACAGGCCTGCAGTTCGTCATTTAATATGCTGTCAATAGCGTATTTCGGCGCATTCCCGATGTAGAAGGAAAGGAAACTGCCTAAAAATAATGGCAAACATACCTTCAGGAGCGTTTGCAATTTTCTTTTGTCGGCAGTCTCCTGCACGCACTTAAATTCTTTGTAGGTAAGCGTTGTAAATATTATAAAAATTATAGCTGTTGCGATTGTCGATACAATAAGTGCAGGCAGCAGAGCCTTTAATATAATAACGGAGATTCCGAAGATAATTATGGTGATAAGCATTCGCATTGTCATGCATTTTCCGGCAATATCAAGCCGGCCCTTTTGCTGGTACAGTCCGTGATATGTGTCCTCTATAGAATCGACGAGCTTGAAAAGGCACATCCACACAATGCACAGGCTCTTGTTTATTGTGTAGGCGTTTACTTTGGAAGCATATATTGTATAACCGATGGATACAATCAGCATTATAAATGTAGTAAGGTATCTGGAACGCCTGTATTCTGCAAATGAAAATTGTTCCCTGACATCAGAAACCTGAAAATTGCGCATGCCATACTTCCCGATCATCAAAAACAGATTTGCATTTGCGTATGCAATCGTGTATATTCCCGCTTCAAGCAAGCTCCCGGTACGTGTCAGTATCATAAGCATGATAACTGACTGAAATGCATTTAGCATACTGCCGGACATATTCCATATAAAACTTGATTTGCTGATATCCTTACTGGTTAATAAAAAGTGTTTTAGTTTTTTCATGTTTTTTCCTCTACATAAGAATAGATATAATTAGTTTATATTATTTTAGAGGTGATAAAGAGTTATGTTCTTTTTCAAGATAACAATTTGAATGAAAAATGTCAATAACATTCATAAAACCTATTCTTGCATTATGGAAGACCCATATATTTTTGACTTTGTTGAAGTACGAGAAGGAATGATTGAACGAGATGTAGAAAATGAGTTGGTAAATCATATTACAAATTTTTTGTTGGAGATAGGGTCGGGATTTGCTTATATGGGGCATCAGAAATTGCTTAAAGTGGAAGAGGAAGAGTTTTTTCCTGACCCTTTATTTTATAATACAATTCTTCATTGTTATGTAGTAATTGAATTAAAAATGAAAAAATTTAAACCAGAATATACAGGAAAAATGAATTTTTATCTTTCTATTGTAGATTGAATAAAGAGTGGTATATTACCTTCCTATAATGTCAAGCCCTAAATCATTGATTTTAAAGGCTTTTCTTTAAATATTTACCTCATAAAACAGAGTCAATAGTGATGAACAGTCATAGTATCTTGTACTGAATAGATGAATGAAGGTACAGCGAACAAAGCATCCTCTTATTTTCTCAACTTCCTAAATAATTACCACTCAACCGTTTGGCACTCATTTGTGAACGCCTGAAAAGCTTGAAAAATCAAGGAAATTTGACTTTTTCGCTTGCATTTTTTGTTAAAATATGGTCTAATAATGTAGGAACAATTAACCCTCAATTATTAAACAGATGGAGTGCCATATGTATCTGGACTGTACGATAAAAATACCGGATTCAAAAGGAAAGATTACGAAGAAAACAATCAAGGGAACGACGTATATTTAGAACGGTAAATTCCTGAAGATCTTCCCGCAGGAGATTCTCCCAGAAGAAAAGAACGGATGCCGGACTGTTTCTGGATCTTGCGGCATATACGATCATCACGGAAGGAAACCATTGACCGTGAGATACAGCTGTGCGGTTATTTTGTCATCGTGACTACAGAAAAAATGACGGCGGAAGAAGCACTGACATTGTACAAGAGCAGGGATGGTTCGGAAAAACTCTTCCGGGGCGACAAATCGTATCTTGGAGCCCGAAGCGAGCGTGTTTATTCAAATGAATCGATAGATACGAAGATATTCATAGAATTTGTTGCTTCCATTATCCGAAGTAAAATATACACCTGCCTGAAGGATGAAATGGATCGGCAGGAACATAAGAAGAATTTCATGACTGTACCTGCGGCATTAAAGGAACCGGAAAAGATCGAGATGCTGAAATGTGCTGATAATGAATACCGTTTCGATTATGCAGTTACAGCCAGACAAAAAGAGATTCTGAAGGCATTTGGCCTTACATTGAATTCATGCAGGGGAATCAGACACTTGAGGGGTGAGTGTTGAAAAACTTAGGAAGTTGAGAATAATTGACTTGCGGAACCCCCTTGTATATGCTATAATGTCCAATATATTAGATACATGGTAACCCGTAAACGAAGGAGGAAAGGAGATTTCATATGAGAAAAGATGTAGCAAAGCTGATGAATGCAAAAGGTTCCTATATTATTTCCAGCGCAATGCCCGGCACACCGGTTAAATGTCTGGATGTAAAAGGCGGGAAATCGGAGAACGGGGTACCGTTAATTCTTTATTATTATCACGGCAACAAAAATCAGAAATTCAAGCTGTCAGAGGTGTAGGTGCGGTTTGCAGAATCCGCGGAAATTGACGAAGGAGGAAAACATATGGAAATTAGTATACAGGTTGGAATCAAGGTGAGCGACAAAGAGAAGTATGATATGAGTTTGAATATACCGACTGCCGATTTGACGACGCAGACTCCGTTCAAATTTGCTGTGGCACAGTATGCGGGCAATCTGAAGGATAATCCTAAAATGGATAATGTCCTGCAGGTGGCATTTTCCGATAAAGACCATGTCTGCGTGCTGGTGAAGCCGCCGCAGAGCCTTTTGGAGACCGCCGATATCGGAGATTATGTGGAGAATTTGCAGGTAGCCGTGATGGAGGGTACATATAACAGCGATAAGGGTATATTTGAAGAGAATGGTACAGATAACAGCGGCACGGATGATTCTGCAACGGATTCAGATAAGCAGAAGCCTTGATGCAGGAAACGGTATTTGTGTGGGCGTTTGGCGGTGATAATTTGATAATACAGGTGTCGGCAGCACTGAAAGCAGGAAAGTTAATAAAAGGGAAGCATGAGTGGCCTATTTGTGTAGGATTTCAGGGAAACACGGAGGTGCAGTCCTTTTATCTGCATTTGGATGAGAGGGACAGCTTTGCGCTGGATAATCTGATGCAGGATATGCTTGGTGACGCCGGCACCGATAAGATGTCCGGATTCGAGGTTAAGGATGCGGGCATTTTTTATGTCAATAAACCGGAGAACACGCAGGCGATCAAACAGCTGGTGAAGAAGATAGACACGGAGGCGGGTGATGCCGTGGCGTCCCTTCTGGCGGATGAAACGGTAAGAGGTGCAATGGAGCAGGGCGGGAGGCTGCCCTGCAATTATATCTGTATGTGGCTGACTGCCGATTTGCGTGACATCCGTGTTTTACATGGATTAGCGGAGCTTGGCTATTCGGGCGGACAGGCGCAGGTTATACTCGTGTGCCTGTATAAAAATGAACAGAATTTTCTGTGCAAAGGTTTTTTTGCCCGACTTCCTGACATAAAGTTGTTAAATATCTTTGCGTTTGAGAATGTCAGGCTGAAATATGTTATCAGCGCGCCCGACACGAAGACGCTGGCATTGGCGGGGCAGGTGTTGTTCAGCCTCGGGGAGAATGAGTTTACCTTTGCCGGAGACTTAACGGTATATGACGACGGCTATAACGCATCCCTTTCCAGTGTCGGAAAGCAGAACGAGCTTGCACCCTTTACGGGAATGGTTGACACGCTTGTGTTTGAGAATATCGTGCTGCATGTGAGTTGCACGCGGAAGACGGAAGCCCCGCACGAAAAAACCGGCGCGTATTTTTTGTCGGGGGATGTGACGCTCGCGGGGATAAAAACCGGCGGATTGATATATTTTGAGCAAAGTACAATTACACTGGCTGAAGTCGAAATGAAATCTGATTTTTCTCTTGCTCTTTTATGGAATCATATATTTCCGGGATATTATTTGGACGACGGAATGTTTGATATTAGGTTTCTGCAAGGCAGTGAGCTGTATTACTGCGAGGCAGAACAGGGGAGCGATATCGGAGAACGGCATTATGAAAAGGGGTTCGGTGTCCGGCTGTTTACCGAGCTTACGCTGATATATACCGTATCGCTGGAGGGAATATTATACATTGGGGATGACAGCGTCAGAGCGGCACTTTATTCATCCAAAGCAATCAATCTGGGTATTATCCGAATAGAAGGTGTTACGAAAAACGGCATACGCTTACCGGGTCCGGGGGTTTCGTTTGTGTTTGGAAAGGACGACGCAAATAAGAAAAAAATGTTTGAAATCAGCGGCGAAATTGTCGTGCTGAACGAAACCTTCACGGAAAGCACAGTACAGTATTGCACAGACGGAGATAAATGGGAGGTACGGGCGGAGCTTACATTGCCGGAAAGGCTGCAGCAGTTCTTCTGTAAAACCTTTACCCTTGTTTATTCCGGTGCGGACGGATTCCGTATTGAGGATGCGGGGGCGTTTCCGTTCAGCCATGACAGCCTGAATTTTGCGGAGCTGTTTAATCGGTTTATGGAAACGAAGAAAGGAGCCTGTGAAACAGTCAGGCTTGGAGGAAAGGACGATAAGATTCATCTGAAATTCAATCTGAAGCCGGGAATAAGCGGAAGCATGAGCAGTGAAGCGGATGAAAAAGACTGGTCGGTTACGCTTACAGTCACAGGCATGATTCAGCTTGTCGGAAGGGATGAGGAGGTACTTGTTTCAAGGGAATTTTCGCCGGGCGTCAGTTTAGCTGTAAACAGCGGCACCTCCTTCTCCGATTTGCCGGGTATGCTGGCGGAAGCCTTGGAGGAGGTTGTTCTGTCGGTTATAAATATGCTGTTTGATGACGCAAATTTTAAGGAGCTTGAAAGGCTGCTGATGTATCTGCTTGAGGACCGGCTTGCTGATTATGGCGCAGCGTTTCTTTGCAGAAAGCTGTTGAGTGAGAAAAATGTTGAACAATTGCTGAAGGATGCGGCCGGGGGCGACGTTGGACCGATAGCCGATGAATTCGCATTAGGCGGCGGAATGGCATTTGGCGGCGGAGATATTTTTGAAAACCTCGGCTATGGTTTTCTGGGAATCCTTTCAATTATATTACTTAACGGCGGAGGCGGCGGGGAACAGAACGAGGACGATAAGCTGCCGGTTCCCGGTTTCAAGGGAGAGATAAACGGTTCCTCGCTTATACTTAAAATTGAGGAAGTGAAATATGCCGTAGGCTATAAAATAGATATCATTTGGATGAACCCGGACAGGCGGGATTATATCGTCGAATATGATTTGTCGGCGCCCGCTCCTGATATATCCCTGCTGGATATTCCGGTCTGCGGAGAGGTGTATATTGCAGTTCGGGCGATTCATCGGAAGCCGGAGCTTTCCGGTGACTGGACGGAGGCAAATCTATTGTCGGAGATAACCTCATATATGCTGGTATCATGGGCGTACAATCAGGAATACTGCATCCGTGACTGCTTTACTATGCTGAAGCACCATGATGTCGGCATAGAGAATATGGAGGTGCTTGGGGAAGTCCTGCGGATATACGGGGCTCCGGACACGCCGGAGAGCATAGCAAAAACGCACTATGAAGCGGGGGATGCGGTAGCCGTATGTATCAAGCATATAGAACATGCCTATCCCAATATGCCGGTAAGGGAGTTGATGGGACATCTGTGTCAGGCAGGATATGATAGGAAGCAGATAGTACAGGCGTTGGTGCAGCTGAGACCGGAGCTTGATGCGGAGACGCTTAACGCCATAGCTGACAATTTGTAAATTGATAATAGGGATTTAAGCGGAATAACAATATGAACAGGAGGAAAAGTAAATGGATAATTTGAAGGATAGTCTGGCAGAAATCATGCTGGAGGAAAAAGCCGGGTCGCTTGACGGACAGGCGTGGTGCAAGCGTATTGCCAATTTATATGCAGATTATGACCCGATTGAGCTGGCGATACTGTTAAAGGAAATATATGGTTTTCATGCAAGGGAAATTGTATTTGCGTTGAAGGATATCGAGGTTGAACATAAGGCGGTCACGGTTGGCGGGATTATTCTCAACGAAGCGGTGTACCCGGATACCTCTTCGGAGGAGATGACGTCAATTCTTCAGGATGCGTTCCCTGAGGAGGATATCAGACAGGCAATCAGTATTCTGTACCCTGTGACGCTCCGCGTGGATGCGCGCACAATATGGAATGATACCGGTATTGCGGTGCGGGAGGATGAAATCACAATTGTAGAATATGTACAGGGAAGATGGAACATAAATCCGCACGAACCATCGTCCTATGCGGATGGAATACATATAACCGCGAAGCCGGGGTATGCGCTTCCGGGCTGTAATGAGGGCTGTCTGGTAGGAAAAGTGGGCGACGGCAAGGCATTTTATATCGGGATGAAAGGAACGATACAGGGCGGCTCGGGAACACTGTATCTGATTGCAAATGATGATATAGAAGGAAAGTATGGCGTGGGATATAGAGATAACAGCGGATATATAGAGGTAAGGATAACGAAGAAGTATTGTCTGGCATGAATATGATGCATCAGACGGAATGACCGCATAACGAACGCGGACAGCTGATACAAACCGTCTATGCCAATGGAAGCACCGAAATGTAAAAACACCAAGGCAATTTAGGGTGGTGAAGACGGGGAAAATGAGATATAATCATCCTATCTGGAGGATGATGGGATGCAGCAATATAATATTTTGATTGTAGAGGATAACCAAACGATTGCGGATAAGATGCGGGAGCATTTGTCACAGTGGGCATATAACGTCAGGCTTGCGGAGGATTTTGCCGATATTCTGGGGGAGGTATCACGGTTTGCGCCGGATTTGATACTGCTGGATGTCATGCTGCCTTATTACAACGGATTTTACTGGTGCAGGGAGATTCGCGAGCTGTTTAAGGTGCCGATTGTTTTTATTTCCTCTGCAAGTGACAATATGAATATCGTGATGGCGATGGATATGGGTGGAGACGATTTTATTTCCAAGCCGTTTGATATGGCGGTGCTGACCGCCAAGGTGGGGGCTATTTTGCGGCGGAGCTACTCTTATGCAGGACAGGTAAATGTGGTGGAGCATGCAGGTGCTATTCTCAATCTGATGGATGCGAGTATGATATATGAGGGCAAGAGAGCAGAGCTTTCAAAAAATGAATTTCAGATACTTGCGCTCCTGATGGAAAATGCAGGCAGTATTGTAAGTCGTGATACGATTATGATGCAGCTTTGGGACAGCGATAATTTTATCGATGATAATACGCTTACGGTGAACGTCACCAGAATCAGAAAAAAGCTCAAGGATATCGGGCTTGAGGATTTTGTAAAAACGAAAAAAGGGCAGGGGTATATTGTAGAGTAAATGAAGAAAACAGGATTGTTTAAGGCTTATATAGCAGCGCGGCGAAAAATAGTTGTTGTGGGCGTGACTTGTATATTGATTTTTTCCTGTCTGTTTATGCTCGAGCATGTGACTGTGAAAGCGGTCTGGTATCCGACGCTGCTTTGCGTGGTTTTGCTGCTTGTATATTCCGTGTATGATTATATTTGTTTTGTGAAAAGATACAGACAACGCATGGAAGCAAAAAAACATATAGAAATTACGGCCGATAATCTGCCGGAACCGGAAAGCCTGCTGGAGGAGGATTATCAGGAGCTTCTTCGTGTAATGCTTGCACGTAAAAATGATGAAGTGAATGATATCAGGCTTGTTCGCAAGGAAACGGAAGAATATGTTGCGATGTGGACACACCAGATTAAGACACCGCTTACGGCGTTGCAGCTTACGGCAGGAGATTGTCGGGAGCCGGAACGGACAGAGATGCTGTCACGTATTTTTGAGATTGAACAGTATGCAGATATGATGCTTCAATTTCTCCGTTTGGAGGATGCAGTGGGAGATCTTGTTTTGAAACGGTATTCGGTTAAGAGCATGGTGAATCAGACTGTAAGATATTTTGCGAGAATGTTTATTTCCAAAAATATATCGGTGCGTGTCGATATTCCTGATGAACTGTCGGTCGTGACAGATGAAAAATGGTTGGTGTTTGTGCTCAAGCAGCTCGTTTCAAATGCATTGAAGTATACAGAACAGGGCGGCAGCATCCATATCTATGAGGAGCAGACACCGTTACAGCGGGAACCGCAGCAGGATGTCTGGGCAGAGCAGTGTTTTGGAGCTGCCGACAAACAGACAAATTGTAAATATGTCAGATTGATGATAGAGGATACCGGAATCGGAATCGCAGCGGATGATCTGCCGCGTATTTTTGAGCGTGGTTATACGGGATATAATGGCAGAAAGGATAAAAAAGCCACGGGACTCGGCCTTTACCTGACACAGCGGATTGTAAGGATGCTGAACCATGAGATTCATATTACGTCGAAGGTCGGACAGGGGACCGGAGTGGAGCTTGATATTCAGGGATAATAGAAGGGGAGGAGAATTCGGAGGATTATTATTGTAGAAAATAGTTGAAAAAAATAGACGGAAGGTGTAATATATTTGTAAGTCAAATAAACAAAGCTTCAATTCCTAAGCAAAATAATGTATGTTAAGTCTCACCTAACCCAAATGGGAGCAGTACATTTACATATGCTATTACTTTTTTATTTTTGATAGAATCAAAGGAGGATACGCTGATGAAAAAACTTAGGAAAAAGAAGTTAAAAAAATATTTGACTGTGCTTAGCGTCTGTGTACTTAGTACATGTGTAATGAGTGTAATAGTCATGGCGTTTAAGTATGATATGGCTATTGATATCAAGATATCCCCTGTTGTTGAATTTGGAATTCGGTTAATCGGGGAATCACCATAGATATTAGTAGCTTATGGGGCTGGTAGCAGAAACCGGCCCTTTTTCAATTAAGGGAATTCAGAGAATAGAGCAGTTCATGTTTCATCAGGATGCATTTCGGGAAATTTTACTTAATGCCGTTGTTCACAAGGATTACAGTAGCTGCAATCCGATACAGATTAGCGTGTATGAAGATAAAATTTACATATGGAATGATGGAGAAATGCCGGAAGGTCTGGATTCAACGGATAAACTGTTTATGAAACACGCTTCAAAACCCTACAATCCTAAACTTGCAAAGGTATTTTTTATGAGTGGTATGATTGAAGCGTGGGGACGAGGATTTGAGAAAATCAAGGAAGCATGCGAAAAGTATGGTGGTCCTTTGCCAGAATACAATATTAGCGCATCTGGAATTATGGTGCTTTGCAAGGCGTGTGATAAGTATTTGGAATTGTTGAATAGTGATGATCATCATGACCAAGCTGGTTATGATGTGGTCAAGATATCAGATAATTTTAAAGAGATAGAAAATGGATGCAAAGCTCTGGTTTGACGTACAGAAATCAAATCAGGCTATATTTAAGGATAAGGCTGCAATACGAATCAAAATCCAATCTGAAACTCAAAACTCATTTATCATTGCGATATAGATTAAAAAATGCTATACTTAAAAGTTGAATAATATCATAAACACAAGGATAAAAGTCTCGAAAAAATCGGATTCGGAGGTATATGATGCAGGATGATATGTGCGAAAAGGAAGCATTTATGACGCTTTCACATATTTATTGTAAGATGTTAAAGGTCAATTTGACATCGGACAGACATGATGATATTAAGGTGATTGATGATGAGACTACCGCTGAAAGCGGTTATTCCGGTAAAATATCTGATTGGTTGCAGGGTGTTGCAAGGGCAGGACTCATATATCCTGATGATGTGGACAAATATTTGCATTTTACTGATATTGAGAATCTGCGGGATGCATTCCGGAGAGGGAATACATATATTTGCTGCCGCTATCGGCGGAAGATAAACGATATAGTATGTCGGGTTTCTCTGGAGCTCGTTGCAGCACCGGAATACCGTCATGATAATCAGGTCGTTTATCTTTATATGAAAGAGATTCATGACGAATATGTGACAGAGCCTGATGATAAAAATCAGGAAGGTATGATTACGCAAAATCTGAATAAAAATGAATATGTGCCGCCGAAAAAGGAACTGTCGCTCACGGATTTTATTCCGGTGGAAACACTGCAAAATATTCAGGATGCATTCTCAAACATGACAGGTATGGCGGCGCTGACAACAGATAAATATGGCGTTCCTGTTACAAAAGGCTCTCACTTCACGGATTTTTGCATGAAATATACACGACAATCAGACATCGGCAAACAGCGCTGTGAGTACTGTGATAAGAGCGGGGCAGAGCTTGCATATCGAAACGGACGTTCCTGTGTCTATGAATGCCATGCGGGACTGATGGATTATGCGGCCCCGATTATGGTAAACGGTGAGATGATAGGCTGCTTTATCGGTGGTCAGGTGCTGCCGGAAAAGCCGATTCAGGAAAAGTATCGCAGAATTGCAAAAGAAATTCATGTGGACCCGGAAGCTTATCTGAAAGCGTTGAACACGGTTTATATAATTGATAAGCAGACCATTGACAATGCTGCAAATTTCTTATATATCACGGCCAATATCTTATCGGATATTGCATATAACAAGTATACTGCGGATGTGAGTAACGAGCTTTTGTGTGATAAAAATCGACAGTTGGATTTTCTGGCAAACTATGACATGCTTACGAAGTTAAGCAATCGTCACCATATCCAGACATTTTGTCAGCAGTATGCAAAATCCGGGAAACCATATTGCGTCATTATAGGAGATATAGACAATTTTAAGTCAGTTAATGATACGTATGGGCACGGCTGCGGGGATGTTGTGCTTTCAAATATTGCAGGTTTGATAGAAAATAATCTTCCGGACACGGCGGTTCCTTGTCGCTGGGGCGGGGAAGAGTTTTTAATTTTAATATATGGCGATAAAACTTATGCAGTTTCAGTGCTGGAATCTGTCAATGAGCAAATCAGAGGGACTGCAATTCCCTATAATGAGAATGTGCTCCATATTACCATGACTTTTGGCGTTGCCTTTTGCGAGGAGCAGGCTGATATAGAAAAGCTGATTACGTTGGCGGATGAACGTTTGTATTATGGGAAAAGACACGGAAAGAATCAGATTATTGATGAGGACATGCAAGGAGTAAGCTGAATTGCCCGGATATGAATCCGATGTCAGGATAGATAAATGTACAAAACCATCCAAGTATAAATGCAGTGAGGCAGGTATCACATATCTTTCCTTACAAAACTGTAAGGTTAAAACAGGAAATGTAAGCCGGAATTAAGGCAGTGCATTTCCTGTTTTTGTATAATAAGCACAGCTGATTGAAGTTATATGATTCATTCATCTTGTAATTAAAAAAGCAAACAGAATTGGAGGAATAGAGATGGAGCTGTTACAGGTACAGGGGTTGAAAAAAATTTACACAACCCGGTTTGGAGGAAATCAGGTGGAGGCACTCGCTGACGTGAATTTCTCTGTGGAAGAGGGAGAATATGTAGCAATTATGGGGGAGTCGGGCTCCGGTAAGACAACCTTGCTTAATATCCTCGCGTCGGTTGACAGACCAACCGCAGGCCGGGTTATGCTGCGTGGGAAGGATACGGTTTCCATTAAGGAGGGAGAATTAGCGAAGTTTCGCCGGGAGCATCTCGGTTTTGTATTTCAGGATTTTAATTTGCTGGATACCTTTTCACTGGAGGATAATATCTATCTGCCGCTTGTTCTGGCAGGCAAGCGTTATCAGGAAATGCAGCCGAAGCTTGCGGAGCTTGCAACGAGGCTTGGGATTACGGATATATTGAAGAAATATCCATATGAGGTATCGGGCGGCCAGAAGCAGCGTGTGGCAGTGGCGCGGGCCGTCATTACACAGCCGGATATTTTGCTTGCGGATGAGCCGACAGGTGCGCTTGATTCCAAATCTACAGGGGACTTATTAAACGTCTTCCGCAGTCTGCATGATGATGGGCAGACGATTCTTATGGTGACACACAGCGTGCGTGCGGCATCGAATGCCGACCGTGTGCTCTTCATTAAGGACGGGCGCATTTTCCATCAGCTGTATCGGGGAAATATGAGTAATGATGAGATGTATGTCAAGATATCAAATTCTCTTACAATATTACTGGCGGGTGGTGAGTTGAATGAGTAAAGGATTATATATAAGACTGGCATGGCAGAATATCAGAAAAAATAAAAACACCTTCCTGCCGTTTCTGCTTTCGGGTATTGTGATGACAGCGATGTTTTATATGCTGCACAGCATATGGAAGCAGTGTGATGAAACCTTGTTTTACGGTGCGACAACAATGCAGAAGGTACTGGTTATCGGTGTGGTTGTAGCCGGATTATTTTCGGTGTGCGTCCTATTTTATACAAACAGTTTTCTGATGAAGCAGCGAACCGGAGAGTTTGGATTATACAGTCTGCTCGGTATGGAGAAGAAACACATCGGAAGGGTTGTGTCTTGGGAAATGGCACTGGTAGGAGCGGGATGTATAGGTATCGGCCTGCTGATTGGAATTTTATTTTCCCGGTTGATGTTCCTTGTGCTGCTGAAGCTGCTGCAGCTTAACACCGGTTTTGTGTTCCATATTATGCCGCAATCCATATTGACAACATTTCTTTTGTTTGCGGCAGCTTTTGCGGCGATTATGCTCACTAATAATATACGTGTCCTGTTCCTGAAGCCGATTGAGCTGCTGCGCGGAGGACATGTCGGAGAGCGCGAGCCCAAAGCAAAATGGCTATTGGCATTAATTGGTCTGGCCGCACTGGTATGTGGTTATTATCTGGCACTCACCACAAAAAACCCATTGCAGGCTCTTTCCGTATTTTTTATTGCTGTTTTATGTGTCATTGCGGGAACCTATCTGCTCTTTTTATCGGGGAGTATTGCATTGTTCAAAATGCTCCGGAAAAACAAAAAATATTATTATAATAAAAAGCATTTTATAACTGTATCAGGCATGATGTACAGGATGAAGAGAAATGCAGTGGGACTTGCGAATATCTGTATTCTGTGTACGGGAGTGCTGGTGGTGCTGTCATCCACGGTATCGTTATACGCGGGTATTGAGGAAATTATCGATAATCATTATCCGAGGGATATCATGACGAGCTATCTGTATGAGGAACATATTGAGGATGACGCGGATGAAGGCCCGGAGAACAGGAATCATTATGATTATGCGCTGGTGGAGCAGAGGCTGGAGGAACGTGCAAAGCAATATCATGTAGAGATGTGTGATGTGGAGCACTATTATGAGTATGGTGTCGCGGGTGCTATGCAGGGCTCTTGCTTTACTGTTGATAATATTTGGAATCTTGATGCGGAAGATTACCTTGCATTACAGATTGTCAGCCGGGAGGACTATAATGCACTGACCGGAGCCGATATCAGTCTTGATTCGGACTCGGTGCTGCTGTACTGTTCTGCGGATGATATACTTTCCGGTGACGAGATTACGGTTGGAGGACAGACATGGCATATAGCCGGCAGATTGGATAGGAAACCGTTTAAGGAGGCATTTGACGACACATATGGGGAGCTTTTTATGGTGGTTCCGTCCTTGCAGGACCTGCTTGACATGAGCAGCAGGATTCAGGGGGATTTTACCGATGAAGGAGTTATCGCGCCGGAATATCATATTAACTTTAACCTGAAGGGCAGTAAGGAGGACAAAGCTGCTTATGGTGAGGATTTGAGGAGCTTTATAAATGATACCGGAATCAGTCATCTTTCGGAGGTTGATAATATCTATATAGAACGGGTGGAAATATTCGGTATATATGGAGGGCTGTTCTTTGTAGGAATCTTTATCGGTACATTGTTTTTGATTACGACTGTCATGATTATCTATTATAAGCAGATATCCGAAGGCTATGATGACAGAGAACGTTTTGAAATCATGCAAAAGGTCGGAATGAGTAAGGCTGAGACAAAGCGTGTTATACGAAATCAGATTCTGCAGGTGTTTTTTATGCCGATTCTGTTTGCCATTGTGCATATCTGCTTTGCCTTTAAGATTATCAGGGATTTATTGGCTATGCTCATGTTCAGAAATGTCACGCTGTATGTGATATGCACAGTCGTTACGATATTGGTATTCACGCTGGTGTACTTTGTTGTGTATTTGATGACGGCAAGGACATATTATAGAATTACGTCACAGCCTGACGCATAGTGTATAGCAGGAGTCTGCTTGTATGCTATATCTGATATTCAGAGGCGTTATCGATGAGAGAACGGATGCGTGGATGCTCACCGCAGATGCCGCAGGCAGGGTTGCGGCTGCCGACTGTTATTTCATGAAAAGACATGCTTAGTGTATCAATCTGCAGGAGGCGCCCTGTCAGCAGATTTCCGATTTCGAGCAGATATTTGATTGCCTCCGTCGCCTGTATGCTGCCGATGATACCGGTAGCGGAACCAAGCACGCCGACAGAGGCCGCAAGCGGTGCATCCTCGGGAGCCGGAACTTCCTCTAACAGGCAGCGAAGACATGGCCCCTGATTGGGTACATAGGTCATGACCTGCCCGCCAAACCTTACAATGCCTGCATGACAGTATGGTTTGGATGACAGAACGCAGGCATCATTGATTAAAAACTTGGACGCAAAACAATCGGTGCAGTCCAATATAAAATCGTATGCTGCGATGGTGTCTGAAATGTTATGGACACACATTTTTTCTTCAATAGGAATAACCCTGATATCAGGGTTAATGTCATGAAGCCTCCTTTGTGCGGAGACAAGCTTACGCATGCCGACATGTTCTGTTGTGTGGATAATCTGTCTTTGCAGATTGGTGAGTTCTACCGTGTCAAAATCAGATACTCCGATTGTGCCGACTCCGGCTGCTGCGAGATACATCAGGGCTATACCGCCGATTGCTCCGGCACCGATTACTAAAACTTTGGAGGATAACAGCTTTTTTTGCCCCTCCTCACCTACCTCTTTTAAGAGATAATTTCGCTTATATCGTATTTTTTGTGTTTCGTTTAATTCCATGGCATTCCTCTGTGTTTTCATGCTGTATTTCTGAGTACATGATATTACATACCGCTGTGATATGTATTATGGCCGCGCGGAGGTACTGAGTTTAAGCTCTTCCAGCATTGCAAGGTCGTCCTTGATGGTGTTGCCGGAGGTGGTAAGCATATTGCCGGTGATAGTTGCGTTGGCACCGGAAAAGAAGGCGTCTCTGCCGCTGCCTGCCATGATGGAACGTCCGGCGGCAAGGCGGATATCAATCGTCGGATTGATAAATCGAAAGATGGCTACCGTGCGCAGCACATCGTCCGAGGTAAGCTGCTTTAGTGATTCGAGCGGCGTGCCCTTGATAGGGATGAGTGCATTGATTGGTATGGAGACCACCGGAAGCTCCGACAGGGAGACTGCCATGTCAATACGGTTCTCCCAGGTTTCGCCCATGCCGATGATACCGCCCGAGCAGACCTCGAGACCGGCATTATGGGCACGCTTTATATTTTCAATTTTATCCTCGTATGTATGTGTTGTACAAATCTCAGGAAAGAAACGTTTTGATGTCTCGATGTTGGAGTGGTATCTGCGAACACCGCTCGCATACAGCTGCTTAAATTGCTCCTGCGTCAGAAGACCGTGGGAGGCACAGAGCGAAATGGATATCTCTCCGGACATACGTCCATAGGCGGCAAGCGCCATATCAAAATCCTTTCCTGCAAGGGTACGTCCTGCTGTCACAATAGAATATCTGTCCACTCCGGCAGCAGCATTCACCCTGCAGTCATTTACAAGTGCGTCCGCATCAAGAAAAGGATATTCTTCAATGCCGGTATTGTGATGACAGGACTGGGCACAGAATTTGCAGTCCTCGCCGCAGCGGCCGCTCCGCCCGTTTATGATCGTACATAAATCTACGTGCCTGCCACAGAATTCTCTGGTAATCATGTCGGCACCCTGACGCAGCGCTGCCAAATCTCCGTCTATAAAATGCGTTAGCTCATCGCATCGTGTCAGCCGCCTTCCGTCAATAATTTCCTGTGCTAAAGAAATATAATTCATAGTCATTTTCCTCCGGTGAAATATATTTTAAGTATGCGTATACATTATTTTTATATAATTGTTCCGCCGCCCACAACCATATCCTCGTCATATAGGACAACCGCCTGCCCGCGTGTGATAGCGCGCTGCGGCTCGTCAAATACGACACAAATCCGGTTATCATCGATCTGGGTTACTGTCGCCCACTGCTCCGTGTGCCGATAACGTACCTTAGCTTTCAGTCTCACAGGTTCAGGGATGGATTCCATGCAAATCAGGTTGATATCCTGTGCAATCAACGTATCGGAATATAAATCACTGTCTCTGGCGAGAACGACGGTATTGTCCTTTGGGTTTACCTCCCTGACATACATAGGCTCCTTTAAGGCAAGACCAAGACCTTTCCTTTGACCGACGGTATAGCGGATGATGCCCTTATGACGGCCCAGAATATTTCCGCTTATATCGACAAAATTACCTTCCGGATAGGTTTTTCCGGTATATGCTTCTATAAATTCAGCGTAGCTTCCGTTTTGTACAAAACAGATATCCTGACTGTCATGCTTTTTTGCATTGATAAAGCCCTGCTTTTCTGCGATAGCGCGTGTCTCGGACTTTGTCATGCCGCCGAGAGGAAACATTGTGTGCGCAAGCTGCTCCTGCGTCAGGGAATAGAGAACGTAGCTCTGATCCTTTGACGCGTCCGCTGCTTTGCGCAGCAAAAAGCGTCCGGTTACGCTGTCCTGTGTAATTTGTGCATAGTGTCCCGTCACAACATAGTCATAGCCCAGTTCCTTTGCCCGGTTATACAGGTATTCGAACTTTAGAAAACGATTGCAGTCAATACATGGATTCGGTGTCATGCCGCACTCGTAACAGCGTACAAATTTGTCTATGACCTCCTCCTGAAACCGTTCGGAAAAGTTAAACACGTAGTAGGGTATATCCATAGATGCAGCGACGGCCCTTGCGTCCTCCACATCATCCAGCGTGCAGCAGCTGTGCTCTCTGGGAATACAGATGTCGTCATTGTGATATAATTTCATTGTGGCGCCGATGCAGTCATAGCCCCGGCTGTGCATCAGATACGCAGCCACGCTGGAATCCACACCACCGCTCATGGCAATTAACGCTTTGCGGTTCATGTAATCTGTTCCTTTCCGAATATTATTATTCGCCCAGTTCAATCATTTTATTAATACAGACCTTTGCCTTGGAAATGGTTTCGGCGTCCAGAGTAATCTCCTCACCGCTTGCTCCCATTACGGCATGCAGCACATCCGGCAATGTGGTGGACTTCATGTTGGAACAGATGAGGTCCTTCGACAGCGTGTAGAAGAGCTTGCCCGGGCATTCGTAGGCAAGATGGTCGGCAATACTGATTTCCGTTCCGATAATAAACTCCTTTTTATCGGAATTTATGGCGTGCTTCATGATACCGACAGTTGAACCGACGTAGTCCGCCTGGGAAACCACTGCGGGAATACATTCGGGGTGTACAAGCAGCTCTGCCTCAGGATGGAGTTTTCTGGCTTTCTGCACATCCTTGGCTGTAACTCTGGCGTGAATCGGACAGCCGCCCTGAAGAAGCTTGATGTTTTTGTCAGGGATTTGCTTTGCAACATAATCACCGAGATTGCAGTCAGGAATAAATAAAATGTTTTTGTTTGGTATGCTGCTTACTATTTTGACAGCGGAAGAAGAGGTGACGCATACATCACATACTGTTTTCAGCGAAGCGGTTGTGTTAATGTATGAAACCACCGTATAGTCAGGATTTTGTTCTTTGACGGCGGAGATAAGCTCTGCGTCCATTTGCTCTGCCATAGGACAGCCGGCAGTCGGATTGGCGAGAAGCACGGTCTTCTCAGGGGAGAGAATCTTGACTGTCTCTGCCATAAAACGAACGCCGCACATGATAACAGTCTTCTGCGGGGCTGTGGCAGCCATGACAGAGAGCTGATAGGAATCACCCGAAAAATCGGCCACCTCAATGATTTCCTTGGATTGATAGCTGTGTGCCAGAATACAGATATCCTTTTCTTTTTTTAATTTCAGTATCTCCTGTTGCATCTCATTTATCTTCATAATCGTATTTACTCCTTTTTTACATCGCCTACGGCGGTCACTATATCATAACCGGCAAGATTGACGCGTTTTTCGAGGCATCCGCGGCACTGAGCCGCTTCCTCGCCGGTACAGATTTTGTTTTCATACAGTTCATACAGCTTGCGGACCTCAACCGGGGAGAGGTTTGGCATCACAACATTTGCACCCGCCTGAAGCCCGAGCTCGCGCCCCCGCGGATGTATGGTTCCGAGGGCTGTGGTGGCGGGCAACAGCACAAATGGAAACATCAGCCGCAAAATTGACAGCAGACGCAAGGTCAGCACCAGACTGCCGTTTGCGTGTCCTGCAAATGGGGTTTCGGCATGGCAGATATATGGCCCGATTCCTATCATGTCCGGCATGAGCTCCTGTAAAAAACGAAGGTCGGCAATCAAATTCTCCGTGGACTGATACGGAGAACCGACCATGAATCCGGCACCGACCTGATACCCGATTTCCTTTAAATCATACAGGCAGCGCTTTCTGTTTTTCAAGTGCATCGATGGCGGATGAAGTCTGCGGTAATGCGCATCGGATGCCGTTTCGTGGCGGAGCAGATAACGGTTTGCTCCGGCATCATACCATGCCTGATAGGTCGAACGCGGTTTTTCACCGACAGACAGTGTGATGGCGCAGTCAGGATAATGGCTCCGTATAGCAGATACGATATCACATAGCATGGCATCTGTGTAAAAGGGATCCTCGCCGCCCTGCAATACAAAGGTACGGAAGCCGAGCCTGTAGCCTTCGCTGCAGCAGGCGAGAATGGCCTCCTTGGAGAGCCGGTATCGTGTGACATGCCTGTTATCACGCCTGATACCGCAGTAGTAGCAGTTGTTTTTACAGTAGTTTGTAAATTCAATCAGACCACGGATATATACATCCGTCCCGTAAACTCTGCGCCGGACACGGTCTGCAGCAGCTGCCAACTGCGTGTTGATGACAGGCAGCCCGGTTCCTTCGGCATGTGACTGCAGGCTGTAATTCTGTAAGTCATATGTCAAAAGCAGATACAGCTCATCGTTGCTTACATTTTGCAGTTGTTCCAGTTCACTTATGATATCCGCGACAGTTTTTGACATGTATGTCTCCTATCCGTTATTTGTAATCTGCGATGGTATTCGTTTGCACAATTTTTGTATAATCACAATATAATATGCTGAAAGATGTAATGCAAGGTTTTCTTTTACATCGTTCACTTGTCGTTTGGAAATGTATTTGCATTATCTTAATCTTTTTAATAAAATTAACAAAGCATATTAAATTGCTAGGAATTAATTGTACTTCCGAACAAAAGGCTTGTCAAGCAGTGATACATACGGACGCTTTGATGCAATGCTGCAATCGATCCGGGGATGACTTGCGAATTATGTCGAAAAGCAGTAGAATATGGAGATAGGCAGCCATGTAAAGATATAATCCTGCCGACATAACGCATAGGATAAGGGGATATGATATGTATCAGTATGACTTTTTTGAGTGGCTCGCTTTTTTTGCCGTTTATTGCTTTATAGGATGGGCCTTTGAGAGTATATATGTTTCTCTTGAGCACAGAAAATGGGTGAACAGAGGATTTTTAAATGGTCCGTTTCTCCCGATATATGGTTTTGGCGCAGTAATTATGCTGTTCTCAGCGCTCCCTGTGCGAGACAGTATCCCGCTTACCTTTTTGTTCGGTATGCTGGGAGCAACGCTGCTTGAATATGCGACCGGATATATTATGGAGAAGATATTTCAGATAAAATTATGGGACTATTCCTATGAGCCGCTTAATTTGAACGGGTATATATGTCTGGGATGTTCCCTGATGTGGGGAGGATTGTCTCTGCTTCTTGTTCGTGTGATTCATGGACCTGTGGAAAAGCTGGTCCTCGGATTCGATGATACTGTATTGATGATTGTTGATATTGTTTATGCACTTTACTTCATATTGGATTTAACCGCATCTGTGAGACAGGCGTTTGATTTGAAGAAAATTATTGAGGAGCAGATTATGCAGAATGAGACGGTTCTGCGTCTGCAAAAACGGCTTGATGTGCTGATTGCTGTCGCCGAGGACGATAAGGAACGCCGGCAGAAGCGTATCGAGGAGAGCAGAGAGGAATTGCATGAGCGCCTTGCGGAGAGCAGGGAGGAATTGCAGGAGAAGCTTGCAAAAGCGAGAGCTGAGCTTGAGCAGGCAAAGAAAAGCTATGCGGAGCGCACACAGGCTTACCGCAAGCGTGCAATGCATATCCTGAAGCGTAATCCGGGAGCTACGTCCAAGCGGCATAAGCTGAATAAGGAGGAGCTTGCCGCTCTGTTTAAGGAGTATTTTTCAAAATAAGGCATGGATTGACAAAAGGATGATACGGTGCTATATTTTGTTTGATTAGAATGTTCGGTGGATTGACCTATGAAAAAAGGAATCTTAACGATAACAGGAGGTAATTATGGGGTACGAGCTTGATGATATGATGGGGTTTGATAAGCTTGGGCTTTACTATGAGGCACATATGGTGGGGTTTGACGGAGAATGCTTTCTTTACAGCGTTTATTTTGAGGACGAGCTTACGGATGAGAAATTCGCGGAGGCGGATGAAGCGATAGGCGAATTTTTCAGACCGTACAGCGAGCAGGATATTTATCTTGGCTATGTTGATGTGTCGAAAGCGGAGGATAAGGTAATTATTTATCTTGACCTTGGCAATGTAGAACCTGAGGATTCGGATACTGCAATCAAAGGGATTCTGAAGGCGTTGAATCATGTGTCAGGGATAAAGCAGGTTATTGTCAATGAATGAGCCGCTGAAGCAGATAATAGATAGATACTGTTACATTACAAAATTTTGGGGGCTGTTGCAATAAGATACATGCCATATTATCTTATTGCAACAGCTCCAAATTTTGTTTTGTGACGTTTTATACTTTACAACTTGACATATACCCCACGGGGGTATATAATTCATGCAGATGGAGGTGATTATTTGAATAAAAATATGGAAAATGTGAATAGTAAAAAAGATATGAAAGAAACTACAGATATATGTGCGGATGAAACGGAACATAATGCATGCTGTGCCTGCCAAGCGGAGGAGATACATAAGACAAAGGAACGAACGGATAAGGAGTATAAGGACCTCGTTCACAGGTTAAACCGGATAGAGGGACAGGTGCGGGGCATCAGAAATATGCTGGATAAGGGTGCATATTGCGTAGATATTCTGACACAGGTGGCGGCTGTCAATGCCGCACTCAACAGCTTCAGCAAGGTGCTGCTGGCAAATCATATCAGAACATGTGTGGCGGACGATATCAGGGCCGGACATGACGAGGTGATAGATGAGCTGGTTGCAACGCTTCAGAAGCTTATGAAATAAAAAGAATTGCGGTCAAGGTGACAGACATAGAAATGGTGGTGATAAAATGCAGCGTTATAATGTGACAGGTATGAGCTGTGCTGCCTGTTCCTCCAGGGTGGAAAAAGCGGTTGCGAAGGTGGAGGGTGTGGATTCTGTATCGGTGAGCTTATTGACGAATTCCATGGTAGTGGAGGGAAACGCGGAAAGCCGGGCGGTGATAGATGCCGTTGAGCGTGCCGGATATGGTGCAAGCGAGCGCGGAAAGGATAACCAACAGCCGGAGCGCACTCCTGAGGATACTGCTGACACAGAGATAAAGCATCTAAAGCATCGTTTTATTGCGTCGCTTATTTTTCTGATTCCGCTTATGTATATTTCCATGGGACATATGATGTGGAGCTTCCCTCTGCCGGATGGCCTTGCGGAGAATCATGTGGCAATGGGACTGATACAGCTTTTGCTTACTGTAATTATTATGGTGATAAACCAACGCTTCTTTGTGAGTGGATTTACCAGCCTGATACACGGGGCGCCGAATATGGATACTTTGGTTGCGCTGGGAGCGGGAGCATCCTTTGTTTATAGTGTATACGCGCTGTTCGCTATGACAGATGCCGTGCTTCGGATGGAGCATGATGCGGTTATGGCATACATGCATGAGTTTTATTTTGAGTCGGCAGCGATGATTCTTACCTTGATTACACTTGGGAAAATGCTCGAGGCGTTGTCTAAGGGAAGAACGACGGACGCCCTAAAAGGCCTGATGCAGCTTGCACCGAAAAAAGCAACCGTGCTTCGTAACGGTGTGGAGACAGAGATAGAGATAGAGCAGGTTCACATCGGCGATATCTTTATTGTACGTCCGGGAGAAAGTATTCCGGTGGACGGAGTTGTGCTGGAGGGACACAGCGCGATAGACGAATCGGCACTTACGGGGGAGAGTATTCCCGTAGATAAGGATGCGGGAGATACTGTGTCGGCAGCAACGATAAATCAGTCGGGTTATATCAGATGCCGTGCAAGCCGTGTCGGGGAGGATACGACACTGGCGCAGATTATCCGGATGGTGAGCGACGCGGCGGCAACCAAGGCGCCGATTGCCAAGGTGGCAGACCGTGTATCGGGTGTGTTTGTGACTGCGGTCATGATAATTGCGGCGGTGACGATTGCGGTGTGGCTGCTCGCGGGACAGGAAATCGGATTTGCGCTGGCGAGAGGAATTTCCGTTCTGGTAATCAGCTGTCCGTGTGCGCTCGGACTTGCAACGCCCGTTGCAATTATGGTCGGAAGCGGGATGGGCGCAAAGCACGGAATCCTGTTTAAGACTGCGGTATCATTGGAGGAGACAGGCAAGGTAAATGTGATTGCTCTGGATAAGACGGGAACCATTACCCAGGGAAAGCCTGTCGTGACAGATATCATACCGGAAAACGGAATAGATGAAGAGAACCTGTTAAAGGCTGCCTATGCGCTGGAGAAAAAAAGCGAGCATCCGCTGGCGCGTGCAGTCATGGATTATTATGAGACCGTATATCAAAATAAAAATCAGACTACAGACCGATATGCTGACCAAAATGAAACCATATCGGGGAAACAGGCTGAGCCTGAGGTACAGGAATTTACAGCAGTGCCGGGCAATGGCTTAAATGGGCGGTATGGCGGTGCCATGATATATGGCGGAAATCTCAGATATATAGAAAAATATGCAGCGATAGATGAGACAATGAGGCATAAGATAGACGCACTTTCTGAAATGGGCAGGACACCGCTTTGCTTTGCGCGGGTTAAGGATGGCGGATTAGCAGAAATGATGGGTATTATCGCAGTTGCCGATATAATAAAAGCAGATAGCGCCGAGGCAGCTGCAGAATTAAAAAATATGGAACTCCATGTTGTTATGCTGACCGGGGACAATGAGCGTACGGCGCGGGCAATCGGCATGCAGGTTGGTGTGGATGAGGTTATTGCCGAGGTACTGCCGGAGGGTAAGGAACAGGTGGTACGGAGATTAAAAGGAGAGCATAACAGGGTGGCAATGGTAGGAGACGGAATCAATGATGCACCGGCACTCACCCGGGCGGATATCGGTATCGCAATCGGTGCGGGTACGGATGTTGCGATTGATGCGGCTGATGTGGTCCTGATGAAGAACAGTCTGCGGGATGTGGCTGCGGCAATAAGGTTGAGCCGCGCTGCACTGCGCAATATACACCAGAACCTGTTCTGGGCATTTTTCTACAACGCCATCGGGATTCCGCTGGCGGCAGGCGTATGGTATCCGCTGCTTGGCTGGAAGCTGAATCCGATGTTCGGCGCAGCGGCGATGAGCTTATCAAGCTTTTGCGTTGTGACAAATGCATTGCGGTTAAATCTGTGTAAGCTCAATGAGCCGGGAAGAGATAAACACCTGAAAGGTAAGAAGGGAGATTTTAACATGAAAAAGACAATGGTAATCGAGGGAATGATGTGCGGACACTGTGAGGCAAGAGTAAAGAAGTGCCTTGAGGAACTGCCGGAGGTGCAGGAGGCTGTTGTGAGCTATAAGGATGGTACAGCCAGCGTGACACTGAATGCCGGGGTGCAGGATGAAGCCCTGAAAAATGCGGTTGAGGCGCAGGATTATACTGTGGTTTCAATCTCTTAGCCGGAGGAATGCACAATGAAGTACAACGACCATTATGCACTTGGCAAATACATTACAGATGTATATGCTATAGAGAAAACATGGCAGAAATTCTGGTTTCTGCTTGGTAATGTACTTCCTGATATCAATAAAGCAACCTATCTTCAGGGATATGGAAAATTACGGGATGAGCTTGCGGATATGGGGGAGCCGCTTTCACTGAATGACAGAAGACGGCTTCTGATTGCCGGACATACTGCAGAGGGCTCCAGATATTATGTAAACAAATATACAAATATTATGCGCAGGCGGTATCATGGTGTCGCAGCAAAAAAGACATCATGGTATGACTGGTACAGAATCGGCAAGCTGATGCATTATGTGGCGGATCGGTTTACCTATCCGCATACGCTGCGGTGCCGTTACGGATTCTTTACACATGTGGATTATGAAGAACTCCTGCATGCTGCATTTACCCGTTTTATCAGAGAAATGCAGAAGAAAGACAAGGAACAGACAAAACAAATCAGATGTATTGTCTGTGAGCTGCTGGGGCGGATAAATTTTGATGCGCTTTACAGAGCATACAGGAGCGAGAGTAAGCAGGTTGAGACTGACTGTATTTATATTTTAGCTGCCTGTGTGAAATATATGGGGTATATCCTGCCCAGACATTTTTAAATAAAGAAATTTTGAATATAGCGTTGAGAAAAAATGTTATTTGAGATATAATTTTCTTTATAGGATGGTGACTGAATGGGGGGATACAATGGATTCGGAAAACAGTCAGGAATTTGATTCAAGGCTGTTTGAGTTATTATCAAACAGCTCAAACAGAACGTTTATATTTTACAGCAATATGAAGAAAAACAGGGCAAGATGGTCAAGGTCCGCAGTGGAATATTTCGGTTTATCGGGAGAGATTTTGTATTCTGCGGCTGAAGAGTGGGCGTCAAAGATTCATCCTGATGATTTGGCACAATATAATCTGGATTTCGAGAATATGGCGAAGCATATCACACCGTATCATAATTGCGAATACCGCATTATGAATGCAGCAGGGGAATATGTGTGGGTGAATTGCCGCGGATATGTAACTTATGATGAAGCGGGAGACATGGAATGGTTCGGCGGCTTTGTGACCAACATGGGACAGCGCAGTAAGATAGATCCTGTCACCGGCTTGTGGACAGTATATGAGTTTCGCCGTTATGTGCAGCGGATGCTGGATGACGAGGAACAGGGCGGAATATTGCTGCTCGGAGTTGAGAACTTTAAACGTGTCAATGCCGAGTACGGGTATTCCTTCGGAGACAAGACACTGTATGTGATAGGTCAGAAATTGCTTTCACTTATGGATAAGCAGGCGAGGGTTTACAGAATGGATGGCGCCGTGTTCGCTATCGTTTTGTCAGGCGGGGATGAGACTTCCCTGACAGAGCTTCATGATAAGATTGGCTCTGCCATGGATGGACTGCTTGTAAATAACCGGATTATTTATTTGAATTTTCAATCGGCGGCAACCATTTACCCGAAGGATGGTATATATTTGGATCAGATACAAAACAATCTCTTTTATGCGTTGGAGCAGGCAAAGCTGAAGAAAACGCGCAAGCTTGTCTTCTATAGTGAAAAGTTATACAATGAAAGGAATTATCTGTCGCATCTGAAGGAGGAAATAGGCAGAAGTGTAAGCAAAGATTTTGAAGGCTTTCGCATTGTATTCCAGCCGCTTATCGATGCGGACAGCGGACAGTGTATTTCTGCGGAGGCGCTGCTGCGATGGGAAAATGACAAATTCGAGAATGTCACTCCAATGGATTTTATCCCTATTCTGGAGGAGACCAAACAGATTGTTCAGGTGGGAAAGTGGGTTATTGACCAGAGCCTACGGTATTTGTCACAATGGTATGGGGATGAGAAAAACGGAAGCCTGAAGGCCATTCATATTAACGTCTCATATGTTCAATTTCAGGATGAAACGCTGATTGATTATGTTACACAGGAATTAGATAAATATGGTCTGCCGTATAATGCACTGGTACTGGAATTGACAGAGAGCTGCAGGGTAGAGCAGACATCCCTGCTGGCAAGGATTCTTCAGACATTTAAGAATGCGGGAATCACAATTGCGCTGGACGATTTCGGGACGGGCTATGCATCACTCACAGTACTGAAGGATATTCCGGCAGATATTGTAAAAATCGACCACACTATGACGAGTACCATCGTGGACAGACCGAAGGATAAGACACTGATAGAATTTATTGTGAGGTATTGCCGAAAAGTAGGAATACGGGTATGTGTTGAGGGTGTGGAGACGGAAGCTGCACTCGCCATCGTGAAGGATGCCGGCGCCGAGCTTATACAGGGATATTATTATGATAAGCCGCTTGAGACGGGAGAATTTGAGCAAAAATACATCAGATGATTTTTATATCAGTTTTTTTCGGTACAGGTGGATATAGAAACAGATACATATTATAGCTGAAAGCAGCGAACCGAGAGGCGCTGCCAGTCCCATCTCAAAGAGTGTATCAGGAAAATATTCAGAGGCCAGATAGGCGCCGGGTACACGTATCAGGACGATGGAGGATATATTGTGTATAAATGAGATGAAAGAACGACCGTGGGCACAGAAGAATCCGCTGAAACAAAAATGGACTCCGGCAATGGCACAGTCAAATACATATGAGCGAAGATAATCAGCCCCTAAATGTATCACATCTGCGTCACCGGAAAATAGTCCGACGATGGATTCAGGTACAATCTGGCATATAGCGGAAAAAATCAATCCGAATATTAAAACAATGCAGATTCCGCAGCCGAGTGTCTGACGGGCACGGCGCTGCTCCCCGGCACCGATATTCTGCGCTGCAATTGCAGAAATGGACGACAGCATGGCCGAGGGAATCAGAAACAGAAAGCCGATGATTTTTTCTACAATACCGACACTGGCAGCGATAATTACCCCTCTTCCGTTGGCGATAATTGTGATTATGATAAATGATACCTGTATCAGACCATCCTGCAGCGATATGGGAATACCGATTTGGACAAGCCGGCGTATGATGCTGTTGTCAGGCTTTAAATCGTGTTTTAAGATATGGATTTCCATGTCTTTTTTTTTCAGATATATAAGCGCGCAAACTACACTGATGGTCTGTGACATCACAGTGCCCAGGGCGGCACCGGCGGCGCCCATATGAAACGGTCCCATCAGGATATAGTCGGTAAGGATATTTATCACACAGGCTATGGAAATAAAATACATTGGGGTTCTGGAATCCCCGAGGCCGCGTAAAATGCAGCTGATAATATTATATGCAGTGATAAACGGTATGCCCGTAAAGCATATGGTAAGATATGTTTTTGCCTGCGCCACAGCTGCGTCAGGCACAGACATGATTGTAATAATTCCGTCTATACAGAGCAACAGAAGCCCGGTCATGGCAAGCGCCACAAACATAAATAAAGATATACTGTTGCCGATTACCTTCTGTATTTGTTCCCTGTGGTTCCCGCCTACAGCCTGACTGATCATCACGGTGGTTCCCATGGCGAGTCCGACAATAATTACGGTTATCATATGCATAATCTGGCTGCCTGTGGATATGGCGGTTATTGTATCGGCGCCGTTGAACTGTCCTGCGATAAATAGGTCAGCCATGCCGTAAAATGTCTGCAAAAAGCATGAAAGCAGATATGGCAGTGAGAAATAGATTAAGTTTTTCAGTACGCTTCCTTTTGTCAAAGCCTTGGTCATTTTTTTGTTCCGTTCCCGTAGAGTTTATAATAAGCGGTCGACACATATTCAGTGTTTTCCTATCATATCATACATAAATGAATGTGACAAATGAATTTTTAAATCGGACGAAGGAAAGACTTGACATTGCAGCGAAAAAGTGGTTTAATTTAGGCGTTTAGCAGGACACTTTAACGCTTTGAAGTGTCTGAGATAAAAAAAGGGAAATAAGAGTAAGAGATGGAGGAGAAAGTTATGAAAAAAATTCTTGTTTTACTCATGACTGCTCTGATGGCTGTTTCATTGTGTGCCTGTGGCGACAAGAAGGACAAAGACGTCTACACTGTAGGCATATGTCAGCTTGTTCAGCACGACGCACTGGATGCGGCAACAAAGGGCTTTAAGGATGCTTTGATTGAGGAGTTTGGAGAGGATGGCGTCAAGTTTGACGAGCAGAATGCACAGGGTGACGCAAATACCTGTTCAACCATTATTAACGGCTTTGTATCAAGTGATGTGGATTTGATCCTTGCAAATGCGACAGCTTCCCTTCAGGCAGCAGCAGCCGGCACAGATACGATTCCGATTCTCGGTACATCCGTAACTGAGTATGGTGTTGCACTTGAGCTGTCCGACTTTAATGGAACTGTCGGACGCAACATTTCCGGTACTTCAGACCTCGCACCATTGGACGAGCAGGCAGAGATGCTGCATGAGCTTTTCCCGGATGCAAAGAACGTGGGTTTGTTGTACTGTTCTGCCGAGGCAAATTCACAGTATCAGGTAGATACGGTCAAGGCTTATCTTGAGGATATGGGATATACATGTACCTATTATTCATTTTCTGATTCCAATGATTTGTCTTCTGTTGTGACAACAGCTGCGGATGCAAGTGATGTCATCTATGTGCCAACCGATAATACGGTTGCGAACAATACAGAGCTTGTCAAAAATATATGTATGCCGGCTAAGGTGCCTGTTATTGCCGGTGAGGAAGGCATCTGCAAGGGCTGCGGTGTTGCAACACTCTCAATCAGCTATTATGACCTTGGATATGCGACAGGTAAGATGGCTGTAAAGATTCTGAAGGGTGAGGCAAAGATTGAGGAGATGCCTATCGAGTACGCACCGAATTTTGAAAAAGAGTACAATGCTGAAATCTGCGAGGAGCTTGGTATTACCATTCCTGACGGCTACGAGGCTATTCAGTAAAAATAAGCATATATCGAGTATATTTACTGATATTCGGGATAATCAATCTAAATTACGGAATGATACAGGAAAAGTATTGATTTAATTGTAAAAAACGATTATTATAAATCGGGTAGGGGTTTTGGTTCCTCTGCCCGATTTTTATTACACGAAGGAGGTAACTATGGATATCGGTAATTTGATAAACGCGCTTCCGGGTGCTTTGGCGCAGGGACTGATATGGGGTATCATGGCGATAGGCGTATACATAACGTTTCGTATTCTTGACATTGCAGATTTGTCTGTGGATGGTACAATGTGTACGGGTGGCGCTGTGTGTATTATGCTGATGCAAAACGGATGGAATGTATGGGCCGCGATAGCGGCAGCATTTGGAGCGGGGCTTTTAGTCGGGCTCATGACCGGAGTATTTCATACTGCAATGGGAATCCCGGCGATTCTTGCAGGTATTCTGACGCAGCTTGGACTGTGGAGTATCAATTTGAAGATTATGGGCAAGTCGAATCAGGCGATTAATGTTGACAGGTATGATTTGCTGGTTTCTCTGAGATATGTGAGAAATGTGGCTGCATATAGGAATACCATTTTTGTAGTTACCATATTTGTTGTTGCCATTATCGGCGTGTTGTACTGGTTTTTCGGAACCGAGCTTGGGTGCTCGCTGCGTGCCACGGGCTGTAATCCGAATATGGCGAGAGCGCAGGGCATCAACACGAATTTTAATAAGGTGCTTGGTCTGATGCTGTCAAATGGTCTGGTTTCTCTTTCGAGTGCGCTGCTGGCACAGTATCAGGGCTTCGCAGATATCAATATGGGAAAAGGTGCAATCGTAATCGGACTCGCGGCGGTTATTATCGGCGAAGCAATTTTCGGAAAAATATTTAAGAATTTTGCATTGTCGCTGCTGGCTGTTGCATTCGGTTCAATAATTTATTATATTGTGATTCAAACCGTGCTCTGGCTCGGAATTGATCCTGATTTGCTGAAGCTTCTTTCTGCGCTGGTTGTAGCGGTGTTCCTCGCTATACCGTATTGGAAAGGCAAATTTTTTACAAAGGTAAAGGGTGTTGCTGCAGAGGAAGATACTGACGAAAAGGAGGCTTGCTAGTATGTTGGAATTAAAGAACATTTACAAGACCTTCAACGTTGGAACAGTCAATGAAAAGATTGCTTTGCAGGGATTGTCCCTGACGCTCAATGACGGAGATTTTGTGACGGTTATCGGTGGAAACGGAGCCGGAAAATCTACTATGCTGAATGCAATAGCGGGTGTCTGGCCTGTGGACAGCGGACAGATTTTGATAGACAGCGAGGATGTTACGAAGCTGCCGGAGCATAAAAGGGCGAGGTATCTGGGAAGAGTGTTTCAAGATCCCATGACGGGAACTGCGGCAACGATGGAGATACAGGAGAATCTTGCTTTGGCAAAAAGACGCGGCGAGATGAGAAAATTTTATAAGCTTGGAATTACCAAGGATGAAAAGGATGAATACAGAGAATTGCTTGCGACCTTAGGACTCGGCTTGGAGGATAGAATGACCTCTAAGGTGGGACTGTTATCCGGAGGACAGAGACAGGCGGTTACGCTGTTGATGGCGTCTCTCAAAAAACCGAAGCTTTTACTTTTGGATGAGCATACTGCAGCTCTTGATCCGAAGACTGCGGCGAAGGTTCTCGAGACCACGGATGCAATTGTGAACAGAGATCACCTGACCACACTGATGATTACGCATAACATGAAGGATGCCATTGCACATGGTAACAGATTGATTATGATGATGGATGGACGTATTATATTGGACATTGAGGGAGAGGAAAAGAAGAAGCTCACAGTGGCGGACCTGCTCCATAAGTTTGAGGAAGCAAGCGGAGAAGAGTTTGCCAATGACAAGGCAATACTTGGATGATATGAACGAGGAACAGTTATTAAAAGCCAGATTGAAGGATCTGGCTTTCAAATCGTATAAACAGAATATTTACACCTATTCATCATTTCTTACTCCGGCGGAGCTTACAGTGCTTGATTCAATGCGGGCGGAGCTTGATTATGTGGATTATGAAACGTATGGAGGGGCTTTCCTGTGCGAGAGACAGATGGTTGGATTCGGTTCGGAAGCGACTCTTGGTTATGCGGGTGTCTGGCCAATCCATATTGTAAAGGTGGAACCGCTCATTGACAAATTTTCGGATGCGCTTAACCACAGGGATTTTTTGGGAGCGCTTATGCATCTGGGTATAGAGCGCAGTGTGCTGGGAGATATTATAGTCAGGGACGGAAAAAGGGCATATGTGTTTTGCCGGGATAGTATTTCGGATTATATCATTGAAAATCTGACAAAGATTAAGCATACAAATGTCAAATGTAAGCTGACTGATGCAGATGCCGATATAGGTGAGCTTACCCCTAATTTGGTTGACATAAGCTGTATTGTATCGGCACCGCGGTTTGATGCTGTGCTTGCGGTACTGACAAAATGCTCGAGAAGTGAGGCTGTCAGATTATTTCAGACCGGAAGGGTTACGTTAAACGGATGCCTGTGTGAGAGAAACAGCACGGCATTGAAGGAGGGGGATATATTTTCCATCCGGGGGTGCGGAAAATACCGGTATTGTGGTACCGGCAATGAGACGCGGAAGGGCAGAATCTACATCCATCTGAAAAAATATGATTAATATGTCGGATAAATGTAGTTCTTTCTCTTTTTTTGTTTTTTCTTTTGAAAAGGTGTACAATTCATCACCTTTTGTGATAAAATATAATGATATGTGGTTTTAAGAACAGCCATACTATAGATGAGTTCCTTTCGGTGTGCTGCATCGTTCTTGGAATGGGAGGTGTGCGTCGTGATCAGCAAGTATATCACAGAGAATGGAAAGTTAAGAGAGATTAACGACTATATGGCCGGGATGTGGATAAATCTGACTGCACCCAGTCAGGACGAGAGTCTGGAGATAGCGCGAAGATATTGTATAGACTTGTCTGATGTTCGGGCTGCCCTTGATGAGGAGGAGTCCTCCCGTGTCGATGTCAATGATGAGTATGTGCTTATTATTTTTGATATCCCGACTGTGGAGATTCGTCACAATCAGGAGGCTTATGCCACAATTCCAATCGGTGTTATATGGACGGATGAGGCGATTATCACGATATGTTCCGTGGAGACGCCGGTTATTAAGCATTTTATATTAAACAGTCTGAAGGACTTCACGACAAAAAAACAGGTGCGTTTCACATATCAGATACTGTATAGAACTTGTGCATTGTATCAGTCATATTTGCGGATTATTGACAGGAAGCGTCTGGAGATGGAGGAACGAATCGGCGGTGCAACTGAGGATGCGGATATTATTAACCTTCATGAAATGGAATCCAATCTGGTTTATTTTGATACCTCGCTCAGAGCAAATCGCATGATTGTGGACCGCCTGACCAGATACAGCGGAATCAAAAAGTTTCAGGAGGATCAGGAGCTGTTGGACGATGTCATCATCGAGAATCTGCAGGCGATAGAGATGACGCAGATATACAGAGATATCTTAAAAGGTACAAGGGAACTGATGTCAACGGTTATCAATAATCGTCTGAATAATATCATGAAATATCTTGCATCTATAACGATTGTTATGGCAATACCAACGATTATATCGGGAATCTATGGTATGAATGTCAGCGGCAAATGGATGCCTTTGTCTGAGACGCCATATGGCTTTGTAATCATATGTGGAATTATATTGCTTGTCTGTGTTGTGGTTGCAATTATATTGAGAAAACGGAAGATGCTCTGAACAGGCATCGGAGGATTATACAGGGCAGCACTGATAACGGATGCTGCAGGGGAGAGATAGATTTTAACAAAGGGCAGGGGAAAAATGTCAAGAAAATGGAGATTTATATCTGTGGTTGCATCAAGTCCGATTTTTGCATCGGTGATGATACCAATTTCCAATTATATGATAAAGCATGAGGATAGATTCACACAGGAGCAACGCTATGAATGCGCGATGCGGATGGTTCGGCATATGGCGAAAAGAGCCAAAACAACAACAAACACATACGGGCGGGAGAATCTGCCTGTGGACGGGGGGTATATTCTGTACTCAAATCATCAGGGAAAGTATGATGCGCTTGGAATTATGATATCCCATATTAAGCCGCTTGCAATGCTGTGGGAGGAACGCTCCGCTGACCGGCCGATGGCGAGACAGGTGCGTGATTTGGCAAAGGGCAAGACAATCCGTCTGGATGATTACAGGGAGCAGATACATGTTTTGAATGAGATTGCACAGGAGGTTGCCGACGGAAGAAGGTTTTTGATTTTCCCGGAGGGCGGTTATAAGGATAATCGCAATTTCCTTCAGGAGTTTAAGTCCGGCTGTTTTATGGCGGCAATTAAGTCCCAAAGGCCGGTTATTCCGGTTGCAATCTATGATTCGTGGCGCTCAATGGACACAGCCAGACCGGGTAAGGTAACGACGCAGGTGCATTACTTGAAACCTATTTTATATGATGAATACAAGTCGTTGAAGAAGAAAGAGCTCTGTGAGCTGGTAAAAGCAAGGATAGAGGAAAAGATGCAGGAGCTGCGTGACAAGGATCCTCGTATGCGGAAGCAGCATGTGTGAATGTGTAGCTGAGAGCTGCCACATAAATAATCAGTGCTTCATTTTACAGAACGGGGCTGTCACAATAAGATAATATGGCATGTATATATGGATAATGTAGAAAAACCGTTTGCGAACGCGCGTTTTTCTACATTATCCATATATACATGCCATATTATCTTATTGTAACAGCCTCGCTCATTGGAGCGGATTATATTGTATTTATTGACAGAGAGGGATGCAGCGCTAAGTATAAGGATATGCTATATCTCAAGGATTCATATTATTGAACAAAGTCCCATCCGCACGCAGTATTCATCTCTGTTACAAGCTGCTGCATGTCATATGCTTCATTCTGAAAATGCGAAGCCAGAAACCACAGCTTCATGTACATCGCAATTGGAGATGCCTTGGGCAGAACGTGAATACCTAAGGCTGTGTACACACGCGTACTCTCATAACCGATGCGTTCCTCTGCACCGGTCAAAAAGACAGGGATGGAGTTTGCTGCCGCATGCTCAATGAAATCCGTACATTCCCGGTTGTCCGTACCAAGTGTGCCGGAGTGATATGTGTCCAATAATATGGCGCGGATATCAGCACCGACAGCAGGAAATGTCTGCCCCGGAACCGGTCGTATATATAGTACGGGGGCGGGGGTGACGAGTGCGGATATATATGGGCTTGATGAATTATCGGAATTGTAACCGGACGGAAGCTTATCATGTTCATCCTCAACCGTATTTGCGTTCGTCACATCGGTGTGTCGGATGAATCCTGAATTTGTAAATTCACCATAAAAGGAATCTCCCACGCTGCAGAGAAGATCATCATAGGGTGCATGCGGCAGAAGTCTGGTCGCTCTGTGGATAAGCTGGTGTTCCTCACCGTTTCGGTATGAGACATATACTCCCGGTTCTGCCTTTTTCTCTGTGCATTGTCTGATAAATTCAATGGCATAGTAAAAATTATCCGGTCCGTTGGCACGTTCGTCATCCAGTATATAATTGCTGGAGACAAGAACGATTGGAATACAGGTGTCACAAAAAGCGTACCCGAGGGCAGCCGCCGTGTATTGCAGGGTGTCTGTGCCGTGTGTGACGATGATGCCATCATAGGCGGTATGCGCATTTGCATGGGTGCCCTGCCGCGCGAACCTTGAACAGGCAGACATGGAGTCTGCTAAGCAATCGATAAGCTTGTTTATATAAGCACCATTTAAATTTTCGCTCAAAATCTGGTATGGCTCAATGGTATCTATATATAATGCTTCCGGCATCTGTATGTGTGAGTGCCCGGCATACATGCCCTGATATATGACCGGACAGGGAGATATTTTTCTGTACGCTTCTATTAATTTGTAACGCTGCTTTTCCGCAGGTGCAATATATCCTTCTATGACGGAGGAACCGATTGTTCCGCCGGTAAAAATAACCAGTATATTCATAAGATGCTCCTATCAAATATGTTTCGTAATACCAGTATAACCCTAATTAAAGCTTTTGAACATAAAAAGTTCACAGCAATTATGATACAAGTATGATACAATCAATGTGATATGCGGATTCACGTAAATTTCCGGGTGACCGTAAAGGTGTATTTGTATTCTTTTTTCAGATTGTGGAGGAGGAAAGCTTGGCCAAATGAAACGTTATAAAATTATAATTTTTCTTACTGTATTTTTTTTGACGCTTTGTAATACTGCAAACAGCATGACGATACATGCAGAGGGTGAAGCGGTATCCGGCACATACGAAACGGAAGAAGATACAGAGAGTACGGAGAATACAGCATTTGCAGTGGTTGATATAACAGAGCTGAGTATTGATGAGCTGCAACAGGCGGTGGACGATGGTTATCTCACCTATGAACAGATTATGCTGCTTTATCTGGAAAGGATTGAAGCGTATGCGGAAATGTATGAGTGCCTGATATATGTTTCTGATACGGCGGTGGAGGAAGCGCGGGAATGCGATAGGATTTATGCAAAGTCAGGCAGAACCAGCCGGATTTTCGGGCTGCCGGTTATTGTGAAGGATAATATAGACGTAAAGGGAATGCCGACAACAAACGGAAATCGTTATCTGGCAGACCATATTGCCGAGGAGGACGCAGTGGTGATTTCGGCCTTGAAGGATTCGGGCGCTATTGTGCTTGCGAAAGCGAATATGGACAGAAATGCGGAGCATTCGCAGTATTCAATCAGTGATTTTGGAAGAGTGAATAATGCTTTTGATTTGAGCAAATCCTCCTATGGCTCGTCAGGTGGAAGTGCTGTTTCTGCGGCAGCGTCATTGGCGCCGATCTGTATCGGTACGGATACAAATGCTTCCATTCGTGTGCCGTCCTCGGCAAACGGCGTGGTAGGAATCCGACCGACAAAGGGGCTGCTTTCAACAGAGGGAATAACACCATTGATTGTGGACAGAGATACGGCAGGACCGATTGCAAAGACAGTGGAGGACGCCGCGCTTATTCTGTCGGCGATGACGGGCTTTGAGTATGACTATACGCTGGCACTTGATGAGAATGCATTGGAGGGTATGCGAATCGGTATTGTTGATTCCCTTGCAAACCGTGCCACGGGCTCTGTTGATGAGCTGTTTGATGAGGCTGTGGCGCTGCTTGAGCAAAACGGAGCAGAGATTGTACACATGAGTTTTCCGTTGGCATCGGATTATACCTGCAGCGTGACCGATTACAGCCGTGTATTTGCAGCAGCGATGGACAGGTATGATGTCGATGCGGCGATTTACCCTACCATATGGGGGAATGTTTTTTCTCATAATAGTGCTCTCTCGGGAAAGAACAGCAATGGCTGGTATATACCGCCTTCAGCGGGTGTGCCGGGAATATCTGTCCCGATGGGTGTGGATGAGAATGGTCTGCCGAGCGGACTGGAATTTGTCGGGCGTTCGTATGATGAGGAGACGGTGATTGCGGCAGCATATGCATTTGAGCAGGCGATGGGACTTACGTTAAGGACCGGACTGGCACCGAATTTATATACAGCGCCGGAATCGGTAGAAGAGCTGTTTGCTTTGCGTGACGAGGGGATTTGTGCAAGTCTTGCAGGCTTTGACGAGGGCACAGACCTGTATGAGCAGATAGAGGAGTGTTACGACGAGGCAGTCGGTTATCTGACCACCTCTTATTATGATGATGCAGATGCTTACGAGCGGGCGGAGCATCTGCTGGAAAACTATTATAATGCGGTGACTGTCTACAGGATAGTATATTGGAGCAGCCAAATGAGGAATTTGCGGGAGGAGCTTTTCCATATCAGATTGATAAATGCGCTGCGTGATATTATTGTATAGGAGATTTTTGGAAATCTGCAGGAAAAAATTGAAAAGAAATTTGTTTTTACAGTATAAATGATATATAATAGGTGCAAGGTTACAGTCTACAGGAGGATAAATATGAAGGTTACGATTTCAGATGCAGTAAAGTACATAGGTGTAGATGACAGGGATATTGATTTATTTGAAAGTCAGTATATTGTTCCAAACGGAATATCTTACAATTCCTATTTGATTTTGGACGAGAAGGTCTGCCTGATGGACACGGTGGATGGGCGGAAGACAGCAGAGTGGGAGAAGAAGCTGTTGGAGGAGCTGGCTGGCAGGACGGTTGATTATCTGGTGGTTCAGCATCTTGAGCCGGATCATGCGGGAAGTATCGTCAGAGCCATGGAGCTTTTTCCGAACATGACTCTGGTGGGAAATGCGAAGACATTTGCTATGCTGCCGCAGTTTTTTGATGTGGATATAACAGGAAGGACGCTGGCTGTAAAGGAGGGAGATACGCTTACGCTTGGCTCACATGTGCTTCGGTTTGTGATGACGCCGATGGTACATTGGCCGGAGGTTATGGTGACCTATGAGAGCAGTGAGAGGATACTCTTTGCAGCTGATGCATTCGGCAAGTTCGGTGCGCTCGACACGGAGGAGGACTGGGCATGTGAGGCGAGGAGATATTATTTTAATATAGTCGGAAAATATGGAGCTCCGGTACAGGCATTACTTAAAAAGACAGCAGCTTTGGATATTGCGGTAATCTGTCCGCTGCATGGACCGATTCTGTCGGAGAATTTGGATTATTATATTGGCTTGTATGATACATGGAGCAGCTATAGACCGGAGAATAAGGGCGTGTTTATTGCATATGCGTCCATTCATGGCAATACAGGGAAGGCAGCCGAGAAGCTGGCGGAGATTCTTCGGATGAAAGGTGAGGAGAAGGTTGTCGTGAGTGATTTGGCTCGCGAGGATATTGCTGAGTGCGTCGAGGACGCATTCCGGTATGATAGGATGATATTGGCGGCGGCAAGCTATGATGGCGGAGTATTCCTGCCTATGCATGATTTTCTGACGCACCTTAAATCAAAGTCCTATCAGAAACGTACAGTCGGTATTCTCGAAAACGGTTCATGGGGACCTACAGCGGCAAGAACAATAAAGGGCTTGCTGGAGCAGATGCCGAATGTGACGGTTTTGGAACCGACGGTAACAATCAAATCCGTTATGAAGGATGCTGATATTCCGGCACTGGAGGCGCTTGCGGATGCAGTGCTGGAAGCGGGTAAGACGGAGTAGAGAATGATATACAGGTGAATTATATGGCGGGTATATTATATGGTGTGGGTGTGGGTCCCGGCGATCCGGAGCTTATGACAATTAAGGCAAAGCGGATTATAGAGGCCTGTGATGTAATCGGTATTCCGGCAGAAAGCAGGGAAAAATGTACGGCGTACGGCATTGCGCTTCGTGTGGCGCAGGGTATAGCTGACAAGGAAGTGATTTCTGTGACTGTTCCGATGACCACAGATACGGAACGTTTGGAGACGGCATATCGGGCAGGCTGTGATGTGCTGATAAAGCAGCTTGAGAGAGGGAGGAGCATTGCCTTTTTGAATCTGGGTGATCCCACAGTCTATGGAACCTATATGAACATTCACAAATATGTGGAACAGTCGGGATATCGGACGGAGCTTGTAAATGGAGTTCCGTCCTTTTGTGCTGTTGCAGCGGAGCTATCCATACCGCTTGGCAGCAGAGATGAGGCAGTACATATCCTCCCGGGATATTATACGGCAGAGAAAACATCAGACAGGAGTGGACAGCAGATTTCCGGCAGGTCGGGGCTGCAGGATTACCTGGAGCAGGGAGATACCGTGGTGCTGATGAAGTCGTCGGGGAACACTGCCCGGGTAAAGCAGCAGCTCACAGAGCTTGAAGAACAGGGAAGTTGCAGGGCTTATGCGGTGACGAACTGCGGATTTGAGAATCAGGTGATATGTAAAGATATCCGGGAGCTTGATGAGAATGCGGGATATTTTACAACGATTGTGGCACGGAGAAGATGAAGCAGGGAAACTATGTAATTTGTATTGAGAAAAGATATGGAGGGAGATAGTATAAAAAATATTTATTTATGATTATAATGACCTGTATTGTTTTGTGTGGATGTTCAAAAAATGATGCGAATACAACAGAAATTGTGGAGCAGCAGGAAGGTATTGCGACAGAGGGTGATGCCGAACCGGAGATGGATACAGGAGAAAACCGGGAATGGTCTGAAAATATTACAGTGACAGATGAAAATTCCAATATTGCAACAGTTGAGATTGATGTTGATTCTTTTATAAGTACATTTGATAATGCAAGTGTGATTGACGTGAGAGAACCGGATTTTGACGAGGAATATCAGAATCAATTTTGTTCGGAAGTTCTTGATTCCGGTTCCCTCTGCGGAACAAATTTTGATGTTTATTTTATGGATTCAACACAGGTGGATACGGATATTGAAAGAAGATGGATGGAAGCGCATGGCGAATATTCCCCATTTAGACGTAAATGTATAGAATTTGTGGCAGATGTTGATAGTGCATGCCCCGAAAGCATGGGCGATGAAGCTTCGGTTGTGTTTCGAAAATCAGATACGGAGCAGAATAACAGGTGTTCACTGTTAAAGGAGGAGGCATTGGAATTGGCAGACTCATATGTAAGAGAGATGGGATTAACATACCTGTTATCTAATGATGTATCACCGCTTATATGGGAGAATCGCGATTCCGGTGATTGCGTTTGTGATGGTTATTGTGTTACTTATGCCTTTGTAGTAGATGGTGCCGTCATAAATTATGAGAAAGGTGAATGGTTATATGAAGCTCTTGTATATCCATATAAGGATGATACAGAGGAAACATATGCACCGAATATATCACTTGAGGTATATGTGAATGACAGTGGTGTATTCTGTATTCGTTACAATAATCCTCTGGATATAGAAAAGGTGCAGGATGCTGAAGATTTGTTATCAATAGAGGAAGCAAAAGCCGTTCTGGAAAAGGGCGTGGAGGAACATATAAGTGACTTGCATGTAACCACGGAGAATAAACGGACACTTACATTAGATACATTTGTGCTGCGCTATTATCGTATAAAAACAGATACAGGTTATCGGTATATACCGGCGTATACCCTGTCTGAGTCAGATTCATATGGTGTCGATATGCAATATAAAGCATTTCTTGTGATTGACGCTGTGAGCGGAGCGTATATAGATGTCCTTGATACAATGTACTAAACGAAAGAAAATGTTATAAATAGGAGCTGTAGCATACAGATACATGCCATATTATCTGTATGCTACAGCTTCATTCAGCTCCCGCCGGGACCGTCTCTGCGCTCTTCCTTTTCGGCATTTTCCGAATCGTCTTCATTATCATTGACGAGCGGTGTACGGTATGCCCGTACCTCTTTGACGAGAGATGAGTCCCGGTCTGATGCATTGTATTCCTCTGTGCTTGTGACTTTCTTTCCGCCGGTTCTGTGGCAGTTGGCGAAGGATTCCTCCTCTGCTCGTAATTCGTCTTCTAACTGTGACATATCTGACATCTCCTTTCCGTGTCTGTGAATATAACGGGATTTTTCCTCCGTTTCATCCATGTAAGTTTTAACCGATTTCACTTTTTTTATACCGGGTTATTGCCTTTTTATATGAAAATAGTGCATAATATACACGGACTATAATAATACCGTTGCTATCAGGCGGTGAAAGATAACAGGAGTAAAAATAATATGAAGACAAGTAATGAACTGCGGACGCTGCTTCGCAGTATAGACCACAAGGGATATCCGAATTACAAGCAGACGGCAGGAAGCTACCGGTTCGGTAAATTTGATTTGTTTATTGATCATGTGCAGGGGGATCCGTTCGCATCTCCATCTGCGCTGCATGTGGAGGTAGCACATGCTCATGCACAGTTCCCGGCTGCATATTACAAGGATAATGCGGTAGCGAGGATTGCACTGCAGGACCATCTGACAAGATTATTATCAGCACAATTTGAACAGTACAATTTTAAGGCGAAGGGTTCGGGCAAGAGTGGTCTGATATCCATCACACGATGCGGACAGGAGGTGCTTTCCCGCAGTGCATGTCAGATTACGGATGAGAAGATTATTATGCGTTTTCACGTAGGATTTCCGGCTTTTGGCCGTACTATCAATGCGGGTGAGCTGGAAAAAATACTGTTTGAGTTTCTCCCAAGGTGCGTGGATAACAGTTTATATTATGTAAACTTGAATAAACGGAGGGTGGAATCGGCTGTCTTTCTGGCTGAGGATCAGCATGCGCTCCGGCAGATATTGCGTGAGGAGAAATTGGTTTCATTTGTGGCAAATGATTCCGTTCTCCCGAGAAAGAGCGGCGTGTCGAATTTGCCGATGAAGGACAGCGTACCGTTTGTGTCGCCTGCCTCTATGGAACGCACCTTTACACTGCCGCACAGGGGAGAGATAAAAGGTATGGCTGTGCCGGAGGGGATTACACTTATTGTGGGCGGCGGTTATCACGGTAAATCCACGTTGCTTTCGGCAATTCAGCAGGGCGTTTATAACCACGTTGAGGGAGACGGCAGGGAATTTGTAATCACGGATGATACGGCGATAAAGCTGCGTGCAGAGGACGGACGTTCTATCAGGAATGTTGATATATCAATGTTCATCCATAATCTGCCGAATAAAAAAGATACAATAGCATTTACGACGGAGGATGCCAGCGGAAGTACCTCACAGGCGGCAGGCGTTGTGGAGGGAATAGAGGCGGGCACCCGTCTGTTTCTCATTGATGAAGATACCTCTGCGACTAATTTTATGGTAAGAGATGAGTTTATGCAGCAGGTAATCAGCCGTGAGAAGGAACCGATTACTCCGTTTTTGGAGCGTGCAAGGGACCTTTATGAGAAATCAGGCATCTCCACTATACTGGTTGCAGGAAGCTCGGGCGCATTTTTCTATATAGCAGATTACATTTTGCAAATGGATTGTTATCATGCAGTTGACATAACATTAAAGGTCAGAGAACTGTGCGGTAACTATACAGCGCCGCGTATTCAGGCACCGGATTACAGGATACCTGACTTTAACAGAATATTGCCGGCTTATAAAAAAGAGGATCGCGGGGGCTCCGGCAGAAAACAGAGCGCAGGCGGAAACAGGCACGAGCATATGAAGGTGAAAGCGTTTGGATTGGAATCTTTTTCGCTTGACAAGGAGAGCATCAATGTGCGCTATCTGGAACAGCTTGTCGATACGGAACAGACGACAGCGCTCGCATATCTTATACGAAATATTTTGGAGAAGCAGCTGGACGGCAGAACGACAGTGCAGGAGATTATCAGGCGTACCATGCAAAGCGTTGAGACGGACGGATTTGCTCCGTTTTGCAGCTCCTATATTCCATGCGGGCTTGCAATGCCGCGTGTGCAGGAATTATATGCATGTCTTAACCGTTATCGGGGATAATGGGAGGCACACATGAAGATTGAAGATTATTTAAAAGAACATAAGCTGCTGGCGGATGGTTCTTTCGGTACATATTATGCGAAACAGTATCAGACCGGGGAGGCACCGGAGCTTGCAAATATACTTCATCCGGAGCGGGTGATTGACATTCATGGTTCGTATATTGACGCGGGAGCGGGGCTGATTCGGACGAATACCTTTGCATCGAACACGGCGTATTTAAACCCGGATATGGATGTGGTGAAAAGAAATATATGTGCTGCGGTTGCATTGGCTGAGCGGGCAGTGCGGGAATATGGTGGAAAAATGAACGTCAAGCCGTATATTGCGGGCGATATCGGACCGATTCCTATGGATAGCGATGGAAATGTAAGCGGGATAGAGGATGAGTATTATCGGCTTGCTAATATTTTTGTGGATGCAGGGATAAGAGTATTGAATTTTGAGACATTTTCGGAGATGACGCACATTCTTCCGGCGATACGGCGTATTCACCGGGAGCAGGATGTGTTTATCATGGTATCGTTTTCTGTCAATCAGTTCGGATACAGCAATGCCGGTCTGTCCGCAAAGAAATTATTTGCTATGGCGCAGGAGATGCCTGAAATCAGTGCAGTAGGCCTTAACTGTGGTGTGGGACCGGGACATATGGAACAGATTTTGTCAGGCATCGTTTTACCACAGAATAAATATACGTTTGCCCTTCCGAATTCCGGTTATCCGAAACGTATTCGTGGAAGGATTGAATTTGCCGATAATGCCGGGTATTTTGCGGACAAGGCTAAGTCTCTGGAAAAATACGGGATAGATATGATAGGCGGCTGTTGCGGAACAACTCCTGCTTTTATACGCAATCTGGCTGAGACGCTGGAGCTTACAAAACAGGAGAAAAGGGTATATGTAAAGCAGCAGGATAAACAGGAAATAAAAGCAGTACACAGAGGATTTTTGTATGATGCCGACGGTTCACGGAAACGTGGAAAGCTGATTGCGGTGGAGCTGGCGCCGCCTTTTGATGCGGATGATGAAAGACTCCTTGAGGCTGCATATAAGCTTAAAGCTGCAGGGGTGGATGTACTGACATTTCCGGATTCACCATCGGGAAGAACACGGGTGGATTCCGTACTGATGGCCGAAAAGGTAAGGCGGGAAACGGGAATGCATGTTATGCCCCATATCTGCTGCCGTGATAAAAATGCCATTGCCATGCGTTCCACTTTGCTTGGAGCACATATTAATGATATATATGATTTCCTGATTATAACGGGAGATCCCATACCGACTATGGCACGTCAGACAGTGAAAGCCGTATTTAATTTTGATTCTATTGGTCTGATGAATATTGCAAAGGATATGAATGAGGAAATGTTTGCTGATATACCGGTTTCTTATGGCGGAGCTGTCAATCAGAGCAGGAGAAATCAGGATATAGAGCTTGAACGCGTGAAACGGAAGATGGAGGCAGGGGCAGAGTTTTTTCTGAGCCAGCCGGTGTTCTCGCGGGAAGATGCAGAGAGACTGCGCTATATTAAGGAGCAGACCGGGGCATGTCTGCTCTGCGGTATTATGCCGCTTGTCAGTCGGAAAAATGCCATGTTTATGAAAAATGAGATTTCAGGTGTTGCAGTGACGGATGAGGTGATAGCAAGATATCCGGAGAATGGAACGAGAGAAGAAGGCGAGGAGGCAGGTATTGCTCTCGCGAGGGAGATGATTGCTTATACAGAGGATTTTGCAGACGGTTATTATTTTACATTTCCGTTTAATCGTGTGCATTTGCTGAATAAAATCCGGAATGGCAATTCCGCTGAGGAGGAGAGGGTATGGAAACAGGTGTAGTTACAGCCGAAACGGAGGAAAAGAAGAAAGGAATATCCGGCAGCATGCTCAAGCTTATTGCCATGGCGTCCATGCTGATTGATCACACGGCGGCATGCGTATTGTACCGTATCATCGTGGCTGATCCCGCAAATTTTGATGCGCTGGGACAGGTCATTATGACACCGGTTTGCGTAACCTATTTCATTATGAGGGGAATTGGAAGACTGGCGTTTCCGATTTATATTTTTCTGCTGCTTGAGGGCTTTGAGCATACCCGCAACAGGCGGCGGTATCTGGGAAGACTTGTAATATTTGCGTTTATCTCGGAAATACCGTTTGACATGGCGTTTTCGTTTTTAGATAGGGATGTTCAGTATATATTATCGGGAAATATTTTGGAGTTTTCTCATCAAAATGTATTTTGGACACTCGCAATCGGTATGCTTACGATTATGCTGATTGATAATGAGGGGAAATTAAAAATCGAGCCTGTCGGGAAATTCTGGCTGCAGTTTATAACGGCGTTACTCGGCATGGGACTTGCTTTTGTCATGAAAACAGATTATGATGCGGCCGGTGTTCTTGCGATTGTAGCAGCTTATGTACTTCGTAAAAAACGCGTTGCGCAGATGCTGGGTGTCTGTATATCGCTGGTGTTTGCCGGATGGACGGAGGAGGTTGCCCTCATTGATATACTTCCGGTAGCATTTTATGATGGGAGGAGAGGCGCAAGTCTAAAATGGGTATTTTATGCATTTTATCCGGTGCACCTGCTTGTCCTGTTTTTGGTCTGCGTTTGTATGGGACTTTGAGTCTATGATACAAAACAGATACACATATTTTGTAATATTATGCTCGAAGCATAATTCTCCACAGCAGTATGAAATTACAATGGATATGGATGGGGTATATGAGGGGGGGAAAATAGAAATAATGGATGATACAAAGCTTTTAGAGGAGAACGGGGAGTATATTTCATATTATGACGCGTTGACGGATTATTACGGACAGACTGTGGAGCAGGACGACTTCCCTTATATGTCAGAATATTCAATGCTGTATTAATGCAGGAATATGGAAAGTAAAAAATGAATAGAGTGTAGTGAGGAGCTATGCGTAAAGGCTGTTTCATATGTGTATGGAGTTTACAAAGTATCACAGTCTGGGTAACGATTATCTGGTTTATGACTGTAATCGTAACAGACGGGCGCTCACTGCGGATGCAATCCGGGCAGTATGCCACAGACAATATGGTTTTGGGGCGGATGGTATACTGCTCGGACCTTTTTTTTCCGGGGAGGGCATACGGCTGCAAATATATAATCCGGATGGGAGCTCCGCGGAAAAGAGCGGAAACGGAATCCTTATTTTCGCAAAATATCTGAAGGATGCGGGATATATTCAAAAGAAAGAATTTGAACTTTTAATAGAAAAAAAACAGGGGGAGAATGGAAATACCGAGACGGCTGCTGTCCGGATTCGATATAATAATGAGCTTGGGACCAATATGACTGCAGCCATGGGGCAGCTGATATTTACACCTGAGGCGGTAGGCTGCTCTTATCGTCCGCGTGAGAACAAAAATATACAGGAATATGAGCTGGTGGATGTGCCGCTTGAATTCGGAGATTATACTTACCGATGTACCTGTGTGTCCATCGGTAATCCACACTGTGTTCTGCCTTTTAAGGCCGTGACAAAGAGTATTGTGTGTGATGTGGGTGAAAAAATAGAAAAATCCGCATATTTTACGAAAGGAATCAATACACAGATTGTTCAGGTACTGGATCGTCATAATGTTCAGATCGAGATATATGAGCGTGGGGCAGGGTACACGCTCGCATCAGGAAGCAGTGCATGTGCTGCGGTGGGAGCGATGCATAAGATGAGGTTTGTGGATTCTAAGGTGTGGGTTCATATGCCCGGCGGGAAGCTGCTTGTAAGTGTGGATGAGGCGTGGAATGTGGCTATGACAGGAACGGTTTCCTCTGTCGGAACCATGCGTCTTTCCGGTGAGTATATGTTGGAATATGGATTGTAGAGGGTACATCGTGTCCCGACGTGTAAAAATATGAAATATTTTATTGACAAATTTATCTGCCTATGATATTATGATGATATCAAAATAATATCAATAAGATGTGAGGGAGGAGCTTAATATGAGTGAGGAAAAGAATGTGGAGAGACAGACAGATATCGGTAATGTTGAGGAGAGGGAGATAACCGGTGCGAGGGGCGGCGCGGCCTTGTTCGGTATTATCATGGGTGTTGTGATATCCATTGCAGGCATTGTTGCGGGTGCTAAGCTGTGCGGCGATGGAGCGACAGCACTTGGCGTTTCTTTATTGGTGGCAGCTATTATATTATTTTGTGTAATGTGTGTGCTTCCGGCAGGCCTTAAAGTGCTTCATCCGAATGAGGCGGCAGTATATACGCTGTTTGGCAAGTATTACGGTACGATTAAAAAAGCAGGTTTTTATTTTATCAATCCGTTTGTTGTCTGCTATAATCCATCTGCACACAGTGCTGTGGATGAGCTGGTAACAACATTTTCAACTGCAGCCGCAGGCGGAGCAGCCAAAGCGGAGACACCTGTACAATCAACAACAAGTAAAAAGATTTCCACGAAGACTATGACGCTGGATAATAGAAAGCAGAAGGTAAACGACGCGCTGGGTAACCCGATTATTATCGGCGCGGCAGTTATCTGGAAAGTCGTAAATCCGACGAAGGCAGTATTTAATGTGGAGAATTATAAGGCATTTTTGTCTATTCAGTGCGATGCGATTATAAGAAATAATGCAAGACTATATCCATACGATATCGTTGAAGAGAACGAAGATGATGATATTAAGGAAAAGACGTTAAGAGGCAGCAGTCAGGAGATTGCCGGGAATATGAAGGTGGAGCTGCAGAAGCGAGTTCAGGCAGCCGGTATTGAGATAGAGGAGGTCAGGATAACGCACCTTGCTTATTCCGATGAGATTGCGGCAGCGATGCTTCAGAGACAGCAGGCGACTGCAATCATTGCAGCACGTCAGAAGATTGTTGAGGGTGCTGTCGGCATGGTAAAGATGGCGATAGACCAGCTTGGCGAGGATGAAATTGTCGTGCTGGATGAGGAGAGAAAGGCAGCTATGGTAAGTAATCTTCTGGTAGTGCTTTGCGGTAACAAGGAGACACAGCCTATTGTTAATAGCGGAAGCATATATTAATATGCTTTAAGATATATATTCAGAGGGGGAAGGGATATGGCGGAGCAGAATGAATTAAAGCAAATAGAATTGGAACAAAAGGAGCAGAAGCTTCAGGAACGCCTTGCCAGAATCGAATCCCTGGAGCAGGAAATTAGAGACAGGGAAAAGGCGGCGAAGGAGAAAGAGAAGGCGAAAAAACAGATTTTACTCCGTCTGGCTCCGTCGCTTTGGGAGGAGCTTGCCCAGTGGGCAGAACAGGAATACCGTTCTATTAACAGTCAGATTGAATATCTGCTGGCGGAGAGCGTGAGAGCACATAAGAAGAAGTGATTAAGCGGGATTTGCATTTGCCCTGTGAGTGTGATAGAATAAGCTGTCTGTTGAAAGGTTAGAAACCTTAGCGCCAGAACCCTTTTTGCGAAAGAGGGTTGACGAGGAGAAGAGTTATGGAGGCGACTCCAAAACAAATACCGGACAATCAGCATGAAAATTATATTATGGAGGTCTTTTTATGTGTGGAATAATAGGTTTTACAGGTAATATACCTGCAAAGGATATCATCATAAATGGATTGGAACGGCTGGAGTATCGCGGGTATGACAGTGCGGGTATTGCTTTGCTTGAGGATGGGAAGATTACCCTGCGCAAGAGGACCGGTAAGGTTGCCGGGCTTAAAGCTCTCTGTGCTGATGAAGAGAATACTGCGACCTGCGGTATCGGACACACAAGGTGGGCGACACACGGCGGTGTTACGGATGCGAATGCGCATCCGCACAGATGCGGGCAGGTAGTACTGATACATAACGGTATCATCGAGAATTACCGTGAGCTTATTGTTGAGTACGGGTTGGCCGGTAAGCTTGTGTCGGAGACAGACTCCGAGGTGGTAGCGGCATTGCTTGATACCTTCTATGAGGGGGATCCGGTTAAGGCAATTAAGAAGACGGTTAAGGCCTTGTCAGGAGCGTTTGCGCTTTGTATTATGTTTCAGGATATCCCGGGAACAATTTATGCAATCAGAAACGTCAGTCCGATGATAGCGACATCCTGTGAGCAGGGCTCCATCATTGCATCGGATCTGACAGCTGTGATTGCCTTTTCCAAGGACTATTTCGTTGTGCCGGAATATCACATTTTAACCCTGACTGCAGACGGTATCGATGTTTGTGATATGAAGGGAAACAAAGTGAAACCGGAGATATTGTCTGTCAACTGGGATATTACCAGTGCGCAGAAGGGCGGCTATCCGTTCTTTATGCTCAAGGAAATTTACGAACAGCCGGATGCTGTCCGCAATACGGTTTCATCACGGGTAAATCAGGGACTGCCGGATTTTACAACGGATGGTGTCAGCGATGAAATCTTTGAGCATTGCAAGCGGGTTCACGTGGTGGCTTGCGGAACAGCAATGCATGCGGGGATGGTTGGAAAACAGCTGATTGAAGGTAAGCTGCGAATCCCGGTCTGCGTGGAGATTGCATCAGAGTTCAGATATAAGAACCCGATTATAGACGAGAACACATTGACGATTGTACTCTCACAGTCGGGTGAAACAATTGATACATTAGAGGCACTGAAGCTTGCGAGAGCGCATGGCTCCAGGGTTCTTTCCATCGTAAATGTAAAGGGCTCCACGATAGCGCGTGAGAGTGATTATGTCTTGTATACGCATGCAGGTCCTGAGATTGCTGTTGCCAGCACAAAGGCATATACGGTTCAGGTAGCTGCCATGTATCTTATCGCATGTCGTATGGGTATGGTAAAGAATATAATCAGTGAATCGGAAGCGCGTCAGTTTATGGCGAAGCTGATTAACACACCGAATATTATCGAGGAGACATTGAAAAATGCAAATAATATTAAACGTGTAGCAAACCATATCAAGCTGTCTCCGGATGCTTTTTATATCGGCAGGGGACTTGATTATGTCATGAGCCTTGAGGCTGCTTTGAAGCTGAAGGAGATATCATATGTCCATGCGGAGGCTTATGCGGCAGGTGAGTTAAAGCATGGCACGATTGCGCTTATCACTGAAAATGTTCCGGTTATTGCGTTTGCAACACAGAAGGATGTGTATGGTAAGGTCATCTCCAACATCCGTGAGGTAAAGGCGAGAGGCGCCTATGTCGTTCTTGTCAGCATGGATGAGGAAGTAAATGATCCGGCAATTTGTGATAAGCATATCCGCATACCGAAGCTTGACGATGAGTTTACAGCCTTTGCAACCGCTGTGGTTCTGCAGCTTATTGCATACTATACATCAGAAGCCAAAGGGCTTGATGTAGATAAGCCGCGTAATCTGGCAAAATCAGTTACCGTAGAGTAAATTAAGAACGGAAATTAATATAAAAAAAGATGGGGTTGTCGCAATAAAATATATGGCATGTGTATATGTATGATGCAGGAAAACCCGCTTTCGCTCGGTTGCTCACGCAACGGTACTAAGCTCGAAAGTACCTCGCTAAGTATCGGCATTCGCAAACGGTTTTCCTGCATCATACATATACACATATCATATTATCTTATTACAACAGCCCCTACATAATATAATTTCGCTGACGTCAGCGTCGTTATTTTTTGTTATTGATAGCTGCTTCGATAAATCCAAGGAAGAGCGGATGCGCTTTATTTGGGCGGCTCTTAAATTCAGGGTGTGCCTGCGTACCGATAAACCATGGGTGATCAACCAATTCAATCATTTCCACGATATGACCGTCCGGTGAGAGACCGGAGAGCATCATACCATTGTCTGTCAGAAGCTGACGATAATCATTGTTGACCTCATATCTGTGTCTGTGACGTTCGTGAATCAGCTCTTTTCCATATAACTGATAAGCTTTTGATGCGGTATTCAATACGCAAGGATAGGAACCGAGACGCAATGTCCCGCCAAGGTCAGTGACGTCGTTTTGGTCAGGCATAATATGAATAACCTGATGATTGGAGCTCGGGTTAAATTCTGAGCTGTTTGCGTCGGAATAACCAACCACATTTCTTATGAACTCCACGATTGTAAGCTGCATACCGAGACATAAGCCCAGATACGGAATCTTATTGATACGTGCATATTTAATTGCCTCAATCATTCCCTCAATACCTCTGTCACCGAAACCGCCGGGAACCAGAATACCGGACACATCGCCAAGCATTTCATCTACGTTGTCTGTGTTTACCAGTTCGGAGTCAACCCATTTAATATCAACGGCTGCTCTGTGTGTTGCGCCGGCATGCTTGAGGGATTCAACAACCGAGATATATGCATCATGCAAAGATACATATTTCCCGACCAGTGCAACCGTAACTGTTTTACTTGGGTTCTTCCAGTTATCAACCATAGTAATCCAGTCGGTTAAATCCGGCTCGGGACAAGGAATATTCAGACATTTGCAGGTTACATCTGCCAGCTTCTCATGCTCCATTGCAAGGGGAACTTCGTATAATACGTCTACATCAAGATTCTGGATAACACATTCGCTTGGAACGTTGCAGAATCTTGCAATCTTATCCTTGATGCCCTTATCTAAAGGCAAATCAGAACGGCAGACCAGAATATTCGGCTGAAGTCCGAGAGACTGACAGTTCTTGACACTTGCCTGCGTTGGTTTTGTTTTCAGCTCACCTGAGGACTTCAGGTAAGGAATCAATGTTACATGAATCATGATGCAGTTCTCACGTCCTACATCAAGCTGAAATTGTCTGATAGCCTCCATGTATGGCTGGCTTTCAATGTCACCCACCGTACCTCCGACTTCGATGATTGCAATTTCCGTATCCTTTGCGTCGGGATTGCGGTAGAAACGATCCTTAATCTCATTTGTAATGTGCGGAATAACCTGAACAGTGTGTCCGCCAAAGTCGCCGCGTCGTTCCTTGTTCAATATACTCCAGTATACTTTTCCGGTAGTCACGTTGGAATGTTTGTTTAGGCTTTCATCGATAAAACGCTCATAATGTCCCAAATCAAGGTCTGTTTCGGCACCGTCATCTGTGACAAATACCTCGCCGTGCTGAATCGGGTTCATGGTGCCGGGATCCATGTTGATATACGGATCAAACTTCTGACTGGTAACCTTGTAGCCTCTTGCTTTCAGCAGACGTCCAAGGGAAGCGGCCGTAATGCCTTTTCCGAGTCCTGATACTACACCTCCTGTGACAAAAATGTATTTTACTGACATGAAAATGTCCTCCTAAGTTATATAAAATAAAAATTCTTATAGTTACTCATATGTAGACCATTATAAGGGAAGTAAAAATTGAAGTCAACCATTATCCGACAAACCCCCGAAAGTAAAATGCTTATAGCTCCATACGCAGTCCGTCGTGCATCCCTCTCATGACAGCGTGTATTTTTTGACGTTTATCTTTCTCGTACAGTATAATTGCAGCCGAAAATTTAATTACAAAGAAAAACGATTTGAATACCGCCAGAGGCTTCTTTTGCTTGCGTGTCAGATAAAAGCGGTTGCGCACAATATAATATTTACGTTTTGCCGAGTGGTTTTGAACCTTTACGGTTTTCCAGAGAAGGCGGTGCGCCGTCATGCTTCCGAGCTCGTGCGCCAGATGAACCGCCCCTACGCGTATGACTTCATATCCTGATTCCCACAGCCTGTCACAGAAGTCAAAATCTACGCCGTCGATAAACATTTTTTCATCGAATCCTCCGATTGTCTGCCATCCCGCATAGGAGGTGAGGGAACCGGACGTGATACAGCGTTTGACAGGAATATTTTCTGCGGTTCCGCCGTCTATGATACCGGTATGCTTGTCTACAATAGTTGGGCACAGAATACCGATATGTGTGTCCTTGCCTGCTGAAGAAGCTGCCTTATATCGTGCAGTCAGATATTTTTGGTATGCATTTATTATGTCGGGCGGGCACACAGAGTCCTGATCCAAGGTCAGAATCCAGCAGACTTTATATTTTGATGCCTCTTGGAATATACGATTTAACGCCCATGCAATGCCCCTGTTTGTTTTACTGTAAATAATGTGAAGCCGGTCAGAGTCAGGCAGTGCCTGTTCTATCGCTGCCCTGTTTTCGGAACCGTTATCTACCAGTATGACATGCTCCACCTGATTGATAACGGCGCTGATATTTTCTTGCATTCGGCTGATATCAGGATTAAACAGGATGATGCCTGCCGCAGTTATTTCCTTCATAATTTGCAACCTATCCTTCTTTCTTTAACCTTCTCATTTTCTCCGCCTGTCTGTCAATAGCAGTGGAACAAAATGGCAAAGAATGTTACTGCGTCTACGCTGAAAAGGTTACATTTGATTCTTTTATCGTAGCACAATCTCAATGTTGCCGACTGCGAGCCTCGATAGTGCAGAATATCCTCGCAAAGTGTTCTGCTCTCTTCTGTCATGTCGTCTTTCAGGTGGGAATACAGGAATCCTGCCTGTTGCGTTGCTTCGTGTCTTCGGGTGGTGAAAATATTTGTCACACTATTTATACGCTTTATAATGCCTTTGCCATGTCCGGTAACGGTCTCCTCGTGTCTTCGCAATTTGATGTAGCTTTTTTGCGAGAAGAGGATTTTACCGCCGCAGGCAAGATATGTCAGATATACTGTGCCGTCATGGCTCATACACTGTCCGTCCGGTTGGCGGATATCCATTTTTTTACATAGCCTGAGAAGCGCAGGCGTAAATAGCATGGTGCAGCCGGATAGGCGTGGGCGTGTGATTGCACTGCCGAGTTGCGGCTTCAATTTCCTGAATACATTTTTATATTGAAAATTTAAGTCTGCGTCCGTGACATTCAGTGCAGAAGCATATAGCTTGCAGGTATTCTTTGATTGGCGCAGCGCATGAATCCCGCTGGCAAGCTTGTTTGGCTCCCATACATCGTCCTGGTCGGAGAAAGCATAATAATTGCAGTTTTCGGGGGCTTCAAGCAGGATGCTCCAGAAGCTGCGTGCATATCCGAGATTTGTTCCTGCACATACCGATATATTGTCATGCTCTGCCTCATATTTGCGAAGTAAAGCCAACGTGCCGTCGGTGGAACCGTCATCCCGTACCATGAGCGTTACATTCACATGGTTCTGCCCGAGGATGCTGTCGAGCTGCTCGCTGATATATTTTTCTCCATTGTATGTGGACATCATTACGCATACGGTAGGTCTCATGGCATTCACTCTCTTTCGGTTTTATTTCGCTCTCTGTCCAATTGCTCTTTCAGTTCTCTGTAAATCGTCTGCATTTGTTCATGTACGATTGCAATGTCAAAGTATTTCTTACAGCGGCTTGCGTTTTCTTCACCGAGCAGATGCCCCGTCTCAGGGTGTGAGAGCAGATGATCCAGCTTGTCTGCAAATGCCTGTGTATCATGTACATCTACCAGATAATCAGAGGAATGTGTCCCATCCGCTTGCCCAAGCAAATCGCGGTTTCCCCGTATATCTGATGCGACTACCGGAAGACCGGCAGCCATAGCCTGCATAATACCCACCGGAAGTCCCTCCTGATAGCTTGTAAATAAAAAGATATCGGCAAGGTGGTATATATCCAGAATATCTGTCCGGTATCCCGGAAAAAACACACGGTCCGTGAGGGCAAGCGTTTCACAAAGTGCCAGAAGCTTATCATGCTCTTGTCCCTTTCCGCAGATGACAAGAACACAGTTTTTGTTCTTCATTTTTGAAAATGCATCGATTGCCGCAGTTATATTTTTTCTCGGAATCAGCTCTGCAACATCCAGGATAATTGGTTTATCCGGCGGAAGTCCGAGCTTAGCACGTTTTTTTTCTGTGTCAACCTGCATATTGCGGATAGCGTCCGTATTCACCCCGATACCCGGAACATATCGGATATTCGGATGGCGGAAACGCACTTTTCCTGCGATATAGTCCTCCTGATTCAGTGTAATCAGGCAATCGGTATACCGGGACAGATGTTTTTCAATCATATAATAAAGGGCGGCCTTACTGCTCTTTGCTCCTTTATAAAAATGGAAGCCGTGAACAAAATATATCACCTTGCTCTGACCGGATTTGCGCGCTTTCTTTGCAGCAAGCCTGCCCACAACCCCGCCAAACGGTGTTTGAGTGTGGATGATTTCACAAGGATTTTTCTTCAAATATTTTTTTAATACATGGACGGATTGAAACATTTTGTGAAGCTGTGTTACCTTTCGCGGAATCGGCAGGTCGAGGATGTCGATGTGCTGCTCGTCAAGCTCCCGGCGAAAGGCCTGTACACGTTCATTGCTGCTTGAATTTCCGTCTCGAAAATTTGCAACGACAATAACCTCATATTGCATGGACTGTAATATGGCAATGTTATCTCTGTTGAAATGATCAATCATAGATGCTGAATTTGCAATCAGCATGGCTTTTTTTTTCATAAGTGCCTCCAATACGGAAGAATACAATATACGAATTATACATTATTTTTAAACGTAAAACAATTATTTATCCAAAACACAATGAAAAAACATCGCAGAAAATAAAATTGCGAAGATGTTTTGCGGCGACAGTCGCCATAACATCTCCGCATATATTTTTATTTGTTACAATCGCAGGATGCCCTGTTTACACAAGGTGCAGCCTTATCGAATGCCGGATTGAATGCATAGAAATTCTTTTCATCCAGTTTGTCGGTGATAAGACGCAGACATTCACCGAACCGCTGGAAGTGAACAATTTCTCTTGCTCTAAGGAATTTCAGAGGCTCATATACATCTGGGTAATCCCTGCATAACCGGAGGAGATTCTCGTATGTGGAGCGGGCTTTCTGTTCCGCAGCGAGGTCCTCGTATAAATCGGTGATCGGATCACCCTTGCTCTGGAATTCGCAGGCATTAAAAGGAATACCGCCGGCAGCCTGCGGCCACAGACCCAGAGTGTGGTCAACATAATACTTATCAAAGCCGGATGCCTTGATTTCCTCCATGGAAAGATCCTTTGTAAGCTGATATACGATGGTTCCGACGATTTCCAGATGACCAAGCTCCTCGGTACCGATATCATTTAATGTCGCCATACATTCTTTGTATGGCATGGCGTAACGCTGGGAGAGGTAGCGCATGGAGGCTGCAAGCTCACCGTCAGGACCTCCGAACTGGCTGATAATAGCCTGCGCCAGCTTGGCGTTTGTTTCCTTTATATTTACAGGACATTGAAGTCTTTTTTCATATACCCACATTTAACAACCACACTCCCCTTCCCAAGGCCAGGGTTTGTTTACCCAGTCCCAATAATTACTTGCATTTACATCATATTTGTTAATCGGACCATACATTTCGGTGTAGTCCTGTATGGCTTCACAACGCAGATGCTTATAGTGATTATATGAGTCGATAGCCTCTACACAATCAGGATGTGTGTTGAGAAACAAAGTGATATCGTCCAGCATAAAAGAAACCTGATTGATTAAGCTGAATAATTCTTTCTGATTCATTTTATTCATCACATCTTCCCCCTTGCTCCACAGAATATCAGATTAAGCTCAGGAAAAGCGGTTCCCTCACAAATCGCTTTCTCAGGGCTATATAAATCCCCCCATTTTTGCATTGGCACATATGCCATGCCGACTGGCATATGACGCATATGCGGATTATCATCTATGCAGTCACAGCCGGAATCGGATGAAATCGGGGCGCTACAGCCACAACCGGAGCCTGTGGCTGGTGATGCGCTGCGGCCACAGCCGGAATTACGGCCGGTTCCATAATTTTTATTCATGTCGCACTGATTTCCGGCGCCGGGATTTGTACTGCGACCATAACCACCGCGACCATAGTTTCTATATGGTTCCAATTCATTTACCTCCTGAAAAGTTTGATATAAAGCTTCATTTATATCGGTATATTTCATATTATGTGTTTTATGATAAAATGTGTGACAATAAAGTGAATTTTTTGATTTATATTGAAAATAATTGTAAATACTAATAAAATATAGCTATTATACATATCCGGAGGAAAACGATGGTAGAGCTGGAACAGATTGGAAGAAGAACATATTATGCTACAGGGTTGTTTCATGTCGGCGTTTATGTGCTGCATGAAGGTGCTGAATATATGGATAGACTTCCGGTTTGTCTGATTGACTCGGGTGTGGATGCGGATGCGGCACGAGAGATAGATGCTGCGCTGGAGGGAATGCATTTCATAGTCAAAATGATTATTAACAGCCATTATCATGCCGACCATAGCGGAGGAAATGCGTATTTCAAGGATAAATATCATTGCGTCACGGCTGCGACTGATGTCAATGCCTTGCTGATATCGAATTATGACGTGTGTCCGGCTATGGTGTGGGGCGCCAGCCCGCTTTGTGAGATTATGAACAACTATTTTTATACTGAACCTTCAGACACCTGCTGTATAGATGATGTTGGGATACCGGAGGGTCTTGAAATTGTACAGCTGCCGGGACACTGCATATCTATGATTGGAGTCAGGACAGACGACGACGTGTTGTTTACAGGGGATGCGGTTATCGGTGAAGATACGCTGGCGCATCATTCGTTATCCTATGTATATGAGATTGGAAGCTATCTGGAGAGTTTGGAGCGGCTGGAGCGGATGAAAGCAGCATGGTTCGTACCCTATCATGCAAAGCCGACAGATGATATTGTTAATCTGGTTGAGGCCAATCGAAGAAGCGTGATGAATAATATTGCGGTCATTAAAGATATATGTTCTGTGCCGCGCTCATTGGATGAGGTGTACAGCATGATATACAATCGCTGCGGTTATAAAACAAATCTGTATCGATATGCGGTTGAGAGTTCAATCATCCGCAGTTATCTGTCATATTTGTATAATTGCGGTGAAATGCGGACGATTGTGGAAAACAACTTTGTGAAGTGGTATGTATCGGATGACATATGACGGGAAAGAAAGATAAGGTATATTATGGAGAAGCAAAACTTGGCGGAGAAGAATAATACTGCAATCATAGAACAGAAAAAAGTATTAGGGCATGTTTTAAAATGGGTGCTTATTTTTGGGTTGCTTGCATTTGCATGCGTGAAAAATCAGGCGTTTATGAAAGAGGCGGTCACGGAAGTGATGCATACGTCTGTTTGGAAATTAATCAGCTGCCTTCTGCTTGCAAATTTATATTTCGTGGCAGAGGGAACCATTATAGGGCGTATGACATCAACAGGCGAGGCGAGGCTTACAATCGGGCAGGGAATAAGCTGCGCTTATATGTGCGCATTTTACAGGCTGGCAACCCTTGGAAGCGGAAACGGAATAGCCCAGCTTTATTATTACAATACAAAGGGAATCCATGTGGCTGAAGCAACCGGGATGTCTTTATCACAGTACACGTTTCAAAAGATTACAATCGGTGTCATGGGTGTTCTTTCCTTTATATGTCTGATTATATTTGGAAATAAAAATCTGCTTGAATATGCCGGATATATGCTTGCCGGTGTGGTGGTGATATCGTTTATATGTGTATTTTTGTTTGTGATTACCGTATCAAAAAAGGTCTCAGATTGGGTGATGAAGCTTGCACGCAAGGTCATAAAAGAAAAATGGAAAATATATAGAAAGCTGGATCAGGCGCAGGCGGCTATCGACAGCTTGCAGAGTCAGGGACGCCTGATATGGCATGACAAAAAATTGTTTTTTCAGGTGGTGCTGCTTGATATACTCAAATTCTCCTGCTGGTATGCGATACCGGGAATTTTGTTCGTACAGGAGTTTGATGTAAATCTGTTCATGTGCCTTGCATTGATGGCGGTTTGCAATATGCTCGGGTGCGTCATGGTTGCCCCGTCCGGTGTGGGTACGCTTGATTTTGTATTTGCCGTATTCTTTGGCAGTATTATACCCGAGGGCGACTCTGTGGCAGCCGCCATCGTAATCTATCGGTTCTTTACATGGGTAGTGCCGTTTTTAATCGGACTTGTTCCGGCGGCGTTTCTCAAAAAAGAAAGATAGAAGGTTTTATCGCATATTCACTCTGTTCGCACATTACCCTATAAAGCCTGAATAGGGACATACATCAGAAAACGTGCTCTCACTCCTTGCTCACGCAACGGTGCTAAATTCGTGAGGAACCTCATTAAGCACCGGCGTTCACAAAGGGTTTTCGTGATTGTATGTCCCTATTTAGGCTTTATAGGGTAACATGCGAACAAAGTGAACAGAAAATAAGTGATTTTTGTTTATACCTCGTAAAATAGTTTCGTTTCATCTATAATCGTGTACTTGCCATCCGTGTAATCCACGATGATGACGTTGCAGTTTTGCTGCAAGCCGCCCGACCAGAAATATTCCGTGCCGTGTTTTTTGATGTAGGACATGATTGCCTTGTTTAAGGCGCCATGTGCGACAATCATAACGCGCTCACGGGAATCCGCGAGCGGTTCAATGACCTCCTGCATGAAATTACCTGCCCTTGCAATCAGATGCTCCAAGGTTTCTCCGTCCGAGGCCGGAACATACAGCTGCGGCTGTTTGAAAAAATATTGAAAAGTCAGATTTTTGTTCTGAATCAGTTCCGGGAAATTTTCCCCCTCATAGCATCCGAAATTTAATTCTTTCAGCCGATTGTCTGTCCGGATTTCTATGCTGCGCCCATTGCGAATCAGTGCTGCGGTCTCGTAAGCACGTTTCAGAGGGCTGGAATAAATGACGTCGATTTTAGTATTCATTAATGCTTCGCCGGTTTTTCTTGCCAGCTCGCGCCCGTAGTCGTTCAATGCAATATCTGTGTGCCCCTGCAGACGCTTATCTTTATTCCAAAGTGTTTCGCCATGTCTCACGATATATATTTCCATGCTGCCGTGCTCCTTTTTCTATCATATATTTTCAATCTGCCAGTCAATCGGCTTTACACCATGCTGCTCCAAAAAAGCGTTTGTCTGACTGAAATGTCTGCACCCGAAGAAACCTCTGTACACAGATAGCGGGGATGGGTGCGGCGCTTTTAAAACTAAATGATTCGGGTTATTAAGCATGGCGGCTTTTTTTTGTGCAAAGCTGCCCCACAGCAAAAAAACAATCGGTCGGTTTTGCTCGTTCACAATACGGATGGCGGCATCTGTAAATTCCTCCCAGCCCTTACCTTGATGAGAAGCGGCCTGATGTGCCCGTACAGTGAGCACTGCGTTTAACATGAGCACGCCCTGCTTTGCCCATTTGACAAGATAACCGTTGTTTGGAATATAACATCCTAAATCATCGTGCAGCTCTTTATAAATATTTACCAGAGACGGTGGAATTTCCACATCGGGTTTAACCGAAAAACAAAGCCCGTGTGCCTGTCCGACATTGTGATACGGATCCTGCCCGATGATGACACATTTTACTTCGGATAGCGGGGTGAGATGAAATGCATTAAAAATGTCATTCCCGGGTGGAAATACCTCATGGGATGCATATTCCTGTCCGACAAAATCAAACAGGCGTTTATAATAAGGTTTTCTGTATTCGGGAGACAGGGCCTGTGCCCAGTCGTTGCTGATTGGCGGCATAGCTTGTCCTTCTTTCCATATAAGTATGCATGTATGGTGCTTATGCATTTTATTGTGTATAATCCGACTGTATAAAGAGTACCATATTTTTTCGCCATTTTCCATGCTGAATTTCATATTGCGTGATTTGCGATATAGCGGCTTCTGCTGTCAAATTTTCGGTTATAGTATTATTATAGCATTATTTATAGGAATAAATTTCGATGTTGGAAACCATTGAAAATGAAGGGCTGACAGACAGGGGT
>CAYOOW010000015.1:0-67759 GCA_964405715.1 uncultured Bacteroides sp.
GGCATTTCAAGGCCTGTAGCAATTTTTTTATAATTTAACTGTCAAACTCCCGCGCGGAAAAATTTTCGAAATCACGGAACAGGTAGGTTATTGTTGACAAAACGGAAATAATAAATCTATAATGAACAGGAGTATATTTGCGTATTAAATGCAGAAATTTATAAATAAATCAGGTGTTCGGGAGGGAAAAGGTGTGGCAGGTATAAAAAAACCAAAAAAGCCGAAAAATCCGAAGAGGGTAAAGCTGCCGAAAAAAGCAATCAGGCATTTATCTGAAAAGGATGCAAGGAAGATTGCGCGGCGGGTAAATAAACAGGATAAAAAACGTAAAAAGGCGCGAAGCAGGCGGACAAATATGGCGCTTGGTGTTGTCGCTGTCTGCCTTTGTGTAATTTCATCGATCCTTGATGTGATTATTGCACAGAAAAAAAATAAGGAAATGTAAAACACAGGTTATGAAATCACCTGGAAATATAATAAATAATAGAAAGGACATGAAACAAATGAACAATTTTGATGCATTACTTGAGAAGGTTAAGGCATGCAGCACAAAGAAGCTTGCAGTGGCTGTGGCACAGGATGATGCAGTACTTGAAGCAGTACAGGCGGCGAAGGAGAGGAAGATTGCAGATGCGGTTCTTGTCGGAGATGAGGACAAGATTAAGGAGATTGCAGCGTCTATCAATATGAACCTTTCCGATTATGAGATTATTGATGTCAAGGATACGACAGAGGCTGCGCATACCGCAGTCAAGCTTGTTCATGAGGGCAAGGCAGATATGTATATGAAGGGCCTGATTGATACAAAGGGATTCCTGAAGAGTGTGCTTGATAAGGAAGTGGGCCTCAGAACGGGAAAGACGCTTTCTCATGTTGCATTATTTGAAATAGAAGGCTATGACAAGATGTTTTTCCTGTCTGATGTTGCATTTATTCCATATCCTACGCTTGAGGATAAGGTCGGCATAATCAATAATACCGTAGAGGTTGCACATGCATGCGGAATTGCCTGCCCGAAGGTTGCACCTGTGGCTGCGGTTGAGGTTGTCAATCCGAAGATGCCTGCTACCGTTGAGGCAGATGAACTGACGAAGATGAATGAGGAGGGTAAGATTACCGGCTGTATCGTGGATGGCCCTCTTTCCATGGATTTGGCAATCGACCCTGAGGCAGCAAGACATAAGGGCGCAACAGGACGTAAGATTGTCGGTGATGCGGATATTCTGATCTTCCCGGATATTCATGCAGGTAACATTACATATAAAACACTGGTTCATACGGCAAATGTAAAGAATGGATGCATTTTAACAGGAACAAAGGCACCTGTTATTCTGACATCGCGTTCGGATTCGTTTGAGACGAAGGTAAACTCTATTGCACTTGCGGCAGTTGTAGCCGAGGCAATGAGCAAATAAAAAGGAATCAATAAGTATAGAAAGGAATATAGTATCATGGGATATAAATCATTGATTATCAATCCGGGTTCTACTTCAACCAAGATTGGTGTATTTGAAGATGAAACATTGTTATTCGAGGAGACGCTTCGGCATGCGACCGAGGAGATTGCAAAATACGATTCAGTTGTTGCACAGAAGGATTTTCGTAAGGAGGTTATCACGAAGCTCCTGAAGGAGAAGAATTTTGACATGCATAGTCTGGATGTGGTTGTAGGTCGTGGCGGACTTTTGAAGCCGATACCGGGCGGTACATACGCCGTGACGGACGAGATGATAAAGGATTTGGTTGATGCAAAGAAAGGCGAGCATGCATCGAACCTCGGCGGTATCATTGCAAAGGAGATTGCAGATGAGCTTTCTGTTCCTGCATATATCGTGGATCCTATTGTTGTGGATGAGCTTTCTGATGTGGCAAGATTATCAGGACATCCTGAGCTTCCGAGAGTCAGTATCTTCCATGCATTGAATCAAAAGGCGGTTGCCAAACGATATGCGAAGGAGCACGGCGTCAATTATGAAGATCTGAATTTGATAGTCGTCCATATGGGCGGCGGTGTATCTGTCGGAGCGCATGACCATGGTAGGGTTGTAGATGTGTTCAATGCGCTGGATGGCGACGGTGCATTTTCGCCGGAGAGAGCCGGCGGCGTGCCAAGTGGCGAGTTAATCAGGCTTTGCTATTCCGGTAAGTACACGGAAAAGGAAATGATAAAGCAGCTTGTAGGTAAGGCAGGCTTTAATGCTTATCTGAATACAAATGACGCAAGAGATGTTGAGAAGCTTGCGTTTGAGGAGAATGATGCAAAAGCAAAGCTGGTTTATGATGCATTTATCTATCAGGTTGCAAAGGATATCGGTGCACAGTCCACGGTGCTTCTCGGCAAGGTGGATCAGATTATCCTTACCGGCGGCATCGCTTATTCCAAATATGTCATCAATGAACTGACAAAGAGAGTATCTTATCTGGCCGGTATCACGGTTTATGCAGGTGAGGATGAGCTGCTTGCTCTGGCACAGGGTGCGCTCAGGGTGCTGAATAAGGAAGAGGAAGCTAAAGTGTATTAATTCCGATTTAAAAATCAAAAAGGGAGGATTATAATATGGATAATAATTTTAATGGTCAGCAGAATGTAAATTCGCAATATACACAGCCGGATGCGAATCCGCAATATACACAGCCGGATGCGAATCCGCAATATACACAGCCGGATGCGAATCCGCAGTATACACAGCAGAATGTGAACCCGCAGTATGGTCAGCAGAATGTGAACCCGCAGTATGGTCAGCAGAATGTGAATCCGCAGTATACACAGCAGAATGTGAATCCGCAGTATGGTCAGCAGAATGTGAATCCGCAGTATGGTCAGCAGAATGTGAATCCGCAGTATACACAGCAGAATGTGAACCCGCAGTATGGTCAGCCAAATATGAACCAGCAATATTACGGACAGCAGCAGTATTATGGTCAGCAGGGCTATGTCCAGCAGTCAAGACCGTCTGTAAATGTCGGCGCAAGTATAAAGAATGTGCAGGCTCAGTTTAAGGGTAAGGTAAGCCGTATGGGTTTAAGTGTATTCTGTCTGCTCGGAATTATTGCGGCAATGCTGCTTGTTGTTGCACCGTTTATGAATTTTGCAAGTATTCATATCAGTGAGAAGTATGAGCAGGAAAGCTACTTTGGGGATATCGATATCAGGATAAAAGCGAGTGACGGCTTGAATCTGTTCGAGCTTTCCAAGCTGAGCGGTACGCTTTCCCGTATGGCAGACGAATTCGGTGGTATGGATACATCTGATATAGCAGATGAGCTTGACGATTATGAGGACGAGGCCTTGGATGAGCTTGAGGATGAGCTTGATATGGATGTACATAAGAGCAGTATCAGAGAGACCTTTGGTACGGCAAAGCTTTTGCTGAAAGGTCGTGCAGCAACGCTTGTTACACCTTGGATATTGATTTTGTGCGGACTCGGACTTCTGGTATTTACGGTTATTAATAGTAAAAAAATGAAACTCGTATTTTCAATTATTCCGCTTGCATGTCTTATTTGGCTTATAATATGCTCGGGACACTTCTTTTCAATTATGGGAATCGGTGCATGGGCAATTATCGTTGGTATTGTGCTTGGTATTGTAAGTGCGATTAAGGATCAGCCGGCATATTGACAGAGTATGTGTCATGTGAGACACAGATTGGAGGGAGTATGGACAATAACTTTACGAACGGGCAGCCTGATTTAAATGGTCAACAGACCGGTTATGTGCCGGGACAGGATGTGCCGCAGCAGCCGGAAGGATATACGGTCGGACAGGATGTGCCGCAGCAGCCGGAGGGATATACGGTCGGACAGGATGTGCCGCAGCAGCCGCAGGGTTTTACGTTGGCGCAGGAAGCACCGCAGCCGGGATACGGGCAGCCGGGCATGAATCCGCAGCCGGGGTATGGACAGCCGGGCATGAACCCGCAGCCGGGATACGGACAGCCGGGCATGAACCCGCAGCCGGGATACGGGCAGCCGGGGTATGGACAGCCGGGCATGAATCCGCAGCCGGGATATGGGCAGCCGGGCATGAATCCGCAGCCGATGATGGGCGGAAACGGCGGTTCCGGCAAGCCGCCAAAGGTGAAGAAGCCTATGACAAAAGGAAAATTAGCAGGAATTATTGCAGGAAGCATACTTGGCGTGGCTGCTGTTGTCTGTGGCGTTATTTTTATACCAAAGCTTTTTAAATCGGACAAAGAGGTTGTAATTGAGGCATTTGAAAATACCTTTGAATCAGAGACTGTGGATTCATTTTTAGATGAAACCATCGGATATGAGGATCTGAGAGAGAATGCGCTTGAAAACGGTTGTGAGACAGAGGCGGCATGGACGATTGATGAGCTGGCGGGACTTGATGGGACAGATGGTATTGCTATTCAGACAATCACAAAATATGATCCGAATAATAAGCTGGTAAACAGTGATGTGGATTTGTCATATCAGGGCAACGGCCTGTTTGGCCTGCATGTGATTGGAACGGATACAACGACATATATCGAGCTTAAAGATATGATTGAGGGATATTTGTCAATTCCGAATGATTTATCGTTGCTTGAAGATGCGCCTATGTTTGATGGTACTGATATGCAGGGAGCATTTTCAGGGGTCGTAATAGATTATTTTGCAGTGTTGGAAGATACAGAGACGGAAGTAAACGGGGAATATGTCGATGCCGCAGAGAGAATATGGGATTCCGTAACTGTTGAAAAACAGGGCAGTGCGAAGGTGGATGTGAATGGTAAAACCGTAAAGGCAAAGGAATATTACATTTCACTTGCAGAGGAGGACATTGAAGCTGCTGCGAAATCTATGCTTGACGGGCTGACAGAGGTATGTCTGGCTGACCAGAGTATGCTTGATGAAATGGGCATGGACGCTGATACATTTAAGGAGACCATGGAGCAGTTCAAGGACAGCATACCATCTTTTATAAACGGTGACCTGACGATAAAGGTCTATGTTGCAGATAAGAAGGTTGTCAAGATTGCGACAAGCGATAAGATTACACTTTTCTATATAGATGTAAATTATGATGTATATCTGGATATAGACGATGAAAATGTGTCAGGAAAGCTCGGTCTTTCCGTTATGGGAGAAGAGGTTGGCGTCAAATTTGATGTGACGGACATACACGGAAATGCCGCAGGAACAATAACTGTTTATGCACCGGGCGAGACGGTAGACATCACATTTGATGTGCTGAATAACGACAGCAGTGCAGCGACAGATGTAACGGTCAATGCAAAAGTAAATTACAATGGAGATGAGCTGGTAAGCGGTACATTGGACTATTCGTTTGACAAGAACAGTTATGCGTTTTCCGTCAGCGGAAGCTGTGACATTAATGATGTCGGGAATATCGGGTTATCACTCAATGGCAGCTATAAGGATATCACAAAGGGTGTTGCCTATACGCTTGATATAAGTGATTTGGAGATTACAGCTGACGGTGCAAGCCTGTTGAAGTGCAGCGGTACATCCGCGATCGATGCGTCAGGCGTAAGCGCTGAGGGCATTGACGGCAGCCTGCCGGTGTATGATCTCTCGACAATTACGCAGGCAGATTATGAAAACATGATTTATGATAATGCGGATAACATCATGCAATGGCTGGATGGTCTCATTGCTAATTCGGGCGATTTCGGCACCATGCTTGCAGAGCTGATTTACGGTTCATCTTTTGATGATTATGACGACTATGATGATTATGACGACTATGATGATTATGACGACTATGATGATTATGATGACTACGACGATTATTATGATTCCGATGATTATACGGAGGAGGATATGACGCTTGAAAGCGGAGACAGCAAGGTACGGATTCTCGGATGTATAGATGGGTTTACACTAAGCTATGCAAGCAGCTATTTTGTTGATTATGATACGGAGAATTATTCATGGGTAGAGTATTCGTTAGAGACGGGTACTACAGCGGAAGAGGTTCTTGCAGCGTTTGAAGGTACATACCTCGATGATGAGCTTATTGAGCATATCAGTAGTCAGACGGTAGAGGTTGGCGGGGAAACAATCACATATTCCATGATTTCATATGAGCAGTATGGTGACACGCTGACGCAGTATAAATTTGTAAAACAGCTTGAGAATGGGGCGGCTCTCGTGTTAGATGCATATATTTATCCGGAGGATATGGGATATACCGCCGGGCAGCTGGCAGGTTGTCTCAGCAGTCAATATTATACGGTGATTCAGTAGATAAGGGATTTACAGGACTGTTGCATAAGTGTGTGACAGTCCTTTTTTCTATAACATGATTGCAGAGAAAGGGCAGAGTATGGTAAAACAGATTGAGATTAAGGGAAGGGTAATCGGACGGGGGATTCCGAAGGTATGTGTTCCGCTTGTGGGGAGAACCGAGGAGGAAATCCTGCAGCAGGCGGAGCATGTGTGTCAGCATGCGAATACCGGTGAGATTGACATGGTTGAGCTTCGCGGGGATTATTTTGCAGGACTGGACGATATTCCGAGATTGCTGGCATTGCTGCGAGCTCTGCGGGAAAGCTTAGCAGATAAGATCCTGTTATTTACGATCCGCAGTGAGGCGGAAGGCGGAGAAAAGCTTGCTTTCACGACGCCGGGAATCTGCGAAATTAATTATGCGGTTATAGAAAGCGCCATACCGGATATGGTGGATGTTGAGCTTTTTTCCGGTGCGGAGAATATACGGAGGCTGGTTGCGTGTGCACATCAAAAGGGCGTGTATGTTATCCTGTCCAACCATGATTTTCATTCGACGCCGGAAGCGGATGTGATGCTCAACCGCCTGCGCAGTATGCAGGATATGGGTGCCGATGTTGCAAAGATAGCGGTCATGCCGAATGACGAAATGCAGCTGCTCCGATTGCTTGCAGTTACAAATATCATGTATGAGAAATATGCAGCTATTCCGTTGATTACGATATCCATGGGCAGGCTTGGAGTCCTGAGCCGCCTGTGTGGACAGATATTCGGCAGCGCGGTGACCTTTGCGGCCCTTGATCAGGCGTCGGCACCGGGACAAATTCAGGTGGATGAGTTAAACGAGCTGCTGAGGTGGATGAACCAACATTATTCAATTTGAAAATCATAAAGCTTATTTGAATGATACGCGCCTGCCGCTTTGGTTTAGAATGAGAAGAAAAAGCGAAGGAGAAACACAGGTGGGTACGGATTATTCAGTTGATATAAGTCTGAGACTAAAAGAGATAAGAAAAGTGCTTGGGATAAGCCGTAAGAAATTCGCAGAGTCTCTGTCTCTCAGCCAAAGTCATTATTCCAATGTGGAAAACGGAAAAAGGGCCGTTACAATAGATCTGCTGCAAATGCTGTATTTGTTATATGGGGTTTCGGCAGATTATGTATTGTTTGGCAGGGGTGATATGTTTGTGGACAAGGGGGAAGAACCGAAGGATATATATGCCATGACAGATCTTCAGAAAATGAGCCAGATGCTGCAGCTGTATGAGTATTTTGTAAGATATAAAAGTATCGTCATGGACGGAACGGAGATTGAGATATATGAGTATTTTCATGAACTCGACCGTTGTATGCACCTGTATTATTATAAGCAGCTGGGGAAGAGAACCAGAATAACGGATAAGAGCTAGGAGGGCATATGCGGAAGAGAATATTGATTGTGGAACAGAGAGATTCATACCGCCGGGAGGTGGCTGACATCGTGAGGCGGCTGAAGCTTGACCTTTGTCTTATGGAAACGCAGGATATAGCTAAGGCTTACCAGTATGCGGTGGAATATGCAGTGGATGTATTTATTATCGGTGTATTGCCGCAGCAGAGGATGGATGTGCCGGAATATAAATTTATTGCTTCCCTGCGCCGAATACGCCGATATATGTTTGTGCCCGTCATTCTGATGTCCAATATAGAGGATGAAGCGGGATATGTGTTCCGCACCCTGCACTGTTATGAATGTATAGAAACGCCATATAATCCGGTGTATCTGCAACAGGTGATAGAGCAGGCAATCTGCCATACAACAGAGCGTCCGTCTGATGCCAGCATATATTTGAGAAAAAACAGGGTGGTATATCCTGTCAGCTGCAGTCAGATTGTGTATACAAAGGCGGCAGGACGCACTATGCACATCTGCATGCAGGACGCGGCTGTTTACGAAATCCCATATCTGACAATTCAGCAATTGCTGAAGGAGGCGGATTATCCCTATCTGCTCCAGTGTGCAAGAAATACGATAATAAACATGACGAAGGTCAGGGAAATCGATATAACGAACCGTTATGTGACGGTGGCAACAGGGGAAACTCTGGATATAGGGATTGCCTTCGTGAAGAAAATAAAAGAGAGCATGACTGCAAAGCCGTGAGGCTGTCATATCAGCTTAATATGACAGCCTCATGCTGGCAGATGTGCAGTTCCACAAGCTCTGAAATAATACAGAAGTATAATGATGAAACAGATAAGAAAAAATAAGAACAAATCCGGATATGCGGCAAGGCTGAAGTCGAATGAAACAAACACATCATGATTATATTAATACAAAACCGGCTGAAGAATTAGTTTTGTTCATGAACTGTGTTTTTTTTGTTGTCAAACTGCAGCATATCCGGGTTTGTTCTTATTTTTTAATGCCTGATTTATGAATTTGTGCTCTGATTTATGTTCTCCATAGGGAAGGTCATTTTCCATGATTTCCGGAGGCTGTCTGTCATCTGCAGAATACGGATTGTTTCCGCATGCGGCATCTCTTCACATTCATATTTTCCGAGAATAATAGCATCACGAGCCGCGATAAATTCGTATTCATAGCCGCTTATCTGGCGTTCAGGCTGTTTTACGTCGGATACGAGCTTTCCGTCGCCGCTGTATATCCGCACTGTTTCAGGGCAGTTTATATTGTCAATCTCAATATAGCCTTTGCTGCCGTATAACTTGGCGCCGTTATCAGCCCTGTACATCATAGTGACAAATGCGGTAGCTGCCTGCCCTCCTTTAAAGTTAATTTGCAGCACCTCCTGTGCATCAACACCGGTTTCCAGTTTCATGCATGTTGAGGCGAGGGTTGCAGGCGGTTTTCCATACATCATAGCTATAAAGTTGAGCGGATATACACCTAAATCAAGTAACGCGCCGCCTGCGAGCTCCGGCTTTGTTAAGCGTTCCTTTTGGCGCAGGTCATAGCCGAGACTGCAGGTAATGTTGTTGATTTGACCGATAGCGCCATTTCTTACATATCCGGCAAGCGCCTGATACATCGGCATGAATCGAATCCACATGGCTTCTCCTGCGAACACGTTTTTTTCCTCGGAAAGCTTCAGGACTTCCTCTGCTGTTGCGGCATTATATGAAAATGCCTTTTCCACCAGAACCGGTTTTCCCGCCTCAAGGCACAGCCTTGCCTGTTCGGCATGATGAGAGTGCGGGGTAGCGATATATATGAGCTCTACATCCGGATCGGCAATAAGCTCCTCGTATGAACCGTAACGTTTTTCTATATTGTATTCCTCGCCGAAAGCATTTGACTTTTCTATATCGCGGGACGCAATGGCATATGGCTCAAAGGCATCCAGCTTGTTTAGCGTGTTGGCAATCTTGCCGGCAATCTTGCCGGCTCCCATGATTCCTACCTTAAAATTAATCATGCGACGGTGCTCCTTATTGTTTTATTCATATTTCATCACGCTTTTGATGATAGGCTTATTATACTTGAAATTCGTATAATATTCAACAGTTGCGGATTTTTTCTCACATTCGTTGACATATCGAGGAAGAATAAGGTATACTAGTAACTTGGTTAGGTGTATAATTTGCACCCTAATGAGAGGATTAGAAATTACAGGAAAGGAAATACGGATATGTACGAAAAGGTTTCCACAAAGCTTGACTTCGCCGGCCGCGAGGAAAAGGTTCTGCAGTTCTGGAAAGAGAACAGGGTATTTGAAAAGAGTATTGAAGAGAAAAAGGATTTGCCAACATATACATTTTATGATGGTCCGCCTACCGCAAACGGTAAGCCGCATATCGGGCATGTGTTGACACGTGTTATCAAGGATATGATTCCGAGATATCAGACGATGAAAGGGCATAAGATTATCAGAAAGGCCGGCTGGGATACACATGGTCTGCCGGTTGAGCTTGAGGTTGAGAAGCTTCTTGGTATTGATGGCAAGGAGCAGATTGAAGAGTATGGACTGGATCCGTTTATAACCAAATGCAAGGAATCCGTGTGGCAATATAAGGGTATGTGGGAGGAATTCTCCGACAAGGTCGGCTTCTGGGCTGACATGGATGATCCTTATGTAACCTATCACAATGATTTCATTGAATCCGAATGGTGGGCTTTAAAAAATATTTGGGAGCAGGGGCTTTTATACAAGGGCTTTAAGATTGTCCCGTATTGCCCTCGCTGCGGCACACCGCTTTCCAGCCATGAGGTTGCGCAGGGCTATAAGAGTGTAAGGGAGCGTTCTGCGGTTGTGCGTTTTAAATGTGCGGATGAGGATGCATATTTCTTGGCGTGGACTACGACACCTTGGACCTTGCCAAGCAACGTTGCGCTCTGTGTGAATCCGAATGATACCTACTGCAAGGTCAAGGCGGCTGATGGTTATACCTATTATATTGCTGAGGCGCTTCTTGACAGTGTGCTGGGAAAGCTGGCTGAGGATGGCAAGCCTGCATATGAGGTGCTGGATACCTTTCAGGGTACGGAGCTGGAACGCAAGGAATATGAGCCTCTGTTTGCATGTACGAAGGAGGCTGTGGCAAAGCTGCCGCAGAAAGGTCATTATATTACCTGTGATTCCTACGTTACTATGTCAGACGGTACAGGTATCGTTCACATTGCGCCGGCATTTGGTGAGGATGATGCACAGGTAGGAAGAAAGTATGACCTTCCGTTTGTACAGATGGTAAACGGCAAGGGTGAGATGACGGAGGATACACCTTATGCAGGACTTTTTGTAAAGGATGCCGATCCGAAGGTTCTGGTTGATTTGGACAAGGCCGGTCTGCTGTTTGACGCTCCGAAATTCGAGCATGATTATCCGTTCTGCTGGAGATGCGATACACCGCTGATTTATTATGCGAGAGATACATGGTTTATCAAGATGACGGCAGTCAGAGATAAGCTGGTTAAAAATAATAATACCGTAAACTGGATTCCTGAGGGCATCGGTAAGGGTCGTTTTGGTGCATGGCTTGAAAATGTTCAGGATTGGGGGCTTTCACGTAACCGTTACTGGGGAACTCCACTCAATATATGGGAGTGCTCCTGCGGAAAACGTCATGCAGTCGGCTCTATTGAGGAGCTGAAGTCCATGAGCAGGAATTGCCCGGATGACATTGAACTGCATCGTCCGTATATTGATGCGGTGACTATAACCTGCCCGGACTGCGGCGGTGAGATGAAGAGAGTGCCTGAGGTTATCGACTGTTGGTTTGATTCGGGTGCAATGCCGTTTGCACAGTGGCATTATCCGTTTGAAAATGAGGATATATTTCATGACAACTTCCCGGCAGATTTCATCAGTGAGGCAGTTGACCAGACGAGAGGCTGGTTCTATTCTCTGATGGCGATATCAACGCTGCTCTTTGACAAGGCGCCGTACAAGAATGTCATCGTGCTTGGTCATGTGCAGGATAAGGACGGTCAGAAGATGAGCAAGTCCAAGGGTAATGCGGTTGATCCGATGGAGGCGCTCAATAAATATGGTGCAGATGCTATCAGATGGTATTTCTACAGCAATTCGGCACCTTGGCTTCCAAACAGATTCCATGAGGATGCCGTTGTGGAGGGACAGAGAAAGTTCATGGGTACATTATGGAATACCTACGCGTTCTATGTACTCTATGCAAATATAGACGAGTTCAATCCGACAAAGTATGCGCTTGAATATGATAAGCTGTCGGTTATGGACAAGTGGCTGTTATCCAAGCTTAATTCCATGGTGCAGGCGGTAGATGATAATCTGGGTGCATATAAGATTCCCGAGGCGACCAAGGCGCTGGCTGATTTTGTGGATGACATGAGCAACTGGTATGTAAGACGCTGCCGTGACCGTTATTGGGCAAAGGATATGCCGCAGGATAAGATAAATGCATATATGACGCTGTACACTGCGCTTGTTACGCTTTGTAAGGCGGCCGCTCCGATGATTCCGTTTTTGACGGAGGATATTTACCAGAATCTTGTGAGAAGCGTTGATAAGGCAGCTCCACTTTCCATCCACCTCTGTGATTTCCCTGCTGCAGACGAGAGTATGATTGATAAGGAGCTCGAGGCAAGCATGGACGAGGTATTGAAGGTCGTTGTATTTGGCCGTGCTGCCAGAAATACAGCTAACATAAAGAGCCGTCAGCCGATTGCCGGTATGTATATCAAAGCTGCAAAGACATTGGATGATTATTTTGTGGAAATCATCGAGGACGAATTAAATATTAAGCATGTAGAGTTTAAGGATGACCTGTCCCAATTTATTGCGTATAGCTTTAAGCCGCAGCTTCGCACGGTCGGGCCGAAATACGGTAAACAGCTGGGTGGTATCAGGGCATATCTTGCCTCCGTGGACGGCGCTGCAGCAATGAACACACTCAAGTCTGAGGGCGCGCTTAAATTCGAGGTGGATGGTGTACAGATAGAGCTGGCTGAGGAGGATTTGCTGATTGAGACGGCAAAGATGGATGGTTATGTGACAGAGGGCGACAATTATGTGACAGTTGTAATTAACACGACTCTGACACCTGCACTTATTGAGGAGGGCTTCGTGCGGGAAATTATTTCCAAGGTTCAGACCATGCGTAAGGAAGCAGACTTCAATGTGACAGACAAGATCAGACTGTATGTATCAGGTAATGATAAGATTGCAGAAATTATGGACAAAAATGCGGAGGAAATTAAGCGGGCGGTTCTGGCAACGGAATTTGTCCATGATGTCCCTGCCGATGCCGGAAAAGAGTGGAATATCAACGGGGAAAAGGTTGTCCTTGGCGTGGAAACCGTATAGCTGTAATCATATTGCATAAAAAAAATATTAAAAATACTTTTTCATCGTGATAATAACGAAATATTTTTAAAAGATTGTATCTTGGAAGAATGTTTGCTACACTAAAACGTGTCATTATCATGCGATGGATATTGTTCCGGAAAAGTCCGGAATGCAGGAACATAAAGGAGGATAAAATTGATATGAAGAAGTTGGCAGGCTTTGATAAGGAAGGCTTCAAGAAGGAAGTTATCAACAATGTTAAGAATCTTTTCAGAAAGACCATTGAAGAAGCGACACCACAGCAGGTATTTCAGGCTGTTGCATACGCTGTAAAGGATGATATTATCGACCGCTGGATTGCAACACAAAAGGAATATGAGAAAAAGAATGCAAAAACTGTTTATTATCTTTCCATGGAGTTTTTGATGGGCAGAGCCCTCGGAAATAATCTGATTAATTTAACCTGTTACGATCAGGTGAAGGAAGCGCTTGATGAGCTTGGCTTTGACCTTAATTTCATTGAGGATCAGGAGCCGGATGCAGCGCTCGGTAACGGCGGTCTCGGAAGACTGGCTGCATGTTTTCTGGATTCACTGGCAACTCTTGGTTATCCTGCGTACGGATGCGGTATCAGATATCGTTATGGTATGTTTAAGCAGGCTATCGAGGACGGTTATCAGGTTGAGAAGCCTGATAACTGGCTGAAGGACGGTAATCCGTTTGAAATCAAGCGTCCGGAGTATGAGGTTGAGGTTAAGTTCGGCGGCTATGTGCGTACAGAGTGCAGAGACGGCAAGAATTTCTTTGTACATGAGGATTATCAGTCTGTTCGTGCAATTCCTTATGATCTGCCTATCATCGGATATGGTAACAATGTTGTAAATACGCTCAGAATCTGGGATGCCGAGCCGGTACAGGAGTTTAACTTAAATTCATTTGATAAGGGTGAATATCAGAAGGCTGTTGAACAGCAGAATCTTGCAAGAAATATTGTTGAGGTTCTTTATCCGAACGATAATCATTATTCGGGAAAGGAGCTTCGTCTGAAGCAGCAGTATTTCTTCGTATCCGCGTCTATACAGAGAGCGATTATGAAGTTCAAGGAGAATAATGAGGATATTCATATGCTGCCTGAGAAGGTTACATTCCAGCTGAATGATACGCATCCGACGGTAACGGTAGCCGAGCTTATGAGAATCCTTGTGGATGAGGAGAATCTTGAGTGGGATGACGCGTGGGATATAACCTGCAGAACCTGTGCATATACAAACCATACGATTATGGCAGAGGCACTTGAGAAGTGGCCGATTGACCTTTTCCAGAGACTGCTCCCGAGAATCTATCAGATTATTGATGAGATTAACAGAAGATATATGGCACTGATTGAGGATACCTATCCGGGGAATCAGGATAAAATCAGAAGCATGGCTATTCTCTATGACGGACAGGTCAAGATGGCGCATCTCGCAATTGCAGGCAGCTATTCCGTAAACGGTGTAGCACAGCTTCATACTGAGATTCTGAAGAAGAGAGAGCTGAAGGACTTCTATGAGATGAGACCGGATCAGTTCAATAATAAGACAAACGGTATCACACAGAGAAGATTTCTCCTTCACGGTAACCCGCTTCTCGCAAACTGGATTACAAAGAAGATTGGTGATGGATGGATTACAGACCTTCCGGAGCTTGCGAAGCTGAAGAAATATGCAGCTGACAAGAAAGCGCAGAAGGAATTTATGGATATCAAATATAAAAACAAGGTTCGCCTTGCCGAGTATATAAAGGAGCATAATGGCATTGAGGTCGATCCGAATTCTATCTTTGATGTTCAGGTTAAGAGACTGCATGAGTATAAGAGACAGCAGCTCAATATTCTGCATATCATGCACCTTTACAATGAGTTAAAGGAAAATCCTGATATGGATTTTGAACCGACCACATTCATCTTTGGTGCAAAGGCAGCAGCCGGCTACAAGACTGCAAAGCTTACAATCAAGCTCATCAATGCCGTTGCGGATGTCGTCAACAATGATAAGTCTATCAATGGTAAGATAAAGGTTGTATTCATTGAGAACTACAGAGTATCAAATGCGGAGATTATTTTTGCGGCAGCAGATGTCAGCGAGCAGATTTCCACAGCATCCAGAGAAGCCTCCGGTACAGGCAACATGAAGTTCATGCTGAACGGTGCACCGACATTGGGAACAATGGATGGCGCAAATGTTGAAATCGTTGAGGAGGTTGGCGCTGATAATGCATTCATCTTCGGTCTTTCAGCAGATGAGGTTATGAAGTATGAGAAGGACGGCGGATATTATCCGATGGAAGTCTATAATTCAAACCCTGCTGTCAGGAAGGTGCTTGATCAGCTTGTTGACGGAACCTACGCGAATGGTGATACGGAGCTCTTCAGAGACCTGTATGATTCACTTGTAAGAAATGATGTATACTTCACATTAAAGGATTTTGATTCCTATGCAGATGCACAGAAGAGAGTGAATGCCGCTTACAAGGATAAGGAGAGATGGGCACAGATGGCTATGCTCAACACTGCTTCATCAGGTAAGTTCTCCTCTGACAGAACAATCGAGCAGTATGCACAGGAAATCTGGCACTTAGAGAAGGTAGAAGTAACCTTATAAACGCGGTGCTGCGGCACCAAGAGAATACGGCATGTGATATGTATGATGTCGGAAAACCGTTTGCGAACGCCGGTACTTAGCGAGGTACTATCGAGCTTAGTACCGTTGCGTGAGCAACCGAGCGAGAGCGGGTTTTCCGACATCATCATATCACATGCCGTATTCTCTAAGTGCCGCAGTTCCGCGTTTTTTTAACGTGGCTGCTTTTTTTATTGCATAGCGGCTGACATCATGCAGCCGCCGGCCGCTCCGCAGCGCATGACGGCGGCAAGGTTATCCTCGGTGATTCCGCCAATTGCATAGACGGGAATCGTAACGTTTTCCGTAATGTCCCTGAGCCAGTCGAGTCCGCGCGGTGGGACTCCCTTTTTGCAGTCGGTTGCAAATATATGACCGGCGGTCAGGTATGTGGCGCCAAGCTGTTCGGCTTTTATTGCTTCCTCACGGCTGTGGACGGAGACGCCCAGCGTGACCGGTTCAAATGTTATGTCTGCTTGATATCCGTTTTGTGTGCACATGCAGTTCACAAGAGCAGGATAAGGCAGATGGATATGAGGGTGCTTAAGCTGTGCGGCTGCATTTATATAAGTATGAAGTATAAGCTTCTTGTGCTTTTTCCTGCAGATTTCAATGGCGGCCCGCGACAGTGACAGATAATCCGCCTCATCCATATCCTTTTCCCGAAGCATGATAAATTCCGCATCGGTGTCGGCTAAAAGTGCTATCCGGGCGAGGAGCGGGATATCAGCTTTGACCGGGTGATCTGTCAGCACTGTGTTTAATTCCCGTATTTGTTTTTCCGTTGGTACCGGAACAAGCCTCCGGTTGGTGACTGCCACAACGTGAGTGAGCTTCATGCTGCATGGTACTCCTTTGCTTTATAATGTGCCGATTAGCTTGTATATAGGTAATCATTTAATACCGGCTGTAATCCCTGTGCCTTGATAGCCTCATAGATTTCTTCAAAGCTTCGGTCGTCTGATATCTCAAACTGCTCGTCCCCGGAATCTGATGTCTTATTTTGATTTCTGCTTTCGGCTTTGGTGGTATGCTGCTCGTATTTTTCTTCATGGTCTCCGATTCCGGTACTCACGCCTGCGGATATTTTTGTTGCCGCGATGCGTATGATGCCATCCCGGAAATGCGCCTGCTCTCTGGATGATACCGTGATGCCCGCAAACGGAAGAAATATACGATAGGCACACAATATCTGACACAGCTCCGTTTCATGTACATCATGCGGGTTTATTTTATCGTTGTTTATGATAGGGCGCAACCTCGGGCAGGACAGAGACATTTCGGCATGCGGATATTTCCTTTGCAGATAATATACATGCAGTGCAGTTGCAAGAGCATCCCTTCTAAAATCGGAAAGGCCGAGCAGTGCGGAGAAACCAACGCCCCGCATACCGCCCATGAGCGCTCTTTCCTGCGCCTCAAAACGGTATGGCCATACCCGCTTGCGGCCCATCAGATGCAGCTTTTCGTATGCGTCCGAATCATAGGTTTCCTGAAAGACGGTAATATAATCAGCGCCGCAGCTGTGCAGATAGCGGTATTCATCTGTGTTGACGGGATAAATTTCGAGACCGACATTGCGAAAATATTTCGATGCAAGCTTACAGGCCTCTCCGATGTAGCAGATATCGCTCATTGCTCTGCTTTCTCCGGTCAGCATCAGGATTTCCTCGATGCCGGAGCCGGAGATGACCTGCATTTCGTGCGCAATCTCTTCCATGGACAGTTTTTTGCGGTGAATGTCGTTGTAGCAATTAAATCCGCAGTATATGCAATAGTTCTCACAGTAGTTGGCAATATAGAGGGGCGTAAACATATAGATGCTGTTCCCGAAATGTGACCGCGTGATTCGGCTTGCAAGTGTGGCAAGCTCTTCAATATGATTTTTGGCTGCGGGGGACAATAGTATCTTAAAAGCCTCAATGGAGCAGCCGCTGATGTTGGCGTGGCTTCCTGTGTTCTGAAGCTGCGAGAGAACCCGAATGACGTCCGCATCGGTATAATCGCCGTAATTATAGGAATTTACCTGAGACATAACCTTATCTCTGATATCGGAAGAAATTTGCTCCATACCCTCCATATATTCCATATGGTTGCTTCTGGAGGAGGGGTCCTGCTCAAGTCTTTCTTTTTTTGCCCGGGCAGCGGAATTAAGCTTGTCATGTGTGATAATATATTCTGTCGTTTCCATATTTGAACCTCATTTCACTTAAATTTCTTTCATCAGCTTCAGTTGCGGAGAAATCCGGTAAGCGGATCCGAGGCGGCAGCGCCGCGGTCTATCACACGGCCAAGTCCGGCCAGATAAGCCTTTCGTCCGGCTTCGATTGCAAGCTTAAACGCATGTGCCATAGCCGGAATCTCCCCTGCGGTTGCTATAGCGGTATTTGCCATAACGGCTGCAGCACCCATTTCCATTGCCTCACAGGCCTGGGACGGACGTCCGATGCCGGCGTCCACAATAATCGGCAGATCTATCTCATCAATCAGTATTTGGATAAAGTCCTTGGTGGCAAGGCCCTTGTTAGAGCCGATCGGGGATGCGAGGGGCATAATACAGGCGGCACCTGCATTGGCAAGGTCTCTGGCAACATTCAGGTCGGGGTACATATACGGCATGACAATAAAGCCTTCCCCGGCAAGTATTTCAGTTGCACGGATCGTTTCCTGATTGTCGGGAAGCAGATATTTGGAATCACGCATAATTTCAATCTTTACAAAATCACCGCAGCCCATCTCACGGGCAAGTCTGGCGATACGGACAGCCTCCTCCGCTGTTCTCGCACCTGAGGTATTTGGAAGCAGGGTAACGTGCTCTGGGATATAGTCCAATATATTTTCTTCTTTTTTTGTGTTGGCACGGCGGAGCGCCAGCGTAATAATTTCCGCGCCGGCATCCTCCACGGCGGCCTGAATCAGATTCAGGTTATATTTGCCGGAGCCTAAAATAAAACGGGAGTTAAATTCGTGCCCGCCCAGTATGAATTTATCATGTTCAATCATAATATTCTGCCTTTCTGCCTATATATTTTTGAAAAACGGGTTGTATGCCGAAATATCAGCCGCCCCCCACAAAACGGACAACCTCAACAACATCGCCGTCGGAAAATCGGTAAGCTTCATATTTATTTTTCGGGACAATATTGCCGTTACATTCCACGGCGACCGATTTGGTTGGGTAGCCCTCCTGTTCAAGCAGCTCTTTGACCGTTAATCCGGCAGCCTGAGGGCAGTCTGCACCATTTACTATAATCATTGTTTGCCTCCTTTTATAATAAAAAAGTCACACAAAAAGCTACACCCAAGGTGGTGTACCCCTTCATGCGACCAAGTCATCACTCTGCTTAACATTATAAGAGAAAACGAATGAATGTCAAGGTATAAATTGAGGAGATTTCGTATAATATTTAAATAGTAAGAACCGGGAAGGGGATAAGCATGGGTGAAAAGGTTACAATCTGGCTTGCGGGACTTGCAACGGTTATTTTATTTCCATATATGCTTACAACAATGATGAACGGCAGATATGGCATGGCGGAATCCAAGGTGTCGACTTTGTCAACCGGCAAAGATGTATTAATGCAGATAAACGGTGTCAATATGCTGATGGATGTCGAGCAGTATATCGCCGGTGTTCTGCCGGGCTTGGTTCCGCCTGACAGCGATGCAGGTGTTATAGAGGCGCAGGCGGTGGCTGTGCGGACAAAAATATATTATGAAATGGGAGACAACACCGTAATTCAGGCGGGTGATTTAGAGTTTACATATTACACAAAACAGGACTATATTGAAAAATGGGGTGAAGCGAAATATAAACGTGTCAAAGAAATATATGATACAGCAGTTTTAAATACAACAGGGAAAATTATTGAATAAAAGCACTGATATATGTCCATACTATTTCCATATTAAAAGGAAATAAGCAGGAGGCATATAATTTATGAAGAGATTTACCGACTTTTTAAAGTCAAAGGGATTTTATATCGCACTTGGTGTAGGCGTGCTTGCATTTGCGGGCTTGCTTGCGGTATACAATTACGACAGTACAAAGAAAGAAATGCTGGAAGAGCCGGCAATTGATTTGAATCAGCCGGCGCAGCTTGACGATGTGCCTGACACAGATATACCGGAATTGAATGTGGACGATACGGCTGCAGGACAAACTGCGGAGAACGAACAGAATCAGGATTCGGTAACACCTGTTGAGTCGGATGCTGCAATTGCGGAATCAGATACGGCAGGCGATACAGATGCAGAGGAAGAGGAGACGACGACAGAGGAGCCGCAGGTTGAGGTAATTAGCGATGCAGCCGAGCCGGATAATAGTCCTGTAATCGAGGCAGGTCTGGAGTATGATGGTGAACAGACCTTGGCATGGCCTTTGATAGGAAATGTTGTTTTACCGTACAGCATGGATACAACCGTATATTTTGCAACATTGCAGTCCTATAAGTGTAATCCGGGCATGCTGATAGCAGGAGATGAAGGCGCGGACGTGTTTGCGGCATATGAGGGCGTAGTTACATCCATAGAGGAAACGAAGGAATACGGAACTATGGTAACAGTTGACATGGGAAACGGATATGAGGCGATATATGGTCAGCTCGAAAATGTATGCGTCAGCGAGGGTGATACTGTATCAAAGGCAGAGGTCATCGGAGAAGTGGGACCTGTATCAACATATTACACAGAAGAGGGAAATCATTTATTCTTTGAAATATTAAAGGATGGAGAGCCGATAAATCCACTGACTCTCATACAATAAAAGCGATGGTCATATACAAGGGGCTGCCGCAATAAGATAATATGGCAGGTATATATGGATGATATAGAAAAACCCGCTTTCGCTCGGTTGCTCACGCAACGGTACTAAGCTCGAAAGTACCTCGCTAAGTACCGGCGTTCACAAACGGTTTTTCTATATCATCCATATATACCTGCCATATTATCTTATTGCGGCAGCCCCTTGTTGGGATTATCGTGTTAAATTAACCTCAACCGTTCGGGATGTGTCATTGGTTTTTCTCACAGGAAGCACAGACACCGTAAAACAAAACGGATGCAGCTTCAATGTGGTCATCTGACAGGGCTGTTGCCTTTTGAATCAGAATATCCGTCGGATTGAGCGGAATATCCTTTACCGCACCGCAGGTTTTGCACATGAGATGGCAATGCGGATGCGTATACGCGTCAAAATGGTCTGTTTTACCATCGCAGGGCAGACGCAGAATAATACCTGAATTCGCAAGCTGATTCAGATTGCGGTATATGGTCCCTAAACTGATATTCGGAATGGTTTGTTTGATGTTATGGTATACTGTATCAGCGGTTGGGTGATCGGTTCTTGTTCTCAGAAACTGCAGGATTGCCTCCCGCTGATGGCTATATTTGACTGGCTGTTTCAATTGTTTATCTCCTAAAATAGTAATCGTTCCTGATTACAAGTATATCTGAAAAACGGGAGAGTGTCAACTGCTTCTCTTTCATGTGTTTTGCGAAAAAAATATTTTATTTAATTGACATAATAAGACGGTATTGGTATTATTTACATAGCATGAAAATTAGCGGTATTAATATTTAAGAGATGGAAGAGTGAGAGCGTGGGATTTGGAGCTATTATGAATGACGAACTGAATATCGAAAATGTCAGGCAGATGATAGACTCCATTTTAAATGCCAGCGGCTGTGCATGTCTTGTTGTGGACCGGACATCCTTTGAGATAATCTATGAGAATAAATTTGCAAATGAAATTTTCGGCGATAAGATAGGTTCATTGTGCTATGAGATGTTCTGTACCGCCGGAATGCCGTGTATAGACTGTCCTTTAATGGCATTGACGGGAGAGCCTGTTATCATAGAACGCTATAACGAATTATTTGAATCCACTGTAAAATGGCAGTTTACAACAATTGAATGGTTTGATAACAGAGATGTTGTCCTGATGACGCTTTTGGATTTAGGAAAGGACGGACATGATTATTCCAAGAGCTATGCCCATAAGGTGGAGATGGGACTGGCTGAGGAAAAACGTCAGGTTGACAGTCTGACACAGATACCGAATTATGCTAAGTTTTATGCCAGTGCAGAGAATGTCTTTAAATATAATCCGGATAAGAATTATGCAATTGTCGTTTTTGATATAGACAGATTTAAAGGAATCAATGATATATATGGTATAAAGCAGGGTGACAGAGTTCTCAGGCTGATTGGAAATGCGTTGAAGGAGCTTTTTACACTGGAAGAAAATTATGCGAGATTGCATTCCGATGTGTTTGCCTTTTATTATGCTTATGAGAAGAAAGGGGATATCATCAGGGAGATAGAGAAGCTCAGAAAGATTATTGCCGTCAATGAATTTGAGTTTGACATCAATACGAGCTTTGGTGTTTATCTGGTTGAGGACAGAACTGTTCCGGTCAATCTGATGTGTGACAGAGCGCATATGGCCGGCAGGACGATTAAGGACAATATATTAAGGTTCTGTGCATTTTATGACGAACAGTATCGTACAGAGATGCTTCGTACGAGTGAGATTGAGCGGGATATGCACAAAGCGCTTTCGGAAGAACAGTTCAAAATGTATTTGCAGCCGAAATTCAGGCTGGAGGACGGGAGATTATGCGGCGCGGAGGTATTGTGCAGATGGCTGCATCCCGAGAAGGGATTGATACCGCCGAACGATTTCATTCCTTTGTTTGAGAAGAACGGGTTTATATTGAAATTAGATGAGTATATGTGGGAACAGGCATGTAAGACATTGCGGATATGGCTTGATGCGGGCAGAGATCCGATACCATTGTCCGTAAATATATCCAGATATCACATCCGCCATAATGATTTGGAACGGGTATTTACAAGCTTGTTAGACAAATATAAGCTTACCAGTAACCTATTGACGCTGGAGATTACGGAATCCCTGTTTTTGGATAAGCCGGAAAAGCTGAATCAGGTGCTTTCGCAATTGCATGCGATGGGCTTCAGGCTGGAGATGGACGATTTCGGTTCAGGGTTTTCATCCCTGAATCTGATTCGTAACATCACTGTCGATACGATAAAGATGGATAAGGATTTCCTTGACAGTGAAATTGCATCGGAAAAGGGTAAAATCGTAATCAATCATACAATCAGCATGGCGAAGGATTTGCATTTGCAGGTTGTCGCGGAGGGCGTTGAGACAAAGGAGCATGTGGATTTCCTGAAAAACTCCCACTGTGATGTCGCACAGGGTTTTTATTTCGCAAAGCCTATGCCTGTGGAGCAATTCAATGAATTGCGTTTTTAAAAATCGTTTAAAAAATATACAGCAATTCTTGACATGCATAAATGACTGTTGTATATTGAACAATAAGAAAAATTAAAATAAGATTACAAAAAGGAGAATGAAATTATGTTTGAGAAGTTAAAAGAAATTATTGCAGAGCAGCTGAGTGTTGATGAGGCAGATATCGAGCTTACAACATCTTTCAAGGATGACCTTGGAGCTGATTCTCTTGACCTTTTTGAGCTTGTTATGGCTCTTGAGGAGGAGTATAACTGCGAGATTCCTTCAGATGATTTATCATCAATCTTAACAGTAGAGGATGTTATGAAATATCTTAAGGACCTCGGTGTTGAGGAGTAATTTCTTTATTCATCGAAATTTTGTGATTTGCTTTAAAAAACAGGAGACGGATTTGGCGCAGCCAGATAAATAAGTAATTATGTAGGGGATACGCTCAATCAGCGAATTGACAAGGGTGGGCGTAAGCTCCTGAATGTCCGTCATCTCCCGAAGGGTACGAAGTGAATATTGTGATGCGGCAGAGCCGCCTGTCCGGTGTGGCGTTAGCATTGCATCCGGTCCCTGTTTTTTATATAACAAAGAGGCTGCCGCAATAAGAAAATCCGGCAGGCATATATATGCCTGCCGGATTTTCTTATTGCGGCAGCCTCTTACTATTTGAATCAGCCGAGAACAACCTCAACTGTATGTGTCTTGCCATCACCGATTACAGGAATCACATTGCCGTCAATAGCCTTTCCGTCAACGGTCATGCTCTTAACGCCCTTGCATATATGGTCAGGATTAGAAACCCTGATGTCGTACACATCGCCACGGAATGCTCTTGATACGGTAAATCCATCCCATGCGCTTGGGATGGAAGGATCTATCTTCAATCCGGCGAAATCAGGGATAACACCAAGAATATACTGTGATACTGCAACAAAGTTCCATGCTGCCGTACCTGTCAGCCATGAGTTCTTTGCCTCACCGGATCTTCCGGCATCCTTACCTGCTATCATCTGCGCGTATACGTATGGCTCTGTTCTGTGGAGGTCTGATATATCCTCAAGGTAAGCAGGAGCAATCTTTGAGTAATATTCAAATGCCTTATCTCCTCTGCCTGCGTAGGCCTCAGCAGCGATAATCCATGCATTGTTGTGACAGAATACACCGGCATTCTCCTTATAGCCGGCAGGGTATGTTGAAATCTCACCATACTCAATCATGTATTTTGTAAATGCAGGATTGTTCAGTACAAGACCATATTTGCAATTTAAGTACTTGTCGATGGAATCAAGTGTCTTGATATCGTAACCCTTGTCCTTGCCAAGCTCGGACATAACTGCGAAGCCCTGCGGCTCAATGAAAATCTTGCCCTCTGCGTTCTCGTGTGAACCTACCGGCCTGCCGAAATCATCATAAGCTCTGAGGAACCATTCGCCGTCCCAGCCGCTCTCAAGAATGTTCTTTCTCATCTTGTCAATCTCAGCCTGAGCCTTTGCGGCAGCTTCCTCATCACCCTTATACTTGCAGAGCTCAACATAAAGAGGAGCCGTATATGTGAATAAGGTTGCAACGAATAATGACTCTGCGGTCTTTGAATACTTGTCATCGCCATACTTAGGGGATGTCCATGTCTGGAAGCTCTCACCCGGTGTATTGGAGAAGCAGGAGAGGTTCAGACAGTCGTTCCAGTCAGCTCTCATGGAGAGTGGAAGTCCGTGAGGACCTACGTTATTTACAACCCTGTAGAAGGACTGCTGTAAGTGATGCATCATCGGCTGTGCCAGCGACTCGTCATTTCTGTATGGAACCATCTCGTCAAGGATTGAGTAATCGCCTGTCTCCTTGATATATGCAGCAGTTGAAAGAATCATCCAAAGCGGATCATCTGAGAAATCACCGCCGACGGCATCGTTACCCTTCTTCGTAAGAGGCTGGTACTGATGGAAGCATCCGCCATCCTCAAACTGGGTTGCTGCAAGGTCTAAGATTCTCTCTCTTGCTCTGTCCGGAACCTGATGTACAAAGCCAAGCAAATCCTGATTGGAGTCTCTGAAGCCCATACCGCGTCCGATACCTGACTCGAAATAGGATGCGGAACGTGACATATTAAATGTAACCATACACTGATACTGATTCCAGATGTTGACCATACGGTTCATCTTGTCGTCAGGTGTTTGAACGGAATATTTTGAAAGAAGGTTTTCCCACATAGCTTTGTTTGCAGCGAATGCAGCATCTACCTTCTCGGTTGTATCGAACCGGGCAATCATATCATATGCCTTGTCTTTTTTCATGGAGCCGTCGGCATTCCACTTGTCCTCCCCGTTCTCAACATAGCCGAGAATAAAGATAAGCTCTTTGGTTTCGCCAGGTCCGAGATCGATATTTATGCTGTGGGAGGCAATCGGTGACCATCCGTCAGCCTTGGAGTTGTTGGATTTGCCGGCCAGAACAGCATCCGGATTCTCGAAGCCGTTGTATAAGCCCATAAATGATTCACGGTCACAGTCATAGCCGTCAATCGGAGCGTTTACAGTGTAGAATGCAAAGTGGTCACGACGCTCTTTGTATTCTGTTTTATGGAATAAGGTTGAACCCTCAACCTCAACTTCACCTGTGTTGAAGTTTCTCTGGAAGTTTGTTGAGTCATCCTCAGCATTCCACAGACACCACTCGAGGAATGAGAAAAGAGTAAATGACTTCTTCGTCGTTCCCTCATTTTTCAGAACAACCTTCTGAATCTCGCCCTGATAGTTCTGCGGTACAAAGAAAGTAACCTCGCATTTTAAGCCGTTGCTCTTGCCGGTAATAATGGTATAACCCATACCGTGACGGCACTGATAGAACTCCAGTGTCTTTTTGACCGGTGACCATCCCGGAGACCAGATATTTCCGTCCTCGTTTATGTAGAAATAGCGGCCGCCCATATCAACAGGTACGTTGTTGTAACGATAACGAGTGATTCTTCTAAGACGAGCATCCTTATAGAAGTGGTAACCTCCTGCTGTATTAGAAATCAGCGAAAAGAAATCCTGTGTACCAAGGTAATTAATCCATGGGTAAGGAGTCTTAGGTGATGTGATGACGTATTCTTTGTTTTCGTCATCAAAGTAACCAAATTTCATGTAGTATACCTTCCTTTCATAAAACACTGCCAATATTATATAATAAAAATGCCTAAAACACAACTAAAATCGTGGCAGAATAGCAACAAAATATACAATATCGGGAAATGCTTTGAGAAAAAATTTAAGGGACCGGAATTGACAGTATTATTTTATTTATAGTATACTGACAGCGCGTCTAAGCAATAGGACTTAAAGGGTATCTCAGGAAGCTTTTCGGAATTTGTTGCATTCTACAGGAAGAAGCCGGAGCCGCTCGGGTTCAGGAAGGTGAAGGGCAGGCAGCCGTATTTTGTGAGGGTGGTGAATGATGAAATACTGCATATAATCACTTTCATGGGAACGAACTCTGCAAAACAAGACTACAAGGCCTTTTATCTGATGTGTGGCGTTGCTACGGTTTATAGAAAAGAAATTAACTTTTCGGTTCCGCCCAGAAACAATAGTGATTGGCTGGTTGATTTAGGAACAATAGATGAAAAAAAGGAAACGGAATTTCCAACGGTAAGCATCCCTCGCAATTTAATGATATATTACTACAATGATGAAAATATAAATGCAGTAATAAATGAGACATATGAAGGGGCGAAGATCATAATCAGTGAGCTGGATAAGGTGTCAGATATGGATGAGGCGCTTAGATATTTTTTGAAGTATGATGTCAAAAATGTTGTATTTAGACGTGTATTGGATGATAGCTATTTTGATGAAGAGGGATTGTTTTATGCAAGAAAAGAATTTGATTATACCAAGATAGAGAAAGTCTTTGAAGATAAGCTGCTGCAGCTGAAAAACAGTAGTTGGAGTGAAAGAGAAAAAAAGGAAAGACAGGAGGGGATACTTGAATGGGAAGAAAAACTTAAACGGGACAGAGAGGAATTTATTAACAATGATGAAGCTTATGAGCAGGGAATGAAGCTCTTGGAGGAACATTATAATACGAATATTGATAAGCTGGCAGGCTATGGACTGGATATTCAAAGGAAAAAATAAAGGAGGGAATTACAATGGCAAAAAGCTTACAATCGGAATTTGTTACATTTTACAAGGAGAAACTGGAGCCGCTCGGGTTCAGAAAGGTAAAGGGCAGGCAGCCTTATTTTGTGAGGGTGGTGAATGATGAAATACTGCATATAATCACTTTCATGGGAGCAAAGTCTACACAGCATGGCTACAAAGCTTTTGCCACCCATTACCCTGAGCTGACGGAGTTGGGAGCAAAGTCTGCAAAACAAGACTACAAGGCCTTTTATCTGATGTGTGGCGTTGCTACGGTTTATAGAAAAGAAATTAACTTTTCGGTTCCGCCCAGAAACAATAGTGATTGGCTGGTTGATTTAGGAACAATAGATGAAAAAAAGGAAACGGAATTTCCAACGGTAAGCATCCCTCGCAATTTAATGATATATTACTACAATGATGAAAATATAAATGCAGTAATAAATGAGACATATGAAGGGGCGAAGATCATAATCAGTGAGCTGGATAAGGTGTCAGATATGGATGAGGCGCTTAGATATTTTTTGAAGTATGATGTCAAAAATGTTGTATTTAGACGTGTATTGGATGATAGCTATTTTGATGAAGAGGGATTGTTTTATGCAAGAAAAGAATTTGATTATACCAAGATAGAGAAAGTCTTTGAAGATAAGCTGCTGCAGCTGAAAAACAGTAGTTGGAGTGAAAGAGAAAAAAAGGAAAGACAGGAGGGGATACTTGAATGGGAAGAAAAACTTAAACGGGACAGAGAGGAATTTATTAACAATGATGAAGCTTATGAGCAGGGAATGAAGCTCTTGGAGGAACATTATAATACGAATATTGATAAGCTGGCAGGCTATGGACTGGATATTCATAGGAAAAATTAAAGTACGAGAGGGGGATGGGCTGCGATGGGCAGCCGCATGATATTATGAAATATACACGTATGACAAAAAGATTGTTGGCAATTATATTGGCAATAACGATGCTTGTGGTTAATATATCCCCGCAGACGGTATATGCTGATTATATTGAAAACACTGTTGTAACCGAAGGTGTTGATGATGGCGTTGCACTTACTGCATTATCGCCAAATACTCCACAGGATTGGGCGATTGCTTATAAGGATGGAATCGGTTATCCCGGATTCTTTCATAATGAGGTGGAAGCGGATATAAGAGAAAAAAATGCAGGTTTGGAAAAAGGTGAGCTGTTTATTCCGGGAGCAGGCAGATACGGATATAACGGGAGAGCTGATATTATTAAAATTATTGATAATATTACATACATATGGGATGTAAAGCCGGCATCGAACGGATATTATCCTAAAAAATAGAGGCAGTCAAGCAGGTCGAGAGATATGTTGCTGCTGACGAATTTTACAGAACCGGGCCCAACAATGTGCTTCAAAATTCCGGTTTTATCGTTTTCGTCACATCCTCGACCGGAAGAGTTACAGAATATCAGGTAACCTATAGCAACAGCCTTTATAATGATGGCTTGATTTTCTACAGATTTGACAGGATAGGCACTGTACAGGAGCAACCGTCAACCGTAACAGTACCGGCTGATGAGAAGGATAATGCTGTAGCTGGAATCGTAGACGGAGGGGATGGTACGGAGCAAACGGTAACGGTTAATTGGAAGAAGGTTGCGGCATTTGTCGCCATCGCAGCTACGATTACGGCGGGAGGCGTAGCAATGGCCAACTCGGATTCGGTTCGGGCAGCACTGGTTACATATTCAACGAATTTTTTGACGAAGCTGGGAGCTGCATTATCGAAGGCTGCTCCGGCTGTCGGCGGGACGGCGGTTGGAATATTTGCCAATTCCCAAATGGTTCTGGCAGCCGAGCAAAATTCTGAAAACGTCGATTTACAGGCGGTAAATGATGCGGTCGATGAATATGAAACGACACTGGAGGTCCTGCTTGGTCTGGACTTCATAGATGAGCTGCTGGATTCAAATGGCGGTGTTGATACGGCTGAGCTTGAGGCGCTGATAAAGGGGATTCAAGATGAAAATGACGAATATGAGGATGCAAGTCAGGCACAGCCGCCGCGTGATCCGCTGATTATAGATTTCGGCACATCGGGAATTGATTTGTGTTCATTGACGGACGGTGTGAATTTTGACCTTGATAATAACGGTTATGCTGAAAAAACAGCATGGATCGGAACGGAGGATGGTTTCCTTGCATTGGACAGAAACGGAAACGGAGTTATTGATAATGGCGGTGAATTGTTCGGCGATCAGGTAGATATCGGAGAGGGCAGACTTTCAAGCTCCGGCTTCGAGGCATTGTCAATTTTGGATGATAACGGCGACAGGCTTATTGATGAACAGGATGCTTGTTACAGTAAGCTGTCGATTTGGGCAGATTTCAATCATAATGGTTATTCGGAAGCCGATGAGCTTCATTCGCTCAGTTATCATGAAATAAAAGAGATACAGTTAAATCATACGGAAGGCAGTGTGGTGGATGAAAGCACCGGCACAATGATGGCAGAATTTGCAGCAGTCGTGCGTCAGAATGGCGCAGAAGCTGCGATTGGTGAATTCTGGTTTCCTGTAAATGCCTCAGATACCACACATGGAGACGTGATAACGGCGGGCAATGTGCCGAGTATCGAACAGGCAATAGCGGACGATGAGACCGGTGAGCTGGCGCTGTTGGTCAATGAATTTATCAACGCAGACAGTATAGCAGCAAAAAAATACGATGTGAAAAAGATACTTTATTTTATCACAACTTCAAATGATATAGAAGCAAACAGCCGCGGCGGAAATATTGATGCGCGGGATTTACATGTAATTGAGCAGTTTATGGGGCGTGATTTTAACGGTGTAGGAGGCTCTGATCCGAACTCCAATGCAGCCGGTATTTTGAATAATATATACACGGATATTGAAAATTACTACTATAATATACTCAATTTATATGCAGAGTTTGGCGGCTATAAAACATTAATGTTTGAATATGAGGATGAAGACGGAAATGAAAAGCTGGATGTCACAAGCCTTGTATATGTCTTTGACGGCTTAATGGAACAGGGTACGGAAATGGAAACGCTCATCTATGATTTGGGAATATATCTGAAATCATATGATAAGCTGCATGGTACAAATTATTTTACCGATTATTATGATTATTACAAAGGAATGTCCGATGTGATAACGGAGAGCGTCAATGCTGCTAAGGGCAGTAATACATATGTTGGTACGAATAGCGCGGATTATTATTCCGGCGGTTCCTTGCGAAATTACATCTTTGGTGAGGATGGTGACGATAGCTTATATGGTGGTGCCGGAGATGACTATATTTCCGGTTCAAAGGGGAATGATTTATTTGACGGCGCTGCCGGAAATGATTTTTATGAGGATGACGCCGGAGATGATACCTATGTATTTACCGGAGGATATGGAGAAGATACAATAACCGATAACGGTGGGAGCAATACGCTTTCTTTCCTCAATCTTACCGTGGATGATATCCGGGTGAATGGAACCGGGGATTATGATGTAACAATTAAAATCAAGGGCACGAAGGATTCGCTTGTCATTAAGAATTTTCGTGAGAATGAGGCATTGGCGGATTATACACTTGTATTTCAGGATATGACAATGCATTGTACGGATGAGGGAAGTCCGTTTAAGCATATCTGTGGAAGTGAGTCGGATGATGTGCTGCAGGCGGCAGTGGATAACTCTATGATGCATGCTTTTGGCGGAGATGATACTGTTACAGGCAGCAAAGGCGATGATATTATCTATGGCAACAGTGGAAATGATAACATTGCCGCCGGGGAGGAAAAAGATGTTATCTACGGTGGAGCGGATGATGATGTGATAAGCGGTGAATCCGGTGATGATATTATCTGGGGAGAACCAGGATGTGATACACTTGATGGCGGCAGTGGAAACGATTATCTCTTTGGCGGTTTGGATGATGACACATATATTTTCGCCGAGAATTACGGGAGAGAAGTTGTAGAAGATTGCAGTGGCGTTTCTACAATTAAGCTGGGCGGAAATCTTACCACGGAGAGCGTATCCGTTTACAGAGCGGGTGATGAAGCGATAATCCGTATCAACGGTACAGAGGATATGTTTATTATCAGCAGCTATGGGGTTAATACGGAGAACTATTATATAGAAGCTGGTGATAAAAGGGTAAACGTTCGCGATGTAATCATTGACTCTGCTGATATTGTATTAAATGATGTTAAGCTCACTGCAGGAACAGAGGCTTCGGATGCAATTTTTGCAGAGAGTGTTAAGAATATAATTGCATCGGGCGGTCAGTATGACTATATTGTCGGTGGTGATGATGAGGACGTTGTCTTTGGCGGCGGTGACACTGACAGAATACTTGCGGGAGCCGGAAATGATATAATTTATGGCGGGGAAGATAACGACCAGCTTTATGGTGAGGATGGCAATGATTTCATTGCAGGTGGAAATGGGAATGATTATATAAATGGCGGGAATGGAGATGATATGCTCCTTGCAGGCACCGGGGGTGATTTTATAGACGGTTCGGCAGGAAATGATACATATTATTTTAATGCAGGCGACGGAAAAGACAGTATTATGGATAGTGAGGGTGACAATGCAATCATTTTTGGAGATGGGATTACTTCAGACGGAATAACGGCGTACAGAGATAATTGGAATGATTTGCTTATTACATTCGAGGGATTGACAGAGACACTCACGATTAAGGATTATTGCGTGAATGAAGCAGCCCGCAGCTTTAAGCTTATTTTTGCAGATGGCTCGGTATATGCTGCAACAGATGAGGATAGCGCCCTTAAAGTCATTCATGACCAGTCAGGTACGGAATATATGCCGTCTATCTACTCAAATGGAATTACGCTTATTTCCACAGATGGAGATGATGAGCTTACAGGAAGTAATGAGGCAGACACACTTATCGGTGGTGATGGAAACAACAGAATTACCGGAAATGCTGGGGATGACAGTCTGGATGGCGGAGCCGGCAGAGATTATTTATATGGCGGAGCCGGCTCTGACACATATATTTATAAAAAAGGCTATGGAACGGATACCTTCAGCGATTCGCAGGAAACAAATTATATTGAAATTTCAGATTACTCTGTGTCGGAGGTAATGGCTTATAGAACAAATTGGAATGATATCACACTTGTGCTGGACGGAAGTGGAGAAGCAGGTTTGTATAATGATTCTGTGGATAAGATTGTGTTAGAAGGCTTCTTTACAGCAGAGGCCAACAGACAATATTATATATCATTTAATGGTTCGGGATATCATGCTGCATCGGGAGACAGTCCGCTCAGAACAATATACGGAACCGCAAATAGTGATTATATGCAGGGATTTGATAATGGTAATTTTACCATGTACGGAGGAGAAGGCGCAGATACATTGAACGGTGGGAATGCCGCAGATGTGTTGTATGGCGATAACGGAGATGACAGCCTGCTCGGATTTGCAGGCAGTGATACATTAAACGGCGGAGCCGGCAATGATTATTTGGAAGGCGGAGCCGGAGATGATATTTACAGATTCTCCAAGGGGGATGGCGCTGATACAATAACGGATGTTGATGGATTAAATAAAATCTCCTTTAGTGATGCAGCAAGTACAAATGTTACATTCACATATGAGATGAACGGCGATAATGTGAAGCTTGTAATAATCTTAAATGAAACAGGTGAAAGTTTAACGATAAACAATTATCATTCTGATAATTTTGTACTGGAATTCTCAGATGGAATTGCAGGAAGAGCTATTATCAGTGAATCAGTCATATCGTTTGTGAATGAACTTGAGCTTCAGAACTGATTTAAAGTAATAACAAAGGAGCCGCCACATTCAGATAAAAATGGCAGGGATACATAATAATGTAGGAAAACCGTTGCGTGAGCAACCGAGCGAAAGCGGGTTTTCCTACATTATTATATATCCCTGCTATATTTTCTGAATGTGACGGCTGCCTGACAACGGCTGCCTGATAATAGTTTCCTGACAACAGCTACATCACAGTTAAAGTTACTATAATAATGCTATAAAGTATAAATCTTCTCTGTCACAGTCTTGGACTCTCCCGGTGCAAGCTCGGTGTAACCGGACTCATCTGCCGGAAGCGGCTGGTTTGGCGCGTCAATAATCCATGTGCAAGGCTCCGGGCAGAAGAACCCTTTATCGCCGTGGTCATTCCATACAACCCAGAATTTGAAATCCTTACATACTTCATAGCATATATGTTTGCCGGATGCGTTGTCTGTGATAAGCGCACCGTAGAAAGGTTTTTCGTTAAACCTGCCCTCCTCCGCAAAAAATACATCGTTGTCAATATCATGTAGTACAGGAACCATAGAACCTGTCAGGTACTGTTTGTCGTGGTCTGTCATAGGAAGAAATTCTCCGGTTGGAATGCAGGCCTCAGAAAGCTCCCACTTTTCGCCGATTGGAAGGTAAAGCCGCATGTCGAGACCGTTTCCGTCCTTGGTAAAAGGTCCGTTAATGGTGGTGTGGTTACACATACCATACGGGAGCTGTTTATCGGAGGTGTTGGTCATAGTGAAAGCATAATCAAGACCATCCTCAGATAACGTGAATGTAAATTCCGCCTTAAAGCTGACAGGGAATATGGAAAAGAATGCATCTGTCTCGTCGTAGATATATTCGGTTTTTGCAATCGCTTTGCTGCCGTTTGTCTCTGCGCTTACGATGCGGTGCTCACGTTTATGTAAGAAACCGTGGATATGGTTGCCGAGCGGATCATTTAACGGAAAATGATAGGTGGCATCTGATACTTTAAGTACACCGCCTGCAAGCCTGTTCGGAAGATAAAGTGTCGGGAGACCATACACTTCGGCGGATGCCTGCAGCTCATCGGGCGTAAGCTTTTCGTCATATCGAAAAATTTCTATGTCTGCTTCCGTATCCTGCATGCGCATGACGTTGCTTCCAAGAAAAGGAGCGATAATGGCGCTGTATTTTCCTGCTGTGAGCGCAATGACATCCTTGCCCTTGTAATCAATGATATTCGCTGAAAAACTCATTTGTAATCCTCCTTTGATAGTGTTAATATGGGTGTAAGGTTTCGCATTCTCATAAAAAACAAATATTTTCATCTATGATAGCATATTGGAATTATTGTGTCTAGGAAAATTCATGTCATATATTGCACACATTTTTATGAATAAATTTGGTAATTAATTCCCGAGCATTGTCAATATATGTCTATTGTTGTAGTATTATGTAAATTACGGTTGATTTTTGTATGGGTGAATGTTATAAATATTTAGTGGAAAACAGAAAATAATATAATTATTGTTTGAATGAAATGATGCAGATAAGGTGAGCCTTTTAACAGCTCAATAAGTTAAGGTTAAGATAAAGAAGAAAAAGATAGAATAGAAAGGCAGATTTGACGGATATGAAGAATAAGAAATTGTATAGAGTAATGATGCTGCTGGCGTTGACAGGCGCTTTGGCAGGATGTGGAACACAGACAAAGAGCACCGGAGAAAATACATCGCAGAGCACGACGGAGAATATGGAGGCAGTCACGCAGGAGGACAAGACAGAAACGGATTCCGAGGGCGAGACGGAGGATATCGATGTTCAGGCAGTGGCTGACGGAATACGGCAGGGCGGAGACTTTAAGGATAATCTTGCAGCTGTTGATACTACGCTTGCACTTACGAGGTTGTATGATCTGGATGCGGGGCAGGTTGCGGCATCGGCATTTTATACAAATTCAAATGCGACAGCGGAGGAGATTGCGGTCATAAAAACGGCATCAGCAGATTATGTGGATACGGTGAAGGCAGCATATGAAAACAGAATCGCCAACCAGAAAGAAGCATGTAAGGATTATCTTCCGGATGAGGTGACGAAGCTTGATGCAGCAGTTATATATACGAACGAAAATTATGTTGTACTTTGTGTCTCGAATGACAGCGCAAAGGCAGAGCAGGTGATCGCGGATTTATTTCAATAATTATCACAGAGGACAGGCTGACTGCGTATAGTATATTATATGTGATTTCTGTTATCAGGCAACCGTTTAATACACTGCAAAGCCCTGTTCGTACCGAAGCCGTGCGGACAAAAATGAAATAATTCCCTTGTTAATATACCAGAATATGCACGGTTGCTTTTTATATAGTATAAAAAATCCCTTATGTGTCAATCATAAATATATGCTTGGCATAAGGGATTTTTTTGTGTGTATTTTTATAACTTGAACTTAATGGAAACAGGTTCGTTTAAGCTCTGACCATGCCGCGACATCACGTTAGTGGAGATAACCAGTGTGTAAAGCTCATTCGTAGAATAAGGCTCCTGCGGCTCGATTTCAATCAGTTCATTCTTGATATCATAGTTGATACGAGTCTGAAGGCGCTGGTTCCGGGAGTTCATCACATACATGGTATCCTTGTTTACCGTCTTTGGGTCCAGCGGAATATTAAAACGGACGCGCCATATAAATTTGCCGGTTTTGAATTTGAGATTTTGTTTTACCTTGTTGGCAAGATTTGGGGGAATATCCTCAATCTCCAGTAGACTTTTCGCCATTGCACAGCACCTCTCTCATTTTCTGTATCATAACAAAAAAGAAAGGCCTGTGTCAACCGGTGTGTCTGATTATGCAGAACTTTGAGAGAATATGACGTGCGATTATGTATTTACATATCCGGATTGCAAAATTACAATGAATTTGTTACGAAAATGTTACAAAAATGTTAGGAGATGATGACATGCAATCATTAATATTACACTCCTGCGAAAGAAAAATAATATTAGCGATGATATTGCTGCTCGGCCTGTGTGGTCTGATGGGATATCATGCTTACCGTGAACAAAAAGTATATTCGGTTTATGTTGAGGATGGAAAAACGGTTTTGACGGGGCGTACCTCCCAGACCTACACGCAGGTTGTAAAATATTATGCACCTTGCGAGGAGGTTTATGACGACACAATGTATGTGGACGAGCGGAGCGTGGAGCAGGAGGCAGTTCCGGGTGTAAAGGAGATTACACGTATTACCAGTTATTACAACGGAAAGGAAACGGAAAGCAAGGTTCTGGAAGAAAATATTGTGGAGACGGCTGTGCCCAGAGTGGTACATATCGGTACCAAAGAAAGACCGGAATATATTATTCCGATAGAGCATTATACGATTTCCTCCTATTACGGCCCGAGATGGGGACGTGTACATGAGGGTGTGGATATGGCCGTTGCCATAGGAGAAACCGTGCATGCAACTGCCGCCGGTACGGTGATTCGTGCGGAATATTACAGCGGATATGGGTATTGTATAGACATCGACCACGGTTCGGGCGTGATGTCCCGATACGGGCATCTCAGCAGGATTGATGTCGGAGTGGGACAGGTGGTAGAGCAGGGTGAGCAGATTGGGTTGTCGGGAAATACGGGCAACAGCACGGGGCCTCATCTGCATTTTGAAATCAGGATAAATGATACGGCGGTTAATCCGTATGATTATCTGGATTTATAATTTTTTGGGAATGAAAAAACGGGTGTTGCATATAATAACTTTGTGTGGTAGTATAATAGAAAACAAGACGTAGTTTTTAAAACTATATGACACGGAGAAGGGAATGGTAAATATGGGCAACACGCTGAAGAAACTAAAAGATCCGGGCAGTGCAATTACGCATTTCATCGGTATGATGATGGCTGCCTTTGCGGCGGTACCGCTGATTATACGGGCTTGCTCGGGAGGCAGGGACGTGGCGGTATGCTGTACAGTGTTTGTTGTCAGCATGGTATTGCTGTATGGTGCCAGCACTTTGTATCACAGCTTTGACAGGGGAGAAAAGGTCAACAGAATTTTGAAAAAGCTGGATCATGCCATGATTTTTGTATTGATTGCAGGCTCCTATACACCTATATGTCTGCTGGTGATAGGCGGCAGGACGGGGATTGTGCTTTTGTCTTTAGTCTGGGGGGTTGGAATCATTGGCATTATTTTTAAGCTTTGCTGGGTGACGTGTCCGAAATGGCTCTCATCCGTTATGTATATAGCAATGGGATGGATGTGCGTTATGGCATTTACACCGATTATGAATAACATGACAGGCTCCGAGCTGATGTGGCTGCTGGCAGGGGGAATCGTTTACACGGTCGGAGGTATCCTCTATGCAGTCAAGACGCCACGGGTGAAAGCGTATAATGAAAGGCATCGGTATTTCGGAACGCATGAGATATTTCACGTGTTTGTGATGGTCGGCAGTCTGTGCCATTTTGTACTAATCTACAACGTGATATCATGAGCATTGCACAGGCCTGCGCTTGCGGAAGTCTGTATAATGCGAAAACAACATGGAGCCGGCAGGCGGCATGATATCATAAATTCGTCGTTATGAAAAAATCCCGTTCTTCCGATATTTAATTTAGAATAAAGGAAGGCGGGATTTTTTATGGGGCAGACCTTGGGAAACGGATTCAATAATATAAATGATTTAGCGACGGATTATGCTGCCGTGAAAGCAAACCGCAGCCATGCACAATATGCTGAGCAGGCCGCAAAGCGGTACGGCGAGGGAAAAGAAATCGACGTGGAAGAGGTGCTGGGTTATAAATACGACGGACATACGGAGCATGATGCTGCAGCGAAGACGATCTGTGACAATTTTGATGATTATATGAAAGTCAGACAGGAGCGGGCAAAGGAGACCGGCGAGGATGAGGCGGCGAAGGAGAGGCAGGCGAAGGAGGACGCAAAGGAGCTTGTGCGTAATCTGTCGGATGAGGAGTTAAAGGCGCTTGCCGGAATGGGGATTGACGTGGAGAGTGTCAGCCTGTCCGATATTATGGGAATTGTGAATACAATGCGGGGAAATGCCCACAGAGAACAGACTGTCCGGCTGTTGGCGGAAATCAGTGCGGGACAAGGTGATACGGACGGACTTGCGGCGATTGGCGGCAGCGTCAAGGTTGCAGGTACGGATGTGGAGCTTCAAAGCGTGAGTGTATCAGATGTTGTAATTGCACAGGAGGAGGCGGAGAATGCAGACACAAGGCTGGGGGATGACGCGCTGGTTTACCTGATCAAGAATCAGCTTCCGATGACAAAGGAGAATTTATACAAGGCGTATTACAGCGGCGGACATGCGGCAACCGAAGATGTGCCGGACCGTGTTTTTCAGGATATGAGGCAGCAGATAGAAAAAGTAATCGTGCAGGCAGGATATGCAGTGGATGAAACGACACTTACCGGGGCAAGGCTGCTGCTTTCACATGATTTGCCATTGACGACGGATTCGGTCAGGGCATATATGGATTTTCGCGCATACGCGGGAGTATCTCCGGATTCTGTTCAGGCACCGGATAGTATACAGGATATGGATGCCATGAAGGCGGAGCAGCTTTATGTAAAGGTAAACAGTATCCGGCCGGAGACGGTTTATGATATGACGCTGCGGGGGGAGGAGATAACGATTGCGTCGGCATACCGGGAGAGCACTGCCGCAACGCAGAGTACGGGGCAGACGAAGGATGTTGCTTCAGAGGCGGAGACTGATATGGAGCTTCAGGCCGTGACAAATATGCGGCGGATGGAGGAACTTCGGTTGTCGATGACGCTCGAGGCGGCGGCACGGCTGGTAAAGTCGGATATAAATATTGATACTAGAGAGCTGTCACGGGTTGTCCGTGAGCTGCAGGATATGGAACAGGAGCTTGTTTCGCGCAGGCTTGTGCAGGCAGGTGTTGAACCGACGGAGGAAAATCTGTCCCTGTACCATGAGATGACGGACAAGGTAGAGACCCTTGGGCATGCACCGGCGGCTGTGATTGCAGCACCGCTTACCGGCACCGATTTTACGGTGAATGCGCTGTGTGAGGCAGATATTCAGCCATATGACGGGGATATACCTGAGGCACAGGGTACAGTGAGGGAGAAACAGTTTGAGGCTGTCAGACGGAATTATGAGGCGCTTGGTACGACGCCGCGGGCGGATATGGGAGACAGCATGGCGAAAGCGTTTTCCAATGTGGACGATATACTCAGGGAGCTTGATATGCCGGTTAATTATGAGACACAGAGGGCAGTGAGAATCTTAGGCTATAATTCCATGAATATCACGGCGGATAATATAGAGCAGGTCATCGGTTATGACCGTCAGGTCAATGAGCTGATGCAGAATTTCTATCCTGAAGCCGTTCTATCCGTGATTCGGGACGGCATTAATCCGCTTGATATGCCGATTGATGAATTAAATCAGGTGATACGTGACAGAAATTATAATGACGGCGTAACCGAGGCGGATAATTTTGCGGCATATTTAAGAGATATGGAACAGCGCGGAGAGGTAACGCAGGAGGAGCGTGAAAGCTATATCGGTATCTACAGGGTTATGAACCGGCTGGCAAAATCGGGTGACCGGGAGGCGGGATATCTGTTTGCAAATGGCAGCAGGCTTACCGTTCGTAATCTGATTACCGCTATGCGAAGCAGGAAAGCGGCGGGAATGGACATTGTGGTGGATGAGGATTTCGGCATGCTGGAGGATGCCGGCATCACGGACAAACGGATGGATGCGCAGATTGAGAAAGCCTTTGTGGGCAGACACATGGAAGCCTTGACGGAGCAGGTTGAACAGTTTATGGAGGATAACAATATCGGACTTTCCATGGTAAACGCCAGCGCCGTCCATGCGATGCTGTCATCGGAGGGCGGCTTATATCAGCTGGTTTCTGAGGTGCTGGGAAGGCTTCGCTTTCACTCGGATACGAAGGAAAATATGATAGATGAAGAGACGGAGCACATGACGGATTCCCTGTCGGGCGAAGAAATTCCGCTGTCCTTTGAACCGGAGCATATTCTGGAAAGTCTGCGGAACGGGACGGATATGTCGCTCACCTATGATGACCTGCGAAACCAAATGACTGAGCTTATGTATCAGGCGGGTATGGCAGGGGATATTACAGGTATGGATATTTCTTCTGTCAAGGTGGTACAGGCAGGCTTCCGTATTCTAGGCAGCATGGCGCGGAACGACAGATATCAGGTTCCCGTGGAAACCGCACAGGGACTTCGGGTGGTCAACCTTACAGTGCGGCATGATAGTGAAAACAGGGGAATGGTGGAGCTGAGCACCGACGGAGAACGGATGGGGCCGGTTCGGGCGAGCGTTCGTTTGGATGAAGAAGGACGGCTTTCCGGATATGTTGTGGCAGAGCATGAGGAGGGAAATCATCTTCTGACAGAGCAGGAGCAGAAGCTGGTATCAAAGCTTGCGGCAAGCGGATATACGGAATGTCATATCAGGGCAGGGCAGATGAATTTTGATACGGCGGGACCGGCAGACAGGTATACGGCACCGAAGGCGGACACGATTTATCATGCGGCTGTGGCGCTGGTAAAGGCGGTGACTGATATTCTTTGCTGACAAAAATAACAGCAGACGGGAGCCGGCGGTGTTCAGAAACAGAAAAGACTGACCGATAATATATGTAAAGATTTGGAATATATAATACATATTAATGAAAGATAAAGCTGGAGGTATCGTATGAGAATTAATCACAATTCACTGGCATTAAACGCCAGCGACCATTTTGCAACTATCAATAAAAATATTGCTAAGTCCATGGAACGGCTATCCTCAGGGTATAAAATTACCAGTCCGGCCGATGATGCGGCGGGACTTGCCATTTCAACTAAAATGAGCGCACAGATTCGCGGACTGGACAGGGCTTCGCTCAACTCCAATGACGGAATATCCGTCATTCAGTCTGCGGAGGGCGGGTTAAACGAAATACATTCTATCCTGGGAAGGATGCGTGAGCTTGCCGTCCAGGCGGCAAACGATGTGAATTACGAGGATGACAGAGATGCAATTCAGGAGGAGATAGATTCCCTGCAGGAGGAGATAGACCAGATTGTCGATACTACCGCATTTAACGACCAGAAATTGCTGAACGGAGATATGACAAGACGCTCATTATCCGGTAATCCGAATCTGAAGGTTACATATCTTTCCGAGACGGTCAGTACAGGAGTATATAGTATGACCGTAACTGCCGATGCGCAGCAGGCATCCTATACAACAGGCTTTGCGTACTCAACGGCAACGATTACCGCTGAGCAGGCGGGCACGATTCGGGTCAATGATTTTTCCGTGTCCATCACGGAGGGCATGACAATGACGGATGTATTTGAGGAGCTGCAGCTGCATTTGTCAAAAATCGGCGTGGATGTGGTTGCCTCAAGCGACGGAGGAACAACCGAAGCGGATTTTGCGTCCGGGGCATCGGTATTGTTTCGGAGTAAGGAGTATGGCTCTGCACAAAAGATAGAAATCGGGATTGATAATGATAAATTGGCGGCAGTGCTGGGCGTGACAGATGGAGATGTCACATACGGAGAGGATTGTGAGGCGGATATCACAGTAACACAGGATGGATTTTCCACAACTGCCTCCTTTACAACGAGTGGAAATAAGATTAATATTATAGATAGAAACGGTTTTGAGATGACAGTTGAGACGACGCCGGGGGCTGCGTCACAGGACAGTGTGAGTACGCGGATAGAGGTGCTGTCTGCCGGAACGATGGTGATACAAACCGGTGCCAATTCAGGTGAGCAGATTTCGCTTGATATCTCTTCGGTCAGTGCGCAAAGCCTGGGCGTGGATAACCTGATTATGTACACCCATGAATATGCCGCGCAGGCGATAGATGCGATTGATAAGGCGGTTGAAAAGGTATCAAGGATACGTTCCAAGCTGGGGGCCTATGAAAATCGTCTGGAGGATGTTTATGATAATCTGGAGGTGCAGGGTGAGAGCATCACGGCTGCATATTCCAGAATCATGGATACGGATATGGCCGAGGAGATGACGAACTATACGCAGCAGGATGTTTTGTCGCAGGCGGCGATTTCAATGATGCAGAAATCGAATGAGCGTCCGGAGTCTATCCTGCAATTGCTGCAGTAAGGGTAAACAGCGGAATGTAGTGAGGAGAGGTCGTATGACGAGAGAGCAGATACGGGAGTTTACACGCAGGACGACGCAGGAAAATCACAGTGGACTGATTCTGGTGCTTTGTGATATGGAGCGTGTGTATGTCTCGGATGCGTTGACAGCGTACGCTGATGATATGGACGGTTATATGAAAAATATGGAGCTTGCCAGAAAAACGCACAATGAATTGATGGACTGTTTCGATATGGCAAATGCACAGGCACGAAAGGTTTTGGCGGTGTTGCGTTTCATATACGGGAAGCTGGTCGCGTCTGTTGTGAAGCGGAAACCGCAGGAGATGGAACGCTGTATGGGAATGCTGGAAGGGCTCCGGGTTGGATTTGAGCGTCTGCATGAGATAGATACAGACGGACCGCTCATGGAAAATACGCATCAGGTATATGCGGGACTTACATACGGTAAGGGTGTCCTGAATGAGAGTACCCTGAATGCGGATTACGGGAGCAGAGGTTTTAAGGTATGACGGCGTACGATGCCTGCAAATATGAAGGAGGATATAACAACATGGTAAAGGACGATTGCATATTCTGCAAGATTGCGAGAGGAGAGATTCCGTCAGCTGCGATATACGAGACATCTGAATTTAAGGTGATGCTCGATGTAGCCCCGGCAAACAGGGGACATGCGCTGATTATTCCAAAGGAACATTTTGATGATATATTTCAGATTGATGCGGAGACCGCAGGCAAGTTGTTTTCCCTTGCAACAGTCGTAGCAAGGGCGCTGAAAGAGGAAACCGGCTGCGAGGGAATGAACATTGTTCAGAATAACGGAGCGGTTGCCGGACAGACGGTGAATCATTTCCATCTTCATCTGATTCCAAGGCATCAGGGAGACGATGTTTCCGTGACATGGAAGCAGGATGAGACGGATCCTGCCGAACAGGAGGCGCTTGCCAGAGCGATAAAAAAACATATATAGTTTTTTCATATATAGTACATTTTCTGAAGAGGTATAAGGCTGCCGCAATAAGATAATGTGGCATGTATATATGATGTGGGAAAACCGTTGCGTGAGCAACTGAGTGAACGCATGTTTCCCTACATCACATATATATGCCGTATTGTCTTATTGCGGCAGACCCTTTTTTGCGGTATCCGTGGTGCGGAAACTATTGACATATTTTTTTGTAATGTTTATGATAGAAGCTGATTGTAGAGGGAGAGCGAAATACATACGATTAGGAGAAGCATATGGATAACAAAAGGTTTACAAAAAAACTAAAGGCAGCCGGATACATTTTGTCCGGTATCATGTTTGCGGCGGGACTTGCGCTTATGTTTTTGGTTGCGAGACTAAGAATATTTCCTGTACTCTATATGATAGTTGGCGCAGCCGTGCTGGCTGTTATAACCGTTGGCTTTGTGCTTGCACAGAGATGGAATATCCCCGGCATCATAACGAAGGTTATCAGTATTTTGCTGATTGCCGTGATGGTTATGGGCTGTGTGTATGTAAATTACACATACAAAAAGCTGGGTGAAATGACGGGAATAAATACGAAGATAGACAATATACAGATATATGTGCTTGCGGATGATCCCGCGGAGAATGTCATGGATGCAAAGGATTACACGTTTGGAATCCTGAGTACACTGGACAGGGAAAATACAGACATCGTGCTTGCTGATACGAGCACGGAGGTTGGGCAGGAGCTGAATACGCAGGAATATGAAAATGCACTGGAGCTGGTTTCAGGGTTGTATGAAAAAAAGACAGGTGCAATTGTTTTAAACAGTGCCTATGAGGGTTTTATAACGGAAACGGAGGGCTATCAGGATTTTAAGTCCAGAGTAAAATCCATCTCGTACAAGGACATTGAGTCAGAGGTAAATGATACGCTGGATTCAGAGGATTATTTGTACAGCGGGGATTCCGTGTTCACGATATTTATCAGCGGCGTGGATACACCGGGCAAGCCGGAACAGAATCATAACAGTGATGTAAATATTTTGCTTACTGTGAATCTGGATACAAGACAGATTTTGATGATTAGTACACCTCGGGATTATTATGTGCCGTTATCTATATCTGACGGGAAGGCGGACAAGCTGACACATGCCGGAATGTATGGTATCGATGTTTCTGCTGACACATTGTCTATGCTGTATGGCGTTAAAATTGACGACTATGTCAAGGTAAATTTCACCGGATTTGAACACATTATAGATGCTTTGGGTGGTGTAAATGTATATTCGGAATATGCGTTTGAATCATATGGATATTCGTATAAGCAGGGCTACAATCATCTGGACGGAGAGGCTGCCCTGGTGTTTGCGAGAACCAGACATGCATTTTTGGACGGAGACAGGCAGCGCGGTAAGAATCAAATGGCGGTAATCAAAGCGATCATAAATGATATGGCGACCTCTGATATGCTGAAAAACTACACCGAAGTGTTGGATGAGATATCAAATAATATAGTAACCAGCATGACGTATGATGAGATAGCCGAGCTGGTAAAATTCCAGCTGTCAGATATGAAGGGATGGGATATTCAGTCATATAGCGTAAATGGTACGGACGGGATGGCTGAGACCTATTCAGGAGGTTCCCAGGAGCTTTATGTCATGATACCGGATGAGGCGACGGTAGAGCAGGCGAAGCAGTATCTTACCGATATGTATGCAGGCAGGACGATTACAGTTACGGAAGAGCAATGATGTATAGCTTTATCGCTGTATGCATATACGGATGAAGCGGGGGAAGAATAATAATGTATGATTATCTTGTGGCAGGGGCAGGCTTATACGGGACGAACGGGGCGCTTACCATGGCGGAGCAGGAGCTGTAGATTGATTGTGCGACGAAAAATATTTTTAATTCTTATGCTTGTGTGGATGGCTGTTATATTTGCATTTTCTTCCAGAAACGGGGTGGAATCCACAGGGGACAGTTATCAGATCGGGATGTCGGTAGGCAGACTGGTGGTCCCGGCATTTCATAATCTGTCCTCGGAGGAACAGCTTGCGTTTGCCGAGCGGGTGGATTATCCTGTGCGCAAAACCGCCCATGCGCTGGAGTATGCTATCCTTGGTGCATTTGCGGCAGGATGGCTGTATGATACAAAGTACAGACGGGGGAAAAATATTTTGCCGGCATGGCTTGTCGCGACGCTGTATGCGGCATCGGATGAGCTGCATCAGCTGTTTGTGCCGGGACGGAGCGGACAGGTGACCGATGTGCTGCTTGACAGTGCAGGTGCGTTTGCAGGTGTGCTGATTATGGCAGGTGTATTATATCTGCTTCGGTGCAGGCGAGACGGCAGAGATTCAAAAAATGTCCGAATTGCAGGAAAATAAAGAATTATGTTGACATTACACCATGAATAGTTTATCTTAAAAAAAGATATCTCTCTTATTCAGAGCGGTGGAGTCATAGGGGACTATGAAACCGCGGCAACCCCGCGTGAGCGGAAGGTGCCAACCTGAGCGATACTATAAGCGTTTATAAATCATAAAAGGATTTGAAACGATGGTAGTCGAGCAATAAGAGGATTTGAGTATAAGACGTTCAAATCCGGTTGCTGACCGGATTTTTCTTTTTCAAATCGCAGTGTTTGTCAGTATGGATAATGGTGACAGGCGAACGGGAGAGATAAATATATTACAATTCATAGGAGGAATTATGGAAAAGGTACTTTTTACTTCAGAATCAGTAACAGAGGGACATCCGGATAAAATCTGTGACCAGATATCGGATGCGGTACTGGACGCTCTTTTGGAGCAGGATCCGATGAGCCGCGTGGCATGCGAGACAGCGGTTACAACAGGACTTGTGTTGGTGATGGGTGAGATAACGACCAAGGCACAGGTTGATATTCAGAGTATTGTCAGGGAGACGATTCGGGAGATTGGTTATGACAGAGCAAAATATGGCTTTGACTGTGATACCTGTGGTGTAATTACGGCTCTGGATAAGCAGTCCGCAGATATTGCGATGGGAGTGGATAAGGCGCTTGAGGCAAGAGAGCATAGCATGAGCGATGCGGAGATTGAGGCAATCGGTGCGGGAGATCAGGGTATGATGTTCGGGTATGCGGTCAATGAGACGCCGGAGCTTATGCCGTATCCGATATCTCTGGCACATAAGCTTTCGCTTAAGCTTACCGAGGTCAGAAAGAACGGAACATTGCCTTATTTGAGACCGGATGGAAAGACACAGGTGACTGTAGAGTATGATAACGGAAAACCGGCGAGACTGGACGCGGTTGTATTGTCCACCCAGCACGGGGAGGAGGTATCGCAGAAGCAGATTCATGCAGACATAAAGAAATATGTGTTTGATGCGGTGCTGCCGCAGGAGATGATTGATGAAAACACCAAATTCTTTATCAATCCGACAGGTCGTTTCGTAATCGGCGGACCAAACGGCGACAGCGGACTGACGGGGCGTAAGATTATCGTAGATACCTATGGCGGATATGCACGTCACGGCGGCGGTGCATTTTCCGGTAAGGACGGTACAAAGGTCGACCGTTCCGCGGCGTATGCTGCCAGATATGTCGCAAAGAATATTGTTGCAGCGGGACTTGCGGATAAATGTGAGATTCAGCTGTCCTATGCAATCGGAGTGGCAAAGCCTACTTCAATCATGGTGGATACCTTCGGAACAGGTAAGCTTGCAGACGACAAGCTGGTGGATATTGTCCGTGAGAATTTTGATTTGCGGCCGGCAGGTATTATCAGGATGCTTGATTTGAGAAGACCGATTTACAAGCAGACAGCTGCGTACGGGCATTTTGGCAGAACGGATATAGAGCTGCCGTGGGAGAAGACGGATATGGCGGAGAAGCTTGCCAAATATATGTGAGATGGGGATAAACGGATATGAAGAACATGTTAAATTTTAAAAATTTCTCTGCGGAGGAGCTTGCGGGGATACTGGAGCTTGCACGGGATATGAAGAAAACACCGGAAAAGTACAGCCGGGCGCTGGCAGGAAAGAAATTGTATACCTTGTTTGAGAAGACATCGACCAGAACATTTTTATCTTTCACAACGGGAATTACAGAGTTGGGCGGTACCTATTACAATCAGCTGTGGAAGGATTCCAATTTTGTACTCGGTGAGCCGGTATCAGAGATTCGCTATGTGTGCAGAAATGTGGATATAATTATGGCGAGGCTGATCAGGAATGAGACAGTTGAAATGTTCGGCAAAAATGTGACAGTGCCGTTTATCAACGGATGCGACAGCTCCTATCATCCGTGTCAGATTCTGGCGGATGCGCTCACCATTCAGGAGAAATTCGGCTCCTTAAATGTCAAGCTGCTGTATATCGGGGCGAAGAATAATGTGTTTAACTCCCTGGTGGAGTTTTTTGCAAAGATGAAGCAGGGAACGCTTTACGGGCTTACTCCGCTGGTTAATGATACGGCATGCGGCGACAGCTTCTATAAGGAGGCAAAAGCGACAGGCTATTATGTGGAGCTTGATCCGTCTATGTCCATGGAGGATGCAGGGAAGTATGTGAAGGATATGGATGTACTTTATACGGATACATGGGTGGACATGGAGTTCTTCAATAACCCGGCATATGCGCAGAAGAAGGAAGAGACGATGGCAAAGATGATGCCATATCAGATTAATGATGCATTTTTGGAGGGCAGCAAGGCAATCGTGCTTCATGATATGCCGATGCATGTGGGATATGAGATATCCCAGAGTGTTGTAGATAAGAATCTGGAGCATATCCTCGATCAGGCGGAAAACCGCCGCCATGCAGAGAAAGCCGTTATGCTCACATTATTGTCATAAGGTGAATGTGTAAACAGATATGTATAGGTGAAACAGTATGGATGTTTGGATTGGCGTGCTTGGCTTCGTTTTATTTCTCGGATTCGCGACAGCAGTTATGGTATGTATATCCGCAATGAAACGACAGGCGGGGATTGTGATCAGGAGTCGTTTGCACCATAAACTGAATAATGCTGAGGTCATTTATGCCAATCTCGGACTGGTTTTGCTGGCGGTGCTTTTCTATTTTCATTACTATGTGTTTGTGCCTGCCGTGTGCGCCTTCGTATTGTTTATCATCCTTACAACCCGTGTTGAGAGCGGCCTCACGGAGGAGGGGGCAATGGTCGGAACTACGTTTCTGGAGTGGGAGTTCATGAAAAGCTATAAGCTGGTGAATGAGGAAAAGGACAGTAACATTATTATATTAAAAATACGTGCAAACAGAAAGCAGTATGTGCTGGTATGTGACCGGCACGACCGGCATGCCATTGCGGCTTTGATGGAGAAGCATCATGTCAGGGTGACGGAGGTACAGGAGCAGTAGGACTGCTTAGAAATAATGTTATTGTGGTTGACAGTATGGCAGAAGCGGACTATTATTTATGCAGTAGGAGGAACAGGCGATGAAACATTTGATAGATCCAACCGATTTGAGTGTAGAAGAGATAGATGATATTCTGACGCTTGCACAGGATATTATAGAGCATAAAGAAAAATACAGCGAGGTATGTAAGGGCAAAAAGCTTGCGACACTTTTTTTTGAACCAAGTACGAGAACAAGACTCAGCTTTGAGGCGGCAATGATGGAGCTGGGGGGCAATGTACTTGGTTTTTCTTCTGCTGATTCCTCCTCTGCGACAAAGGGAGAAAGCGTAGGAGATACGGTTCGGGTGGTAAGCTGCTATGCGGATATCATCGCTATGCGGCATCCGAAGGAGGGTGCTCCGATGTACGGCTCCATGGTGTCGGGTGTCCCAATCATCAATGCGGGTGACGGCGGACATAATCATCCGACGCAGACCTTGACGGACCTGCTCACAATTAAGCGGGAGAAAGGGCGGCTTGACCATTTCACGATAGGCTTGTGCGGCGACCTGAAATTCGGCAGGACGGTTCATTCTCTGATTAAGGCGCTGTCCAGGTATGAGGGCATCAAATTTATATTAATTTCTCCAAAGGAATTAAAGGTTCCCGATTATATTATCACAGAAGTATTTGAAAAGAATAATATAGAATATAAGGAGGTTTCCACTATGGAAGAGGTCATGGAGGAGCTGGATATCATCTATATGACCAGAGTCCAGAAGGAACGGTTTTTTAATGAGGCAGATTATATCCGATTAAAGGATACTTATATATTGGATTGCGGAAAATTGAAGCAAGCGAAGAAGGATTTGTCAATCCTGCATCCATTGCCGAGGGTAAACGAGATATCTATTGAGGTGGACGACGATCCGAGAGCGTGTTATTTCCGGCAGGCTCTGAACGGAAAGTATGTGAGAATGGCATTGATTATGACGCTGTTGGGGGTGACTGCTTAGATGAAGATTGACAGTATACAAAACGGAATTGTGCTCGACCACATTACGGCAGGAATGGCACTGCGCGTATATCACGATTTGGAGCTTGATAAGCTTGACTGCAGTATTGCGATTCTGCAGAATGTCAAGAGCAACAAGATGGGAAAAAAGGATATTTTGAAGATAGACCAGGAGTATGATGTAAATCTGGATGTGCTTGGCTACATTGATCCGAATATTACAGTCAGTATCATCAAGGATGGGCAGACTGTAGAGAAAAAGAAGCTGGCACTTCCAAAGAAATTGGTTAATATAAAAAGATGCAGGAATCCCCGCTGTGTTACCTCAACGGAGCAGGGAATACCGCATATTTTCAAATTAACTGACGAAAAAAATCGAGTGTACAGATGTGTATACTGCGAAGCAGATAAATAGTCTGAGAAACAACTCTGAAAAATTTAAGTTTACATTTTTAGGGAATGTGTTATAATTTATAGGACTATGTAGAATGTCCAGAGGTGTGTCATGGAAAAGTATGTTATAAAAGGCGGTCAGGTCTTAGAGGGAGATGTTACCATTGCCGGTGCAAAAAATGCGGCTTTGGGAATCCTTGCGGCAGCTGTTCTGACTGACGAGGAATGTATTATAGAAAACGTTCCGAGTGTCGAGGATACGAGGGTGCTGCTTCGTGCAATAGAGGGACTTGGCGCTAAAGTTCGATATATAGATACACATACCGTTTCTATATGCGGCGGAGCTATTCGCGGTGGGGATGGTTTGTGTGTGGATGACCAGTATATAAGAAAAATAAGAGCTTCCTACTATCTGCTGGGAGCACTGCTTGGCAAATATCGCTATGCGCAGGTTGCCCTGCCCGGTGGCTGTGAGATAGGACTTCGTCCGATTGACCAGCATATCAAGGGCTTTGAAGCGTTAGGAGCAACCGTAGATATAGTAAACGGCGGCATGGTCAGAGCACAGGCAGAGCGTCTGACCGGAAGTCATGTATATATGGATGTGGTTACGGTGGGTGCCACAATCAACATCATGCTTGCAGCCGTGCTTGCAGAGGGAAAAACGACGATAGAGAACGCAGCGAAGGAGCCGCATATCGTTGATGTAGCAAACTTCCTGAACAGTATGGGAGCGAACATCAAGGGCGCAGGTACGGATGTCATTCGTATCAGAGGCGTACAAAAATTAAAGGGAACAGAGTATTCGATTATCCCTGACCAGATTGAGGCGGGTACATTCATGACGATGGCAGCCGCAACCAAGGGAAATGTCCTGATTAAAAATGTGATTCCGAAGCATCTTGAGGCGATATCATCCAAGCTGAATGAGATTGGGGCGCATGTAATAGAATATGATGATTCGGTTCGTGTCATGGCGGACGGAAGACTGAAATCGACGCAGATTAAGACGCTGCCGTATCCCGGCTTCCCGACAGATATGCAGCCGCAGATGGCTGTTACGCTTGCGTTATCGCAGGGAACCAGTATTATTACCGAGAGTATATTTGAAAATCGTTTTAAATATGTCAGTGAGCTGTCCCGTATGGGGGCAAGAATCAAGGTTGAAGGCAATTCGGCGGTGATTAACGGAATTGAAGGCTATACCGGAGCGAATCTGGTTGCACCGGATCTTCGTGCCGGAGCTGCACTTGTAATTGCGGCTTTGGCGGCGGAGGGATTCTCTACAGTGGAGGATATAAAATATATTCTGCGGGGTTATGAGGATTTTGACGGAAAAATACGTAGTCTGGGCGGACAAATCAGCGTGGTAGACTCAGACAAGGAGCTTCAGAAGTTCAAATTAAGAGTAGGATAAAGCAGAGTGCAAAAGAACCATCGCGTCGATGATTTACCGATACGATGGTTCTATATATAAGGAGGGTTACAGCAAATGTCAAAAAAACCGTATTACATTACGACAGCCATAGCATATACATCGGGCAAGCCTCATATAGGCAACACCTATGAGATTGTACTGGCTGACAGTATCGCGAGATACAAGAGATTCGTGGGTTACGATGTAAGATTCCAGACCGGTACGGATGAGCATGGCCAGAAAATTGAGATTAAGGCTTTTGAGAATCTTTCAACGCCGAAGGAATTTGTGGACGAGACCTCGGCTGAGATTAAGCGTATCTGGGATTTGATGAACACATCCTATGATAAGTTTATCAGAACAACGGATGCGGATCATGAGCGTCAGGTACAGAAGATATTCAAGAAGCTTTATGACCAGGGCGATATATACAAGGGCGAGTATGAAGGCATGTATTGTACGCCTTGCGAGTCATTTTTTACACCGTCCCAGCTGGTAGACGGAAAATGTCCGGACTGTGGGCGTGAGGTACAGCCTGCGAAAGAGGAGGCATACTTTTTTAAGCTAAGCAAGTATGCGGACAGGCTGATTGAACATATCAATACACATCCCGATTTTATCCAGCCGGAGTCGCGTAAAAATGAGATGATGAATAATTTCCTGCTTCCGGGCCTTCAGGATTTGTGTGTGTCCAGAACGTCATTTAAGTGGGGTATCCCGGTTGACTTTGACCCGGGACATATTGTGTATGTATGGATTGATGCTTTGTCAAACTATATTACAGGTCTCGGATATGATGCGGACGGCAATTCGGACGAGCTGTACAGACGGTTCTGGCCGGCAGATCTGCATCTGATTGGTAAGGATATACTCCGTTTCCATACGATTTACTGGCCGATTATGCTGATGGCGCTCGGGGAGCCGCTTCCAAAGCAGGTTTTCGGACATCCGTGGCTGATTCAGAGTGATGGCAAGATGAGCAAATCCCGCGGAAATGTTATCTATGCCGATGACATGGTTGATTTATTCGGGGTGGACGCGGTTCGTTATTTCCTGTTGCATGAGATGCCTTTTGAGAATGACGGCGTTATCTCGTGGGAGCTTGTAATAGAGAGAATTAACTCCGAGCTTGCAAATACGCTCGGAAACCTTGTAAACAGAACAATTTCCATGTCCAATAAGTATTTTGACGGCGTGGTAACAAATACAGGGGAAAATCAGCCGGTGGATGAGGATTTGAAGAAGCTCGTGGTTGATACCCGGCTGAAGGTAAATGCCTGCATGGATAAGCTTAAGGTGGCAGATGCAATGACGGAGATATTTGCCCTCTTTAAGAGATGCAACAAGTATATTGACGAGACGATGCCGTGGACCTTGGCAAAGGAGCCGGAACAGGCAGACCGTCTCAATACGGTCCTCTATAATCTGGTTGAGAGTATTACGGTTGGCGCTACGCTGCTTGAGCCGTTTATGCCGGAGACCTCAGAGAAGATTCTGGCACAGTTGAATACGACGAAGCGGAGGGTGACTGAATTATCATCCTTTGGCTTGTACCCGTCGGGAAATAAGGTGACTGCCGAGCCGGAAATACTGTTTGCCAGAATAGATACAGCGGCAATGCTCGATGAGATTGAGAAGCGTTTTCCGTCCAAGGTTGAGGAGCCGGTTGAGGAGGAAAAGCCGAAGAAGGCACCGAGACCTGAGGTAAAGATACCGACGATTGACGCGAAGGTAAAGGAAGAAATCAGCATCGAGGAGTTTGACAGGATGCAGCTTCAGATGGGTGAAATTATTGCCTGTGAGGAGGTTGCAAAGTCGAAAAAGCTGCTCTGCTCTCAGGTAAAGATTCAGGGAAGAACACTGCAGATTGTGTCCGGTATCAAGAATTATTATAAGCCGGAGGAAATGGTCGGAAAGAAGGTTGTTGTAATTACAAATCTGAAGCCGACGAAGCTTGCAGGGGTGCTCTCGGAGGGTATGCTGCTCTGTGCGGAGGATTTTGAAGGAAATCTGGCGTTACTTACGGCAGAGAAGGATATGCCGGCAGGAGCAATGATAAGTTAATTATGAACATATAAGCATAAAAATACTGAGGGGTTATGGTTTCCGGATGGAACCGTAACCCCTCAGCTGTGCTTGTATGACAAATGTTCAAATTAGCTGACTGCTTCTTTTGACCACTCATCCAAAAGCTCATTGACTCTGTCATAGGTTCTGGATGAAATGTCAGGTAATTTGTCTCCCCATGTCTTGGTAGCTGCCTTAAAGCCCTTTTCGATTGCAGTGCGCATTTCCTCAATCTTGCCGGTATCACCGCCGGTTAATGCCTTCGCAAAGGAAACGATCCTGTCAGCAGTCTGCTCTACGCCCCAATATCCGTCGTCGGCAACGTCCTTCTTTGCCTGAGCAACAGTCGCTGCGTCTACCGAAACCTGACCGGATTGAACGCCCTTCATCAAATCGCTTAGCGTTGCATACTGATATGTAGTGCTCTGCTTTGTCATGAGCTTCTCAACCAGAGACGCAAGCTGTGAGTAGCGAGCCTCTGCATCAGCCTTAAGCTTGTCAATAGTTGCCTGATCTACCTTTGAGTCAGATGCCTTGTAGGTTGCTTTTGTGGCGGTAGACTCAGATTTTTCGTATACAGCAGCTTCTTCCTCTGCGACAGAAGCGGCATCGTCTGATGCCGGTACATACTGTGTGGCTGAAGAGGTATATGCGGCAGGCGTATACGTACTTGAATTAATTCCGTTTAATTCCATTTTTTACCCTCCTTGGTTTATGGTAAGAATCTAAAGACTCCTTCGTATTATGTATCGGTAACGAAAAACATATAATTAACCCTTGAACAATAAATAATAAAATTATAAAATGTATATTGTATACATGATTGTCCGTGAGGGGGGGAGCAGAATGAGGATGCTGACAAAAAAAGCGTATGCAAAAGTAAATCTGGTATTAGATGTACTGCGAAGAAGGCCGGACGGATATCACGATGTGCGTATGGTGATGCAGAATCTGGATTTGTATGATGTGCTTACTTTCCGGGTGGGTGCCGCGGAAAGGAGGCAGATTACGATTACATGTAATCGTCAGGATGTTCCGACTGACAGCCGGAACCTGGTTTACAAGGCGATAGATCTGATGCTCAATACATATGGGATAGACGCCGGTATTGAGGTATACATTGAAAAAAACATTCCTGTGGAGGCGGGCATGGCTGGGGGCAGTACGGATTGTGCCGCGGCGCTGCATGCTGTAAATGAGATGTTTGTGCTCGGGGCGGATGTTCAGACATTGATGGAGCTTGGGGTAAAGCTCGGGGCGGATGTTCCGTATTGTGTTATGGGAAAGACCGCTTTGTCGGAGGGAATAGGAGAGCTTCTGACTCCGGTTGCACCGCTGCCGGCTTGCACGGTACTGGTAGTAAAGCCGCCGATTAATGTCAGTACAAGGATGGTGTACGAGAATCTGCGCTCGGATGAGCTGAAACGGCACCCTGATGTGGATGGTATGCTTGCGGCTCTTGAGGCAGGTGATATAAAGCAGGTTTCCGTGTATATGGAAAATGTGCTGGAGACCGTTACGGCAAAGCTGTATCCGGAGATTGAAGGATTGAAAGCCGTTATGAAGGAACGGGGTGCGAAAAATGCAATTATGAGTGGAAGCGGGCCGACTGTGTTCGGGATATTTGATGACAGAAGGTCGGCAGAGCAGGCGGGAAATTATATCAGACAGCAGGGTATGTCACAGGAAATTTATGTAACAGAACCAAAGAGAGAGGAGGTGCATGCATGAAGCTGGATATAAAAATAGATGAATATCTTCCTTTGCGTGAGGTGGTTTTTAACACACTGCGGAATGCTATCGTACAGGGGGAGTTTCAGCCCGGGGAACGGCTGATGGAGGTGGCGTTGGCGAATAAGCTGGGCGTCAGCAGAACGCCCGTCAGGGAGGCAATCCGTATGCTTGAGCTGGAGGGGCTGGTTGTCATGATACCGAGAAAGGGTGCTGAGGTGGCAAATATTACGGTCAAGGACCTGAAGGATGCGCTGGAGGTCAGGATGGCGATAGAGGCACTTTCAGTGAAGCTTGCCTGTGCGCGTATTGACGAGCAGGGGAAGGAGGAGTTAAAGCAGACCTGTATTGCATTTCGTGAGGCGATTAACTCCAAGCTGGTTCCGGCAATCGTGGAGGGAGACGAGGCATTTCATAACACGATTTATAAGGCGTCAAAGAATCAGAAGCTGATTAACATAGCGCAGAATCTGCGGGAGCAGGTATACCGCTATCGGGTGGAATACGTCAAGGATTTTTCATATCATGATATTCTGATTAAGGAGCATGACCAGATTACAATGGCCATCCTGAAAGGAGACGCCGAGACAGCGCAGCGGATTATGGAGGAGCACATCTATAATCAGGAGCAGATTGTCATACGGAATGTGACGAATCCGGATTAAACTGTATAAAAAAAGATGGCTGCCATATGAAAATAATATCGTATGGGCAGATGTATATTTCGGAAAAACCTTTGCGAACGCCGGTACTTAGCGATGGATTGAACACTTGGCGAGGTACTTTCGAGCCTAGTGTGAAACCATACACCGCAGGTGTTGGCAGAGCTTAGTACCGCTGCGTAAGCAACGGAACGAAAGTGTGTTTTCCGAAATATACATCTGCCCATGTGATATTATTTTCATATGGCAGCCATCTTTTTTTTCAGGCGTTTCCTTAATTATACGGTATTTCGCATAAATCACGGAAGTCTGCACACAATATATGGAGTGATTCGTGGCATAAAATGCGGTTTTCGCCGCGTTATGTCCACAATGTATGCGAGGTTTATTATGGGAAATATTGAAGAGCTGTATGATAAGGATAACAAGCTGACAGTGTCCATCAGTCCGGTGCTGTCGGATAATATGGAGGTTCTCCGGCGATTGTTTGAAAATTGCGGGGACGTGGTGCAGAAATCCTTTTTGCTGGAGCGGATACCAAAGCCGGTCAGAATTCATATTATATATATAGATGGTCTGACAGACAACGCGATGGTGGAGGAAACAATTATTAAGCCGCTCACATATGAGTGGCGCGGGACAAGAGAGGCGGGGCTTGGACAAACCGTATGGGAGTCTATTTTGTACAGGGAGGCTCAGACTGTGGATATTGCCAGAGAGCCGTCCTTTGATAATGCCATAGCCTCCGTGTTGAAGGGCGATACGGCAATATTTGTGGACGGCTATGATGAGGCGCTGGTTTTATCTACCAAAAAGCTGCCGCTCCGCGGTATCAGTGAAAACGATACGGAAGCCGGAATGCGTGGCCCGAAGGACAGCTTTAATGAGGGCTTCAGGCAATGCACAGCATTAATCAGGAGACGTATACGGGATGCAAAGCTGAAATGTGAGCAGGGCAGTATCGGACAGCGTTCCAGAACGGATTATGCGCTTATGTATCTGGAGGATGTGGCAAAGCCGGAGCTGGTGCGGAATATCAGGGAACGAATAAACAGGTATGACATAGATGCGATTTTTGACAGTGGGATGGCAGAGCATTTGATGGAGGAAAAATGGTATTCACCGTTCCCTACGTTTCAGTCAACCACCAGACCGGATAAGGTGGCAGCCGGTATCGTGGAGGGCAGAGTAGCGGTGGTTTTTGATAATTCTCCCGAGGTCATACTTGCACCGTCAAATTTTAATATGCTGCTGCAGGCATCGGATGATTACTATAATCGTTGGGCGGTGGGAACATTTGCAAGAGTTCTCAGATATATTGCGGCTTTTCTCGCGATTGCTTTTCCCGGCTTTTATATTGCCGTGACGGTATATCACAGTGAAATGCTGCCGACCAGACTGCTGTACGCGATTGCGTCGGCGCGTTCTCTGGTGACATTTCCGATTGTGGTGGAGGTATTGATTATGGAATTCCTCTTTGAGCTGCTGCGGGAGGCCGGGATTCGCCTGCCGGGTCCGTTGGGTAATACCATCGGTGTCGTTGGCGGACTTATCGTCGGCCAGGCTGCTGTTGATGCGGGAATTGTCAGTACGATTGTCGTGATTGTGGTTGCGCTTACGGCAATCGCGTCCTTTGCCATTCCGAATGAGGAGTTTGCATCGGTGTTCCGCCTGTTGAAATTCTTTATTATTTTAACCTCTGCTGTCTATGGGCTCTATGGCTTTTTGCTTGGTCTCTTGATTGTTGCAGTTCATCTCTCGGAGCTGAAAAGCTTTGGGGTTCCGTATATGATGCCGGTGGTATCCGGCAGCGTGGATGATATGCAGGGAAAACAGGATTTTGTGTTTCGGGCGCCGATTAAGTCTATGGTGAAGCGGCCGATTTGGGCAAGAGGAGAAAACCGCATCCGCCTTAAGGAAAAGAAGGGAGATGATTAGATGTATCTTGAGAACGGAAGTATATCCGAGCGGCAGGCTTTTCGAATCGGTCTGTTGGAGAATATTACGATAGGAATTGTTGTGATACCTTATATCACAACGCGTGCAGCCGGGACAGAGCATGTCTGGTCATTTTGTTTGGGCTTGCTTTTTGCCTGTCTGTATGGTGTGCTTGTGTATGGGTTTTCTAAGTGGTTCCCCGAGGGCCTTGTCAAAGCGTTAAATGATAATTTGGGATGGTATGCGGGACTGATCGATTTTATATATGTATTGCGGTATGTGCTGCGAAGTGCAGTGATTTTGCTGTTTTTTTCCACGGTCATACATGAGTATATGCTGAAAAGCATGAATATATGGGTGATAGCGGTTCCGTTTGCCTTTATCTGTGGTTATGGCGCCCTGCGGGATATTGAAAGGCGGGGCAGATTAATTGAATTGTTGTTTTGGTGGATGATAGTTCCGCTCATTCTTGTCGCGGTTTTTGCAATCAGTAATGTGGAGTGGAGAAGTCTGCCGGAGGCACTGTGGGGACGTGCTGATTTTGCTGAAACGGGGAGCTTCGGCGGAATACTTCAGGGAGCATATTTGGTCTTTCTTGTGCTGTCCGGTATGGAGCTTATGATATTTACACTGCCGAGGCAGAAGCAGAATAATTGGGGAAACGGACTCAAAATGTTGATTTGGATTGTAATAGCAATCACGCTTTCGTACATGTTCATCATAGGAATTCTTGGTGCGGAGTGGACGGGCGCGAGTAGTACGGCGGCGCTGAATGTGATGGAGGCATCCTCGTTTCCGGGCGGCTTGGTAGAACGGCTGGATTATCCTGTTTTGGCATTCTGGGTGATTGGCGTATTTGCTGTTGTAAGCGGATACCTCTTTTATGCAAAGGAGTTTGCCGGTATGCTTGTCTCACGGTATGAGCCGGAAATCCAAGGCAGCCGCAGAAAAAATGCGAAGGGCACAGAGCGGATGGGTGGTCACGGTATAATTATGCTGATACTGGTCGCATTATTGCTTGCAGCCGCGTTGGGGTGGTGCAGGAGGGAGACTGCCCGCATTATGGCATGGTATATGGTATGGCTGGATGTCGGAATTGGAGTCGTGGTTCCCCTCATTGTGGCGCTGGCGCGCTATATCACAGGAAAACGCAGGGATAATGCGGGAAAACGGAAATTTGAGCGGGGGAGGTGACAGGGATGCGTAAGACAGGGATGGCATGTAAGAAAATGGCGGGCTTGTTTTTTTGGTTCGTGGCAGCATGTATGCCGGCAGGCTGCGGAAATAAATATGAGACCTCCTCTCTGGAGGACAGAGATTATGTAATCTCGATGACGATTCTGGAGCAGGAGAAGGAAACAGGGTACGCATATTCCTTTGTGATAGCCGATCTCACCGAGTATAACGGAGATTCAAAGAACGCCCTTAACACGACGGAGTATTCCTGTATGGCTGAAAGTCTTGAGACGGCGATGCATCAATATTATGATGAAAATGACAGGCAGCTGGACATCGGGCATGTCAGTGAGATGACTGTATATTCGAAAGAAGAAAATACCTGTGCATATGCTGTAGCGCTTGAGATAAGCAATATGCCGATGATGGCAAAATCGGTTCCGGTTCGACTGGTGAACCGGGAGGGGGAACGGAAAATAATTCTTCGCGATTTGATTAAGGAGGCCTATGCCGGGGAAGAATTCTGACAGAGTATGCTTCCGGAAGATTGGATGCATACAGAAGGAGGATTTTTCATGGCAAAAAAGATTATTCGTGGGACAGTGATTGGCGGATTTCTGGGAATCGTATTCGGGCTTGCTCTGTCATATGTGACATTTTTTGTTAGGACGCTGAATCAGGGACAGGAGACAATATCTGAACAAATAGCGGGTTCCCCATATGTCAGTGTTATGAGCATGGACGATCAGGCTGCGGCATATTATGATATGGGAGACGCACTGACAGATGATTACGAAGTGCCTGAGATTATGCCGGATTCCTGTCTGCCGGGTGTGGATGTGAATATGAATCCACCGGCCTGTGACGAGCTTGAGGATATTATCCTGCGTTTTCATGTGCGCGCAAACAGCAACTCAGCAGACGATATGGAGCTAAAGTACGAGGTTCGGGATGCAGTGTTAAAAAGGCTCAGCGGGGAGCTTGGAGACGATTATACCCGTGAAGAGGTTCTTGCATATGTCACGGAGCATACGGCGGAGCTTGAGGATATCGCGAAGGAGGTCCTGAAGGATGCCGGGTGTGACTATCCTGTAAGGGTGTACATGTCAAATGATTATTTCCCAATCAGACAGTATGGGGAGCTGGTGCTGCCTGCCGGTAATTATCAGGCCTTGAGGGTTGATATCGGTGCAGCTGAGGGTGAGAATTTCTGGTGCATCCTGTATCCGATGATGTGCTATACGCTCGATTCGGGCGCTGTGGTATCGCATGAGGATGAGGAGGCGTTGGAGGAGGTGCTGTCGGAGGAGGATTACAGAAAGCTTTTTGTGGATTGTGATACCGGAGATAATACCGTAGAAGTGAGGTTCAAGCTTCTGGACTGGATAGAGGGCATACTGAAATAAAACATGTTATAGTGCATTTTTCACAGACATATGATATAATAAGCCAAATGTCTGCAGAGCAGGCATTTGGCGAATGTTCGTGAAATCGGAAGCCGTCGGCGTTTGCGTAAAGCGTTGCGGAGTGTATGATGTAATTATGAGCTATGAATTCAGAAAGTGAGGAAAACAGAATGTCGAAACAGAATCTGGCAGTAATATTCGGAGGCCGTTCCTCAGAGCATGAGGTTTCATGCGTATCGGTTGTTACGATTGCAAAGGCAGTCAATACGGATAAATATAATGTATATCTGATTGGAATTACCAAGGAGGGGCACTGGCTGCAGGCTTCGGATATAGCGTCGATTGAGGACGGAAGCTGGAGGCAGAGCCGGATGTCAGCCTTTATATCACCGGATACGAAGGGTGAGCTGGTGTTGACGGATGGTAAGGCTGAGAATACATATAAACAAATTTCAAATATAAGGCTTGATGTTATATTTCCGGTTCTGCATGGTATGTACGGTGAGGACGGAACGATACAGGGATTATTTGAAATGTCGGGGATTCCTTATGTTGGCTGTGGTGTGTTTGCCTCGGCTGCGGCAATGGATAAATTCTATACAAAGCTGATTGTAGATACATTGGGAATCAGGCAGGCGCAGTATGTTCCGGTGCTGAAAGAGCAGCTTTCCGATATGGAGAGGGTAGCAGCACGTGTAGAGCAGAAGCTGCAGTATCCTGTTTTTGTGAAGCCATCCAAAGCAGGCTCCTCAAAGGGTGTGTCTAAGGCGGAAAACCGCGACATGCTGGTTGCCGGTTTAATCGAGGCTGCAAAGCATGATTACAAGATATTGGTGGAGGAGACAATCGTAGGGCGTGAGATAGAGTGTGCCGTCATGGGTTACGGTGACACGGCGCAGGCATCGGGCGTGGGAGAAATCCTTGCAGCGGCAGAATTTTATGATTATGATGCGAAATATAATAATGCGGAGTCTAAAACTGTTATCGGACCTGATATACCGGAGGAAAAGGTTCAGGAGATACGGGAGGATGCCGTCAGAATATTTCATGCGATAGATGGCTTCGGCTTGTCCCGTGTGGACTTCTTTTTGGAGAAGGACACAAACAGTGTGGTATTTAATGAGATTAATACACTGCCCGGTTTTACCTCCATCAGTATGTATCCGATGCTGTGGGGCGCGGAGGGATATGATATAGGACGTCTGGTGAATACGCTGATTGATATGGCTGTGGAGAGACCGTGATGAAGGTAAATATTGAGTTTGAAAGCACGGATGCCCGAGGAGAGGTTTCCGTGACAAATGTGTTTGCCGTGATGGAAATACGGAAATTTGATTATCGGCTGGTTTATGTGGAGGATTTATCGGGAGAGGGCAGGATGACGAAGTCAACCATGTTTTTATCTGATAAGGAGCTTAGAATACAGAGGAGCGGTGAGCTGGATACGGATTTTATATATGGTAAGGCAATGATTCATCACACAACTTATGGAACCCCGTATGGCATTTTGCCTGTCACGCTGGAGACCGAAAAATATGATTTCAGTGTCGGAAGAGTTGGAGACACAGATTCCGGAATGCGGAGCGAATGGGAAGGCAGCGGACTGCCGGATGATTTTGAGATACGGGCAGGGACTGATTACAGGCTTATCATGGGCGGGCAGGAACCGCTTTCTATGAGTATGAAAATCCGAATTACCGGTGCGGCATAGTTTGATATGGAGGCGAAACGTGGACAGAGAAGAAGCGTTTGACAGGTTTCTCGGGATTCAGACACGGGGAGAATCAGCAGCGGGAAACCGATGGGAGCAGAATGGTTATGCGGTGTATGACACCTCAGAGTATGAGGGACTCGTTCGCATATTTGACAGGATGCCTTTAAAACCCACTGATACATTGGTGGATTTCGGCTGCGGCATGGGCAGGGTACTGTTTTATTGTAACCATCGATTCATGTGCGGCGTGACAGGCGTAGAGTATAACCGCGATTTGTATGAATGCCTGCTGGATAATGCCGAGTATTATCATGCCCGGTTTCAGGGGCAGCGCCGCAAATTCTGTCTGCTTCTTATGAAAGCGGAGGAGTATGTGGTGGAACCGACAGACAATTTTTTCTATTTTTTTAATCCTTTTTCAGGAGAAATTCTGCATATTGTGCTTGAAAATATTTTTGCATCCGTAAAAAATAATCCGCGCCATATCACAATTATTATGTACTACTGTACTTATGATATGATGCGGGTTGTCAGGGATTATCCGCTCGTGCCGGATGACATTATAAAGCTTCCGTCCTATGCATCAGATCCGGACGAAAAGGTTTATATCTATCATAATGCATGAGGGCATGTGTAAATTAATCCTCAGTCTGTTTGGTTTTCCTTCTGCGCAAGGCGAAGGCAAGTGAAATCATAAAAATAACAAAGGTTACGATTGTAGTTATGATGCAGATGGTTATGTCTGCAAACAGGGCCTTCGGTACAAATAGGATGCTGGCGTTGATGATAATGTGGAAAAGTATTCCCGGTAAAATGCTGTCGTATCGGTATGCAAGCAAGCCGAGAACGATTCCAAGGATGAAGGCGTAGATACCCTGGATGATATTGCCGTGATACAGTCCGAATAAAAGCGCCTGTAATAATATGCAGGCGGCTGCAGGCATACAGCGCCGCGCATATTTTAATATCAGTCCCCGGAATAAAAGCTCCTCCCCGATTGGTGCGAGGAGAATGACGGCTGACAGCATAACGCCGGAGGATGATACTCCGGTCACACCCGACAGCATTTTGTCATAGGCGGCAAAGGCATCCGGAAATACCGGACGGCACAGTTCAAGTACACCATCTACAAAAAGCTGTCCCGCATATCCGCAGATAATCAGGAAAAGCGGCACTATCGTGCAAAACAAATTGCGAAAGGATGCGGTGATCTCCGATAACAGAGACACCTCATCCCTGTTTCCTTTGAATGCATGATAGTACCATATGCCAAAGACCAGAATAAACAGGCCGTACTGTGCCAATGACACATACGCCGTATTCATCGGCTGGTTAAAGTCCTGCGTCATAATTGTCTCTATCGAACGGGACCTGACTGTCCGCGTGTCAGAAAAAAGGTTGCGCAGAAACAAAACAAGCACATCGCCTATGACTGCTGCGTACTGCAATATGGCAGCCAGAAAAACAGGCAGGAATATAAATATAATATCTTTTAAGTGATAGCTTTTATTTGATTCCATCTTTAATCTTCTTTGCTCTTTCTTTCTCACGCTTGATCTCTTCCTTGGTCTTCACCTTGTCGAGACCTTTTTCTTTATTTTGCTTTTTGGTCATGATTTCATCATTCAGCTGCTTCTGATACTCAGCCTGACGGGCACGCATTTTAGCCCGGAAGCCCTTTTTCTTCTTTTTGCCGGCGGTCTCCTCGACAACCGTATTCTTTTTGCCGCGTACACTCTTGACGCTCAGTATGTAAATACCGCTTACCATGGCTTTTACTTCACCCTTAGTCGGCACATCCTCATATATTGCATCATCGCAGATGAGGTTCATGATTTGCGGTCCTATCTTTGCTTTTACAATTGGAAGCTTTGCCTTTTGATATCTCTTTGGTGTCTGCTCCAGAACCATTTTAGGAAGTCCCGCATCCTTCATCGGTAAAATCTTTTTATCAATGATGAGCATGGTAACCGGCTGGGCCGCCTCTGCCATCTGCTCTTTCTGTGCCATCTGCTTCTTCTGCAGCTTATCGCCGAATTTATATAATACGAACATTAAAACGAGTGCTGCAACGACAACTATAATTAAAATTACCCACCAGTGCATTTGTTTACCTCCGTGCTATTTCAGTTGATGTGTATCTCGCATTCCCCGGATAATGTCAGGGAGCTCGGCATATTTTGCCTTTCTTTCCTTTGGCGGCATATCGGCAGGATAGAACGGTTTGCCGAATTCTATAATGACATCATGCCCTCTGATATGCTTCTTTGGAGCGGATTCGAGCAATAAATCCGAGCCGCTGATTGCAACGGGAACGATAGGGCATTTTGATTTTTCTGCCATTTTGTAACCGCCCTCTTTAAACGGGAGCAGTGTGTCGGTCTGGTTTCGTGTTCCCTCCGGAAACAATATCATGGAATGGCCCATTTTCATAAACTCAGCACCCTGCTTGATAATCTCCATACCCTGCCTGATGTCGTCTCTGTCAAGAAACAGACAGCCGATATCATCCATGTAGAGCGGGAGAAGCGGAACCCTCCGCATTTCCGTTTTCGCAATGAATCCGACCGGGGTACCGATTGATTCATGATAGATTAATATGTCAAAATAGCTTCTATGGTTTCCGACAAATAAAACAGGGGTATCGGTTGGGACATTTTCCTTGCCGCGTACCGTGACCTTACAGCCGGACAGCTTTAATTCGAGCCGGAAAAACCCCGATACATATTTGCGGCTTTTTTTCCATGACTTTTCAGGATTCTTCTTCCACAGCTTTTTCAGGTATAAATGGTATGGAAGACTGAAAAATAATGCTATCATCAAAACGATTCCTACACCAATTGTCTTCATATCTGTCAACCTCCCGATTTTTAATATTTTGTGTCCGCCCGGCAGAGTACAAATGCTGCCTATCTGCCGAACATCTTGCAGTTTTCATACAGACGGGCTTCCAGTGCGGGCGTCAGGGCGTCTTCCTTATAGCGCCATGCCCAATTACCCTCTGCGACACCCGGTGTATTGAAACGTGCCCATGAATCAAGACAGAGCACATCCTGCATAGGGATAATTGCCATGTTTGCAACGGATGCGAAGCAGGCTCTGATTAAAATCCAGCAGATATCGTAGCCGTCTGTTGAGAAGTAACGTCTCAGCTTATCCTTTGATGCTTCATAGGCGTGCTTATACCAGCCGAGTGTTGTATCATTATCGTGTGTACCTGTATAACATACACAGTTTCTTGTAAAGTTATGCGGAAGGAAATTATTCTCTTCCGGGTTTTCAAAGGCAAACTGTAAAACCTTCATGCCGGGAAGTCCGAATTTATCACGGAGCTCAATGACAGAGTCATCAATCTCGCCGAGGTCCTCCGCGATAATAGGAAGGTGGTAGCCAAGCGTTGCCTCAAGCTGGGTAAAGAAATTGATACCCGGTGCAGGCCGCCATTCGCCGTTGACTGCGGTTTCCTCTCCATAAGGGATTGCCCAGAATTTATCGAAACCGCGAAAGTGGTCAATCCTCAGAAAATCAGATAACGTAAGCTGATATTTGATGCGGTTTAACCACCATTCATAGCCTGTTTCCGTATGCTTTTTCCAGTTATAAAGCGGGTTCCCCCATAGTTGTCCGGTCGCCGAGAAATAATCCGGCGGTACGCCCGCAACCACAGTCGGATAACCCTTGGAATCCAGCAGGAAAAGCTCCTGATTCGCCCAGACATCCACGCTGTCCCATGCCATGAAAATCGGAATATCGCCGATAATGGAGACACCCTTGTCGTTGGCATATGTCTTGAGCGCCGACCATTCCGCATAAAACAAAAACTGGATAAACTTATAATATCCCATTTCTGTTTCGAGCTTCTTCTTCCATGCTGTTTTTTGTCTTTTGTTCGGCTTCTTTAAATCGTCCTCCCACATGTACCAGGGTAAGCCGTCGTGATAATCCTTTCCTGCCATGAACAGGGCATAATCGTCAAGCCATGAACAATTTTTGCAGAAGCTGTCGTATTGCTCCATTAAATCGGTGTTGCCGGACATGTTGTCCTGAACCGTTTCATCCTCAAACCGCGCGTAAGCTGTCCGGAGAAGTCCGGTTTTAAATTCAATCAAATCACCGTAGCTTACCTGCTCAGGATTCCATGTCGGCATGCTGCAAAAGTCCGAATCATAGAGCAGCTGAAGCTCCTTCAGGTGTTCGATGCTGATGATAAGGGGCTGCCCTGCAAATGCGGAAAAGGGCTGGTACGGCGAATCGCCGAACCCGGTGTGCCCAAGCGGAAGCACCTGCCAGGTGTTTAACCCGGAACGAACGAGAAAGTCAATAAATTTGTATGCATTGCTGCCTAAATCCCCGATACCGTAAGGCCCGGGAAATGAAGTTGGATGTAATAATATGCCGGTGTATTTTTTCGGCCTTTTTCCGGCTTGCTGTGTATCTGCCATTATGATTGTTCCTCCCATATAAAAGCACTGAATTTCATTATACATAAAAATTATCAAAAAACAACATAAGAATTGTTAATTGTACATATTATAAAGCTTTTTGAACAGCGGGATGGAACGTTCTATCATATCTGTTGTGACACAGTAGGATATGCGGAAATGGCCCGGACAGTTGAAGCTGTCCCCCGGTACAATAATCAGATTGAGCTCCTTCGCGGCACGCCAGCAGAATTCATTTGCGTCCGGTGAAAGAGAGCGAGGGAACATGTAAAATGTCCCGCCCGGCTCAACTACATGATAGCCGATTCCGGTAAGCTCCTTATACAAAATGTTTTTATTTGTCTCATATACAGATAAATCGCTTGTCATATCAAGCACCCGCTCCACACCAAGCTGAATGATGGACGGCGGGCAGTTATGTCCGGTAAAGCGGGAAATCTGACCGCACATCAGAATAATCAGCTTCGCATCCTTACATGCCGGGTTGACGGCGACATAGCCGATTCTCTCACCCGGCAGGGAGACGGACTTGCTGAAAGAATAACAGCAGATTGCATTCTCATAAAATGCAGAGATAAACGGTGCATCTGTCTTTGCAAACACAATTTCGCGATAAGGCTCATCGGAAATCAGATAGATGTCATGACCGTATTCCTTCTGCTTTGCACGCAAGATATCAGAGAGCCTTTGAATGGTTGAAGTTGAATAAACAATACCGGACGGATTGTTCGGAGAGTTGATTAAAACCGCTTGTACATTCGGATTAAGAGCTGCTTCAAATGCCTCAAAGTTAATCTGGAATGTCTCAATATCCGCCGGGACAATCGTGAGCTTCGCACCGGTGCCTTCGATATACGGAACATATTCCGGGAAATAAGGGGCGAAGGTGATGACCTCGTCACCGTCCTTTACCACGCACCTGACTGCATGCGCGATTGCGCCTGCGGCACCGGTGGTCATGAATATATTATCAATCGTGTAGTTCATGCCGAATCTTCTGTTCAGGGAATCTGCAACTGCCTGTCTTGTGGAGTCGATACCCAGAGACGGACTGTAACCGTGCAGTGCAACCGGATTTTTGGTAGAGAGGAGCTCAATCATATAATCCGTAAATTCCTGCGGGACCGGTACGGACGGATTGCCGATGGAAAAGTTGAAAATATTTTCTGCACCGATTTCGGCGGATTTTTTATTGGCATATGTAAAAAATTCTCTTATGACAGAACCTTTTCCTGTCATTTCCTTGTATTTCTCGTTAATCATGCTGAACCTCCAAATAGTCATTTCGATATTATAATATAAAACATAATGCAGCGCAGCGAAATTGCAGCTTTAACATATACGTCAAACGCTTGCTGCGCAGTCATCCGGCATATTGCGTTTGCGTACATTATAGCAAAATATTGTGTAAAATAAAAGTTAATGTTACGGTAAATTGAGATATAAAAAAATTTGAATATAATTCACGGGAGTTTGACAGTTAAATTATAAAAAAATTGCTACAGGCCTTGAAATGCC
>CAYOOW010000016.1:0-48836 GCA_964405715.1 uncultured Bacteroides sp.
TTACTGAGGTTACAGCGATTTTCTTTTCTGCAAACTGTCAAAGACAGGATTATATCACATTTCCATATTTTGTAAAGTATTTTCAAATTTTATTTACAATTTTATATTATAAGTATAAAATAAAAGTATCAGCTTTACTTACAATAGAGCTTATTATCATTAAGGAGAACAATATGTACGAATGTCCTAATTGTGGCGGCAATATGAAATTCCATATACCGACACAACAGTTACGGTGTGACCAGTGTCAATCTGAAATGGACCCATACGCTTATTCCAAGGAGAAGGATGCCGAAAGCTCCACCATGTATGATGCCACGATTTTTACATGCCCACAATGCGGCGGTGAAATTATCGGCAGTGAAACTTCAGCGGCTGAGTTTTGCAGTTTTTGCGGCGCTTCCACCATTCTCAGCAGCAGGCTAAGCAAAAAAAGGCGTCCCAATTATATCATCCCATTTAAAAAAACCAAAAACGATTGCAAAGAATCATATTCCGCCCTTATGAAAAAGGCATTCTTTGCCCCTAAAGAGCTTAGGGATAAACGTTTTATCGATAGCTTCAGGGCTATTTATATACCTTATTGGGCATACCACATTGACCAGAACGGTTCCATAATACTTAACGGACAAAAACATTTCAGAAGAGGTGACTATATATACACTGACCATTATCAGATGGGCTGTGTTGTAACTGCATATTACAAGGGGATGTCTTACGATGCCTCATCTTCTTTTGATGATACCATAAGTCAATGTATTGCACCTTATGATGTACGTGGAATGAAAGAATTTACTCCTTCAATATTGAGCGGCTTCTATGCCGATATTTCAGATGTGGATTGTAACATATATATAGAAGATGCACAATTTTTCGCCAACAATAACACATTTGACGCAATCAAGAAAGCTCCGGCTTTCAGCGGAGTAAGCATAACCACCCCTGCTACCAACGCATCATTAAATAACACACTGCACACCACATGTCAGGCAATTGACAGCACAATGTTCCCTGTATACTTTATGTCATACCGCAAAGGCGGACGTGTGGCATATGCGATAGTAAACGGACAAACCGGTAAGGCAACAGCCGACATTCCGGTTGACACAGGCAAATATTTCCTGTTTTCGCTTTTGATGGCACTGCCAATATTTTTACTGCTTAACCTGATGTTCACGGTTAAAGCTACCACGGTTATTTCCGTTGCTGCAATCCTGTCACTGATAACCCAGATTATATACATATCGGAATTATCTAAAATAAACAAAAAAGAGATGCGGCTTGACGATAAAGGATACCAATATGCCAATGGCGTCGTGAACTTTGCCAACAACACAATCAAACCTAAAAAGATTAAGCAAAAGAACTCGCCATCCAAAATTGCCATTATTGTAATATTCTGTGCCGCATTTTGTGTGCTGATACTGGGCACACTGGCAGCATTCGGCGGACTGATTCTGCCTGCTGCTGTCATAGCATCCCTTGTAATAATGATTATCGGGCTGAGAAGGTACATCAAGCTTTCTTCCAAAAGAGGCTTTCCTACGTTTGTATTTTCTTTTGCTGCTGTACTTATATGCGGAGTGATAAAACTGGTCAGTCCCGTTTCAGATATATGGTATTATTCCTGCGCATTGCTGATTCTTGTGTCGGTTTTAGCCAACAACATAGGTATTATCAATAAATACAATGTGCTTGCAACAAGAAAGCTACCGCAATTTAACAGACATGGAGGTGATGACCGTGCATAAAATATCTTCTGTTATTACCAAAATGTCGTCACTGCTTCTGGCAGCTTTTACTGTATTTGCGGTCTGGGCAGTTCCCTGTCTGGCAGATTCGGTATACACTAATCCTGATACCGGCTATGATGTCATTATCGAAGATGAAGCTGATTTGCTCACCGACAGTGAGGAACGCAGTCTTGCTGAGGATATGAAAGCCATTACCCAATGGGGAAGCGTTGCTTTTCTTTCCATAGATTACAACAGCTCCACCACAGAAAGGTATATCCAAAGCTACTATAACAATACATTTGGCTCATCAAGCGCCACTGTGTTTTTAATAGATATGGATAACCGCAACATATACATATACAGCAACGGCAAAATATACCGTACTATTACCAAGGCCTATGCCAATACCATCACCGATAATGTATATACCTATGCCACAGACGGCAAGTATTACGAATGTGCTTCCAAAGCGTTTTCACAGATATATACATTGCTTGACGGCGGCAGAATTGCGCAGCCTATGAAGTATATAAGCAATGCTTTCATAGCCCTGATACTTGCACTTATAATCAATTATATAATTGTATCCTGTACAGTACGAAAGAAAAAGACTTCCGAAAAAGAGCTTATGAGCAAAATTTTCACTCAATGCAATATCAGTGACGAATGGTGTCAGTTTACACACCAGACCCGCGTATACGACCCGCCAAGCACCAGCAGTTCCTCAGGCGGAGGCGGCGGCGGTGGCGGCGGTTCCTCAGGTGGAGGCGGCGGTGGCGGCGGTCACAGCTTCTGATACGCTGCACGTGATTACAACACATAATTACGCCATATAATTATGCCATATGAAACCGGGACTAATTTGCTTTATATTTGCGGACATATAAATAACGGCAGAGAATTAATTCTCTGCCGTTTTAATATTTATTCAGCTTTGCCTTATGCTGCGGAAGCAATGATACCAAATACCGACTGCTGTTTTAATATTTATTCGGCTTAGCCTTAGGCCGCCTGCAATACCCTTATGGAAATAAATGTTTCCTATACAGCAAAAAATGCGGATAACAGGACTTGAACCTGCACGGGGTACCCCACTAGATCCTAAGTCTAGCGCGTCTGCCAGTTCCGCCATATCCGCATTTATTCACTCTCTGATTATATAATCTTTGAATATTTATGTCAATTTGATTTTCCTGATGATTATGATTATGGTTTATTTTCCGGAATTAAGCAGCCTCTCCGCATAATACACTGACTGCATAGCGTCCTTGCCGTAGAAATCCGCACCAATCATATCCGCATACTCCTGAGTGAGAACCGCACCGCCAACCATCACTTTACACCAAGGCGCCTCCTGACGAAGCTGCTTAATAGTCTCCTCCATATTAACAACGGTTGTTGTCATAAGCGCACTCAGTCCTACCAAAGGCGCATGTGTCTCAACAACCTTGGCTACAACTGTTTCAGGCGGAACATCTTTTCCCAAGTCTATAACGTCATAGCCATAATTCTCCAAAAGAACCTTAACAATATTTTTGCCTATGTCGTGAATGTCTCCCTTAACTGTGGCAATTACAATAACTGCCTTTTTCTCCTGAGCCGTACCCTGACGGCTGACATAATCCCTGATTGCCTCAAAGCCTGCCTTTGCCGCTTCGGCGCTCATAAGAAGCTGCGGTAAAAAGATTGTACCTTTTTCAAAACCTTTTCCCACTATATCAAGCGCCGGAACAAGCTCACCATTGATTATGTCCATTGTATCCTTCGTACCCAGCACCGCTTCCGTTGCCTTATACGCCTGTTCTTTAAGTCCTTTCACTATGCAATCCGTAAGTGTAAGATTCTGCCCTCCGGCTGATGCATTTCCGTTTCCCTTCGCTGTGGTTACGGTTTGTGCCGCAGGCGTAGGCTCGGCAACAGCATATTTTTCAATATATGACATGCACTGGCTGTCAAATCCTCCAAGCACACAGAAAGTGTCATATGCCTGAATCATGGCTCTGGCATTGGGATTGATAATTCCTGCCGAGAGTCCTGCCTGCATCGCCATAGAGAAAAATGCCGAGTTGATAACCTCACGCTGAGGAAGTCCGAATGATATGTTGGACACACCTAATACCGTTCTTCCGCCGTGCGCTTTAATCTGACGCACAGTGTCAAGAGTTGTCTTGGCAGAATCATTGTCCGTGCTCATAGTCATAACAAGCGCATCTATAACAATGTCCTTGGGTTTGATTCCGTACTCCGCCGCTGTATCATATATTTTTTCAGCGATGGCAAGCCTTCCCTCCACCGTGGAAGGAATACCGTCCTCGTCAAGTGCAAGCCCCACAACACAGCCGCCGTATTTCTGCACAAGAGGAAATATCTGATGCATAATCTCCGCCTTGCCATTGACAGAATTAATCATAGGCTTTCCGTTGTATATACGCATTGCCTGTTCCATAGCCACTGCATCGGTTGTATCAATCTGGAGAGGTATCGGCAGAATACTCTGAAGCTCATAAACCGTTCTTTTCATCATAGCCACTTCGTCTATTTCGGGAAGTCCCACATTCACATCAAGAATATGCGCTCCTGAATCGGATTGTTTAACCCCCTCTTCCAAAATATATTCCATATTACCGTCACGAAGTGCCTGCTTAAATTTGGATTTTCCCGTAGGGTTGATTCTCTCACCGATGATTACCGGTCTTCCTCCAAGCTCCACTGCTGTTGAATAAGATGTGACGATAGCATAATCCTTGTCAGTAAGAGGCTTTGGCTGAATTTGTCCGCAGCGGTTGACAAGAGCCTTAATATGCGCCGGTGTCGTTCCGCAGCAGCCTCCTGCCATCCACGCACCCATATTAATTATTTCCTCCATATCTTCGGCAAATTCCTCCGGTCCTACATCATAAACCGTTTTCCCGCCTTCTGACCTTGGAAGCCCTGCATTTGGTGTAATTACAAGAGGCACCGAAGCGTATTTTGCCATTTTTTCAAAAATAGGCTTCATCTGTTTTGGTCCCAGCCCACAGTTCATACCTATGGCATCAACTCGCAGTCCCTCCAAAAGCGCTACCACTACTTCCGGTGTTGCTCCGGTAAGCATCTTGTGATGCTCATCAAAAACAACGGTTGCCACTACCGGAAGGTCTGAGTTTTCTTTAGCTGCAAGCACTGCCGCTTTAAGCTCATAAGTATCGCTCATAGTCTCTATAAGAATCAAATCCGCTCCTGCCTTGACCCCGGCTTGTACAACTCTTGCATATACGGACACTGCCTCCTCAAAATCAAGAGTTCCCATCGGCTTTAACAATTTACCTGTAGGCCCCATGTCAAGAGCTACATAAGCCTTATGCCCCCATAACTCCACCGCCTTTTTGGCATTGACTACGGCAGCTTCCACAATCTCTTCAAGGTTGTCATATTTAAAGCCATTGGCACCAAAAGTGTTGGCAAGGATGATGTCTGCTCCTGCTTCAAGATAAGCCAGATGTATGTCCAACAATTCCTGCGGCTTCGTCAGATTCCATGTCTCAGGAAGTTCTCCGGGCTGTAAGCCTCTCTCCTGCAAAAGAGAACCCAATCCTCCGTCAAAAAATATTATTCTTTTGCCCAGTTCTTCTCTCAAATTCATTCTAGCTTTCTCTCCTATACGCACAATCCTTTTTTCCGCAAATCTCACAGCCGTCAATGTGGCATCTGCTGTTTTCGCTGCTGATTCCCATAACCGCTGTTACGGATTTCTCAGGAAGCATCACACCGCCCTCCGACAAAATAATCCCTACAGTCTTGGCAGCATCAATCACTCTCAAAAAATCCGGCTGTATTGTTAATGGCAAGTCTCCATACCCCGGACTGAATCTTGGCCTTAGATACAATCCCTCACCTGATAATTTTTGTTCTATGGCTTTCTGACACTGATTGCAGTAAGCTTCAATCGCCGCTGCTCCCACTGCCTGCAAAACAGCCGCCTTGCTTATGGAAAGCCTGCTGTAACGGTTCATAAGCATATCCACGCCGTTTCCGAGAGTTGCTGCAAAAAAAATAATTTCCCTGCATCCTGTAAGATTTTTGGATAAGTTGCGGCTGTGAAATCTTAAACCTGCCGCCTCTATATAATCATCTGTAGTAATTTTCAAATCAAAGCGCCTGTATATATGCCTTGGCTGGGCAATATCTTCCACTTCCTTAATGCACTCCTCCATCATTGAAACAGTGCGCTCATCCGGAGTATTTCTGCCGAACCCCATATATCTCAAGGCTTCTTTTTTGTCAATTATCATTTTATAATCTCCGAAAGGTTATTTAAAATACCGCCTGCCACTTCCGGCTTATTCATTGAATACACATGAATATTATTGATTCCATTGGCAATCAAATCAATAATCTGATCGGTGGCATAAGCGATTCCGGCCTGCTGCATTGCTGCAGGATTGTCCCCAAAGCGGTCAACAATAGCCTTAAAACGCTCCGGTACATTACAGCCAGAAAGCTTAACTGCGTTTTCCACCTGATTAGCCCTTGTTATGGGCATAATTCCCGGAACTACCGGCACAGTGATTCCAGTGTCACGAACTTTGTATAAGAAATTATAAAAAATATTATTGTCAAAAAACATCTGGGTAGTCAAAAACTCACATCCGGCCTCTACTTTTTTCTTAAGGTTAATGATGTCTTCCTTTTTGGAAGCAGCATCAGGATGTCCCTCAGGATAACATGCGCCGCCTACACAGAAACCGCCGTATTTCTTAATGTCAGCCGCAAGCTCAGATGCATAATGATAATCAATAAAAGGCTCTCCCTCAAAGTCCTTCGGTCTGTCACCTCGGAGTGCAAGAATATTTTCAATACCTGCCGCCTTCATATTTTGAAGTGCAGTCTCAACGTCTGCACGCTTTGCACCTACACAGGTCAGGTGCGCAATAGTGGTCACATTATATTTATCCTGTATTCCTGCGGCAATCTTAAGCGTGTTATCCCTTGTACTTCCTCCTGCCCCATAGGTTACACTCATATAATCCGGATTAAGCGCCGCAACACCCATCGCAGCTTTCTCAACCGATTCATAATTAGCCGTTGTCTTTGGCGGGAACACCTCCATTGAAATTGTTATTTTGTCCTTGCCAAGTATATTTGATAATTTCATAATCCATCTCCTCGTATAACTATTTTAAAATCATTATAATCACATTTTCAGTCATTTGAAAATATTATTTATTAATATTGGGTATAGTTTCAGACTATATCTGTGGTATATCGTTTCAAAGCATCAATATATGCCCTGCCATATCTGCTTGGCGGCATATTTTTAAGGGTTATTATGCCGATTCTCATATATTCATCAACTGCCAATGGCTTTGCCACAATATTGCTGCCGTTAAGCTCCTCGCTTATGACACCGGAGCTTACAGTATATCCGTTAAGACCTATGACAAGATTAAAAAGCGTCGCCCGGTCTCTTACCTTGATGTTTTTATCCCTGTCGAGCGTACTTAGTATTTCCTCTGAAAAATAAAATGAATTATATTCACCTTGTTCAAAAGAAAGGTACGGGTATTCTTCCAAATCCTTAAGGGTTATTTCACGCTTATTTACCAGCGGATGGGTGCAGCTTATAAACACATGGGGCTTTGCCGTAAAAAGCTCCCTAAATTCCATATCATTTTTCTTAATAAGCTTCATTATGACTTCTTCATTATGTGATGATGTGTAAAGCACGCCTATCTCGCTCCTCATACGGGCAACATCATCTATTATCTCATTGGTCTGGGTTTCACGAAGTGTAAAATCGTATTTATTTCCGCCAAATTCCTCTATTACATCCACAAAGGCATTTACTGCAAATGAATAGTGCTGACAGGATACGGAAAATCTTGCGCCTCGCTCCCTTTTTTCAAAATAGCGCTCTTCCATAAGCTCCACCTGCTCAAGCACCTGTCTGGCATATGACAAAAATTCATCGCCTTCATTGGTGATAAGAACTCCCTTATTAGTCCGGCTGAAAATCGTCAGATTCATCTCTGCCTCAAGCTCCTTGATTGCATTGGTAAGGCTGGGCTGTGATATAAACAATGTCTTTGCCGCATCACTTATGGTTCCTTTTTCAGCCACTGTCACTATGTACTTTAATTGCTGAAGTGTCATCTATTTTCTCCTTGTGCCTGTCAAAACACTTTAAATACATTGTAAAATCAGTCGTCAAATGCCAACGAAGCTGCTCCTATTGCTGTGGCAAACCGAGCTTGTTTGGGTATAATAAACCTGAAACCGCAAAGCTTTCCTACCGCACCCAGAACCTCCTGTGCCTGAGGAAGCGCCGCCACTGAACCCGTAGCAACTATGGTTTTAATATCCGTATTGCGGCAGGCAAAAACAGCAAGCATTCCCACCGTCTGATACACCATATTAAATATTCCCAGTGCTATATCCGCGTCAGCTGCATTACTTTTCAATTTGCCGAAGTTGGATGCTGTCACATATGACGGAAGTGACGTTGTATCGGTGTTGCTTATCTCATTGATTCCCAAATCCACATTGGCTGCATTTCCGCTCTTTGCAAGCTCTGCAACAGCTGTCACATCGCTTTCGCCCAAAAGCTTTGAAGCCAGTCCTATAAGAGTTCCCCCGCCTACTCCGCTTCCTCCGATATGTTCGTAGCAGCCGTCTGCCGCATGTACAAATGCCGTACCTGTACCCATGCTTATTACAACAGTTTCCCTGAGTCCGGACAAAATAAGACCGCTATGACCTATTGCATCAAACTCATTGACCTTACAGCTTATTATATCATAAATGCGGTCCCCGGTAATCTGGGATGAACCTACTCCGGTCAGGGCAATTTTTCTTACCTGCTCAAAAGAAATCCCATTACTATATAAAAGATTACCAATAGCTCCGTAAAGTGCCGTAATCTGGTCATCCGCTTTGACCTGAAGCGTCGCTACGCACTCTTTATTCTCGTTGAGCGCTACAATTTTGGTGGTGGAGCCGCCTATATCAACTCCTAAAACAATACTCATAACTTCCTCCCGCAACCGATTATAGGCTTATTTTACTATACAAGTATAGCATTTTGAACTATTCTTGTAAATAAAAACACCGGACATTTTAAATGACTGCCAATGCATCATCTAAAACATCCGGTGTTGACTGATATTTACTTACAGTCTGTTTTTCTTTTTCTTAGATGTTGTAGTAACTACCACAACTACAACCACAATCACAACAACCGCTGCCACAGCTCCTATAATAACCCACTTGGTATTATTGTTTTCCTTGTCACTGGCACTGCTTTCAGCCTGTGTCTCTGTTTCTGCCTCGGTCTGTGTTTCCGGCTCGGTTTCAGGCTCATCAACCGGGTCCGGTTCGGCGTCCACACCCTTGAACTTAATATTTGACAGTGTAAAAGTAACCTCAATCTTTGACGGGTTATCTACTGTGGAGAAATCAGCAACATAATTGCTGCATTTTATCTCATCAATGGCACTTCCGTCCCATGAGTTAACCGGATCATTAGTATCAAATATTCCCGAACTCTTCAGTGCGCTCTTAGGCTCTGTCTGGTTAATTGTCATCTCCTGACCGTCAACCACAATCTTGTCATACATAATATCACAAGTCTCAAGAGGTGATTCCGTAGCATTGCCCTCAGTTACATCCTGGTCTTTAATGTAGATTGACGTAAGCTTGGAAAGACCGTCAACCCCTGCATCAATTGCTGACTGTGATAAATCTGTGGCACAGTCAAATGTAAGTGTGTACTGTCCGTTGGTGCTTACCGTTATTATGTCGCTGCTTACCTCATTGTTATAAAATTCCCTGTCTGCATCATTAAAGTATACGTTAAGTGCAAGCCTTATCTCCTTGACCGCCTCTGCTTCTCCAACTGTTACGGTTATATCCTTAGTTGTTCCGTCAGAGCAGCATACCGTGATTGTTGCGCTGCCCTCTGCAACAGCCACAATCTTACCTATTGAAGAAACCGTTGCAACGCTATCGTCAGATGAGCTGTATACAAGATATGATTCATCAGCCCCGCCTTTGATTTCAGCATCAATATACTCATATTCTCCAAGTGACAGCTGGTATTCTTCTTTTGCGACCTCAACACTATCACATTGGTCAATATCTGCTGCCTCAACCTTAACATTTATCTCAGCCACAGCATCTCCATTCTGTGAATATGCTGTTATTACCGTTTCTCCTATTCCTTTTGCCCTGACCATTCCGTTATACACAGTAGCTACGTTAGGATTATCCGTCTTATATAAAACAACATCATTGTTATCTGCCGGAACCTCCTCTACCGTAATGTTGGCTGTATCTCCCATTTTCAGTTCAAGGCTGTCATTTTCCACATTAATTTCCTGAATTGCCGTTACCGCCGGACTGTGCTCCAATGTCTCAACATCAGCATCTCCCGGTTTATAGAAGCCTCTGAGAATTGCATCGGTTACCTCTTTATCAATGGATTCCCCGGTTTCCCTGTCAATAATTGCAAAGCTGTAATCCGGGCTCTGGCTCCTGTCATACCAGCCCTGATCCCAATATACACCTACAAGATTATATTTGCTGAAAATTCTGTTCATTCCCTCAAGGAAAAATGCACGTTCCTCAGGGTTATCCTTATTAATACATCCGTATTCACCTACGATTACAGGTATTCCCTGACTTGTAAATTGTTCCAGAAGCGAAAGCTCGCTCTCATTGCTTTTTTTCAGTTTATCACCTGTATATGTGGTAGTGCTCATGCCCTCTTGTCCGCAGAAATCCCATGTTGTATAGCAGTGCACTGACAAAATAATTCTGTTTTCAACCGAATCATCAGGCAACTCAAATCCGCCCTTAGTGTTAACAAGAGAATCTATGTAATTGTATTTTCCGCATACTGTAAGCCACCTTTTTGCATTGTTAGAGCCTGTTGCTCTTACGGTGTCAACAAAAATCTGGTTCAAATCCATTATGACTGCGTTTTCTTCAGCCAGACTCATTCCTGTTCCCTGAACCTCATTCATAGCCTCAAAAATCAGGTGCTCATCATAATCTTTAAAGCGCTCGGCAATATTTTTCCACACTCCTCCGAACTTATCGTAAAGCGCATCCTTATCATCCGTTGCAATTCTAAGCCAGCCAGTCTGCTCGGCACCGTCATGGTGAATGTTTATAATTACATACATATCCTGCTGGATAGCGTAATCAACTATATCCTGTACACGGCTAATCCATTTTTCATTGATTGCATAATCATTGTCGTCGTCAATCATGGTTCCCCAGGTTACAGGGACTCTGATTGTGTTAAAGCCCATATCATGAACTGACTTAATCAACTCTTTTGTTGTGATGGTATTCTGCCATATTGTCTCACCGGGAGTAAAACCCGTATGTCCGTCCATTGTGTTTCCCAGATTCCAGCCGGCTCCCATCTCCTTAATCATCTCTTCTCCGCTAAGCTCACGGAACGGAAGAGCGCTGTTTGTTTCCTCGTCTGCCTTGACAGACTTCACCCCTGTCAAGGACAAGACACCTGCCAACATTGCAATAGTCAAGACCATTGCCAACATTGCTTTTAGTTTGTTTTTCATTGAGTAACCTCCATTTTTTTGATTTTATTGTAGCATTCCGTCACACATTGTTATATAATTATTGTTATCAAAATGTAGTTTTGGTCGCATACGGAGGAAATTTATGTCAGCCCCAAGCCTTGATTATTATCTTTATGTTCAAAGGGAGCAGTTCTTTAAACACCAGCCAAATTCATATGAACAGGATTTCTATAATATGGTGGCATCCGGTAAGGTTCAGGAAATTCTTGATAATAAGAAAAAATACCCTAACACCTCATCCGAGGGTAAGGGTAATCTGTCGGATAATCCTGTTACCAATGAAATTTATCATATGGTAGTGAACACTGCGCTTACAGCCCGTGCATGCATCAATTCGGGAATGCCTCAGGAAGTGGCATATACCTTAAGCGATATGTATATTAAGCGCACCGACAAATGCCGCTCTGTTAAGGAAGTTATGGCGCTTAACGATGATATGATTATGGATTATGCCACAAGAATGCAAATGCTTCTCTCAGGCTCTAAAATTTCTGCCAAAATAAGCAAGGCTCTGGATTACATTTATAACAATCTGCATACAAAGATTTCGGCAGCCGGAGTTGCCCGATACGTAGGTATGAACCGTCCGTATTTTTCCACAAAATTTAAAGAAGAGATTGGAATCCCTTTTAACCTCTTTGTAGCCAAAACACGTATCGAGACTGCCAAAAATATATTGGTGATGACGGACTATCCAATCGTTGATATATCCAACACGCTGCATTTTCCTTCGCAAAGTTGTTTTACACAGTGCTTCAAAAAACATACCGGCATTACTCCGGCTCAATATAGGCGGGAATTTGGGTAAGCCTCATAAGCTTACCCAGCTTAAACTGTTTTTTCCGGGAAAACAGCCTGCACAATGAGGCAAAATTTTCCTCAGAGTGTTCGACCTCTCTTGAATACAGATGTGTTACCTCTATCTGGTCGGCAAGCGTAAGTCTGCCTCCGTTATTTTTCCAGACAGCCATATCGCACTGCATAATTATAAGCGTACTTATAACCGCCATCTTAACCTTTGTAAGCACATCTCTGTCAAACACACCTTTCATAAAATATCTGAAAATAAAATATGTAATTATATTTTCATATTCATAATTCCTGTGACAATACGCTTTAAAGAAGTCATTCTCCGTCTTTTCATAATCGTCATTGTAAAGCTGTCGCTGTACCATTAAAGCAAGCTCCACCCATTCCTTTTTGATAATCACCTGTTTCAGATAATATCTCCAGAAGCTTTTATAAAGCCTGATTTTCTCATACCCCGAAACAGAAGTATTTGACTGGGTTTGAGGGCAGCTTTTCCATCGTTCTATAACTGAAGACATATCATCAGGCTTTTTTATACAATCCTGTATATTGTCCGTAAATTGCAAAAGCCTAGCCATACGTTCCCCGATACTATAATTTCTATCCCATACAATAGAAAAAGCCTGAGACCTTGCCTTCATCAGATTAACATACAAAAGTCCGTCAATATTATTAAGCGCAGGAAATGCATCATCATCATTATACTCAGTAAAGCCCGGAGTTCGGTTTTCCTTTAAAATAAGTTCTGCCGCGGTCTTGCATGAAAGTGCAATTCCGGTTTCCCGCAGATTGCCGAATTCGCAGGTATATCTTGGATACTGGTCACAGGTAACGCAAAGGGCATCCTGACCAAGTGCCGTATACAAATCACACAGATTATCATCATTGAGAAAAGGGCATCTTCCGTCATCCCTTATTCGGAACTGTCCTTCTGCACCTTTTTTTCCGTCTATCATAACCGAATGAAGCCTGTCACCAAAATCCCCGGTTATAGTCTTATAATATTCAAAAGAACGGTCATCAACATCGACCTGCCAGCCTGCACAGCAGGTATCAGTACATTCCCCTGCAATGCATTTAAAATCAGCATAATAATCCGGTGTTCTTACTAACATAATTACCTCTCATGTTTGTCCGTCGAGCCTATTGCCTGCGTAAATAAAAAATGCCATAGATTAATAATATACTAATCTACGGCACTTTTCAATATGGCACTGCTAGTTGTTATATTTGTCCAATTCATTAGCAGATGCTGTAAGCACCTGCATAAGCTCCTTGGTTTCCTTTGTCTTAACCATATTATTATTGCTAAGCTCCACTGCCATGTCCATACTGGCAGCAACCTCTTCACTGGAAGCTGAAAGCTGACCTATACTGTCAACAATAGCATTATTGGACTCTACAATCTGCTTAAGCTGTTTCTGTGTATCCGCAACACTTTCATATAACTGCTTAAACATACTTTCCAGCTCAACATAAGTGTCCTTGGTATTATCAATAAGTGACTGTTCTTCATCAATGGACCTTACAACACTTCCGACAGTATCTTTTGCGCCTAAGGCATTGCTCTCAAGAGACTGAACTATTCCGCTTATTTCGGCAGTAAGCGACTGTGTCTCATCTGCAAGATTGCGAATCTCATCTGCAACAACAGCAAAGCCTCTTCCTGCCTCCCCGGCCCTTGCGCTTTCAATTGAAGCATTCAGAGACAAAAGATTTGTCTGGGATGATATTCCGTTGATTTTCTCGGTAATGTCTCTAACCTGAACTGCACTTTCAACAAAATCGTTAATTGACTTCATTACATCTGAGTTGGACTGTGAAATGGCCGCAGCCTTATCTTCAAGAGTCTCAACGATTTCCCTTCCTGCTGATACCATTGAAAGTGAATCTCCTGCAATCCTCTCCATCTGTGAAGCGTCTGCGTCGGCAGAGAGAATCATTTCCTGAATATTGCCTGTCATCATTGTCTGGTTTTCTATGTTTTTGGCATTATCATTATTGCTTTCCGCCACTGCCTTAAGTGTCTCAAGTGCCGCAAGCGTGGCATCATTCAGTTCTTCAATTAACTGCTCCGCCTTATTGGAATTATCTTTAACAGTGTTTCCAAGCTCAAGAACATCCGTAAGAAGGTTGTCCGTTTTATTTTTCTCATTGGCAATGCTCTGAACCTGCTCATTCTTCATACCCTTCTCAAGATATGTAATCCATGTAAGCGCAAAGCCTGTCACGCCGATTGTGGCAACCTGAAGAAGAATCGTGGACAGTTCAACATCAATTCCTGAAGGCATGGAGCCTTTTACAAAACTCGTTGCCGCAGAGCCCATATTAATCAGCAAAAACACTCCTGCGGATATTCCCATAAAAACTGTATCCAGATACAGCACATACATTACATATATAGGAAACGCAATGGCAAAAACCAAATCGTTTTTGGAATTAAACATAGCAATGCCATACACAATTATATATCCCAAAATGGTAACAAACTTAAATGCCGCGCCGTCTTTCTTTAAAAAATATGTAACATAATCAGCAATAAGTGTTACAGTAGTCACTGCCGCTATTACTATTCCGAACTGCATTGTAATATTACCCTTAAAAGCGTCCTGTATATATCCGCCTATAATGATAACATCAATAATCGAGAGAATAATTAATACAAATGTATTAGTTTTCTTAATATGATTCATAAAATTCTCCTTATCCCATTATCCTTATGAAGATATTTTAGCAAAAAAAGGAAAATATATCAACAACTATTTTTCTGTCCCAACAAGCTTGTGACCAAATCAAAATCTGCCTTTTCAGCCATAATCCCCTCTTCACTGCCGATTACAACCACATCACAATCCGAAACCGTATTTTCCATAATATCTGCCAACGCTCTGATATCCTCCACAGTGGTTTCTATAATCTGTTTTCGTATGCGCAGAATTTCCTCATTGGATATGCCGCTGAAATCAAGCTGTATTTGTGACATAGCTTCGCTCTCCGGAGTCATGGGAACGTCAAGCTTGTTCATAGTACCTATAATATATTGTTGTAATTCCCGCGATGACATACGGATATTCCTTATATACTGTGCCACGCTCCTGAATATATCTACCGTTCTGCCTATACCGGGGTCTCTGTATGATGCAAATGACACCCCTCCGTTATAAGAAAAATCAACGCTGCAGCCATATGCTCCTCCCATAACACGCACATTCTGCCACAGATAATCGCAGTTAAGAATATGCTCAAGCACAAGCATATGTCCACGCACTGATTTGGTCTTATCTCCCATGTCACCGCACATAGCCACATACTGTACCTGTGACGGAGCTATATATGCCTGATTTCCTCCACGCACAGGTGTAAGCTTTGAACTATCATTTTCCGCTGCGTCTTTATCTGCTTCATTGCTATGTCCTAAATCATCTATGAATTTTTTAACATGGGCAGTAACATTATCAAGAGAGCCTTCCTCTCCTACATAAATAATTCTGCAATTCTCCATACGCATAAGCATTTCAGCGGTCTTTATCAGATTTTCCTTCATATCCTCTGCAAGTTCTTTATAATTGTCAGTCAGATTGCACAGGAATTTATAAAATTCATAGCCCTGTATTTTTTCATGATAAAGCGCCGCCTTGGAATAACCGCTTCTTCCTATGTCCGATGCGGTGGCATTGGCAGCAGACAGAAGCTGGCTTGTGTATGCGGATTTCAGCTGTAAAAGCAGTTCTCCGATATACTCCAAATCAGAATAATCTGTCTCACGCAGTATCTCACGGTTAAGACTGCACACATTTTCTATCTCCTTATAAAAAAAGCTTGTGCGCTGTATCATAAACGGCAGAACCTGTCCGTTTGTCACCGTCCCGTCTGCAATACTTACATAATTATATATTCCACCAGTATATATATCTGTCAATTTAGTAAGCTTTGCATAGGAATGTTCTTTGGTGTCCAACACACCCAATAATTCCACCAGCAGTCTCACATAGGGAAGCCGCTCTGCAGGAAGCGCCCTTATGTCAAATGCAAAATTAAGATACCCTATTCCGTTGGTGTCTCTTGGCTGGAACAAAAAGGGAATTCCGCAGACAGTCATATTCCTTGTGGCAGTATAAGGCTTCTCCTCCTGCAAATCCTCTTTGGACAGCACAGGTATAAGCGCCTTAATCCGCTCATCATCAGACATGCCTCTGTACTTTTCCAATAATTCAAGCTTATCTGCTACATACGCTTTATCCGCCTTGGAATAATTAGCGCATATTTTATCACAAAGCTCCTTATAAATGCGCCCGTTCATATCTGCATCAGGCTTCATTGTTACAATTACCTTATGGGTATTGTCCAGTATTTTATCCCTGATAAAGTTTTCAAAATAATCGGTATCTATGCGGCCTTTTATCCGGTCAATGGCATCCTGAATCTTAAGCCTGTCAAGTGGATTTTCCTCGTCAAAAAGCATTTTTTCCAAAAGCATATCCGAGTACGTAAGTCCCTTGGGAGAACCGCCGAAATCAGCCTCCCGATAATTGAAATCTATACTCTGCACGGCTGCATAAAGCATTTCTTTGTCAATGCCTTCATTGACCACCTTGTTTAAGGTATCATTTATGATATTTAAAAATTTTTCTTTTTCACCAGCATAGCAATAGGAACACTCAAACCCGTAAAAAGCCTGCCTCATCTGGTCATCCATAACAATGTCCAAATCTTCTCCCACACCCGCTTCCATAAACGCTTCACGGAGATAAGCGCCGGGTGCCAGACAAAGCACATAATTAAGCACCTGCAAGGTCACTGAAAGCTCTGCACTATGGCTGTCCGCCACAACTGCCGCATAGGCATAGTATGTACCTTTTTCAGTATTTTCACCATCCTCTGCCGGATAAAAGCATTCCTCCTCTGCCGGAATATCAAACCCTTTTTGAACAGGCATTGTGTTATCCATGCTTCGCTTTTCATATTTATCCAGATAATTCTCTGCAATATATGCAAGCTTATTATTAATATCAAGCTTTCCGTATAATATCATTGTACAGTTGGACGGATGGTAATGTTTGTCATAATAATCACTTAATTCTTCATATGACAAATCAATTATTTCAGAGGGCAAGCCGCCGGAAATATATTTATAAGGAGTATCAGGGTATAAAGCGGCTTTAATTTTATTGTTAAGTATATAATCAGGAGAAGCTTCCATACCACGCATTTCATTAAATACAACACCGCTGACATCACAGGCTGTCCCATTATCATCTGACGTATCTGATATGGATTCACCTCCAGCCATGTGAGAGTTATGGCTTTTCACCTGATAATGCCATCCCTCCTGCATAAAAATAGCTTCATTGGTAAGGAAAAGCGGATTAAACACAGCATCAAGGTATACATCCATAAGATTATCAAAATCTCTGGCATTAGTGCTTGCCACAGGAAAAACAGTCATATCTCCATATGTTATAGCGTTGAGAAATGTGTACATTGAGCCTTTCATAAGCTCCACAAAAGGGTCCTTTAACGGATATTTGGTTGAACCGCAAAAAACAGAATGTTCAAGTATATGTGTTATTCCATTGTCACTTACGGGCGGCGTTTTAAATGCTGCCGTAAAAGACAGATGTGTGTCCTCATTATCAAGCACAACAACCTTGGCTCCCGTTCTGCAATGCTCATATATAAGACCACGTCCTTTAATATCCTTCAAATCAACATTTTCTATTAATCTATATCCGTCAACATTATAATCCATAAAGTATTATTCTCCTTAATGTTTATACCTAATATATCACTTTACCGCCCCTTTGTCACTATCCGCCGCATTATAGACTGTACAAATTAAAAGCCTTGCCTAAAAACAATTTTCGGATTATACTTCTGGTAAAAGGAAGCAAGTGAGGTTTTACTAATGAACAAAAAAGAAATTCTTGAGATAAAAAAATTATTTACCAATGATAAATGCTGCATTTCCCGCATATGCGGCTGCTATGTAGACGGCAACAAAAACAAAGTTACCACCTTCAAGGAAGCGTTTCTTTCCCTGCCTGAGGAGGAAATTTTCAAATATTTTGCTTTATTCCGTTCATCGCTGTCCGGTACAATAGGCAAAAACATGCTCAATATGGAATTTCCGTTAGACACTGAAACTGAGGGCGGAACTCAGGATTTCCTTATGAAGCTTAGAGCAAGCCATCTTAAGGATGACAACCTTCTTGAGTTATTTTACAATAAGGTTATTGACAATTATATATACGGAGAAAACTATCTGATACTGCTCATAGATGCTTCCTATGATGTTCCCGGCAAAGCCAAGGACGGAACGGATATGGATGATTCTTCTGAATATGTGTATGAGCATCTGCTTTGCAGCATATGTCCTGTGAAGCTTTCCAAGGAAGGGCTCTGTTATAACAGTGAAACCAATGCCATAGAAAACAGGGTTCGCGACTGGATTGTTGAGGCGCCTGAGCACGCCTTTTTGTTCCCTGCTTTTAATGACCGCAATTCTGATATACATAACCTTTTGTATTATACGCGCAATTCCGAAAACATTCAGTCTGAATTTATTGACGGAATGTTAGGCTGTGTAACACCTATGACTTATAAGAGCCAGAAGGAAGTTTTTTCCGAAATAATTCAGGAATCTCTGGGTGAAACATGCAATTTTGAAACCGTAAAGACAATCCATGAGAATCTGACAGCCTTTGTGGAGGAACGTAAAGAACAGCCTGAGCCTGTGGCTTTCGATAAAATGGATGTGAAACGTGTACTTGAAAACAGCGGTGTCAACAATGAATCCATTGAGACATTTGAAAGCAATTATGACGAAGCAGCCGGAAGCCGCACAAGCTTTATGGCAGCCAATGTAGTCAATCCAAAATCCTTTGAAATCAAAGCACCTGATGTGATTATAAAGGTTGCACCTGACCGCACCGATTTGGTTGAAACCAAACAGCTTGACGGACGGACTTATCTTATGATAGAACTAACAGATAATGTTCAGGTCAACGGAATTAATGTCAAACCACTGTAAATAAATTAAAATGTATTGAAGCATATTAAAACAACCCCGCAGTATTACCGCGAGGTCGTTTTTAATTACTATTTTAACAGTTCCGCAAGCTCATCTCCTGAGATAAGTCCTACCGACTTATTGACGATTTCGCCATTTTCAAAAATTATCAGAGTCGGCACACTCATAATCTTGTACCGCATAGCAATGTCCATATCATTGTCTATATCCACCTTGAAAAATTTAATGTCGGTATACTGCTCAGATGCAGCATCAACTATAGGTGAAAGCATTTTACAAGGCCCGCACCACGTTGCGAAAAAATCCACAACTGATTTGCCCTCTGATATTGCGCTGTCAAATGTGTTAGTATCTAATACCTTAACTGCCATAGCAACTCCTTTTTATACCGGATATGCGCCATCCTTGCCCATAGCCGGGTCAATTTTTCTCTGCTGAGCCTCTCTGTACTTAAAGAAATCTGTTGCAACCTGTGGGAAAAGTGCATATGAAAGCACATCCTCATCCTGCTGCTTCCACTGCTTCATCTCGGCCTCAAGCTTATCCAGCTCCGGCTCAAGAGTATCGGCAAATCTGCAGGTTATCGGCTGCTCTCCTCCTGCCATATCAATCGCTTTCTGCTGAACCTGAGGATTGAAAGGTTTAACAGTCTTACCGTATTTACCCAGAAGCAAATCCTTGGATTCTTTGGTCAGACTCTTATATCTCTCACCGAGAACAACATTAAGCACTGCCTGTGTACCGACAATCTGGCTTGAAGGTGTAACAAGAGGCGGTTCGCCGAAGTCCTTACGAACTCTTGGAACTTCCTCAAGAACGGCATCATATTTATCCTCAGCCTTCATTTCCTTAAGCTGCGATACAAGGTTACTAAGCATTCCTCCTGGTACCTGATAAAGAAGCGTTTTGATATTAACGCCCATAACTTTAGGGTCAAGAAGCCCGCTCTTTATCCATTCTTCCCTCATCGGTCTGAAATAATCAGCAATTTCCGCAAGAAGATTCTGGTCAAAGCCTGGGTCAAACTCCGTTCCTTCAAATGCCTTAGCCATAACCTCTGTTGCAGGCTGGCTTGTTCCCATCGAGAGAGGAGACATTGCTGTGTCGATAATATCGCAGCCTGCCTCAACAGCCTTCATATATGTCATTGAAGCCACACCTGATGTGTAGTGGGTGTGAAGTTCAATAGGAAGCTTGGTTCCGGCTTTGAGCGCCTTAACAAGATTAGTTGCCTCATTAGGAACGAGAAGTCCTGCCATATCCTTGATACAAATAGAATCAGCACCCATCTCCTCAATCTGTCTCGCCATATTTTCCCAATACTCAAGTGTGTAAGCATCTCCCAATGTATATGAAAGGGCAACCTGCGCATGTCCTTTTTCCTTGTTGGCAGCCTTAACTGCTGTCTGAAGGTTACGAATATCATTGAGACAGTCAAAAATACGAATTACATCAATTCCGTTGGCGATTGATTTCTGAACAAAGTATTCTACAACATCATCTGCATAAGGACGATATCCCAGAATGTTCTGTCCTCTGAAAAGCATCTGAAGCTTTGTATTCTTAAAGCCGTCTTTTAATTTTCTGAGTCTGTCCCACGGGTCCTCCTTGAGGAATCTAAGGCATGCATCAAATGTAGCACCGCCCCAGCACTCAACAGCATTAAATCCCACCTTATCCATCTTATCGATAATAGGAAGCATCTGCTCAGTGGTCATTCTCGTAGCAATAAGCGACTGATGGGCATCTCTTAATATTGTTTCGGTTATTTTAACCGGTTTTTTTGCTATATCTGCCATTGTTTATTCTCCTTTTCTCCATAGCAGATGAGGTACATCTGCAAGGTTGTACTATATTATTATACTCCGAATATTGCCATAAACGTTCCGGCAACAACGGCTGTTCCGATAACTCCGGCTACGTTAGGTCCCATAGCATGCATAAGAAGGAAGTTGGTCGGGTCTGTCTCTGCTCCAACCTTCTGTGATACACGCGCCGCCATCGGCACCGCCGATACGCCTGCCGAGCCAATAAGAGGATTAACCTTGCCCTTTGTGGCCTTACACATTATTTTACCGAACAATACGCCCGCTGCCGTTCCCACTGCAAACGCTACAACTCCAAGTACTACGATTTTAAGCGTTCCAATGTTCAGGAAATTTGCAGCACTTGTGGAAGCACCTACAGATGTACCAAGCAAAATAACTACAATATACATAAGTGAATTGGACGCATGTTCTGCCAACTGCTTGACTACGCCCGACTCTTTAAAAAGGTTACCTAACATAAGCATACCCACAAGCGGTGCTGTTGTAGGAAGAATAAGCACAACCACGATTGTAACCACAATCGGGAACAGGATTTTCTCAAGCTTGGACACCGGACGAAGCTGTTCCATCTTGATTGCACGCTCTTTTTTCGTTGTGAGAAGCCTCATAATAGGAGGCTGTATAATAGGAACAAGGGACATATATGTGTAAGCCGCCACCGCAATAGGTCCCATAAGCTCTGACTGTCCCAGCTTTCCTGCAAGGAAAATAGATGTAGGACCATCTGCTCCTCCGATGATTGAGATTGCCGCTGCCGCTTTCCCGTCAAATCCCATAAGAATTGCAAGGAAGTATGCAGAGAAAATACCAATCTGCGCTGCTGCTCCCAGAAGAAAGCTCTTCGGGTTGGCAATAAGCGGTCCAAAGTCCGTCATCGCACCGACACCTAAGAATATAAGCGACGGCAAAATGCTCCATTCATCAAGCAGATAAAAATAATGGAAAAGTCCGCCTGCCGTATTGCCTGCAGCCGCAGCATCTTCGATTGTCTGCATAATGTCCGGAAAAAGATTGACTAACAACATACCAAAAGAAATCGGAACAAGTAACAATGGTTCAAATCCTTTGGCTATTGCCAGATACAAAAATACTAATGCTACTAAAATCATAACGTAATTACCCCATTCCAGGGTCATAAATCCGGTCTGATTCAGCAGATTCTGTAACGTATCCAGAATCATTTTGATACCTCCAATTAATTCAGTGTTGCTAATGTTTCACCTGACTCTACTGAGCTTCCGACTGCAACGTTAACGCTTGCAACCGTTCCGTCCTGAGGCGCCACAATATCATTCTCCATTTTCATTGCTTCAAGCACAAGAATAACCTGTCCCTTTGTAACCTTGTCTCCAGGGTTAGCCTTAACTGCAAGAATCTTACCCGGCATAGGTGCATTGACCTTAACCGAACCTGCCGTACCTGATACTGACGGTGCCGCTGCCTTTGGCGCTGCTGCCTTAGGTGCAGGTGCTGCTTTAGGTGCTGCCACAGGAGCGCCTCCGGCTGCTCCCTCTTCAACTGTCACATCATATACATTGCCATTAACTGTAATAGTATAGTTTTTCATTATAAAATCCTCCTTGAGCTGTTATCTTTTAACTTTCCTGATTGATTTCACCACAAAACCATCCGCAGACGTTCCGGTCGATGCCGCTATAGCTGCCGCTATAACTGCTACAAGCTCAAGGTCATCCGTAAGCTCTTCCTCTTCCTTTGCCTCAATCTGTGAAATCGTATTATCTATTGCATCTGCCGCAAGTGTCTTGTTTTCCTGCTTAGCTGCTTTTTTTCTGGCAACAGCAGCCTCTGCCTTAGGTATAAACCTGAACAGACTTATTATAAGCGAGATAAAAATAAGCACACAGAAAACAACAACTATACAAATAACTGTATTGATTCCCGCATTGGCAAATTTCTCGCCCATTGTCTCCATAACTATCATAGGCTCACCTCACTACACTGTTCCATGCTTTTTAGCTGCCGCAACGGTTTTCTTGGAGTAAAGCATCTCAAAAGCAGCAACAACATACTTACGTGTATCTGAAGGCTCAATTATGCTGTCCACATATCCTCTCTTAGCTGCCGAAACCACGCTGTCCTGAAGAGTTGCATACTCTGCCGCTTTCTCGGCAATAAGCTCAGGCTGTTCAGCATATATAATCCTGGCTGCTGACTCGGCATCCATCATTCCGATAGCGCTTTCCGGCCATGCATAAGTCACATCTGCGCCAAGTGCCTTGGAATTCATAACTGCATATGCGCTTCCGAATGCCTTGCCTACAATAACGTTAACCTTCGGAACCGTGGCAGAAGCAAAAGCATAGGTAAGCTTAGCGGCTGCCTTTGCGATTGAACGTTCATTGGAGATTGTAGCCGCAAAACCTTTAACATTGGTAAGTGAAAGAACAGGGATTCCAAAAGCATCACAGAAATTAACAAATTCTGCTGCCTTATAGCTTCCGTATGTTGTAAGAACATTATCAAATTCTTCAACAGACTTGCCATCCTCAAAAAGCTCTGTTCTGTTAGCCACAACACCAACTGTTGTGCCATTAAGCTTTATAAAACCTGTAACCATTTCCTTGGCAAACGTTTTCTTGGTTTCAATAAACAAATTATTATCTGCTATCGATGAAATAACATAAGCAGGGTCAGCCTTGCCATCTGCAAGTCCGTCGCACACTCTGTTCAAATCATCTGTACACTCTGTTATATTCTCGTCCTCATAATTGGATGGCAGAACCGATACAAGTTCTCTTATTCCGCTGAGAATAGAAGCCTCGTCCCCGACAAAATCAACGATTCCTGCCTGTTCAGCCTGAAATGCTGCACTTGCTGTGTTCTCAGTCTTGTTGCCTTCGATAGCGTTAGGACTGTTTACAAAAAGCCTGCCGTTTTTCTCCTCTATAAAAGTAAAATCAGTAAGGGAAGGCATCAGTGCAAGTCCGCCTCCGCACGTACCGAAAATTGCGGTAATCTGTGGTATTACGCCTGAAGCCTGAGACTGTTTAAAATAAATCTCCCCAAATGCATTGAGTGCATCTGTAGCTTCCTGTAATCTAAGTCCCGCACAATCAATAAGACCAACGATTGGTGCACCCATCTTAAGTGCCAAATCGTAAAGATTAACTATTTTCTTTGCATGCATCTCGCCGATTGAACCGCCAAGTACGGTTGCATCCTGACTGTATACATACACAAGACTTCCATCAACGGTGCCGTATCCTGTAAGTACACCATCTGCCGGAGTGTCAATGTCCGTCATGTTAAAATCAGTATTTCTGGCTGTTACAAGCCCGCCAATTTCAACAAAACTGTTGTCATCAAGAAGAGCTTCAATTCTCTTTCCTGCCGACGTCTGTGTTGTATTGCCCATATTTCAGACCTCCATATTTTATCAAAATCGCAATTTTTACCAAGTATATTGTAATATTTCTATTGAGAATAATCAAGTTAATTTTGTTATTTCTTTAACAATTTTTATTTATACACAAAAAGATGTGTTTTATGAGTTCTTATAAAAGATAATCGGCAAATATTTTCTGCAAAAACCAAATATAATTTACTTTTTCAACCTTTGTTTTACTCTGTATGGGAAAACAAGTGTAGATTTCATCATTTACATATATATATACGGTTCCCACACGGTCGCCAACCTGTACAGGCGCTTCAACTTCTTCCTGCAGTTCATATATAACCTGTATATCATCATCTTCACTGACAAGCATCTCCAGCGAATACGGAATCTCCGTTTCTATGGCATCCTCTATGCCATCCGTAACCCTGACGCTTTTATAATTATTATCGGAAACAAATATTTTTTGAGGAAAATAATTGCTGATTCCATAACTCATAAGCTTTTTCGTGTCACTCCATTTATAGCTTTTATTAGGAGGCCAGCCGCTTGCCAGCACCACCGAAATAAATGTCCTGCCGTCCTGCTTGACTGCACCCACAAAACAGTAACCTGCATTTCCCGTAAAGCCTGTTTTCATGCCTATGGCCCCGTCAACCATATCAAGAAAGGCGTCTGTAGTAGTTATGCTGACATGTCTTTTTCCGTTAAGCTCATCACAGGAATAAGAACGTGTTGTGCATATATCCACCACCTCCTGATTGGATATTGCATAGGCAGCTATGACCGCAAGTTCATATGCGGTAGTGGAATGAACCCCGTTATCATCCTCGGCATCAAGTCCGTTAGGCGTAATAAAATATGTATCGGTACAACCCAGCTCTTTAGCTTTGTCATTCATCAGATTGGCAAAATTGGCAACATATAATTTGCTTTCGTCGTAATCACGTTCCGCAACTGCCTCTGCATCCACTCCTCCGCTTCCCTGAAGCTCACCTATATATTCAGCAATAGCCACCGCAACATCATTGTACGAGCGCAGCATCATTATATACAGTAAATCTCCGAGTCTGTACTGTTCACCCTTAACTGCATTAAGCTGGACATCAGGCTGTGAGGCAGCATATTGGGATACTGTAACCACATCATCAAGGTCGCCGTATTCCAAAGCAATAATCAACGTCATTATTTTGGTTGTACTTGCCATGGGATGTACTTCGTCCTGATTTTTTCCGTATAAAATTCTGTTGTTGGAAGCGTCAATAAGAACTGCTGAACGGGCGTATAGCTCCAATGTTTCGGCTGCGGCGGCAGCTTCAGGTTCATCCTCTGCTGTCAGGGCATACACGTAACCGGTTGAAAAAGCATCAACAACTCCCGTTCCCTTTACCAGTATAATCACAGCTATAATAATAAAGCTAAGAAACCCCTTAAAAAATTTTTTCATAAAATCAACCTTATAATACAATCAGTTAATTATATGATTAAAAATGACGGCAAATACTTTAATTTGCCGTCATTACATAATAGCTTTAAAAACATCTTTAAAAAGTCTGTTCACCAAATACTATTTTGACAGATATTTATTGATATACCGGCCTGTGTACGAGCCTTCTGTCCTTACTATTTCCTCCGGTGTTCCTTGGGCAATTACCGTACCTCCACGGTCACCGCCCTCAGGTCCTATATCAATAATGTAGTCCGCTGTCTTGATAACATCAAGGTTATGCTCAATTACAACAACCGTGTTGCCGCCATCGGTAAGCTTGTGAAGTATATCCACCAGCTTGTGGACATCTGCAAAGTGAAGTCCTGTTGTGGGTTCATCAAGAATATATATGGTCTTACCGGTGCTTCTTTTGCTGAGTTCTGTTGCCAGCTTGATACGCTGTGCCTCGCCGCCGGAAAGCTCTGTTGACGGCTGACCAAGCCTGATATATGAAAGTCCCACGTCATTAAGTGTCTCTATTTTGCGTCTTATGGCAGGAACATTCTCAAAGAAACCAACGGCCTCCTCAACAGTCATATCCAGCACATCATAAATGCTTTTTCCCTTGTATTTAACCTCAAGGGTTTCTCTGTTATAACGTTTTCCTCCGCATACCTCGCATGGCACATACACGTCAGGCAGAAAATGCATCTCGATTTTCAAAATACCGTCACCTGAACATGCTTCACATCTTCCGCCCTTTACATTGAAGCTGAAACGGCCCTTGTTATAGCCTTTAGCCTTGGCATCGGATGTGCTTGCAAACAAATCTCTTATCAAATCAAATACTCCTGTGTAGGTTGCAGGGTTAGAGCGCGGGGTTCTTCCTATGGGTGATTGGTCAATATCAATAACCTTATCGAGCTGGTTAATTCCCACAATATCCCTGTGCTGCCCCGGTATACATCTGGCCCGGTTCAAATCTCTTGCCAGCCTTTTGTACAAAATCTCGTTGACAAGAGAGCTTTTTCCTGAGCCGGAAACTCCTGTAACGCAGGTCATTACCCCAAGCGGTATATCAACATCTATATTTTTAAGGTTATTCTGCTTTGCGCCTTTAACTGTTATCCATCCCGTAGGCTTTCTTCTCTCATTAGGTACAGGTATCTGCATACGTCCGCTGAGATATGCACCTGTTATGGAGTTCTCATTTTTCATAATGTCCTCAGCCGTACCGGTGGCAATAACCTGCCCGCCATGCTCACCTGCCTTTGGTCCAATATCCACAATGTAGTCTGCCGCACGCATAGTATCTTCATCATGTTCCACAACAATAAGCGTGTTGCCTATATCGCGAAGTCTCATAAGTGCTGCCAGAAGCTTATCATTATCTCTTTGGTGCAGCCCGATACTAGGTTCGTCAAGAATGTACGCAACTCCCACAAGTCCCGAACCAATCTGGGTTGCCAGCCTTATTCTCTGGGCCTCGCCGCCGGAAAGCGTTCCCGTAGCCCTTGACAAGGTCAGATAATCAAGACCTACGTTGTTGAGGAAGCCTATCCTCGCCTTGATTTCTTTAAGTATCTGGTCTCCTATTTTATGCTGCATATCGGTAATATCTATATTGTTAAAATAGTCTACCAGCTTGAGAACGGACATATCCGTAACTTCGTATATGTTTTTATCGCCAACCGTAACTGCAAGGGACGAGGCCTTAAGCCTCTGACCTTTGCACAGCTTACACGGGGTAATACGCATAAATTCCTCATACTCCTGCTTAAGAAGCTCGGAGGAGGTTTCACGATAACGACGTTCCATGTTTTTAATAAGACCTTCAAATGCAACCGGATATACTCCTGTTCCACGCTGTCCTGTATAATGCACCATAACTTCCTTACCGTCGGTTCCGTGAATGAGTATGTCCTTTATTTCCTGAGGGTAGTCCTTAAATGGCGTATCCAATGAAAAATCATATTCCTTCATCAAGGCTCTCAAAATAGCATTGGTAAAGCTTTTTTTGTCTGTACATGACTGCCATCCCATAGCCTGAATAGCCCCCTCATTGATGGATAAGCCTTGGTCGGGAATCATAAGGTCAACTTCAAATTCCATCTTATATCCCAGTCCGAAACAATCAGGACATGCCCCGAATGGGTTGTTAAAAGAAAAGCTTCTGGGTTCTATTTCTTCTATACTTATTCCGCAGTCAGGGCAGGCAAAGCTCATACTGAAATTAATAGGTTCACCGCCTATAACATCCACTATCATCAAGCCATCGGACAGCTTCATAACATTTTCTATGGAGTCGGCAAGTCTTCTCTCTATTCCTTCCTTGACCGCAAGACGGTCCACTATAATCTCAATATTATGCTTGTTATTTTTTTCAAGCTTAATCTCCTCCGACAGTTCATACACATTACCGTCAACTCTTACTCTGACGTAACCGCTTTTGCGCGCATTCTCAAAAATTTTCTGATGTTCGCCTTTACGCCCTCTTACAACAGGAGCAAGAAGCTGGAACTTGGTGCGCTCAGGCATTGTCATAATCTGGTCAACCATCTGGTCAACCGTCTGTTTTTTTATTTCACGTCCGCATTTAGGGCAATGAGGCACACCTATTCTTGCATATAAAAGCCTTAGATAATCGTATATCTCCGTAACTGTCCCGACTGTTGAACGCGGATTACGATTAGTGGATTTCTGGTCAATTGATATAGCCGGCGATAAACCTTCTATACTTTCCACATCAGGCTTTTCCATCTGCCCCAGAAACTGGCGGGCATATGATGAAAGTGATTCCATATAACGTCTCTGTCCCTCGGCATAGATTGTATCAAAGGCGAGGGAGGATTTGCCCGAACCGCTGAGTCCTGTAAGTACCGTAAAAGAATCTCTTGGTATATCCACGTCTATATTTTTCAGATTGTGCTCACAGGCACCTCTTATTTTAATATACTGTCTTTGAAATTTACTCATTGTCATCCATCATCTTTCTTATTTCTGTAATCCTGTCTCTTATAGCTGCCGCCTCCTCAAAATTAAGGTCAGCCGCCGCTCTGTGCATTTTTTTATTAAGCTCCCTGATAAGCTTTTCAAGCTCATTGTTGCTCATTGATTCAATATCCTTCTCAAGCTTTATACCGCCTTCGTTGGCAGCCTTTGAAATAGCTATAAGCTCACGCACAGCTTTTTTGATAGTAGTAGGCGTAATATTATGTTCCTCATTGTACTGCTGTTGGATTTTACGCCTTCTGTTTGTCTCATCTATGGCATTGCGCATTGAATCGGTTATTGTATCTGCATACATAATTACTCTGCCGTCAGCATTACGTGCCGCTCGTCCCACTGTCTGAATAAGGGAGGTTTCCGAGCGCAGAAAGCCTTCCTTGTCCGCATCCAGGATCGCCACAAGCGTAATTTCCGGTATATCAAGTCCTTCCCTGAGAAGATTAATACCTACAAGCACATCAAAGACGTCCAGTCTCATGTCCCTGATTATCTCCGCTCTTTCAAGAGTATCTATATCCGAATGAAGATACCTTACCCTTATTCCTGCCTCCTTCATATATGTGGTCAAATCCTCAGCCATGCGCTTAGTCAATGTGGTTATGAGTACTTTATTATGGTTAGCCGTCTCCCTATTAACCTGTGCAATCAAATCATCAATCTGCCCCTCAACCGGCTTAACCGTAATCTCAGGGTCAAGAAGTCCTGTAGGTCTGATAATCTGCTCAACCCTTTGAAGCTCATGTTCTTCTTCGTACACTGACGGTGTAGCAGACACAAACATAAGCTGGTTGATTTTGCTCTCAAATTCCTGAAAATTAAGAGGTCTGTTATCAAGAGCCGACGGAAGTCTGAAACCATAATCTACAAGTGTGGTTTTCCGTGAACGGTCTCCGAAATACATGCCTCTTATCTGCGGTATTGTAATATGTGACTCGTCCACTATTATAAGAAAATCATCCGGAAAATAATCCATGAGAGTCCACGGCGGTGTCCCCGGTGCAAGTCCTGTCAAATGCCTTGAATAATTCTCTATGCCTGAGCAAAAGCCTGTCTCAAGCATCATCTCCACATCAAAGTTGGTTCTCTCCGAAATTCTCTGGGCCTCTATGAGCCTGTCCTCACTTTTAAAATAAGCCACCCGCTCCTTTGCCTCTAAGCGTATATTTTCTGCCGCCGCAACAAGCTTGTCATGAGGAACTACATAATGGGATGCGGGGAAAACCGCCGTGTGTTTCAATTCTGCCTTGATTTCCCCTGTCAACGTATCTATCTCTGTTATTCTGTCAACCTCATCGCCAAAAAATTCAATTCTTACAGCCTTATCATCACTGGATGCAGGGAAAATCTCAAGTACATCTCCACGTACCCTGAAAGTACCTCTCTTAAAATCCATATCATTGCGGATATACTGTAAGTCTATAAGCTGTCTGATTACATCATCTCTGTCACGTTCCATTCCCGGACGCAGCGATACTACCATATTCTGGTAATCAATAGGGCTTCCGAGTCCGTATATACAGGACACACTTGCAACTATTATAACGTCCTTCCTCTCAGACAAAGCTGCCGTTGCAGAGTGACGCAGTTTATCTATCTCATCATTAATCGCCGAATCCTTCTCTATATAGGTGTCCGTTGACGGTACATATGCCTCCGGCTGATAATAATCATAGTAGGATACAAAATACTCTACTGCATTGTTAGGGAAAAATTCCTTAAACTCTCCGTAGAGCTGCCCTGCCAATGTTTTGTTATGGGCTATTACAAGTGTGGGTTTCTGGAGTGCCTGTATGACATTGGCCATGGTAAAGGTCTTGCCGGAACCTGTAACGCCTAATAATGTCTGAAATTGATTGCCCTCTTCAAATCCTTTTATTAACTGCTCAATAGCCTGAGGCTGGTCGCCTGTGGGCTGATATTCTGATACTAACTCAAAACGATTCATCTATATGCTCCTTTTCCAGAATTATAACACGCAGCATTAAAAATGTACAGCGTTTTTCAAACATTTGTTCTATTTTTGAGCTTGCATTGTCAAAAAACAACGCAAAAATCTCCTCCGTCCGGGAGGAGATTTTGTGTATTATTTATTTCATCTGTTCTTCAATGTAATTCACTGCTGCATCAAGCTGTGTATCCGTTCCGTCCTGCAAATAAGCTTCTTCATCAAGTTCTACCACTTGGTCAGGCGTGATTCCTATGCCATGAATATTATTGCCGTTAGGTGTGTAGTAATCCTGAACCGTTATCTTAACTGCCGAACCGTCCAGAAGCCCCATTATGGACTGTACAATGCCCTTACCGAAGGTCTGTGTTCCTATGATTTCGGCTAATCCGTAATCCTGCAGTGCCCCTGAAAAAATCTCCGAAGCGCTGGCGCTGTTGCCGTTTACAAGTACTGCACATGGTATATCAAGGTCGCACTCCTCGTCAGAATAAATTTCCTCGCGTTTACCGTTTTTATCCTCTGTATATACAATTAATCCCTCCGGCAAAATACGGTCAAGCATATCCGTAACAACATCAAGTCTTCCGCCGGGATTATCCCTGATGTCAATTATCAGACCTTCCATTCCCATCTCAACAAGTTCATCAAAAGCACTGTTGAACTGGTCCAACGTCACGCCCTCAAACTGGCTTATCTGTATATATCCTATATTATTATCAAGCATTTCGCTTGCAACGGTAATCACATCTATTTTACGGCGCTCAACCTCAAGGTCAAGTGTTTCATCTCCACGTTTCACTGTAAGAACAACCTTAGAGCCTTCTTCGCCGCGTATCATATCCACAGCAAGGTCTAAATCCATCCCCTCAACGGAAGTTCCGTCAACAGCTATAAGTACATCCTCAGGCATAAGCCCTGCTTCCTTGGCAGGTGAACCGTCATAAGGCTGGACTATTATTATTTCTCCGGTATCAACATCTTGTGTTACAACAGTTCCTATACCGTAATATATTCCTTCAGTAGTCTCAGTCAGTTCCGCATATTCTTCCTCCGTATAATATCTGGTGTATGGGTCATTCAGACTGTCCAGCACAGCCCTGTATATATTGTCTGTCATCTCATCTCTGTCATAATCATACAAAAAATATGTGTCAGCCATTTCAATAAGATAATTAATTTTTTCTGTAACATCATTGCCCAGGCTCAGTGTTGTCCTGTCAATCTCTACAAGCTTTTCATGCTGTTTGGATATGACAATACCAAACACTATTCCACATACAAGCAGTGCGGACAAAACCCCGATTGCTATTCCTGTTCCTATACCCTTTTTGTAAAATCGTCTGACATCTTCGCCGTTCATAAATCCTTCCCTTTCACTAAAGCATCCCCCTAAGCTTTCTTAGGGGGAAATAAATTCAATTTTATAATTAATATGAAGGAATTGTTATGTAATCTCGTGGATTTTGAGATTCACCCTGAATAAACACTGAAAAATGCAAATGCGCTCCCGTTGAGTTTCCGGTGGTTCCCACGTATCCGATTACCTGTCCTGCCTCCACATACTGACCTGCACTTACTGCCAAAAGTGAACAGTGTGCATAAAGCGTTGACACACCTACGCCATGGTCAATTTTTATGTAATAACCATATCCCGACGTTGCATTGGAGCTGTCTGCAATGCTTACCGTTCCTGAGTATGCCGCAACTATCGGCTTTCCATATATTCCGCTGCCCGATATATCCATACCGTCATGCAACGTATTATAATGCAAGATAGGATGAAATCTCATTCCCCATTCCGATGTAATTATATTATAACCCGGAATCGGCCATGTAAAACCTCCCGCAAGACCGATTGCCTCTAAAGTTTTCTGTGTTTCGGTAGCGGCATCTCCTCCGCTTTCCTGTGCCTTACGCTGTTGTTCCTCCCATTCAGCCTTGATATTGGCAACAATCTGAAGCTGTTGTTCAAGTTCTTTCTCTGCCGCTGCTTTGGCAGTTTCCGCATTCTCCTGCTGTCCTTCAAGAACTGTCAGTTTTGACTGCTTTTCATCAATAATAACATCAATATATGACTGTTGGTTTTGCAATTCTGTCTGAAGTGCTATCAATTCATTCTGCTGATTTTCCAGTTCTATTCTTTCAGTCTGCAAAGCCGCTTCATCAACCTGCAGTGCAGAAATCATAAGATTAATGGAATCCTGTATATCGGAAAGCTTTTGGAGCTGCTGCCTGTCGTATTCCACAATGCTTGTAACATATTCTGCCTTACCCAGCATTTCAGACAAATCCTTAGCTGAAAAAATCATATCCAGCAATGTGTCATCGCCGCACTCATACATATATTGGATGCGAAGCTTCATGGCTTCATACTGATCCGCTTCATTCTGCTGAGCTTCCTCAAGCTCTGCCTGTGCATTATCAATTTCTGCCTGCTTATCGGCAATTTCCTGCTTCTTGGCATCTATCTCAACCTGTTTTGCATCTATTTGAGCCTGACAATCCACAAGCTGTTTTGTATATTCGGCAAGCTTGGAATCAAGCTGTGAAATGTATGATTCCGTATCAGATATATCCGCCGCAATATTGTCAAGCTCACTTTGAAGATTGTCAATACGCTGCTGTATCTCCTTCTCTTGCTGCTCGGCATTATCAATATCCGTCTGTTCTACCGCTTTAGGCTGTACCGTAGCACCCTGTCCTGCAAAAGCACATATGGCAAACGCTGACAAGGCTGCCAAAGCCATTTTGAATGTCTTTCTCATTATATGACTGCTCCTTTCCTAAAATAACCTTAGTGACAGGGCTACTTTTCCTTCAAATGTTTATTCAGTGACAAAAAGCTTCCCAAAAGACCCAAGCCTATGCTGAGCGCAAGCGCCATCGGCACAAAAACCTTAAAAAGCTCTTTCACCGGCATAAATGACAATATGTTTGACAAAAATGAGAATTTTCCAAGAATATAGTTTACTATATTGCCGTATACTCCATAAAGTATTGCAATAGGGATTATCGCTCCTGCCACACCGATTATAATACCTTCAACCACAAAAGGCGCTCTGATGAAGGCTCTGTGTGCACCCAAAAGCTTCATAATCTTGATTTCTTCGTCACGCACGGTTATTCCGATTGATATTGTGTTGCTGATAAGGAAAAGCGCTATAGCAATCAGCATCACAAGAACAATTATCGATACTACGCTGACAAGGCTGCCGATTTCCGAAAGACTGTCAGCTGTAACCTCTGAGCTGTTGACACGCTTCACTCCGTTTATTCCGCTGATATAATTTACAAGGTCGCTCTGCATATCCGCGCTGGAAAAGTATACCTCATAGGACGCAGAATCCTTGAGAGGATTATCATCCGCATACCCTTCCGCCAAATCCATATATTCCTCGCCGAAATATTCCAGCTTGTACTGTTCCCATGCTTCATCTGCCGAAGTAAAATGAACCATAGTCACGCCATCATATTGGTTAATCGAATTTCCTATGGACTCAATCCGCTCCTCGGCAATTCCTTTGTCAAAAAACACCTTTACGCAAAGTGATTCCGACATCTGTTCAACCATATATGATGCGTTGGACGTAATTGTATAAAATAATCCGAGAATAAAAATACAGAGAGCCATGGTTGCAACCGATGCCAATGAGAAAATTCTGTTACGACCTATATTTTTAAGTCCCTGCACAAAGCAGTAGCCCAATGATTTAAATTTCATAAAAGTTACCGCCTTCCTCTATATCATTGACAATCTGTCCGTCTTCAATAGATATGGTTCTTTTGCGCATAGCCCGCACAATTTCAAGATTGTGAGTTACCACCACAACCGTAGTTCCCTGCTCATTGGCATTTTCAAGAAGCTTCATAATCTCCCATGAGTTGGCTTCGTCAAGATTACCGGTAGGCTCGTCCGCAAGAAGGATTGCCGGCTGATTAATAAGCGCTCTGGCAATGGCAACTCTCTGCTGTTCTCCGCCGGAAAGCTGCTTGGGATTGGTTTTGTATTTCTCAAGAAGTCCCACCATGGAAAGCATGGCGAGAACCTTGGCGCGTATTCTTTTGCCCGGAGCTTCTATGGCTTTCTGCGCAAAAGCTACATTCTCATACACATTGCGGTCCTCAAAAAGCCTGAAATCCTGAAATACCACACCGATGTCCCTTCTCAGATAAGGCAGTTTGTTTTTTTTGATTCTTGCAAGATTTTTGCCGTTAATCACAATCCTTCCTGAAGTAGGATTAAGTTCTTTCAATAAAAGCTTGATTAATGTGGATTTACCGGAGCCGCTGACTCCTACAATAAACACAAATTCTCCCTTATCAATATGCAGATTAATATCATTAAGCGCCGGAACGCCGGTGGAATATGTTTTACTTACATTCTCTAAATCAATCATTTTATATTATCCTTTGGTATATTGGCCTGTTCAGCCTAACACAATTATATTGCCCGCAGTATCAATAATCAACTGTTTCCATATATTTCATGTATTTGACTACCATAAGCGCAATCTTGAATGTAATTGCATCCTCGAACACACGAAGGTCCAGTCCGGTGCTTTTCTGTATTTTATCAAGTCTGTACACAAGTGTGTTGCGATGTATGAACAACTGCCTTGACGTTTCCGAAACATTGAGGCTGTTTTCAAAAAATTTATTAATTGTCGCTAAAGTTTCATCGTCAAAATCATCCGGTGATTTTCCGCCGAAAATTTCTTTAATGAACATCTTGCACAGAGGTATCGGGAGCTGATAAATAAGCCTTCCTATTCCAAGGTTACTGTATGCCACTACATTGCGGTCGCTGTAAAAAATCTTACCCACATCAAGCGCCATCTTAGCTTCCTTATATGAGCGGGAAACCTCCTTGATGGAATTAACTATTGTTCCGTATGCAATATGAACCTTGCTCATCGCCTCTGTGTTAAGTGTGTCAAGCACTACATATGCGGTCTGCTCAAGCTCCTTATATGTCTCATTAGGCTTAACCTCCTTGACGATAATAATGTTTTTCTCGTCAACGGCAGTTATAAAGTCTCTTGTCTTGGTTGCAAAAAGAGTACGCACTGTCTCCAACGCATTGTTGTCCTTTTCGTGCTTAGTCTCAATTATAAATACGATTCTCCTTACCTCAGTATCAACATGAAGCTTCTTGGCACGATTGTATATATCAACCAGCAAAAGATTGTCCAGAAGAAGGTTTTTGATAAAATTATCCTTATCAAAACGCTCTTTGTATGCCACAAGAAGATTCTGTATCTGAAAAGCAGCAATCTTACCAATCATATATACATCTTCGCTGCCGCCTTTCACTATAAGAACATACTCTAACTGATTGTCATCGTATACCTTGAAAAACTGATAGCCTGATACCACCTGACTATCCGCCTGAGAATTAACAAAGGAAAGCACTGCCTCCTCATACTCATCTGACTCGGACAATGTGCTTGCAAGCATCTTGCCGTCAGTGTCCATTATACACAGGTCAATTCTCGTTATTGACTTAAGTCCCTCTATTGTGTTTTGAAGTATCTGGTTAGAAATCATGTGCTCACTCCTTTTGTGCTTTACATACTATATTTTATTGTAAAACAAATTTGTGAAAAAAAAAAGTGTTAATGCAAAAAACTGTAAAAAAATGGCTGTCAGACTTACATCTGCTCCATCAAATTGACCATTTCGATAGCCGATAAAGCGCAGTCATATCCCTTGTTGCCGGATTTGCTTCCTGCACGGGCAATCGCCTGCTCAATGTTTTCCGTAGTGACAATGCCGAAAAGTACCGGTATTCCTGTATTCAGTCCCACCTGAGCAATGCCCTTTGACACTTCATTGCACACATAATCGTAATGTGATGTGTCGCCGCGGATTACGGCTCCTACGCAGATAACCGCATCATACTTTCCCGACTGTGCCATTTTCAGTGCCGCAACCGGAATCTCAAAAGCTCCCGGTACCCATGCTGCCGTAATATTGTCTTCCTCAACACCGTGACGTACAAGTCCGTCCACTGCACCGCCCAGAAGCTTATTCACGATAATCTCGTTGAATCTTGATGCCACGATGCCTACTTTCATTCCTTCCTTTGCTACTACTTTTCCTTCTAATAACTGAATCTGTTTCATCTGTTTTTCCTCCTTGGATTTCTTAAATATTTATATTCTTAAAAATATGACCCATTTTCTCTTTCTTTGTTTTCATATAAAAAGCGTCATATTCCTGAGGTTCTACCTCAATAGGAACTCTTTCCTTAATTGTCAGTCCGAAGCCTTCCAGACCATATACTTTATCAGGATTATTGGTAAGCAGTCTCAGTGATTTTACACCCAAGTCGGATAAAATCTGCGCTCCAATCCAATATTCCCTCAAGTCCGGCTCAAATCCCAGCTTGATATTGGCTTCTACCGTATCAAAGCCCTGTTCCTGAAGCTCATATGCTTTCAGTTTATTAATCAAGCCGATTCCGCGTCCTTCCTGACGCATATAAAGAATGATTCCTCTTCCTTCTTTTTCCACCTGCTGCATTGCTTTCTGAAGCTGTTCACCGCAGTCGCACCGGCGGGAGCCAAAGGTATCTCCTGTAAGACATTCTGAATGTACCCTGCAAAGAACATCCTCACCGTTTCCTATATCTCCTTTTACCAACGCCACATGATGTTCGCCTGTAATGTCATTTACATACCCATATATTTGAAAGTTTCCGTATTTGGTAGGCATCTTTGCACTGGCTTCCTGGATAACATGTTTTTCATGAATCCGGCAGTAATCCTGCAAATCACCGATTGTAATAAATTTCAGATTATATTTTTCAGCCAGTTTCCACAGGTTAGGCGTGCGCATCATGGTTCCGTCATCTTCCATAACCTCACAGCATATACCGCATTCTTTTAGTCCTGCCAGACGCAGCAAGTCCGTTGTTGCCTCTGTATGTCCGTTGCGCACTAAAACACCGCCCTTTCTTGCAACAAGCGGGAATACATGTCCCGGACGGCGGAAATCTTCCGGTCTGGCGGCATCATCCGCACATTTCATCATCGTGTAAGACCTTTCCGCAGCAGAAATTCCGGTTGTTGTATCCACATGGTCGATGGACACTGTAAAAGCAGTTCCGTGATTATCAGTATTTTCCGCCACCATCTGCGGGAGTCCCAGTTTTGCCGCAAATGCTGCGCTCATAGGAGTACATATCAGCCCTTTTGCGTGACATGCCATAAAATTTATATTTTCCTGAGTTGCAAATTCTGCCGCACAAATCATATCACCTTCATTTTCCCTGTCAGGGTCATCAGTAACCAGTATGATTCTGCCTGCACGAAGCTCTTCCATGGCCTCCTCAATAGTATTGTATTGACGATTCATTTTATTTTATCTCCTTTTTATTGATGTTTTTGTATTTCCGGCTGTTATAAGTATTCTTCCAGAAACTCCATTGTTATTCCGGAAGCGGTATTATTGCCGCCTTTATTTTCTTGGACTGTAAGTCCAAGCAATTTTTCTACATATTTTCCTACTACATCGTTTTCCAGATTCACCAAATCACCCGGTCTTTTTTTAAGCAAAGTCGTTTCTTCTCCCGTATGAGGAATAACGGAAACCTGAAATCCCGTATGGCTGACGGATGCTACCGTAAGGCTTATTCCGTCAATGCATATGGAACCTTTTTCAACAATCAGCCTGAGAACCTCCGGTGTTGTCTCTATTTCCACCCAGACTGCATTTTCTTCTTTTCGGTAGGTTTTTATTTTTCCTGTGCCGTCAATATGTCCCGACACAATGTGTCCGCCGAATCTTCCGTCCGCTGCCATTGCTCTTTCCAGATTGACAAAATCACCGTTCCCTGCATTGGAAAGACTGCTTCTTCTGACGGTTTCCGCCATAACATCAGCAGTAAAGCCGTCGCCTTGCAAGGAAGTGACCGTAAGGCAGATGCCGTTTACCGCTATACTGTCACCGATTTTGGTTCCTTCCAGTGTCTTTTTGGCGTTAACGGTAATCTGACCGGAACTGCCGGACAGTACAATTCTTTTAATTGTACCCAGTTCTTCTATTATTCCTGTAAACATTTTAATCACCTCTCTGCTCTTTATATTTCGATTGCCTTGCTGCTCTTTATACAGCCGCAATTTTTTTAGGATGCAGATACTTTCATCATACCCGGATTTCATATTCCAAAAGCAAATCTTCACCGACCTGACAAACCTGCGAAAGCCGCAGCATCACCGCCTCTGACGGCACATCTATTCCCACACCTGCAACAGGTGTTTTGCCGTTTTCTCCTCCAAACAGCTTAGGTGCCACGAATACCATAAGCTTCTGCACTATTCCTGCCCTGACCGCACTGTCGTTCAGGGTTCCGCCGCCTTCCAGAAGTATGCTGTCGATTCCCTGTTCTCCCAGATATTTCATTAATTGCTTTAAATCTACTTTTCCCTGTTCATCAGGGCACTGTATTGTTTCCACTCCCAAATCTGTCAGCGCTTTGATTTTTTCCTGATTATCTTCCGCAGGCAAAGCGTATGCCACAATCGTACGATACTGCCCTGCCGTCCTGCAAATCTGACTGTCCAAAGGTATTCTGAGCCGGCTGTCGCAGATTATGCGTACCGGACTTCTTTTGCCTTCGATTCTTACGTTGAGCATTGGGTCATCCGCCAATACTGTTCCTATTCCCGCCATAATTCCCATATATGTGTAACGCAGCTCCTGAACCTTTTCCCTTGCTGCAGGAGATGTAACCCATTTGGAGGCTCCGGTTTTGGTGGCTATTTTGCCATCCGCTGTCATTGCGTATTTCATCACCACATAAGGCATCCCCGTAGTAATATAATGGAAAAATACCGGATTAAGCTTGTCACATTCCTCCCGCATAAAATCTTCTTCAACCTGTATACCCGCTTTGCGGAGGATTTCGGCTCCCTTACCCGATACCTTAGGGTTAGGGTCCCTCGAGCCTATGACAACTCTGGCGATTTTGTTTTCAATAATGGCATCTGTACATGGCGGGGTCTTGCCATAGTGGCAGCAAGGCTCCAAGGTTACATAAATTACTGCCCCCTCCGCCGATTCTTTAAGGGAAGCGATTGCATTGCGCTCCGCATGGTATTCACCGCATCTTGGATGGTATCCCTCGCCTATAATTCTGCCGTCCTTTACAATTACGGCGCCAACCATTGGATTAGGGTTGGTCCTGCCTTTTCCCTTCTTCGCCAATTCTATTGCGCGCATCATATAATCTCTGTCTGTCATGACTCCACGCCTTTCTAACCTGATATTGCTTAAATAAAAATACCCTGCAGAAAAATCTGCAGGGCAAATATACCGTATTGATTCTGTTGTTTACAGTACTATATATTCCACTGTAAAACTACAGTCTATCTTCTCTCATCCAGACTATACTGTCGGCTTCGGAATTTCACCGAATCATGCCTTACGGCTCGCGGGCTGTACCGCCGGTAGGGAATCACACCCTGCCCTGAAGATACATATTGAATTGCTATAATAATAACACTGTATATATAGGCTGTCAAGAACAATCCGTACAAGTACAATAAAAGTAAAAATTTGTAATAAAATTGTCTTATCGATTGCTCTCTGCCAATGTCACACTACAGCTGTTTAAATACTTCCGCTTCCTGTTTAAGACTTACGGCAATCTCCTGATTGTCTTCCATATGGTGGGCAATGCTTTCCATATCCAAAAGCAATGTCTGGGTGCTTTCAGCCGCACTGTTGACACCGTTTGCACCTTCCTCAATAGAGTGTGCAATCATATCAATTGAACCTGCAATTTCCTCAACCCGTCCCTGAAGTCTGTCCATACGCTCCGTAAATTCATGTACAGCGCCCTCAATATGGTCTGCCTTATTCTTATACTCGGTTCCGCTTAAAGCCAAGTTCTTAAATTCCGGTAAAATAGATTCATTCATATATTCTACCAAGTCTTTTGCATTCTCTGCAAGATTGTTGACAGCATGAAGTACGATATTATTAATACTCTGAATCCTGTTAGCAGCCTCCTGACTGGCTGTGGCAAGCTGGCTTATCTCAGAAGCAACCACTGCAAATCCCTTTCCTGCCTTTCCTGCGCGGGCAGCTTCTATTGATGCATTTAATGAAAGCAGATTGGTCTGACTTGCAATAGTAAGAATATCATTAGTCAGGCTGTTTACCTGATTTACACTTTCGCTTTCCCTAATTGCCTCCTCCAATACGCTCAGGATTTCTGTAATTTTATTTTCGGTAGATTCCATGGTTACATGCGCCGAATGTTCAATCTTATCAGCATGCTCCTTCATCTCGGTAGTATACTGTCTGATGTCCATTGTACGCTCAACCATTGCATTTACTTCTTTCTTCACTTCCGCCGCATTAGTGTTAATCAATGCTGCTCCATCCGACATTCCTTCCATGGTTGCCGTCAATTCCTCTGTCATCGCTGACAAATCCGACACACTTCCGTTGGACGTGATAATACTGTCACGCACCTCATTTACAACCTCTTCCATTCTTCTGGAATTATTGATAATGATTTTAAAAATATCCTGAAGCTTGCCCATAAAGACATTGATGCCGTTGCTGACCTCTGCAATCTCCCGGTTTGAAAGTATCGTCACACGTCGTGTCAAATCACCTTCACGTCTGTCGATATCAGTTATGATACCACTGATTTCACGCTGTGTCTTTTCAAGAGGCTTGATAACCATTTTCAGAACGCTCAGCAAAGTATACAAAAGTGCTATTACGCTGATTGCAATAACTACCCCGCTTATAATCAAAGCCTGACCGTAAATCTCACTTTGCTGCTCACTGGCTTTCTTGGCATTTGACTGCATATCGTCAGACATAGTGTCAATACTGGTCTGCATTGCATTGGCATAATCCGACACACTTCCATTTGCCAGCGAATATGCCGATTCATTGCTTCCTGCCGCACTGTATGCCATCAGATTTGCAATTTCCCATTTCAGCCCTTCATAATTTTCCAGAAGGCTTTCATAACTGCTCTTCTGGTCGTCTGTCACATACACCTTATAATCATTCAGGTATCCATCCAAAACTTCTTCTTTCTCCCAAATAGTATCCACCAGCAGAATCATTGTATCCAAATCAGTGGCTACAATATGGGACAGGGCCAGCTTATGTATATCCTGAGTTTCCTTTTGGATATCTCCCAGTGCGCTGATTCCGGTTAAATACTCGTCCGCAATTTTAGATGCATTAGTATTGACACGCTGTATATTTAACGCCGCAATAATGATACAACACCATCATCTTCTGTGTTGTCCACATTATCGGCTACTACGGGAGTATCCTTTGCCGAATCCGTTTTAAGGGCGCATCCTGCCATAAGCATACCGCACATCACAACCGATAATATACTACTTAAGACTTTCTTTTTCATCTATAGTCTCCTTTCTGTTAAATTATCATAACAAAAGCTGATATATTTCACTAAATACCTGCTTTGCTGGCACTCATTAAGTGTTTTCATTATATCACGATTTACATCTTCGATTCTTATTGCTGCTTTGCAGCATATCGTGATCCTCATTCGCCGCTCACGATGAATAGGCTGTCGCCTGCTCCCGCCCGCTTGCGCTCATTTTATCACGATTCAGTTTTGTTAGCAATATTTGCCTGTTATGTTTTGGGGTGTTCTGCGGCGTGCAATTATACTCCCGTCTGGGTACGATACAGCCCCGCATATTGTCCTCCAAGCTCCATCAGCTCTTCATGGCTGCCCATCTCTATGACCTGACCGTTATCCAGCAGAATGATTACATCGGAATCGCGAATCGTGGACAAACGATGGGCAATAATAAATGATGTCCTCCCCTCCGTCATTGCCAGCATTGCCCTGCGGATTTTTTGCTCTGTCACAGTGTCAACCGAGCTGGTAGCCTCATCCAGAATCAGTATAGGTGCATCCGCCAAGATTGCTCTGGCAATGGTAATAAGCTGACGTTCTCCCTGACTGAGCACACTGCCGCCATCTCCTATAATGGTATCATAGCCCTGGGGCAGCCGTCGTATAATACCGTCTGCGCCTGCTGCTGCCGCCGCTGCCTCCACCTGTTCTCTTGATGCCTCTGTATGCCCATATCTTATATTTTCCAGAACACTCATATGAAATAAAGCCGTATCCTGAAGCACTATGCCAAAGGCATCTCTCAAATCACATTTGCGATAGCTGCGTATATCCTTGCCATCCAGCAGGATTTCCCCATTTGTCACATCATAAAAACGGGGCAGCAGATTAATAATCGTAGTTTTACCTGCACCAGTTTCTCCAACAATAGCCACCTTTGTTCCTGCCGCCACATCAAGATTCAAATCCTTTAATATAAGATGCTCCGGTTCATATCCGAATTGTACATGTCTGAATTGGATTCTGCCTTTAAACTTCTTTTCCCCAACAGCATCAGCCGCATCCTCCGGCTCAGGCTCTTCATCAAAAATTTCAAATATTCGCTCTGCACCTGCCACAGCAGTCTGAAATGTATTATATATATTGGCAATGTCCAAAAACGGGCGGCTAAGCTGACGACAGTATAATACAAAACTCGAAACCACACTTAACGGGATTAAATCCTTTGCCGCCATCAGTCCGCTGACTGTGGCAACCGCCAGAAAACTGAAATTATTAATAACATTCATAATCGGCATAAGAAATCCGGACCATATAAGAGCCTGCGTTCCCACTTTACATAAGCCTTCATTTTCTTTTTCAAATCTCTCATACATTAACTGCTGGCGGCCATATGCCTTTACCATTGTCAAGCCTGAAATCCCTTCCTCAATCTCACCGTTCATTCGCCCCAGATATTCCTGCTGCCTGCGGAACAGTTTACGGGTGCGTTTTGTAATTAAACGTGTAAGCAAAAACACCAAAACAACCGAAATCAGGGAAACTAATGTCAAAACCACATTCAGATACAGCATGATTCCCAACACGCCTACAATAGTAAATCCAAGCATCATAAGCTGTGTAAGGGAGTCCGTAATGGTGGTGCTTATGTTGTCCACATCGTTAGTCAGCCTGCTCATCAAGTCACCATGCGTATTCTTGTCAAAATACGATAGCGGAAGCTGCTTCATTTTATCAAAAAGCTCCTTGCGTATATGAGCCACAATACGCTGCCCCACACCTGCCATCAAAAATTGCTGCATAAATCTGGAAAACCAGTCGCAAACATACACACCAGCCAATAGAAGCAGAAAAAACACCGCTGATAAATTCCCGTCAATCATTTCGATTACCTTACCTATTAAATAAGGTGATAATATGGCAGATACGGATGCCAGTGCAGAAAACAGCAAAATCCATCCCAGTCCGCTGCGTTGTCCTGTGGTAAGTCCCAACAGTCTTGACAGCGTTCCTTTCATATTTTTCGGCTTCACAGCTTCCTGTAACCGCTGTGCGGCAAAACCTGCCACCGGTGCCTGATTTTTTTCAGCCATCAACCCCACCTCCAATCTGTGACCGGTAAATCTGTTGATACAGCCTGCATTCTTCCATCAGCTGCTGATGACTGCCGTAGCCCACTGCTTTGCCGTCCTCCATACAAAGTATTCTATCCGCTTTACGCACAGTGGAAATACGCTGGCTGATTAACAGCACAGTCATTGTACCGGAAAGTGTCCGCAGTCCATTGAGCACCTTAGCTTCCGTATATGCGTCCAATGCACTTGTACAATCATCCAATATCAAAATTTTCGGTTTCTTTATCAAAGCTCTGGCAATGGAAATCCTCTGTTTCTGACCGCCTGACAGATTCACACCCTCCTGTCCAAGCTCTGTGCTGTATCCATCTGTCAGTTTTTCAATAAATTCATCCGCACAGGCATTTTGGACTGCCTGCCGTATTTCATCCTCCGAAGCATCCTCTTTTCCCCATCGCAGATTGTATTCCACAGAGCCGGAAAAAAGAAGCGCTTTCTGCGGCACCGATGATGCCTATGGTTTCTCCTGCCTGAATATCCAGTGTAATATGGCTCAGCGAAGGGCGTGACGCATTGGCATAGCAAAAAGACACATCACGCAGACTTATCTGCCCCTTTACATCAGTCTGCACCGGATTTTCCGGTACTTTCTGCACCGGCTCCTCCAGCAAAATCTCTTCCACACGTTCCGCAGACGCACTTGCCCGCACTGCCATATTTAAAATATTAGATACCATTCCCAAGGCAAACAATACCTGTGTCATATAGTTGACAGAAGCCATAACCTTACCTATGGGGAAGCTGCCGCTATAGCCTGAAAGCACCAGCAGAAAAACTATCCCCAGATTAACCGTAAGATTTATCAATGGACCGAAAACAGACATAACCCGTGCCGCTGAGGTGCCTGCCTGTGCCAAACCGTCTGCTGCCTGCCCGAATTTGCCGCTTTCCTGCTGTTCACCGCCGAAGGCTTTTACCACTCTGATAGAAGTGAGAAATTCACGGCTCACATCATTTAATTTATCCAATTTACACTGCATACGTTTAAATCTCGGATGTCCAAGCGTCATATTGCCTAAAACCAGTCCTGAAGCGATAATCAGTATCACAAGCATAATGGGCGTTAATTGCGGTGTCTGCACAATAATCAGAATAATTGCTCCCACACAGGTAATAGGTGCTTTTACCATAATACGCATACAGCCATTAATAAAATTCTGCATCTGGGTAACATCATTTGTAATACGGGTGATTAATGACGCCGGCTGCAGTTTATCTATATTTTCAAAAGAAAGCGTCTGAACCTTGCGGTACAGCTCACTGTGCAGTTCCTTCCCTATAAGCTGGGAAGTTCTGCTGGAATAAATACAGCGCATCACCGCTCCCAACGCTCCGAACAAAGCCACAATAAGCATAATTATGCCATATTTCCATATCAGTTGTGTATTCTGGTTCTTAATACCTTCATCAACAATATTGGACATCAATGACGGCTGCAATAAATCCGCCATGGTCTCTATTATCAAAAAGCAGATAGCCGTGAGAAACATGCCTAAATGTTTTCGTATGCAATGAATAATGAATTTCATTATACCCTCCGTTTTCAGGATTTATATCAACTTATTATTAAAAATTAATTTTATACCCTTTATATACATCAGTCAACCTGACGAACCACGCTTTGCCGGTACGCATTTATAACGTAAAAGGAACCGGAAAATCTCCGGTTCCTTAATATTTGCATTAACTTATCTTCTGAATTAGTGAAGGATAACCTGCTCTGTCTCCTTATCGAATACATGAAGCTTTGACATATCAAGTGCAAGCTTGATTGTATCTCCAGGACGAGCTGTTGTGCGAGGGTTAACTCTTGCTGTACAGCTTACATTGTCAATATCGAAATAAAGGAATACTTCGGCACCGAGAAGCTCGTAAACCTTAATATTAGCCTCAATTACGCTGTCAGGGCTTGAGCTGATGAACATCTCTGTATCATTGAGGTCCTCAGGACGGATACCCATAATAACAGTCTTGTCAACATAGCCTGCATCAACAAGAATCTTAGCCTTAGCTTCAGGAAGCTTGATTGAATTGCTTCCGAACATAAGAACTACGTCTGAGCCTGACTGAACAACCTTAGCATCAAGAAGGTTCATCTGAGGTGAACCGATGAAACCTGCAACGAATACGTTGTTTGGCTTATCATAAAGGTTCTGAGGTGTATCAACCTGCTGAATTACACCATCCTTGAGAACTACGATTCTTGTACCAAGTGTCATAGCCTCTGTCTGGTCATGTGTTACATAGATGATTGTTGTCTGCAGTCTCTGATGAAGCTTTGAAATCTCGACACGCATCTGAACACGAAGCTTTGCATCAAGGTTTGAAAGAGGCTCGTCCATAAGGAATACCTTTGGCTCACGCACGATAGCACGTCCCATAGCCACACGCTGTCTCTGACCACCTGACAAAGCCTTTGGCTTTCTGTCAAGAAGATGCTCGATATCAAGAATCTTAGCAGCCTCATGTACCTGCTTGTCTATCTTCTCCTTTGGAACCTTCCTCAGCTTAAGACCGAATGCCATGTTATCATAAACTGACATATGCGGATACAGAGCGTAGTTCTGGAATACCATCGCGATATCTCTGTCCTTAGGCTCTACATCATTCACCATCTTATCGCCGATCCACAGCTCACCTGAGCTGATATCCTCAAGGCCTGCAATCATACGAAGTGTCGTTGATTTACCACAACCTGAAGGTCCAACAAAGATGATGAACTCCTTGTCATCAATCTCCATGCTGAAATCCTTAACGGCATTAAAACCATTTGGATAAATCTTATAAATATTCTTAAGTGATAAACTAGCCATTTTGTTTTTTCTCCTCCTTAGATTAGCTAAAATATTATCTGTTTAACGATGTTTTGATTTTACATGAATTGCCCGTGAAAAGCCATATTATAATTTACCAAAGAAGAAGAAAAAATATTGTATATTTTGTATATGAAATATTTTTTAAGCATTTTTTTATTCAATATAACCAAATTTCAACAGGGAGTTACCCCCTGAACTTTGTGAAACCTTCACCAAAGGCCTCACGGATATCGCCGACGAAGCAGAGTGCGTTTTCATCGGTCCGGTAAACTTTCTGCTTAATTTTTACCATCTCCTTGCTGGAAACAACACAAAAAATCATTTTCTTTCTTTTTCCGGTATATGCTCCGGTAATTTCCATATAAGATGCCCCTCGTCCGATAACCTCTATAATATACCGGATGATCGGCTCATCCTGTTTCGAGACAATATACATCATCTTGGCGTGGTTCGGACCCTCCACAATTGAATCCGATACCTTTGTCACCACATAAATAGCTATCAGAGAATATATACCGCTTGTAATTCCAAACACACCGGCACCCGCTATGACTATAATTCCATCTATAATTGCCATAATTTTAGGAATCGAAACATAGCGCACCCGCACATTGATTAATGTCGCGAGCAAATCCGAGCCGCCGGACGACGCATATTCCATAAATATCAGCCCAAGACCGGCTCCCATCAACACACTTCCGATAATAATATCAACTAATTTGTCCCCTGTCAGCAGCTTCATCTCAGGAACAATCCCCAAAAAAATCGTTAATGCGAGCGTGGCAGTCAGCGTCCTGACAAATGTTTCACGGTCCAATATCCGATAGCCTAAAATAAACAGCGGAATATTGATACCCGCATTTACAACCCACATCGGCACACCAAAGGTATTCTTTAAAATAATTGCCACACCGGTCACGCCTCCCACAACCACCTCCATGGCATCAAAAAACAACACTACAGCTATAGCCATAAGAAATGTCCCCAGAATAATTGTGGCATATTGAATTGCATAATTATTTCTATTTGTAATAAAAAAACGTCTCATACATTAAGTATGGGACATTTTTATGTTTATTATTCAAATCGGCTGCCCGCAATCTACTGTCCGCTGTCATTCGTTCCGATAATTATCACGATGTCATAATTGGTTGTGTCCTCCATGCTGCCCTCGGTTACCTCTCCAACCTCATATGTTGCTCCGTTAAAGAAGCCGACCAAATCCATACCTACGCCATCCACCTTAGAAACAATTCTGGTTGTCTCTATCGTTGTCGTGTAATCCGCCGCCATGGTGTTATTATATCCCGCCTCATTCAGCTTTGTACACCACCCGCCGGCAACACCTGCAATACCCGTGCTGTTAAGTACAAGGATATTCCTATCATACGATGCTGCAACCGGTTCCGCCGTCTGTCCGTCATCTGCGGACTCCTCTGTTGTGTTGTACAGGAGATCATCCCTTCCGTCAGCCTCCGTTAAAATATTATCGCTGACCGTAGTGGCCGGCGTATTCTCCGCATCGTCATTCTTTACGACCTTGACCAATATGGCAACGCCAAATACGATAATTGCAATACCTAATATAACAACAGCCGCCCGTAAAAACATGGAAAAAAACAGACCGACCACGCTTTGCTTTTTCATACTTACTCCTCCAAAAATAAAAATCTTATGTAAGTATAACAAATATGGCTTTTTTTTTCAACCACTTCTGCGGACTCTGTGGTATAATGTGAACACTTAGCGAGGTATTTTCGAGTTTAGTGTGAGCTTATACC
>CAYOOW010000016.1:48936-65873 GCA_964405715.1 uncultured Bacteroides sp.
TATCGAGCGCTAGTGTTTATGGTATAATGTGAACACTTAGCGAGGTATTTTCGAGCTTAGTGAGAATATATACCTTTATGGTATAATGTGAACACTTAGCGAGGTATTTTCGAGTTTAGTGTGAGCTTATACCAAAACACTCAGCGAGGTTCTATCGAGCGCTAGTGTTTATGGTATAATGTGAACACTTAGCGAGGTATTTTCGAGCTTAGTGAGAATATATACCTTTATGGTATAATGTGAACACTTAATGAGTGCGAGCTGCGCGAAACACAATGAAACAAAACCCACGGAGGACTATATGAAATCAGTCATTATAACAGGCGCATCACGCGGAATCGGCAGGGCCGCCGCGCTGACGCTTGCAGCCGGAACCGAATACATGGCAGTCTGCTGCCGGACGCAGACCGACGAATTGAATGCCGTAAAGCAGGAGATAGAGTCACAGGGTTGCAAATGTCTGACATTTACCGGGGATATCTCTGACTATTCCTTCACATCCGACATGATTCAGGCTGTAATATCCGAGACGGGCAAAATCGATGTTCTGATTAACAATGCCGCCATATCCTCAGTCGGCTTATTTACGGATATGTCACCGGAGCAATGGCAGCACATGATGAACGTCAATCTGAACTCCATATATAATACCTGCCACTGCGTCGTCCCTCATATGCTGCATGAGCATGCGGGACATATCCTGAACATTTCCTCTGTGTGGGGACTCGTCGGTGCCTCCTGCGAGGTTGCATATTCCGCAGCCAAGGGGGCTGTCAACAGCTTCACAAAAGCGCTTGCAAAGGAGCTTGCCCCAAGCCATATAGCTGTAAACGCAATCGCGTTCGGCGCAATTGACACCAGCATGAACGAGCATCTGACTTTGGAGGAACGGCAGATGCTTGAGGACGAAATTCCATACGGCAGAATGGCGGCCTCCATGGAAGCCGCCGCCTGCATCAAAAATATCATTAATATGCCGTCCTACCTCACCGGCGAAATCATAAAATTCGACGGTGGATGGATATGAGCTGCTATGAATTCTTTTTCAGTCCCTTTAACGCTTTGGAAAGCTTAATCGGATTGCCATACCGAAGCGTTGACGCCCTGAATATCTTTCCTCCGACAAATCCCATCAGCACGACGGATGCATACAAGATGACTGCCGAGAGCACAACCTCCCATACTGCAACGGAGCCCATTGCCACTCTGGCAAACATCGCACTGTAAGAGCTGATTGGAAGGTAAGAACATACCTTCATGATAATTCCATCTGTATTCTGAAGCTGTATCAGCACAACAATATATACAATCGTAACAATCATCTGTGCGGTTCCTGCACTCTTGTTCAAATCCTCAATCTTGGATACAAGAGCCCCGAGCGCACCGTACAGGAATGCATAAACCAGGAAGCCGCCGATTCCAAATACGGCAAAGGTCACCAGAACCTCACCCGGAATATCGAGGAACATACTGATACCGTCACCCCAATATTCCTTGTTGACCTGATAGGAGCCAAGCAGACCGAGTGCCACCACGCCGACCTGGAACACAGAGGCAATGGCGCCTGCAAATACCTTTCCAAACAGGACTGCCGTGGACGAAGTGCTTGTTACCAGTATCTCTATGGAACGGTTGCTCTTTTCATTTGTGATACCCGATGCGATGGTCGTACCATACATGATAATCAGCATAAAGATAATGATAACCAGAATGTAGCAATACCAGTAATTGCTGGCGCTGTCCTTACCGAGAATTTGTTCATTGACATTGATTGGCATATACTCTATGCTCATAAACTCCTCAATATCAAGATTATTTCTCTCACAGTAATCCATCTTAACCATCATGCCCATGTATTCCGAAAATATCTCTGAATCACTGTCCATCATGCTCTTGTTAAATACAAAATAATCAAAATCGGTAAGAGAATTCACTGCAAAGCCCGCCTCTGCTGATTCATTCTCAACCTTTTCTTTAACCTCGTCCTTGCTTGTACATATTACAAACTCAACATCCTTACCAAAAAAGCCCTGCAAGGTTTCCATATCCACATAATCTCCCGCATCAAAGAGGGCGAGCTTGCGCATATCATCAGAATCCACTTCCTCGTTGCTCTCCTTATCCAAACCACCCTTTATCGCGTCCGCAATCCTCGGAATAAACATAATCGCAGCGGCAATCAGGCAGATCAGAATCGTGGAAATGATAAAAGATTTGCTTTTAAAATAATTACCAAGTTCAAATTTTAATATCGTTTTAAATTGCTTCATATTTTATTTCCCCGCCTTTCCAAACAAACCGCGTTTTCCTGCCTTATTGTCCTGCTTTTGCTGTTCTTCGTCCTTCTCTTCCTGTTCCTCAGGCTCCTCACCGACACGCGATACGAAGATGTCATTCAAGGACGGCTCATAAGCACCGAATACCTTTATTGCTACGTGCTCCTGTTTCAGTGCCTCCATAAGCTTCCAGGTATCTGCATCCTGCTTCAAATTCAGAATCACGGAATGCCTATTTATGCCCAGAACCTCAACCAGCCCTGCAAGCTTACCCCTGCACAGTCCGGCAAGCTCCTCCAGTGTATAATTGTCGGCAGCCAGAATCTTTCTTCCTTTGCCGTACTCTGTCTTAATCTCATCCAGATTACCTGACAGAACAATTTCTCCGTGATTGATAATTACAATATCCTCACAGAACTCCTCCACATAGCTCATCTGATGACTGGAGAAAATAACAATTCTTCCCTCGCTGATCAATTCGGCAATTACGTCCTTCAAAATCTGTGCATTCACCGGATCAAGTCCGCTGAACGGCTCATCCAGAATTACTATATCCGGCTCTCCGACCAAGGTCGCAGCAAGCTGTACCTTCTGCTGGTTACCTTTTGACAGGGTATCAAGCTTTTTATTCGTATACTCGGACACCTGAAGCTTCTCCAGCCACTTTGCGGTACTTGCCAGCGCTTCTTTTTTATTCATACCACGCAGCATGGCAAGATAAACCATCTGATCCTTTACAATCTTTTTCGGATACAGACCTCTCTCCTCAGGCAGATACCCCACCTGGCTTCCGTCAGGAACAAACTTCTGTCCATCCAGCAGAATCTCTCCTGAATTTGCATGAAATACATCCATGATAATTCTGATTGTCGTTGTCTTTCCTGCTCCGTTCCTTCCAAGCAGTCCGAGCGCCCTTCCGCTCTCAACCGCAAAGCTGATGCCGTGAAGAATTTCTTTTTCCTCAAAGCTTTTCTTAATGTTCTTCAGCTCAAGCTTCATTTTTTGTTTTCCTCCTGTTTTATTATTTCCCCTCTGTCCGCACGTCGCCGCACAGACATATGAGCAATGATCAATTATCTGTCCAAAACAAATCATTTAACGTTTTTCCGCATGCTTTGCAGATGGCAATGCACAGGTTTATCGTCGGATTGTAATCTCCCTTTTCTATGGCACTGATTGTTTGTCTGGAAACTCCGACCTTTTCCGCCAACTCCTGCTGGGATAAATCCATCTCTGCTCTCGCCGCCTTCAATCTAAGATTCTTCATACAAGCTACTCATCCTCTTTCTTATCCCGCATCCATTTCAGCGCTACCATAACCGAAACCCAAAGCGACAATATCCCAACAATAGAATTTGAAAATCGGTATGTCAAAGCTCCGTCCTCAAAACAACCGCCATTCCTCCACACCACAATTCCCAGTACGATATTTATCACACCAAGCAAAATAAAGACGGCAAGTCTCCGACCCGGATTTGAATTTAATCCGAAATATCCCTCGTGCCAGATACAGCAGGAGGCATAAACGGCTACACTGACCGAAAATGCAATAAACATTTCAAGCGAGCTTGTAATGTACCGTTCCAGCCCCGCGTCCTCATTTAAAACAATGAACACAGCTTCACATATTATCATTGTAAAAAAAGAATATTTGTAGCCTCTGCCTCTCACAAGCTCCTGCCGTTCATCATATTTGCATTTTATTGAACCGTCCTTCCTCGTAACCAGCAGTGCTATGAGTACAACGATAAAGACTACCACACCGCATAATCCGCCTATAACTCCTTCATCCATACCTTCGAGTTCCCTCCTGTCAGTATAATTATTTCTAACAACCTGTTTTCTGCGTTACCGATATCATAGCATCTCAGCTCTATAATGTCAACTATATTTTACATTTTTTCAATAATTTTTAACTTTTTTCTATTAAGGCAAGCAATCTATGATATGTACAATCAAATATCTGCCTGTCAGTGTCCTTGCCTGATATAATCAAATCGTTGTATATTTGTTACCCCCATATCCCTCAGCCTTTTTTCATTCTCAATTTGCTGTTCTCTTGTGTTATAGCCCTCAATGCAAGGAACACGAACCTGAAATTTTTCAGGTCCGATATTCTCCAACAATATTCTGAGATTATTTTCAAACACGCTGTAATCTCCATCCGTGTATTTATAATATCGGTCCGGATTCATGTCCTTGCAATCAACAGAAAATGCATCAACTGCATCTAACACCTTCCTCACATTTTCAGCAGGGACATGCAAGGATGTTTCCACATAAAACTTCCATCCTGTTGCTTTATACTTTTCGATAAATTCCGCAATAAAATCTGCGTGCAGCAAAGACTCGCCGCCGCCAAACGTAAGTCCTCCACCGGTAGTGATAAAATATAAATTGTCAATCTTTACTCTCTCGTATAATTCATCAACTGTTACATTTTTAACAGCTGCTCTTCCATTCCATGATTCGGGATTCAGGCAATATTTGCATCTGAGCGGGCATCCTGCCGAACCTATCAGAGATGTTACGCCATTTCCATCAGTCATCATTCTTAGCCTGGATATTGAATAAAGCGGATATGTCAATTCTTTCATATGCATATAAACCTCGTTACTTAGAAATCGTTCCTGTCTCTGTATCGTCAATATAATCCACAACCGAAATATCACCTTCAAGTTCAATAGTCTCACCATCAAGAGGTTCTGTCTCCGTACCTCCCTGCTCGGTTGCCTCTGTTGTGTCCCCATCAGGCTGTGATGGCTCGTATTCCACCACATCCCCATCTATCTCCGGTTCGACATACGCTGTTGAACCGGAATTGGAATCGCTCCAGACGTTCTTGTCATCTTTATTATCACACCCCGCAACGATACCTGCAAGGCATGCCGAAAGCCCCGCCAACACAACTGTCCTGCCAAGCTTTACTCGCCTTTCGAGCTCTCGTTCCAAATATCTAAGCTCTACCTCACATTTAGGGCATGTTCCTTTGCAATTTCCACGGTGCGTACATTCGCTTACAGCATACTCAATATCATTTTCTTCAGCAATTTTTTGTCTTAATTCCTTAAGTGCCCTGCACTTTTCCTTTCCTTTCATAATAACCCTCCTCGTATAAAATCTAAAAAATGACCAGGTAATTGGGGAAACATAGTTTTCCCCTTGTAATATATACGAAAATAAATATGATTCTTATGGATTTTTTTGTAAAAGGCAGGATTTATATTGCCACCTTTACCGGCTATACCCTTCGTATTGATTGCAATAAGTCAGAGGATAGTTTGGTAATTTGGTAATTAAACATAGGTATCAATACAAGGAATAATTTGAAACATAAGCGCTATTTAGTTATAATGATTATTGATTTTGTATATGGAGGGATAGCATGGTATTTTGGGATAAGCTTTTTAGGAAAAAGAATAATGCGACTGAAATTCAATTACGGAAAGAGGAAACTTTGCAAGTATCACATGAATTGGTGCAGAAGCCAGAGCCGGTGGATATAGCACAAAAGCCGGAAAAGAAGTATGTAGCATACTTTTCTTTATCCAATGAAGAAGAACAAAGACAGATTATAGATTATGTACGCCCTATAACAGATATATGGCGAGTACAAAATTTGCAAATGTCATATGGTGTAAGGATAGGTGAAGCAGACTTATTTATGATAAGGTTATGGTCGGAGCAAACAAGAATCCCTAATTCGGATAAATATCTGCATACAACACATTTTCTCGTATTGCAAGGGGATGGTTGTTATGAGGTATCTTGTACCAGTGACAATTCTAGAGATGCCGGTGATTTGACATTTTCCATAACGCAAGGAAATGAGGAAGTTTTAAAGCAGGCGATGGACTTTTATCGTAATTGGGACTTGCATAAGGTTTTTGAAGAAGAGCAAAAAAAACTGGGAATAAATACGCTATCTCTTAATATTGATTTGTGCAAGCCTCTTTTTAAAGAGTATGAAGAATATACAAAAGAATTAAAGAGACAAAAATCAGCACAGCGAAAGACGATACAGATTAACAGTGAACAGGAAGCAAAGGAACTGTTCTTCAGGTCTTATCACACTTTAAAAGAAGAGTATACGGAAGAAACGATACAGGCTTATAAAAAATTTGCCACCCATAGAAAAGTGAAAGAATGGGTAGTTGAAGAATGCAATGAAATTTTAAAAGGTATTGCAGGTGGAGAACTGGAAAATGCATACGACAAGTTAAAGCATGTTAATAGTTGTTGCGGTTATTTTCTTGGAGCCGATGCTGAATTGTTAGCAGAAAACTATATCAGTGCATGCAAAACTCTTTTTGATAGTGGAGAAGAAGGATTTGAAGCGCAGATTCCAAGCTTTACTTCTTATTTTAGACAGTCGAAAAATCCTTTTGTAATTGAAGAATTGTTGCAAATGACATCAAAATACTATTCCGAGAAATTCTCTGAAGATGAACTAGCTAAAAATGATGCATATAGTCAGTTTATTGGCAAATGTGCCGAAATGCGAGGAATAATGCGTGAGTTGTCACCTATAGAGAATATGGAAGGGTTTGAGTTTGTGCTTACACCGGAGGAGCATCTCCGACAGATTGTTTTATGGTATCGAAACAAATACAATGATGATGAAACTGTAAAAGAGTGCGTGGCAGAGCTTAATTGTGCTTACGGTGTGCAGAATAAAAATTTATTTATTACCGGTCTTAATGAAACCGCAGATAGTTCATGTAGCCAGACATGGGATTACAGTAAGTTCATTGCTATTATCCTAGATACCAAAGAAATTGTAGAGATAGAAAGTCGTCGCCAGAATATAGACGGAAGTTTTGTTTTAGAATACAGAGCCGGTTTGATAAAAGAATGGTGGTCTCTTTTTGAAAGTGGAATGGAGTATTATAGAAATCAGGCGACACGAAAAGCATTTTTTGACGCATATGAAAGTGAGCATGGAAACGAATGTATAAGGGATTTAATGAAGAGTTCTCACAAAGGGTTGCTGTCAAGATTTAAAAGACACTACGAAAAAGAATATAAACTGGCAAAGAGTAATCCATTGTCAAAAGCTCTTTTAAAGTTAGTGGATTTGTGTGAAGAAAAAGCACCTTCATACGGATATAAAAATACCAAGTTGAACAATCCCGCAACGATAGAAGAAATAGCCACCTGGGAACAGGAGAATAATATGTTGCTCCCGGACACATATAAGCAGTTTCTTGGTTTTGCAAATGGTATTTGTGTTTTTGGTGCCAGCGAGATTATTTATGGATTAACGGACTTGAAAATAAATGCTGAACATTTAGAACCAGATTATATTGCTATGGGAGAAATGATTGGTGACGGTACCACAATCTGTATGTCAAAAACTACAGGGAAGATATTCATTGAAGACCATGGAAAATATGAGAATAAAGGTGATTTTGCTGAGTTTCTGGAAGGATTTATAGAATTTCTGGAAGGATTTTAATATAAGAAAAGTGAATAAAAATAATGATAGGGGAAAGTGGCAGGAATTGATTATATGATAATAACGAACATCCCAAAGTTCACACAAACTTTGGGATGCTCGCTTGACTGCTCCACTACGGAAGCATATATATTTTCTCAAATTCACTATATTTCTCGTTGTACCACTCCGTATCGTCCTCCTTGATACCTCTGCGATATCCATGACCGTCCATCTCATCATCATCCGCCTGTATCAGGGATACGGCTATATTAGAGCAATGGTCAGAGATACGCTCATAGGTATCAGAGATATCTGACAAACTGAGTCCCAGTTCAATCGTACATTTGCCTTTTCTAAGACGTTTCACGTGCCGCTTTTTCAGCTCCTTGTTCAAGTCATCTATCAGCTCTTCCATCGGCTGAACCATTGCCGCCTGCTCATAATCATTCTTCTGTAATGCCGACATCGTCATATCAAGAATTGCGTGCAATGCCTCACTGTACACCGCAAGCTCCTCCATCGCTTTCTTTGAGAAGCTCTGTTCCTTGTTATGCATATCTCTGATGCCGAGCATGATATCCACTGCAAGATCAGATATTCTCTCAATATCCCCGATGCTGTGCAGCAGTATGGATACAACGTGGCTGTCATCCTTGGAAAGGTCCTTGCTGCTGAGACGTAAAAGATAAGTGCCGAGCGCATCCTCATACTGGTCAACCAGCTCTTCAACCTGAACAATATGCTCTGCGCGTTCCTCATTGTATTCACCGAGCAAAGACACCGCCTCAAGCACAGCATTCCGCGTTATATTCGCCATATGTGCAGCCACCTTTTTTGTCTGCATAACCGCAAAACCCGGTTTCTCCAGGAAAAGAGGATCAAGCAGCTGAAGCACATTGTCTCTCTCCTCCGTTTCCTCTTCCTCATCATTCTTATCCCTGATGGTCTTAACCGCCAAAAACTCCAGCACATTCGACACAGGAAGAAGAATCAGTGTTGCAAGAATATTAAATACCGAATGTACAACCGCTATTCCAGCCGGATTGGCAACATCATTTACAAAATCCCAATGTATAAACGCATTGAGTGTATAAAACAGTGTCATAAATATAGCAGTTCCGAGTACATTAAAATAAAAATGCACAGCCGCCGCTCTCTTGGCATCCTTGCTTGCACCAACCGCAGACAGCGCCGCAGTGATACATGTGCCTATGTTCTGTCCCATAATAATCGGGATTGCATTGGCATAGGTAATTGCCCCTGTGATACAGAGTGCCTGTAAAATACCGACCGACGCTGATGAGGACTGGATGACTGCCGTCAGGACAAGTCCGGCCAGCATGCCCAAAATCGGATTTCTGAACATCGTGAGGATATTGGTAAACGCGGGAACATCCGCAAGAGGCGCCACCGCATCGCTCATTGTCTCCATTCCGAACATCAGCACTGCAAATCCCAATAATATTGTTCCTATATTATTCTTTGTCTCGCTTTTACAGAATATCAGAAGAACAACACCTATCACCGCCAATACCGGCGTGAAGGAGGAGGGTTTCAATAATTCAAGGAAAAGGTTTCCTCCGTCAATTCCGGTCAAACTGAGCAGCCATGAGGTTGCTGTAGTACCTACATTGGCCCCCATTATAATTCCGACAGCCTGATTCAGTTTCATGATGCCCGAATTTACAAAACCGACCACCATAACCGTTGTTGCGGAAGAAGATTGTATCACCGCAGTCACGCCTGCACCGAGCAATACCGCCATAATCCGTTTGCTTGTAAGCTTCTCAAGGACTTTCTCTAATTTACCGCCTGACATCTTGGCAAGAGCGTCTCCCATAACGTGCATACCATACAAAAAGAGAGATAATCCGCCTATCATCGACAACACGTCAAAGATATCCATATGTTTCTCCTTAATATTAAATATAGATTAAGCCCTCGTTAAATTTAGGCCCTTACAAGCAATAATACAACCTTAAACAAGTCTCCGTCAACAATTATTTCCAAATTTCCACCTTGGAGCTCTGCCAGACTTCTGGCAATAGAAAGTCCCAGTCCGCTCCCTTCCGTATTTCTTGAACTGTCACCTCTGACAAACCGCTCCATCAGTTCATCTCCCGACATATTAAGCTCGTCTTTGGAAATATTTTTAAACGTTACCTTTAATAAATTGCTTCGTTTTACTATGCCGCCCTCATCCTGCTGAGTGATTTCCCCATCCACATCAATATACACTCTGGTATTATCCTGTGCATATTTTGCGATATTATTAATAATATTTTGAAAAATTCTCCACAGATGCTGCCCATCCGCCATGGCAGTCACAGGATCCGTATTGTATGTGATGACTGTCCGCAGCGCGCGTTTTTCCATCTTTTCCGCAAATTCCCCCATCGCCTGCTCGAGCAGTACGCGTATGTCCGTCTCCTCCATATGAACAGCCAGATTTCCTGTCGATGCTTTGGAGGCGTCAATCAGGTCCTGAATCAGCTTTTTGAGCCTGGCAGACTGACGCTCCAGGACATCCACATATTCAAGCGCAGTCTGATTGTCCATTTTTTCCTTTTTCAGCAAATCGACATAACTGATAATCGATGTAAGCGGCGTCTTGATATCGTGTGACACGTTGGTAATAAGCTCCGTCTTCATACGCTCGCTTTTCATGCGCTCCTCAACAGCCACCTGTATTCCGTCCTTTATACGATTCAGATTTTCCCCGTGATTGCGGAATTCCCACATCATCTGCGATGTGTCGATTTCATAGTCGGTATTGCCCGCCGCAAGCTCCTCAGCGCCTTTTTTCAAACGATTCATATCAACCAATGCCCTGATAACAATCATGCACAGGCAAAGAAGCTCAATCACACCTATGAGTACAACCGCACCCATACTTCCCGTTGCCGCCGCAAAGAACTCAATCAGTCCGAAAAGCAGCAGAACACCCACATACTTCCAGTACAGATTCATATGGCGAATCAGATAGCTTACGCCAGAAACAAACTTGCTCCATATCCATTTCAACAGACGCCATGCAGCAAGGCACAATCTCCAGATAACTGTATTCCGAAACATTCCCCATCCGGATACCTTGATACGGGTTGCGGTTGTCATCAAAATCACAGAAAACAATATCGGGCATCCCACACAGCTCACAATCCCAAGCCCAATCTGCAACACGGAATAATAGGAATAAATGACTCCATCCAATACAATAATCATTCCCATGCATCCCAGACAAAAAACAGCACAAATTATATCAAACGGTATTCTGTCAAATCCATTGAGCACAATCTCATCCCGGCATTTTCTGTGACCTGCCGCAGCAACAAGATAAACACTGCACAAAGCAACAAAAAAAAGCGATACCACAAAAACAGGAACCGTCGCATCAATCAGCACATCCATATAGCGCAGAAAAAGAGAATTATAAAAGTCATCGAATGCAGTAAATTCAGACTTGACATACTCATCTATATCGACCATTATCGTCTCCGATATGGTTACATCCTGATAAACAATGTCTTCATTTACGTCATATCCGATGCTATCCACATAAATCTCCTTGTTGTCGCCATATTTCGCACAAAATTCTTCCCATGCTTTCTGATAACCGTCATCCGCAGACAAATTATATCGAAACTCATCATTTGTAATCCATATATCTCCATCATCATCCAGATAAGCATAATACCAAGAGCTGACATCAGAATCCCATTCCGGATTTGTATCCTTCTGCGCATTCATCTCGATATACCATCTATGAACGGGATATACGAATTCTTCATAATCTGCGTCAAGCACGACCTCATCACGCCACGATTGGCTGTACTGGTAATCATCACAGCTATAGTTGGACAGCGACGGCCACCTTTCCTTATCCGGCTCGTCGACCGGAGTGATGTCAAATGCATAATTACAGTTTTCCTCAGAAAACATATTCTTATAATGTCTGAGTTCCTGCTCGAGCTCCGTCTCGTCGCTGCCCGCATCAATCAAGTCAACCATTGTCTTATAATAGTCCAATGCCTGAGTATGATAATTCCATGCAATACTTTCCACGCGCCCCCTGTACAGTTTCTCTCGTCCCCCCTCGCCTTCGTTAAAGAAACAGAGTCCCAGCACAGACGATACCGCCAACGCCACGAGCGAAACCGAAAGCACAATAGCTGCCGCACATTTCAGTCCGGCATTTTTCATCAATCTATCCATAGCTTATCCCTCACTTATTCCATCTTGTACCCCTGTCCCCAGACTACCTTCAGGTGTCTCGGATCAGACGGGTTTATCTCAATCTTTTCCCTTAAATGTCTGATATGTACTGCCACTGTGCCCTCAGAACCTATCGGTGCATCCTCCCAGACCCTTCTATAGATATCCTTGGGTGCAAAAACCTCACCCGGATTCTCCATAAAAAGTTTCAGAATATGAAACTCCGTCGGTGTGAGACTGACGTTCTCGCCATCTACCATGACCGTCTTTGCCTTGTCATCCAGCTCTATTCCTCCCATGACCAGTCTGTCCGACGTCTGTTCCGCGCAGCCACCTCCCAGCATCATATATCGTCTGAGCTGTGCCTTAACCCTGGCAATCAGCTCCACAGGGTTAAACGGTTTTGTCACATAGTCATCGGCACCCACATTGAGTCCCAGAACCTTATCTGTATCCTCACTTTTTGCCGTGAGAAGGATAACAGGGGTATTGGATATCGAGCGTATTTTTGCCATTGCGGCAATGCCGTCCATCTGCGGCATCATGATATCAAGCAGAATCAGATGTACGGTCTCGCGCGTAACCATATCCACAGCCTCCATACCATTATATGCCTTCAAAATGTTATAGCCCTCGCTTGACAAATAAATACTCAGTGCCTCCACGATATCCTTTTCATCATCACATATCAGAATGTTATACATGTCTCCCTTACCTCCCTGGGATTATTATGGCAAAAAAAATATTAAGATAAAAGTGGGATAATATTTAAGATTTGTTTAAGATTTTAAATGAATCATTCGCAAACAAGATATACTTGCTACATAAGCTCCCGATACAGCTTTATCCGGCGCGCCGGCTTGACAGGGAACGTCTTTCTGACCGAATCCACAAATTCCACACAGTCTCCGGCGTCATAAACAAATACCCGTTCCTCCTCTATGTATGCACTGTCCGAATTGTGCTCATCCTGACAAATCCCTTTCATCAATTCACATCTGTCAATCACATTTACCGGCTTCATGCAGCTCCCGTCCGGCGCATACAGACAGGAATCGCCGGAATAATACTGCCCGTCCATAAGACCGCAGCAATTCACGCCCGCTATATAGCATTGATTTTCTATCGCTCTGGCAGCAAGCAACGCTTTCCAGTGCGCGTTTCTCCGCTCCGGCCAGTTGGCAGGGACCACAATCATATCCGCCCTGTCTGACAATATCTGAAACACCTCAGGAAATCTGAGGTCAAAACAAACCGCCGCCCCCAAATGCATATCGTACAGCCGGCAGACAGGCAGACTGCTGCCCCCGGTAAAAAACCGGTCCTCACCGCTATACGCAAACGGATGTATCTTCACATAATCAAGGATTTCTCCCTCGTCAGGTGAGATGACCGAATAATGATTTTCACATAATTCCGTATCTTTCTTTCGTCCGGTCCATCCTATACCGAGAGATACTCCGTACGACCGCGCAAGCGCCTCACACATATGGACGGTCTCTCTTTCATTTTCAGACTCTGCCGTGATATCTGTACGCATGGAAAAACCTGTCAGAGACATTTCCGGAAACAGCAGGATACTGTTCTCACGCTTTTCCTGATTCCATGCGCCCGACGTTTTTAAATATCTGACAAATGCGTCCAGACAGCCCCGCAGTTTTTTCATATTGCAGCTCTTATTCTCCCATACAATATGCGTCTGTGCCAATCCGATTATCATATCACCATCTCCAATCATCGTCCAAGCAGTTCAATAAATTTTCCGACCTCAGCCCATGCCTTTCCTGATTCCGGCATAAGTTTCGCCGCCATCTGGAATACATGGAACATGCCCTCATATTTTGACAGGCGTACCTTCACGCCTGCCTCTATCGCTTTCTTCGCGACAAGCTCCGAATCTGATAAAAGCATCTCACAGGTTCCAACCTGTATCAGCATGGGCGGAAAGCCGGCAAAATCTCCAAAAAGCGGAGAAATATACGGATTCCTTGCATCATTGTCTCCGATATATGCCGAGTCATGAATGAGACCGTCTCCTCCGCACCCAAATACCGGATCAATCTCATAATTATCCTTATAAGAGCTTCCGCTCGCCGTCAGGTCCGTCCACGGCGACATGGCGACAATTCCGACCGGCAGTTCCAGTTCACAATCCTTCAGATAATGGCACAGAGCCATTGCAAGTCCGCCTCCCGCAGAATCCCCGCCCAAAATAATCTGTCTATGGTCATATCCCTGTTCCAGCAGCCACCGATATGCGGCACAGGCATCCATAAGCGCAGCCGGAAACGGATGCTCAGGCGCCACCCTGTAGTCGATTGTGAGCACCTTCGCGCCTTTCCCGACCTCCGCATATAATCCCGCCATCGTTCTGTAGCCGTTCTTCAAGGCACCGACATAACCGCCTCCATGCAGCTGCAGAATAACCCACGGGCTGCACGATTCCTTCCATGATAAAAGCTCCATCTCAAATTCCGGCATGTGGTATCTTGTTGTCTCCACATGCTCGGGATATCGGAATGGTTTATCAATCTCACTCTTCCCTCTGTTCCCGTCAATAAAAATGCTCTTCAAATATGTGTGCTGGTTAAATTCCGATACAAGCTCCCTGACAAGTCTGCTGCGTCTGCTCAATGTATCCTGCTCCGCATGCTCTCCATCTGTCTTTCCTCTATCTTCCGGTATAATCTTATTCTCTATCATTTTTACCTGTTACTCTCCGTTTTCTGCATAATACCCGCTATGTGCTATACATGAAATCTTCTGCGCAGCTCATTTTCCGCACGCTTATCGCCAAATACCAGCGTCCCCAGAACCAAAAGTCCGGTTGCGGCCGCCGCAATAATTGATAAAAGGTTGAAAGCTATTATGCCAAACAAGGACAGCACCACCATCACTATGCTTATCAGAAAAAGCGCAATTGATGTCAGTATATAGTTCTGCCAGTTTTTATTGTTGACAATCATAAGCACAATTACGGTAAGCTCCACGACCATCACAGCGGTCGGAATTGCAAGCGTCATCGACCATCCCTTATATCCGATTGTTGCATCTATCAATACAAATGCCGCAAAGGCAAGCACAAGCTGAACAAGCAGCTTTCTCTGTATACTCTTGTTATGCTCGAAGGAATACATGAGCGTGAAACACGCATACGCAAGTCCCACCCCTGTGACAAAAGACCATTTTACGCCGTTGTACGTCAGATAGTTCACCAAAAGCAAAACACACTCTGCCAATACCGCAACAAATATTGACAGCTTTTTTACAAACTGCATCCTTCTGATTGCCGGATAAATATCCGGATAGCTGACCGAAAGGGAATGATGTTGATATCTCTCTCTGTCCTCCTGCTCAACCGATATGGAATCCGCCTGTCTTACATCAGGTTCTTTTTGCACAACTCCCCTGCACAGCGGACACATCATCGTATCATCCAGTATATCTATTTTACATCGAATACATTTACTCATAATATACCCCATTTGTTTCTATGGAAACCTCAATCCCGTCTTCAGTCAGCTTTCGGAAAAATGTTTTCTGAATATCAGTCTCCCGAAAACCTGCACTGAATGAAAGCACCAGTGTATTTCCATAGGAACAGACTGCACCCTTTATATTTTGTCCCTGTGACATTGACAACACAGCATAAAACTTATCTATATAATCCTGATACATCTCGGGCACCTGAACCGTACCAAGATTCGTTATCGTAGAAGTATTCGCCCTCGCTGAGGTCCGATATATCCGTTTCATCGCAATATTTTTTATAAAAAGCGGAACAGCCCGCAGCACTTTGTTTTTTTCGTTTGACACGTTGTACGAGAAAAGGCGTTCCAGATTATCCCTTGTAATCTGCTCGCGCAGGCTTTCTGCCACCGCCCCGAGTACCTCCTCATAGGTATAGCTTTCTTTTACAGGCTTAAATGACGCCGACACAATCACAAAAAAATTCTTTGTCGTATCTGATTCAAAATACGGTCTCAAATTGACCGGAACGCATACACTGATTGGTTTACCGCATGGTTCCTCCTTCAAATACGCGTGATAGACCGACCATATAAATACACCTGTCAGATATTGATTAATCGTCACGCCATAGCTTTTCGCCACCCGCTTGATATCTGCCAGACAGATATATCCATGTATGATTCCAAGCTGATTTACAGGCAGTCTTTCACCTTTAACAATGACCGCCTTCTCCGTCTTATAAGCCTTTTTGGCGCTCCGCTTATAATTCTTGACATAGCTGTCCTCCCTGTCCAAGGATGTACCTGTCTCTAATGTGTCCATAGCCTGTGTCTTTAACTTCGGATATTTATGTCGAAGATACTGATATGTGACCTCCTTCAAAAATGAGAGTGCCCCATTACCGTCTGTCAGCGCATGAAATACTTCGAGGTTAATTCTGTTTCTATAGTACGTCATCCGAAACTGATATTCGCGATTCTCATATGCATTGATATACATACACGGATACATATTTTCCTCCTGTACCCTAGGCACAGGATTCCTGTTTGTCTCAAAATAATACCAGAATATCCCGCGGCGCATTCTCACACGGAACACATCAAAAAACGGCAATACCTGTTCCAAGGCCTGTTGCAGCAGCTCGGGTTCAATCTCCTCCTTCAGCGTGACTGACACACGATATACATTGCTCATTCCTTCTCTGGCTATCACAGGAAACAGATTCGCCGTATTGTCCAGCTTATCAAAACGAATCTCACGTCCGTGATTATGCATTTGTCTTTTTCTTCTATCAGACATCTCTGTTACCGCCCATCTTTTCTGTTGCTATTATCTCTCAATTTATATAAAAAGACAATAAAAAAATAGGAGCTATCCCGTAACTCCTACTTCAAGCTTCTGATCGGACTCGAACCGACGACCTATTGATTACGAATCAATTGCTCTACCAACTGAGCCACAGAAGCGTAATCGATGCGACAGGATTCGAACCTGCGACCTCTGCGTCCCGAACGCAGCGCTCTACCAAGCTGAGCCAC
>CAYOOW010000017.1:0-64237 GCA_964405715.1 uncultured Bacteroides sp.
GGATGTAAAAAAGAACTGTTTTGACGGGAGGAAAGGTTACAGCGAAATTAATTCCTTTGCCTTACATATTGACATTTCTTCCTCTTTAGTGTACAGTCAATGAAATAAACTCCAAAGGATAATTAATAATGAGAGATTTTTTGGATTCTATAAATGAAACGGGCATGATGGAAATTCCTGCTGAGCATGTATCTATATATGCCATATTATCTTATCATTTTCTTTGGAAAAATATAATTTCAGATTTTTATACCTTGAGATCAAAATATGTCGTTATCAGTTCATCAATAACCGGAATATTTCTATCCCTTACAGCCTGACTGAGTACAACAAGAAATTCATTGTCTTCACCGGTATATTTTTCTTTGAGCAGGACCTGCATATTCTTCTCCACGCTGTCATACGCTCCTTCAAGCGCATCATATTTAATTGTTTCCAATATGTCCAGCGGTATCGTATTTATCTTCTCCTCCGATTCCTCCTGCTGTTCCCTCTCCTTTGCTTTCTTTGCGGCATATTCCTCATCGGAGAATCCCGAAACACTGTCCATATATGAGGTATATTCCTCAACGGCCAAAAGCACATCCATCAGCTGATCCGTAAAATCCTCCAGATTATCCTTGACATAATCCCGATTTCCGATATTGATAGCAGCCTCCAGCTTTGAAGCCGCTTTTGACAGGCTGCCTGCTCCTATGCCGGCACTGTTTATTCGAATAGCATGTATTTTGGCCTTAAAGCCCCTTGCATCCTTTCCCAGCTTTTCATACAATTCCTCAACCGCAGCGGAATTCTGGTTATAGTATGTCATAATAAGCTTGTTGTAGACATCTATACTGCCGCCAATCTTTTCAATTGTTCCACCCACATCAATATAAAGCTTGAGCCTCTCAAGGCCCTCTCCATATCTTGAGCCCGCAATATATTGTTCTATATCACTGGACTTTTCTCTGATTTTGTTCTCCGGCAGGCAGTCGCGCAAAATAGCGGCTATTCTTTGACGCTCAATCGGTTTGAGCAGACTATCGGTAAAACCCTCCCCCAATAATCGTTCTTTATTTTCCTCGATTGCATTTGTATCCATCGCAATAATCGGCAGGTATGCATAGACATCCCCCTCAATCTCCCGAATTTCCCGCATAGCATCTATACCATTCATAATCGGCATGGACAGGTCCATAAATACAACATCATACGTATGATTCATGACCATATCAATTGCCCCGACACCGGATGATGCCACATCCACCTTCATCTCAAACTGCTCCAACACCTTTGCAGACACTTCTCTGCTTACATCGTCATCATCCACCAGAAGTGCATTTACATCAGGCAGCCACAGCTTGTCGGCAATTTCCTTTGATACTGTTCCCTCAATCTTTGCTATCGTATGATTCGACGCATTTTTATCGACAATTTTCTGAATCACGGACAGAGAAAAAATAGTACCCGAGCCATACACACTCTCCACCTCAATTTCACCGTGAACCAAATCCGCATAACCCTTGGCGATAGCAAGTCCCACACCATTGCCGGCGTGAATACCGCTCTTCGCATTATCAACGATATTATATACCTCAAACAGGCTGCCAAGTCTGTCCTCCTGTATACCGATTCCCGTATCAGAAACGGTAAATACAACATTCATCATATCACGGTGGGACTTATCTGTATATTCATAGCAGTCGACCGATAAGGTGACGGAGCCCTCTTTTGTATATTTTATGGCATTGTCCAAAATACGGTCTATAATATCGGATATTTTTTTACTGTCACCCATCACATGGTCCGATATAATTTCACCCAGCTCGACAAAAAATTTAACCGGTTTATCTCCGATACGCCCTCTGTTTTTTTCGGCGAGCTCATAAATCATATTGGAAATCGAGTATGTGGCCTCTTCGGCAACCACCTTTCCTGCCTCAATCTTTGCAAGCAGAATTATATCATCAACCTTATTGATAATCCCTTTTCCGATATCATATATGCTTTGAATTTTAGACTGATTTTCCTCGTCATTTTCAAAGACATGCAGCAGTTCATCCGCTTTCACCATCATCGCATTAATCGGCGTTTTTATCTCATTACTCATATTGGCAAGATAGTCATTTTTTGCACTGCTTGATTTGATTGCCTCCTCATGCTCTCTGGATAGCCGCTCAAGCGCCGTACTGTTTCTCCGCAGCATTTTTCTGACGCGCAGAATTGCAAATATCGCAGCTACAACCGTAAGAATAATCACAACAAGCATTATGATTCTGGCTGAAGGATTTTCAAAAAAGCTGTTTTCCTTTTCAATCGTAAACGAAACCTCGCTCTCACACATGGTTCCGTCACCATTGTGCGCGCTGATTGTAAACTCATAGGTTCCGCCGTCCAAATTCGTGTATACAGCCTCCATCACATCAAGACCGCTTATGACAATCGGCTCCTCATCAAAGCCTTTCAGCGAATACTCTACCTGTATATCACCCCGATTACTGTAACTGAACACGGCAAAATCAATTGTAATTCTTGATACATCACTTTTTATCTTGAGCCCGTCAGCCAAATCATCAAATTCATAGGTCACACCATCCACATCCACGGCTGTCACCCTGATTTTCGGGGGAACCTCATTATACACAATATGTGCTGTATCAAGAATGCATATACCGGTATCACAGCATACATACAGTAAATTATTCTCATCAATATAACAATTTCCCATTGTGTTGATTGTTTTTGATAACCCATCGTTTACATCCAAATATCGCCCCGACAGGCCTTGGTTGCCCAAAAGCTCATCCTCCGTGGAGCATAACACCCCCATGGAACCGATTATCCATACAGCCTCGTCCTTTATCAACACATCATAAATACTGTTTGAATACTCAATATTACTGATACTGCGAAAAGATTCATTATAAAAACACAAGCCATTGTCTGTCCCTATCCACAGGCCCTGTTCTCCCGCTTCAATGGAAGTAACTACATTGGAATTTAAACCGTCATCAACATCATAATTTTCTATTTCTGCATCTTCGCCGGGCACAATAACGTAGATACCTCCGCCATCCGTTCCTGCATACAGCTTATTATCCTCATCCTGATACAGACAGGTTACATTTGAGTAAAGAAGTCCCTCCTCCTCAGCAATGGTATATTTTACATTACCTGCCTTATCCATGACGGCAATTCCGTCGTCCGTTGCAGCCGCAATCATTCCGTTGCTCAGCTCCAACGTGCAATTTATGGATAAGCCCGGCAGATCAAATCCACGTCCGTAATTCGTAATAGTCCCATCCGGCTCAACCTTAACTAATCCGTACTTTCTGTATGTACTGATCCAGAGGTTTCCTTTGGTATCACTTGTTATATACCTGACGCTGACTCCGCTCAGCATATCCGTCAATTCATTATTAAGACGCTCACCCGCATTGTCATATATTATGATTCCGGCATCAGAACCGATGTACTTCATACCCTGATATGTGTACACCGTATTCACCATGGTTTCCTGCATGCCCGTATACATATTATAATCTATGAATTTACTCCTGCTGAGCAGGAGCAGTCCCAGCCTGTTCGACGCAATCCAGTAATTTCCCTCATAATCCTGTATCATATCTGACAGATAGCTGTCTATTTCACAGTCGTTGACCTTTACAAAGCTGTCCGAGGAGTCCATATAGCCTATTCCGTTATCAGCCCATATCCAGAGATATCCATTCGAATCGGTCATCATGCCATTGATGCCCTCGACACCTACCGTAAGCTTTGAGAACGAAGCACGGCTTCTAAAGCACAATATTTCCCGTCCCGTACCTCCGACATATACTTCATTTCCAATCCGCTTAACACATGTGAGCTCATCACTAATCGTATCTGATGTATTGATTGTATACTGTACCTCAGTACAATTCACAATATGAATCCTGTTATTGGAATCCAGCACCCACACGCTGTCATCCTTCGCTTCTATGTCTTTGATATCCAAGCCGTTTAATGCAGCATCGGGATGCACATTTAAATGCATAACCTGGTCATCCCCCATCTCACATATATAAAGTCCCTGGGATGCCGCAACATATATCGTTCCGTCATCAGTCTGACATATATCGTAAATGGATTTAATTCCGTTGTAATACTCATCCTGAAAATGATAAGTCTCACCATGCCCGATGCAAAATAATCCGTAATTATCCGTTCCAATCCAGATTCTCCCCTGTGTATCCTGAATAATACAATTAATGGAATAAACGTCCGGTCTGTCCGTATCCCACAGGTTAATGCTCTGAAATTCCGCGCCATCCGACCGATACAGTCCTCCATCGGTACCAACCCAGATATAGCCGCTGGTTGACTGATACAGGCAATTCACTTCATTGCTGCCTATACCGTTCTTTTGATTATATACTGTCTGAACAAACTGTGCCGTAAAGGTATCCTTTGCGATGATATTTTTCACAGGCACGAGAAAAAGGCATACCATAAGGGATGCCATCATAAATGCCATTATTCTCGTCCATGTTCTATTCTTGCTCATAGATGATTATGCCTCTCTCAGAAATACCTTATATCCTTTCAATGTTTCATAGATATCGGCCTTGGACGTTACCTCCCACGGAGCATGCATGTTAAGCACGGCGACGCCGCAATCTATAACCTCCATACCATACAGAGACAGAATATATGCAATGGTACCTCCGCCGCCCACGTCAACCTTCCCCAGCTCGGCCGTCTGATAACATATATCGCTTTCATCCATCATCTTTCTTATTCTGGCAATATATTCCGCATTTGCATCATTTGAACCCGACTTGCCTTTTGAGCCGGTAAACTTGCTGAAAACCATCCCTCTTCCAAAATATGATGCGTTATTCTTATCAAATGCACTTGCAAACAGGGGATCATACGCTGCATTTACATCCGACGACAGCATACACGAGGATGCCAGACATCTTCTCAGCGACAGCTCATTGAACTGTCCCAGCATATTCATAAGCTCCGCAACCGAATTCTCAAAAAATCTTGAGCGCATGCCCGTCGCACCCACGCTGCCTATCTCTTCCTTATCAGTGAGCAGACAGCAGGTTGTTCTTTTCACGAAATCAACCGCAAGCATAGCCTGAAGGGACGTATAAGCGCACACTCTGTCATCCTGTCCATATGCCATAATCATGCTTCTGTCTATCCCCGCCTCTCTGGCAGCCCCTGCCGGAACCACCTCAAGCTCCGCGGATATAAAATCCTCTTCCTCTATATCATACTGTTTTTTCAACAGGTCTAATATCCCGTTTTTCACAGCATCCTTATCCTGACCTGCCAATTTTTTACTGCCGAAAAGAATATCCAGATTCTCTCCCTCAATGACCTTGTTTGCTTTTTTCTCCATCTGCTCACCTGCAAGATGAATCAATAAATCCGATACACAGAAAACCGGATCCCCGGCCTTCTCGCCAATGGAAATATCAATCACGTTTCCGTCCTTCTTACAGACCACGCCATGTATGGCAAGCGGCAGTGCAACCCATTGATATTTCTTAATTCCGCCATAATAATGCGTATCCAGATATGCAAAATCCCCGTTTTCATACAGAGGATTCTGTTTTACATCCATACGCGGAGAATCAATATGGGCTCCCAGAATGTTCATGCCCTGCTCCAGGCGGTCAGTTCCTATGTTATACATTGCAACAGTTTTATCCATGCATACATGGTATACCTTATCACCGGCTTGGAGCTTACCGCCCTGCTTTGCCATATCAACCAGATTGCGATAGCCCTTGTCCTCTGCCATACGCACAATCTCTTTCACGCATTCCCTCTCTGTCTTTCCGGCATCCAAAAATGCACGATACCCGTCACATACTTTGTCAAGCTCCTGAATATCCTTATCCTCATATGTCGTCCATGCGTTTTTTCTTTCCATTCCTATCTCACCTCATGCTTATTCATTAAGTCCGATATCACACTATACAATATCTCAAACGCCTGATTACAGTCCGCCTCCGTAATATTAAGCGGCGGTACCAGTCTGATAACCGCAGGACGCACGGCCGTAATAAGCAGTCCGGCGTCTGCCGCATTATATTTCACATCCGTGGCAATATCATGATTGAATTCCACACCAATCATCAGTCCCCTGCCGCGCACTTCCTTTACATCAGGCAGCTGTTCCAGCTTTTTTCTGAAATAAATCCCCATCTTATCTGAATTTTCCGGCAGATGATTTTCCATAATTTCTTTAACCTGTGCATAAGAAGCGGCACATGCTACAGGGTTTCCTGCAAATGTACTGCCGTGCGCACCCGGGCCGAATGTAAGCGCAAGCCTACTGCTGGTACACATAGCTCCAATCGGCATACCGCCCCCCATCGCCTTCGCCATGCTGACTGCATCCGGTTTCACGCCATATCCCATATAAGCCATCAAACTTCCCGTACGTCCCCAGCCGGTCTGAACCTCATCAAACAACAGGAGCATATTTCTCTCATCACACAGCCTCCGCAGGCCCTGAAGAAATTCCTGTGCAGCTGGAATAACTCCACCCTCGCCCTGCACGGGTTCAACCATAACAGCAATTGTATTCTCTGTACATGCAGCCTCAAAGGATGCAAGATTATTGAATTCCGCATACGAAAATCCCGGAATCATCGGATCATAATTTTTCTGGATTGCGGAGCCCGGCTGTCCTGTCGCTGCAAGGGTTGCCAGAGTTCTTCCATGGAAGCTGTTGTACGCTGTCACAATATGGTAACGTTCAGATCCGAAATTATCCTTGCCGTATTTTCGTGCAAGCTTTATCATAACCTCATTTGCCTCTGCGCCTGAATTTTGAAAATATATTTTCTCCATACCGATTGATTTACATATCAGCTCTGCTGCCATAGCCTGCGGAACGGTATAGCAATAGTTTGATGCGTGCATCATTGACCGGCACTGATCCATAATGGCCTGTATAACCCTTTTATTACAATGTCCGGCTGAATTTACGGCAATCCCTGCCATAAAATCCAGATATTTTTTGCCGTTCTCATCCATGATATAGGAACCCTCGCCCTGATCTGCCACGAAATCAAATCGCTTAAATGTCTCATAAAAATAAGTGTTATACAGCTCCTTCAATTCCTCTTTAGTCTTTCCCGTATCCTGTAATTTCATGCTTTCCACCTCTTAATTTAAACGCATATGCCGGCAGCAGCCTGCCGGCATATATTTATCCATATATTTGTTCAGCAACCAGATCATCGAGTATACTGACAAGCTTTCCAATCTCCGGCTTACTGATCTGTGCATTTGCACCAAGGAGCTCTCCCTTGCGCTTCATATCCTCATTAATCAGAGAAGAGAATATTATAATCGGCAAATGCTTTAATCCCTCCGTCTCACGAATCAGCTTAATCAAATGATGTCCGTCCATCTGCGGCATCTCAATATCGGTAATTACGCATTTTGCTCCGTAATCAACACCGTTATTTCGTTTGAGCTCCGATAGATAATCCCACGCTTCCTGTCCGTTATTTTTTATCGTAAGCTTGGCATATCCCGCCGTATGTAATGAATCCTTAATCAGCTCGCAAAGCATAAGAGAATCCTCCACAATCAGCACAGGTATATTATTTCTCTCCCTGCCGCTCAGATCGTCAACCTGAGAAACCTTCAAGCTCGTTTCCGGACATATTCCCTCAACGATACGTTCAAAATCCAAAATGATGAGTAATTTATCGCTGCTCTTGATAATACCGGTCGCAACTCCTGTTCCCGGTCCGCTCACGGTAGAATCCGGCTTCACAACATCCGACCATGACACCCTGTTGATTCCGAGCACGGATTCTACGTCAAATGCAATATTCAGATTATTAAAGTTTGTCACAATCAGAAAGTTGTTTTCCCTGTTATCATTTGAAAATCCCAGCGCCTGAAATAAATCAATGACCGTTATAATGTCCCCTCTCGGCATAAATATACCTTCAATGCAGGGATGCGAATTCGGTATGGGCGTAATTTCTGTATATGGCAAAATTTCTCTTACCTTTTCTACATTGATTCCATAGTGATTTCCGTTTATAAGAAATTCCAGTACCTCAAGTTCATTTGTTCCGCTTTCCAGTAAAATATTAGTATCCATAAATACCATGCCCTCCTCTATTTATCCTCTATTTAGTCAGCTGAATAACCCTGCTTTCACCCTGATAGCTTACACGAAGCTTTAAATCATTTATCTGATCTGCAATTGATTCAGATATCTGAAAAAGCAGCACTGTCTCTGCCCTCATACTTGCATCAAGTGTAGTCTGATAAGTATATAGATCATCCATCAGTATCGTGAGCATCTGTTTTGCGCTTTTATTATTATTCAAGATTATGTTATACTCCACATCCTTACTGTACATATCTATATACTGGTCGTCATTTGTGTTATTTTCAACATCAAACTTAACAACCAGCAGCTTATACCCGGCAGGCGCTTCAATTTCAATGAATACGCCCTCCTGACTATAAGAAGGGTAACTGTCAAGAGTCATATAATATGCATAGCTGATGGAAAACCTATCCTCCCCGACAAACTCTGCGATATCAAAGGATGAATCTGCATCCGCCTCAATTCCTGACACATCCTCCTCATTGACAACCGATTCGGTCGTCTGCTCGTCGGTTGTCTGCACATCAGTTTTTTCTTCTTCCGTTGTAACAGCCTCCGTCGCAGCCTCCTCCGTTTCCTGTTCCGGCTCCATCGGGGTTGCTGCATCCGTATACTCCGCATCATAATATTTTAAATCGGCATTCCTGTCATATTTCAGCAGCAGCTCTGCCGCATATTCTGCAATCATATAATTTTCTTCGTCCGTTAGCTCAATCGTCCCGGCACAGCCGACAGAAAAAATCGAGAAAAAAATCATGCAGCCAAACAGTATTTTTTTCTTCATCCGTATCCATGACCTCCAAAAAATATCAGTATCCGTCACACACCTGTAATTTTACCACTATTTTTTTCTGTCAGCAAGTATATTATGTCACTATTGTTTATCTGTCCGCGTCACCAGATTGGCATCCAAATCAAAGTAGAACACAACGCCATCCTCCACATTATATACGCCATACTGCTTGCCGTGTGCCTCCATGGTAGCTGCCACAATCGACAAGCCGATTCCGCTGCCCCCATACTCTCTGGTTCTCGCCTTATCAGCCTTATAAAATTTAATAAAAAGCTTGTCTATGTCCTCGTCGTCAATTCTATTTCCGGAATTATATACGCACACCCTGACATCCGTTCCCGTATGCTCAAACCATACCCGTATCGTTCCGTTCTGTGAAACATAATGGACCGCGTTCGTAAGATAATTCGTAAATACCTCCTCTATCATATATTCGTCTGCCCACACATAGACAGGTTCTTCCTCTTCAAATACAATCTCCGCGCCGGTATCGTCAAGCAATATTCTTGACGCGTCCATAATCTCCCTTATAAAATTCACCAGCTCAAATCTCTCGATTTTAAGCGGACTGTCGCCAAACTCAATCTCGTTTAATGTAAGAAGTTTTTTAACCAGACTGTTCATTTTATGTGCTTCATCTATAATGACATCCGCGTAAAATTCTTTGCTTTCCTGATCATCAAACAAATTATCCTTCAGACCCTCCGCGTAGCCCTGAATTAAGGCAATCGGTGTCTTAAGCTCATGTGAAACATGCGACAGGAATTCCTTGCGCATTTCATCAATCTGCTTCTTCTTCTCAATATCGCGTTCCAGCTCTATATTTGCCGCCTTAAGCTCCGAAATCGTGTATTCCAGCTTTCTGGACATCTCGTTCATGCAGGTACCCAGCTCTCCGATTTCATCCTTGGTTAATACAGGAACCTTGACATCAAAATCAAGCTCCGTCATCCTCCTTGCAGCATGGCACAGGCGTTTTAAAGGCGCAGAAAAAATATTGCTGAGTATCAGAATGAAAATCGAGCCAAATACAATCAAGCCTACGGCAATATAGATAAACACAGTGTTTACCACTTTCATTGTCGATTCAACTCTGGCAACAGGACTTCTTAAAATAATCGTATAGCCATTATCCAGAGTACCTATCAAATCATAATAATCAGCGTTAATCAGCGTATCGTGATTCCATTTAATCACATAATTACCGGGAGAATATTGGAGCTTGTCTCCTGCCTCCCGGATGGATTTCAGCATTTCATTCAGACTGTCCATCATCTGACTCTCGTCACTGATTGTCGTATAAATCTTTTCATGCACCGAATCAAAAATCAGGACGACTGCTTCCCCGGGATTTTTAATATTTCCATACAAATCCCCCTCATCCACATTGCTGTTACCGTTTTTACTGAACAGTTCGTTGCAGGAATCATAAGCTGTACTCAGATTCTTCTTCAGATTCCAGATAAAAATACCGGAAATCAGATAATTACAAATCAACCATGAAGCAAGACAGATAAAGGATGAAAACGAAACCACCATAAATGTAATTTTTGCACGAATAGAACGCCTCATCTTTATTTAAACCTCAAACTTATATCCCATACCCCATATGGTTTTTATATATTCGCCCTTTTCCCCCAGCTTACTTCTCAATTTCTTCACATGCGTATCTATAGTTCTGGCATCTCCGAAGTAATCATAATTCCATACATTATTCAGGATTTTTTCTCTGGAGAGCGCGACGCCCTGGTTGACCAGAAAATAATTAAGCAGCTCAAATTCCTTGTAGCTGAGTTCTATATTCTGCCCATCCACCTTTACCTGATGTGCTGATAAATCCATTTCTATCCCGGCAGCGCTGATTATATCACCGGCGTCCCCGCTGCTGCTTCTTCTCAGCACGGCCTCCACCCTGGCAACCAGAATCTTCGGGCTGAACGGCTTTGTGATATACTCATCCACACCGAGTTCAAAGCCCTTCAGCTCATCCCTCTCATCACTCTTTGCAGTCAGCATAATAATCGGTACAGACGACACCTTTCTGATTTCCTCTGCCACACTATATCCATCCAGCTTCGGCATCATAACGTCCAGAATAATCAATGCAATATCTTTTGTAGACATAAAAACATCGACTGCCTCTTCACCATCTGCAGCCTCCAGCACGGAATAATTATTTTTTGTCAGGAAATCCTTAACCAGCTTTCTCATTCTGCTCTCATCATCTACTACAAGAATTTTCAGATTCTCCATATATGTTCCTCCTGAATACGGTATATTATAACATTTTATTGCAATCAACCTTTATTATACATACCCTTTATGTTAAAAGTGTGAATTTCGGAAAGCAGTTTCAAAATAAACGGGATTATCATGTCCATGTCAGACATTTTTACATGACAACCCCGTCGCTTATCTTTTATTATTCAGTGATACCTGCATCATCTGTCATACCGTCCGGCTCCTGCTCAGCCGATGTATCAGCAGAGGAATTAAATGTGCCGTTAATTGTGATATCATTATCAATGGCGAGAAGTCTGAGCTGCGATTCATACTGATTCATGTAACTTGTTGATTCCGTTATCATTACCTCAGCCTGCGTCAGAAATTCCGGATTTTCCTCCTCAAGAGCAGAGACAACCATCTTCATTGCATCACATTGTTTCCCTGCACATTGCAGGCATAAATCCTTTAATGCCGCGACCTCATCCGTCTGTGTTTCTACCGCAGTCAGATTTGCAATGTATGTCTCCATATAAGGAATTGCTTCATCCTGCAATTGTCCCATAAAGCCCGTCAAATCAACATCCTCGGCAGTGAAATAAGAATTGTATATTGCAATTGCATTATCTCTGTCACTGCTGATAGCAGGCAGGGACTCATTTACAAAAGTCACAACATCCAGCTGCAGCTTTGTTTTCGCGTCATCCTCACTTTTTCCACAGCCGGCCGCCGCACATACAAGTGCTAACATAAATATCACGGCAAATTTTTTTTTCTTCATGTCATCTGTCCTTTCTTTAAAATTATCTTAGCAGCACCGAAATATCTCATTCGGCTGCCCTAATAATACCATATATTTTTCACCCAGGCAATAAAATGAAACGGTCTTCGAAATATAATGCTCATGAAACCATCGTCTATTTTAAAATACTATATGTGGCGCAGCTCCACGGTAATCATAATCACCGTTACCAAAGCCGCAATAATATCAGCCGCAGGTCCGGCATAGAGAATTCCGTCTATTTGCATAAAAAGCGGCAATATTATGATAAGCGGCAGTAAAAACAAAATCTGTCTCGTCAGCGATAAAAAAACACCCTTTACCGGTTTGCCGATCGCTGTAAAAAAATTTGAGGTAATCGGCTGTGCAAAATTTAAAAATGTAAAGAACAAAAATATCCTGAAATAGCGCACCGCAAAATCATAATACGCGTCCGAACCATCCCCGAATAGCGAAATAATCTGCCGCGGAAAGAACTGAAACATACAAAAAGCCGTCACTGACAGGACTGCCCCCGCAGATATGGCAGTCAAATATGCCTTTTTCACGCGTTCATATTTTCCTGCGCCGTAATTGAAGCTTACAATCGGCTGCAGCCCCTGTGATATACCGATAATGAAGGAAAAGAACACCATGTTCACCTTGGAAATAATTCCGGAACAGGCAAGCGGTATCGCTTCCCCGTATGAGGACATCGCGCCATAATATTTCAGGGATTTATTCATCGCAATCTGGACAATCATCATCGCGAGCTGGTTACTGCACGGTGCCGCCCCCAGGGATATAACTCTTCCGACAGTTTTACACTTTAACTTCAGATGTTTCCGCATCAGCTTCACAGTCTTATAGTGTAAAAAATATCGAAATGCAAGTCCTGCGGCAAAAATCTGTCCGATTATCGTTGCATATGCAGCGCCGGCCATCCCCCATTCACATACGCTCACGAAAATGTAATCCAGCACCGTGTTTATCACGGCTCCCGTCATATTACATACCATTGTCATCTTCGGGCTTCCGTCTGCCCGAATCAGATGTCCGCCCCCTGTTCCGATAATCAGAAACGGAAAACCTATCGAAGTAATCCTCGTATAAACAACAGCGAATGGCAGCACATCATCCGGCGCGCCGAAAAAAATAAGCATCTGCTCTAAAAAGAGCTGTGTTCCGATACATAACAGTGTTCCGACAATCAGCATCATCGAAATTGCATTTCCGATAAAATGCCCTGCCTCTTCCCGTTCTCCTCTGCCCATTGCCAGATTAAACGCTGATGCGCCGCCGATACCAAACATCAGCGCTATCGCCGTACAGGATATAGACAGCGGAAATGATATATTTGTCGCCGCATTTCCCAACTCTCCCACATATCTTCCAATAAAAAACTGGTCAACAATGTTGTACAACGCACTGACCAGCATTGCTATTATACTCGGGATTGTAAACCTTTGCAAAAGCTTTAACACAGCCTCCGTTCCCAGAGGATTTATATTTTGTATATCTTCTTTTACATTTTCTTCCATCTCATTCTACCGCCATTTCTTTTTTCCGTTCCTCGATTAACAGTATTTCTTTCCGCAGCCAGCGAATTTCCTTCTGTGCCTCCAAAATCTTCTGTGCATTCGTCCTTCTGTCATTGCGAAATGCATAATCCTTAAACATTCCCGGCTCATGCTCAAAGTAGTATTCAAAAATTGAAATCCTGTATTCTCTGTAAAATACAACAGAAAACATGCATGCGATTACAATCCCGATAACGCAGAAAAGTATCCGGAATTTTTGCAAGGACAGAAACTGTAACAGCACAATGCCGGCTATAATCGTCAAGCCCTCCGCTATCCTTCTTTTGGATAGCATATATTCCGAATCAATATCGGCAATAGATTTCTTATACTGCTGTATTTTTCTTTCCTCCTCACCGATTTTCTCTTTCACCTCCCTGATATGCGCGTCTAAAGAATTCTGAAGCTCTGCAATCTGAATCCCATCCAGCACATTTTCACGCAGAGAAAAGCCTTCCTTTATCTGCAGAGCAGCATTGCCTTTCTCTGCCGGACGTTCTTTTTCCTCAAGCATATGTTGGGCCCGTATACGTGCCTGCCTTTCCTCCTCGTCTTTAAGCCGTATATACCGTATCTCAAGTCCGTCCATCTGCATGTCGATGTCCTCAATTTCCCGTTTGAGCTCCTCCACCCTGTATTCGGATCTGGTCTGCTCCAAATCATAATACACTGTTTTCTTTCCCACATAATAAAATCGCAGCAGAGCGATCTCACGTCCCCAGCCGACCAGACAGACAGGCAGCAAAAAAATCAGCATAAGGGCACCGATTAAAAGTGCGATTGACGCCCTACTGAAACCATCAAATTGCATTCTGTAAACGAAGACTATAATACCGATTATCCCCATGGTCAGAGAAACCAGCCGGAGAAGATTCGTCTTTAATCTTCCGAGCGTCCTTGCTTTTCTCTGCGGAATATACCTCTGAAAAAATGCCTCCTCATCCATTTCAAACAGGCATATCCGGCGTCTTTCCCTCAGTGACTGCAGCCGGTCTGCCACCTCCACAATCTCTGGATTCTCAAACCCGTTCCAATTCAACTGCATTTGGCATCCTCCGTTTCATCCTTTCCTCTTCCGCTTAAAATACCGTGCCAGCTCTTCCCTGTGCTCCCGTTCATATATTTCATATAAATCCGGTCTGCGCTTTCTGGTACGCTCCAGAGCTTGTTCAAACCGCCAATCGGCAATATTCTTATGATGTCCCGACAAAAGTACCTCCGGCACACTTTTACCCATAAATTCCTCCGGGCGGGTATATTGCGGATATTCCAGCAATCCATCATAAAATGACTCATATACCGCACTCTCATCCGAACCGAGAACTCCCGGTACAAGACGGCTGACCGCATCCACAATCATCATGGCAGGCAGCTCTCCGCCCGTCAAAACGAAATCACCGATTGACACATTATCCGTCACAATCATTTCCAATACCCGCTCGTCAATCCCCTCATAATGTCCGCACAGGAGAATCAAATCCTCCTCCTTTGACAGTTCCTCTGCCATCTTTTGACAAAATGTACGCCCCTGCGGTGTCATATATATAACCCTCGGTTTTTTTTCCGGAGAAGGCGCAAGCCTGTCCACAATAGACTGATACGCCCTGTATACAGGTTCCGCCTGCATCAGCATACCGGCTCCGCCTCCATAGGTATAATCATCCACATGACCATAGCGGTTTCCGGCAAAATCTCTGATATTCACTGCATTTATTTCAATCAGTCCCTTTTCCATGGCACGCCCGGTTATGCTTTCAGACAGACCGTTTATAACCATCTCGGGAAACAATGTCATAATATGAAAGTTCATTTAATCCAACATTCCCTTCATTAATCTGACAGTAATTCTGCCATTATCAAAATCCATGTCCAAAACACAGTCAGAAATCACCGGAATCAGCAATTCCCCCCCGTCATCCATACGCACAACAAACACATCATTTGCTCCGGTCTGCATGACATCCTCCAGGATGCCAATACATTTTCCATCCTCCTGCACCACAGGCAGTCCGATGGCATCTGCAATATAATACTCATTTTCCTCCAACGGAACGGCATCCTCGCGGCGCACATACAGCTCGCAATTTTTGTATTTTTCTATTTCATTAATATCTCCGAATTCCCGAAAAGAGAGAATCACCATATTCTTAAAAAATTTACAGCTCTTCTTCTCCACCTGAATATCCCCTTTGGGAGTCCTGAGAATACATTTTTTCAAATCCTTAAATCTGCTTACATCATCCGTGGTTGGAAATACCTTAACCTCACCCTTTAATCCATGTGTAGATGTAATCACACCGATTCTGAACATATCTTCCATACTTTACACCTGATGGAACCGTATTTATATATAGCATGTATATAAACACGGTAATCCAATTTTCCTTAACCCTTAATATCTTCATAGAAAAATCCCCGATTATAACACCGGGGATTTTTCAGGCTTTTCAATCCAAATTATTTGATGTCTACAATTACCTTCTTGTCACCCTTTGACGCTGCTGCTTTCACAACAGTACGAATGGATCTGGCAATACGGCCCTGTTTGCCGATTACCTTACCCATATCATCTGGTGCAACCTTGAGCTCAATTATAATGGTATCTTCCTCGACTGTCTCATTTACAACAACTTCGTCAGGGCAATCAACGAGGGATTTTGCAATAATTTCAACTAATTCTTTCATTACCGGCACCTCCCTTGTCTTACTTTTCGATACCTGCCTGCTTGAGCAACCTTGCTACTGTCTCAGTTGGCTGAGCGCCATTTGTAAGCCATTTCTTTGCTGCCTCAGCGTCAATCTTAACTGCAGCAGGCTCCTGATTTGGGTCGTAAGTACCTATCTCATCGATAAATCTGCCATCTCTGGGTGATCTAGAGTCAGCAACGATTACTCTATAAAAAGGATGCTTCTTATATCCCATTCTTCTTAATCTGATTTTTACTGCCATGCTAATTTCACCTCCTTAGAATTATAAATATCTATAATAGAAAATACTATTATCAAACCTTAAAAGCCGAACGGGAGCTTAAAGCCGCCCCGTTTTCTGCCGCCCATCATACCCGACATCTGTTTCATCATCTTTCTGGACTGCTCAAACTGCTTTAACAGCTTATTAACCTCACTGACCTGTACTCCGGCGCCATCCGCAATACGTTTTTTTCTGCTCGGATTTATAATTTCCGGATTCGTTCTCTCCCGCGGCGTCATGGACAAAATAATTGCTCTGGGCATACGCATCGCATCGTCATCTATCTCAATGTTCTTCAATTGATTATTTGAACCGAATCCCGGCAGCATCTTAAGAATATCTCCCATGCCGCCCATCTTCTCCATCTGATCCATCTGGTCAAGGAAATCATTAAAGTCGAAGGTTGCCTTTCGAATCTTCTGCTCCATTTCCTTGGCTTTTTCCTCATCAATGGCATTCTGTGCCTTCTCTATCAGACTCTCGACATCTCCCATGCCAAGAATACGGCTTGCCATCCTGTCAGGATAAAACTGTTCCAAATCCGTAAGCTTTTCTCCCATACCCGCATAGAGTATAGGCTTACCGGTCACCGCCTTGATAGAAAGCGCCGCACCGCCCCTCGTATCGCCATCCAGCTTCGTTAGAATAACACCATCAATACCGATCTTGTCATTGAACGAGGTTGCCACATTGACAGCATCCTGTCCGGTCATTGCATCTACGGTGAGTATGGTGTATGTAACGGAAATATTCTGCTTAAGCTCCTTAAGCTCCTGCATCATATCCTCATCTATATGAAGACGGCCCGCCGTATCGATAAACACCAGATTCATACCATTCTTTCCGGCGTGCTCTATCGCTGCCTTCGCAATATTGACCGGCTTGTGCCCGTCTCCCATGGAAAAGACCGGAACGCCGACCTTCTCTCCGTTTATCTCAAGCTGCCTGATTGCAGCCGGACGATATACGTCACACGCGACCAAAAGCGGTTTCTTTCCCTTATTCTTAAACTGCCCTGCCAGCTTTGCAGCCGTGGTCGTTTTACCTGCACCCTGCAGGCCGCACATCATAATTACGGTGATTTCATTTGACGGAAGTAATTTAAGCTCTGTCGTCTCTAAACCCATGAGCTTATCCATCTCTTCCTTCACTATCTTTATAACCATCTGTCCCGGATTCAGACCCTTAAGAACCTCCTCACCGACAGCTCTCTCACTCACTGAATTAATAAATTGCTTTACAACCTTAAAATTGACATCCGCCTCAAGCAAAGCCCTTTTTACTTCTTTCATGGCTTCCCTGACATCCGCCTCAGTCAGCATGCCTTTGCTACGCAGCTTCTTAAATACATTCTGTAGTTTATCTGTTAAACTATCAAAAGCCATGCACTACCTCCAAAATCTCTCAGACAATCTGTTCCAGACAGCAAATACTTTTCTGAACTCAGAATTCCTCCAGCAACGCCGCTGTCTTACCATCAATATCTGTAATCAGCAGCTCTAACATCGGATCACTGTTTTTATCCTTCAGCGTTTGAATATCTTCCTTGATAACAGCAATCTTCTCTCTCGCATTTTCAAATTTCTCCACCAGACGCAGCTTTGCTTCGTAATCCTCCAGTATCTTGTCAGAGCGCTTCATCATGTCATACACGCCCTGTCTGGATATCCCATACTCCCTTGCAATCTCCGAATAAGACAAATCGTTCATAACCACATCCTCATATATACTTTTCTGATGCTCAGTCAACAGCTCTCCATAAAAATCATACAGCAACGACTGTCTCACAATCTTTTCCATCCGTAACACCTCGTAAAGTTATTTTGCTTTACAAGCCTCTTGTATAATATAACACGGATATTGCTTTGTCAAGTGTTTTTTCTTGACGGATAATTTTTCTTTATGCCTGTATCATTTCAATCCGATTTTTACGCCGACTGTCATTTATCTCCGGGTACATCATATAATATAACAACGTTGTTCAGGATTTATAATATGGATGCAAACAATATTGATACAGGAAAACTGAAGGTCTCAGTCACGACAGGGCAGGGATATACGCCTATCCCCGGTGTTCGCATTGAAATTGCCGACACGGGAAATCCCAATGACACATTGGAGACGCTCGAGACAGATGCAAGCGGAATATCAGAAACGGTAGATCTTAACGCTCCGCCGCTGGAATTTAGTATGGAGCCCTCCGACAATCAACCCTACGCCGAATACAACCTGAAATTATCCGCGCCCGGATATGATGAGCGGATTATCTCCGGTGTACAAATCTTTTCCGGCGAAACAGGGCTGCAAAATATTCGTCTGACTCCCTCTCAGGGTACACAGGATATCTATAACCCTCTGGTCATAAACGGACATACACTGTGGGAATTTTATCCTCCAAAGATAGCAGAAGCTGAAATCAAGCCGTTAAATGAATCGGGAGAAATTGTTCTCAGGCAGGTTGTCGTCCCGGAAACCATTGTCGTGCATGACGGTGTTCCCACCGATTCCACGGCACAGGACTACTATGTGCCTTATCTTGACTACATCAAAAATGTAGCCAGCTGTGAAATCTACTCCACCTGGCCCGAAGCAACCATTCAGGCAAATGTACTCGCCATCATGTCCTTTACTCTGAACCGTGTATACACGGAATGGTACAGAAACAAGGGCTATAGCTTCACCATCACCTCCTCTACCGCATATGATCATAAATGGATGCCCGGGAAAACCACCTATGAAAGTATTTCACGGGCAGTTGACAGTCTCTATAATAATTTCCTGTCACGTCCGAATATTAAGCAGCCTATTCTGACACAATATTGTGACGGAAAACGTGTAACCTGTCCAAACTGGATGAGTCAATGGGGTTCCAAATATCTGGGAGATGACGGACTCACAGCAAGCCAAATCATCCGCTATTATTACGGCAGTGATATGTACATTAATTCTGCCGAAATCGTATCCGGAATACCCATATCCTACCCGGGCTATGATCTTTCAATCGGCTCATCAGGAGATGCGGTTCTGCAGATACAGGAACAGTTAGCCCGCATCAGGCAGGTATACACCGCCATCCCCGCACTGACACCGGATGGTATCTATGGGTCAAATACCGCAGCCTCCGTCAGTGCCTTCCAAAACATATTTGACCTGCCTGTGTCCGGAATTGTCGATTACCCGACATGGTATAAAATATCCCAGATTTATGTAGGCGTTACAAAAATCGGGGAAAACGTATAACAAAACGCAAAATGAGGCTGTTTTATTCAGATAATATGGCAGGTATCTATGGATGATGCCTGCCATATTATCTGAATAACAGCCCGCTTTACGTTTTTATTTAAACATAGACGTGTCGAAACTGTCAGAATAAAAATACCATTTGTCACTCAGCCTGATAAAATCCATCTCTATCTCTCCGCCCCTGCTGACTGTTGCGCCGGAAGCATTTACCACATTCGCGCGGATCTCAACGGTAACGGTTACTCCCTCACGAATATCGGCTGACTTGTTCTTTTCAAGCTTGATATCATCCTGCATAATTAACATCGCAGCATCATCCATCTCTACGGTATTAATAATATCATAGCTTGTAATCTCGACATTCGTCATGCTGTCAATCCAATCCTGCGCCGTATCCTGCGGATAGCTCATATATGTAGGTACAATCTGTTTCATCTTAGCAGCATCGTTGTCATTCACTGCCTCCACATACATGTCTAACGCAGCTTCGTATGATGAGGCGCCTTCCTTTTTCATAAACACATTGACAACAAGGTAATATATTCCATATGCTGCAGCAGCAAGCAGAACAATCTTGAATATTGTCCCAAATACTTTGCTGATATTTTTCTTTTTCCTACGTTCCTCCTCCTCTATGACATTTTGTGTCAAAGAATAGGGTACGGAGCCTCCATGGAGCGGATCCTCCTCCGCCACATCGTCATCATCCGCCCGCAAAATGTCCGTCAAGCCGGAGCCCGTACTAATGGAAGGCCCGGATGAGGCCGCTTTCTTCTTCGCCGGCGCCTCGTTTTTCAGGGATAAACCGCTTGTAGCCATCACAACTGTTGCCCCGCAATCCGGACAGATAAGCTCCTTGTCATCCACCTGACACCCACATACATGGCATGTTTTCATAAAAATCTTCTCCTTTCCTTTCACAAACTCCACGTATACCCCAAAGCAATCATTTGTAACATATACAGTAAATCATATTCATTTTTATAGCAAATATTATAATCATTTTCAGTATAACCGATAAAAGGCTAATATTCAAGGAATTTTCAGAAAATAGACCATTTTAACACAAAATAATGCCGCATGGTTTTACAAACAGAAAAAGGAACTGAACCAATCAGTTCCCTTAGCAGTTCGTAGGGGAATCGAACCCCTGTTTTCGCCGTGAGAGGGCGACGTCTTAGCCGCTTGACCAACGAACCATCTTCAAGACTTTGTCAGTATAACAAATGCCCTGTCAAAAAGCAACCTTTTTTTTGTAAACATAATATAATTAATTCAAATCAATCCTTATATCATATTATAAACACAAATTGCTTAACTTTATCATTTTTATACATTGTTTTTCTCTTGTTTTTCATCTAAAGTACAATATCAACCATCTCATTTTCACCAAGCTTCAAAAAATCCGGCATTTTCCTGCAAACCATAATATATCTGTCAGTATGCCCTTTCATATAACATACGCCATCTCGATTCCCGCATTCCTCAACCAGCACAGAAACACGCTCCCCCTGAAAGGAGGCTTCATATGCCTGCCTATGCTTCTCTGCCATAGCCAGCAGTATATTGCTCCTGACCTCCTTATCCGCATCCGTCACCTGCTTCGGCATGGTATCAGCCAACGTCCCCTTTCTTCTGGAATACTTAAAAACATGCATCTCATACAGCTTCAATTGTTCAAGGTTACATCTGGTTATTTCAAATTCATCATCCGTCTCTCCCGGAAATCCGACAATCACATCCGTCGTGATAGCAGGTCTGTCATAATATTTTCTTATCAAATCACATTTATCCTTATATTCCTCTATCGTATAATGTCTGTTCATCCTCTTTAATGTCTCATTACAGGCACTTTGCAGCGACAAATGGAAATGCGGGCACACCTTTTTGTTCCGGCATATTCCCTCCATAAACTGTTCCGTGATAATCCGCGGTTCCAGAGATCCCAGCCTGACGCGCCATATATCCCTCACCCGGGAGACTGCCTGTATCAATGCAGGCAGATCATGCTCCTCCTCATCCCGATAAGAAGAAAGATTAATACCGGTTATAACTACCTCGCGGATACCATGCCTGCTCAGATTCTCGACTTCCTCCACGACCTCCCGCAGCAGACGGCTGCGTATTCTTCCTCTGGTATACGGAATGATACAATAAGAGCAGAAATTATCACACCCATCCTGTACCTTCACAAAAGCCCGGCAATGCTCCCTTGGCTTCTCCAGATGCATACTCTCATATTCCTTCGTCTCTCCTATATCGAGCATATTGTCACAGACAGCATTCGTCTCCAAATATTCATTCAAAATACGCGCAATATCCTTTTTACGATTATTGCCTACCAGAATATCCACCGCCTGATTTTCCTGTAATTGTTTTTCCGCCGCCTGAACATAACAGCCTGCAGCGACGATGACGGCTGACGGATTTTTCTTTTTTGCCCTGCTTATAATCTGTCTGGACTTTCTCTCAGCCATATTCGTAACGGAACAGGTATTGATAATACAGATATCCGCGTTCTCTTCAAAAGGCACAATCTCGCATCCCTCTGATGCCAGTATATCCATCATGCTGTCCGACTCATATTGATTCACTTTACACCCTAATGTGTATACAGATACCTTTTTTTTACACAGCTTCTCAAACATTTTACCAAAAATCTCCTGTCATAATATTGACTTTTATAATCGAAACTTATATTATAGTAACATACATAAATATAAAATGTAAACAAGGAGGTTCCAAATGTTAGCAGTTAAGATTTCTCTTAATTCTATTGATAAGGTAAAGAGCTTTGTTAATGACATCAGTGGTTTTAACGCAGAGTTTGATTTGGTTTCAGGAAGATATGTAATTGATGCAAAATCTATCATGGGAATTTTCAGTTTGGACATTTCCAAACCAATTGATTTAAATATTCACGCAGAGGACAATACCGAAGATATCATGGCAGCAATTAAGCCTTATCTGGCAGAATAACAAAAAGAGGATGTCACATTATCTTAATGTGACATCCTCTTTTATTATTCTTCCTCCGATAAATACTGTATCATCCCGGGCCCGAGGTTATCAGTCGGTCTGGCAGTAAAGCCATGCTTCATATAGAAAGCTTCCCGTCCTTTTGCACACATCAGGCACAGCATCATCGTCGTATTTTCCTGTCTAAGCGTCTTAACAAAATCAATCAATTGATTTATAATGGACGAGCCTATTCCCCTGCCCTGCGCTTCGGGGATCACAATGAGATCCTGAATATAACATACGACTGCACCATCTCCGACAATGCGCCCCATACCGACGAGCCTGTTTTTTTCATCCACAGCCTTCACAAAAAAAAGGCTTTTCCCGATAGCCTGCGCTGCCTGAGAATCAGTCAGTGTTTTCCAATTCACCTTATTTCTGATATATAAATACTCCTCTACGGATATGTCATTCTCAATCAATCTAATCATCCATTATCACACCTTTTGTATACAGCATATTCATGTATTACATTCTGACAGATAAACCTCTTTCGGATAAATATCGCTTCAGATCCATGATTTCCAATTCTTTATAATGAAACAGCGACGCTGCCAATGCTGCGTCTGCTTTTCCCTCTGTCAAAGCATCATAAAAATGCTCCTTTGCACCCGCTCCACCTGACGCAATCACCGGAACCGAAACATTCTCCGATATAATTCCGGTAAGCGCAACATCATATCCTGCTTTTGTTCCGTCACAATCCATACTGGTAAGCAATATTTCTCCCGCACCAAGCCGGTCTGCCTGCATTGCCCATTCGACCGCATCGATTCCCGTATCGATACGTCCCCCGTGCTTAAAGATATTCCAGCCGGAACCGTCATCTCTTCTTCTTGCATCAATTGCAACCACAACACACTGGCTTCCGAATTTATCTGCCGCATCACTGATGAGCCGCGGATTATCTATCGCCGCCGAATTCACGGATACCTTGTCCGCGCCTTCTCTGAGTATAATTTTAAAATCATCCACGGTTCTGATTCCTCCGCCGACCGTAAATGGAATAAATACGGTTTCCGCAACCCTTCTCACCATATCAATCACGATACCTCTCGCATCTGACGACGCAGTTATATCAAGAAAGACCAGCTCATCTGCACCCGCTTTATCATAAGCAGCACCTACAGCCACCGGATCTCCCGCATCCTTCAGGTTCACAAAATTTATTCCTTTTACTACTCTTCCGTTTTTGACATCCAGACAGGGGATAATTCTTTTTGTATGCATATGCTGTCTCCTTTACAAAGCAATAAAATTCTCCAGTATTTTCAATCCCACCTTGGAACTTTTTTCGGGATGGAACTGACAGGCGAACACATTTCCATGTTCCACAGAAGCATGAATATCCACCGAAAAATGCGTTGTCGCAGCAACATCCTGCATATCATGTGATTTCAGATAATACGAATGTACGAAATAAACATACGGCTGTCCCTCTATTCCCTGAAAAAGCTTTGCACCCGGCGTAATGTTAAGAGAATTCCATCCTATCTGCGGAATCTTTAACCCCGGTGCATCCGGTATTCTCACAATCTCCCCATCCAATATGCCAATGCCGACGGCTCCGGGACTTTCCTCACTTGTCTTATACAGCAGCTGTAATCCCAGACAAATGCCAAGAAACGGCTTACCTGCATCGACCACATCACAGATGACCTGTTCCAGCTTATACTCCCTGATTCTGTCCATTGCATCCCCGAAGCATCCGACTCCGGGCAAAATCACTTTATCGCTGCTCATGATTACATCCCTGTCTCTGGTGATAACCGCCTCTTCACCCAGATAAGCTAATGCCTTCTCTACGCTTTTTATATTTCCTGCATCATAGTCCAATATTGAAATCATATTACTCTCCCGTCTGCAGATTCTCCGAATATTCCATCAGTGTCTGCGTATACTTCTGTCCTTCCAAAGCCATGATATCATATGCCTGTGTTTCCGTGAGACCATATGTTATTGATAATGCGTCCAGAATCTTGCTGCGGCATAAATCAATATCTTCTACTATATTCAGTTCAACAGCTTCCTCGTAATGCTCATCATATTTCTCCAATCCGCGAAGCAAAGCGTCCAGCGCTTTGTCCGGGCGGTTCATCGCCATATTGTTCTCGTAGGACTCATATAAACGTTCCACGTACATAACCGTATATATTCTGTCCCGAAGCTCTTCATCCTTCTTCTTTACGTCAACACCTGCCACCTCATCATATGCCAGATGATATCTCTGACGTTCAAAATAATCCGCAGCCTTATGTATAATCTGTGTATAATTAAACTGCTTTGTACCGAAAATAACAAAAACAGCCAGCGCTGCAAATGCGAGAAACACACCCGCTACAACCGGTGTCGACAGTTTCTTTCCTGCATTCTCCTCTTCTAACTCGGCCCTGAGCTCGGCTTCCTTTTCCGCTTTTCGTTTTTCCTTGTCCTGCTTTTTTTTCTCATCCGTCTTCTTTTTCAATTCCAGAGCCGCATTTTTTTCACCTTGTTTTTCTTCTCTCTTCTTCTCTCTCTTTAACTTCCTCTCTGCTTTCTTTTCTTCAAGCAGACGCTCCTCTTCCAAATCCTCCTCATCCGGTACGCCGAAAATAATTTCCGACAAAGTTTTCTTTTCCTTTGCACCTTGGTTTTTCTTCTGTTTCTTCTTTTTGCCTTTCTGCGGTTTTACCTCACTGATATCCTCGATATCAGCCAACTCTCCACGCTCCGCGCTCATCTCCATGGATAATTTTAATAAATCATCCAGCTCCGTCTCACCGGCCGTATATGCACTCTCAGCGCCATCATCTGTTTCAGTACTCTCGTCAATTCCCAGCGCCGAAAATAAATCATCTAAATCCATGCCATCCAAATCCGGAGAATCACTCTCCGGGAATGCTTCGGATGTCTGAAATTCTTCTGCTGCTTCCGCATCGTCTGCTCCTGCATGTGATGCCTCCGCACCCGACATATCATGCTCCGACATGACCTCCGGATAGCTGATGTCATCCTCCATCTCATTATACGCCGCAGCAAAAACATCATCCTGATTTGCATGCATATCCATTTCAGGCGCACTGCTCTCCCCGGTCTTATCCGGTAATTCCGACGGTTCTTCCTGCATTGAGTCTGTTTTCTGAGATTCCGCAGGTGCTTCCTGATCCCCCAAAAGGTCATTTAAATTAAAATCATCCTCCGCCTGTTCCGAGGTCTTATTTTTCTGCTCTGCATGAAGGTCGGTCACATCTATGTCATCAAAATCTATATCATCGAGGTCAAGCTCCGACAAATCTATATCATCCAATCCATCCAGCTCTCCCAATGAAATATCATTCAAATCAGACAGATCTATGTCAATTCCCGCATCCATATCCACAGCTCGTTCAAAGCTATTATTCTGTTTTTTATCTGATGACACCTGATTTAAAAGGTTGTCAAGGTAGTTCTCGTCCATTGTTCCCTCCACAGTATACTCAGGATAAACAAAATTATTATAATAATAACATACCTCAATTCAATAAACAAGAAATTAATTACATTTCGGTTTTCCCATTGATTTTTTATCCTGCATATTATATGATAATAAATGTAGCTTGAGATATAACGCGATGGAGGTGCTATTATGAAATCAACATTCTATGTAGAATACTTTGGAAAACAGCTTGATGAATCCATATTGGTCAAAGAAGCAAAATCGATTTGGACAAAGAGCGGAAACAAGGTTTCTGATTTAAAATCATTAGACTTATACATAAAACCTGAGGAAAATATGGTTTATTATGTATTTAATAATGACGTAACCGGCAATTTCCCGATTGATTGACAAACAGGTTTAAAAAGAAGAGGCAGTCGCATATAATATAGCATGTATATATGCGACTGCCTCTTCTTTTTATCCCTTAATAATCGTAATAGTCCTCATAATCGTCATAATCACCATTTGCATAATTCTTGGTGTAATTCACATTATTGGAACGCTTTACTCTAGGCTGCGGTCTGCTGCTTTCCTTTTTCCTGTTCTGCTTTTTCTTCATGGATTTTTGTTCTTTTTCCAGACGCAGCATCACTTTATTCTTATCAGGTATGGCAGCACCGGATTTATTCTCCTTCGGGTGGCTCGGTTTACTTCTCCTGCCTTTATCCTCATCATCCTCGTCCTTCCCGGAAAACCTTTGTGAACTGTTAAATCCCCTGCCTTTATCATATGGCCTGTTCGTACGATTCCCGTCCTCCCTGCTATATCTCATCTGACCGCCACCGGCTCCGTCATTTTTTGTATATCTCGGGCCTCTGTCATTATGCCGTTCGGTTCTGTCAGTACCCTTACTCTCATATCTGTCTCCACTATGACCGCCGTTACGACCGGCTCCATGTACACCACCCTTTGTCTGGTATCCGGCATGATTACTTTTCGAGCCTCCACTTCTGTTTCTGTTCGTATTGGAACCGCCATCATTTGTTCCCTGCGTTACCACTTTTGTATCTCCTTTCCCCGGCATTGTTTGCCCTATTTATCACAGCCTATGCATGCATCTTATATTCGATTCTTAGCTTATCGGCAATTAATGCAATAAACTCGGAATTCGTAGGTTTACCCTTGCCTGCACTCACAGTATAACCAAACATTTCCTCAATCACCTCAATCTTGCCTCTGCCCCATGCTACCTCGATGGCATGCCTGATTGCACGTTCTACACTGCTTGAGGTGGTCTTGTATTTCTTTGCGATACTCGGATACAATAGCTTTGTGATAAAATTCAGCATATTCATATCATTAATCGCCATAATAATTCCTTCTCGTATGTACTGATAACCTTTAATATGCGCCGGAATACCAATCTCCCTGATTATCTCCGTCACATCATTTTCGATGGAGCTTATTTCATAATTTGAATTGAGCTTTTCAACCACCTCTGTTTCTTCGGACTCCCCTTCCGAAAAACCGGCAATCTGCATAATCCGTTTTGTCAGAATATCAGGATTACATGGCTTCATGATATAATAATCCGCTCCAAGATTAAATGCCATACTGATAATCCTCGGTGAACCCACTGTTGTTAAAAAAATAATTTTGGTTTTGTTGAGTTCCTCGTTTGCCCTGATCTGTTCTACAACTTCAAGCCCATCAACATTTGTTATAAAAACATCAATCAGCAGCACGTCCGGCTTATACTCGCAAACCAGATTATACACCTCACTTCCATCATCTGTTGCACATAAAATATGAAAATCCCCGTTTTGCGCCTGTAATTGCCTTGATAGCATCTCGTAGCCAGAATCAGCAATTACAACCTGAACTTCATGCTCTGTCATAATCTCTCCCCTTCTGCTACATCTCCATATCAATCAATTTAACCATATGGAGATGATATAATTTTAAAAAAACGTTGTCAAGCTAAATTCCGTTAAAATTTTACATATTTTTTCAAAAAACCTTTTTCGACAAAATTCATCCCTATGCACTCATCATTTTTGTATCTAGTCGAATCTTGTCGGCAATTAAAGCTATGAACTCGGAATTCGTGGGTTTTGTCCTGCCATTATTCATGGAATACCCAAATAACTCATTAATGGTATCGGTCTTTCCTCTTCCCCATGCCACCTCAATCGCATGCCTGATTGCACGCTCCACACGGGACGGCGTTGTATCGTATTGCTTTGCAATAGACGGATACAGCTGTTTTGTAATAGAATCAAGGATGTCCATATCCTGAACAGCCATCATGATAGAGCTGCGCAGGTATTGATATCCCTTTATGTGTGCAGGCACACCGATCTCATGTATAATGTCTGTCACCATAACCTCAAGCTTATTCTGCTCCGTTTCGGATATATCCTCACTTTGATATACCTTTACATCACGCAGCTTACTTCGCGCTGTCAGCACTACCTCCTTTCCGATTTCTATCTCCTTCGTATTATCTGTTATCATATTTACGAATATGTTAGGCATTTTTCCTTTACATATCGCCTCCGCAAACTTAATCTGGCTTGTATTTCCCCTGACTATAAATTTATATCCTTTGTTCCCCAATTGATTTACTTCGTCCATGACCGCTATACCATCCTTATTTGGCAGCATCAAATCCAGAATAATGACATTCGGATTATTCATCTTAATTGTCTGGAGCGCATGTTCACCATCATATATACATCCGCACATTTCTATATCATTTTGACATTCCAGCATCTTCTTGATATCCGCCGCGCTTTTAGCGTCATGTTTTATGATGAGTACCTTTGTCTTCATAAAATCCTCCCCTTCTTCAACAATATTTTTCTTTATTGTTCCCTGTCATTATATAATTGCGATTTTCCGAGGGCAATACATAAACATACGCAAGTTGCGACAGTATATATTGACAGCATTTTCAGTCATTTTTTCCCATCTTTAATTCGACAAAGCAAAACCCTTTTCATAAAAAATCCATCCGCTCCCGGTAGGAAAGCAGATGGTTTTTATTAAATTCATTTAATCCGATTCAGACATCATGGATTCGATAAAGGTTCCGTAACCTCTGGTGGCATCCTTCAAAAATACATGTGTGACCGCGCCGAGCAGCTTGCCGTCCTGTATAATCGGAGTCCCGCTCATCCCCTGTACAATTCCGTTTGTTATGGCAAGCAAATCGGGATCCGTAACCTGTATTTCCAACCCTTTTCCACCTTCCATGTTACTGATATCAATTCCCGTAATTTTAATCTGATAGTATTCAGGTTTCCCAGACACCGCAGATAGAAGATATGCATCCCCCAAATGCGCCTCATCCTTGTGTGCAACGGGAATCCACTCTGCCTGCGTAAGGCTTTCCGTACCATGCTTTGTAATATATCCCTGAATACCGTACGGGGAATTTGTCTCCACTCTGCCTACTATATGCTCTGCCGAATAATCAATCATTCCCTCCAGCCTGCCCGGATTCTTCCCGCCGGGTTTCACGACGTTTACCAAATTGGCATCATATATTGCTCCGTCTGAGATACTGAATGCAACCCCTGTATCATTATCATTGATACTGTGTCCCAATGCACCAAATCCGTCCTCATCCACATAGGTCAGCGTTCCTATGCCGGATATATCATCCTTCACCCACAATCCGAGCATGTAGCGGTTATCCTTATTCTGCACCGGCTTTACGGTAACAGTTATATCAGCTTCGTCACGCACCACACCAAGCTGCAGGCTCTCTCCCCTGCTCTCCTCCACAAGCGCAATTAAATCATTTTTATCTGCAATCGAAACGCCATTGATACTCACAATGTAATCTCCCTGCTCTAATAAACCTGCACAGGGTGAACAGCTTTTCCCATCGGAAGCTGTAATATCACTCGTATCAATCACCATAACCCCCTGTGTTTTAACATAAATACCGATAGGCGTTCCGCACGGAATAACCATATGAATATCATTTTCCATTTCATCTTCATGCCGGTCATCCCCTGCATCAGCTCCCGCTTCATCAACGGCACTTCCCTGCGAAGTCCCCGAAACCTCCGGTCCGGTGCTTTCTTCCGCAAGAACGCTCTGATTTGTTTCTATCCTTGCAAATCTGTTATTGTACGCAAAATACATCAATGCAAATACAATGGTCAGAGCAAAAACCAGAAGAATCCTATATCTCTCTTTACACATTTGCAATTTCCTCCCGGACTTTTTATTCTTACTATATGAATATCTGTTTACAAACCCATTTTCCGGCTTGATATAGCAAAAACATTACATAAAAAAAGAGTACATGTATATCCATGTACTCATAGTATCTAAAAAAACAAATAAGATAATCAGTATATTTTTGTTCGTTCTGCCAATCCTTTCATTTCCTTCGCACTTGCTATCGTGTTATCAGTTATCTCTACACCTCCCAAAAGTCTTGCAATTTCACTGATTGTCTCATCCTCTGACAGTCTGCGTATGCTGGAAATAGTTTTATTATTTTCCACATTTTTTTCAATAAGATAATGCGTATCAGCCATCGCAGCAATCTGCGGTAAATGTGTAATACATATAACCTGATGATTTCTTCCGAGCACTGACATTTTTTCCGCAACCTTCTGCGCTGTCCTTCCGCTGATTCCCACGTCAATCTCATCGAACAGCAGGGTCGGCGTATCATCCTCATATGCAAGACTGGATTTCAGTGCAAGCATTACCCTTGAAAGCTCACCGCCGGATGCAACCTCATAAAGCGGCCGCATAGGCTCACCTACATTTGTAGATATCATGAAATACGCTTCATCTACACCATTTGCCGTAAAATGTGAAAGCCTGTCAAACCTCATATCGAGTTCAACCGTCATAAAATTCAACTCCGTCAAGGATTTTTTTACGATCTCACACAGCCGCACCGCTGCCTTCCGGCGCAGCCTCGTCAATGTGCTGCTTGCCTCATTTAATTCACGCTCTGCCTCTTTAAGCTGATTTTCAATTTTTTTTCTATGCTCCTCATAGGAAATGAGCATATTATATTCTTCCTCATACAGCTCACAGTTATGTATGATCTCCTCAATTGTATCACCGTACTTGGACTTCAATAAATTAATCTGATTCAGTCTCGTTTCCATCTCCGAAAATGCCTGATCATCAAAGGTCATATCTTCCATATATCGGCTTAATTCCCGATTAAAATCATTAAGCATGCTGTCAATATCCTGCAGAATGCTATGTGTATCTGCGAGTTCCGGATCCAACTCAACAAGCCTGCCGAACTGCTGCAATGCATGTCCGATCTGCTCTGCTGCCGAACTGCTGCTCTCATATCCGGTCATGCGATAAATTTCATCAGCAATCGTCAAAATATCCTTTGCATTGACAGCTTTTTTATAGAGCGCTTCAAGCTCTTCATCCTCGCCTGCCTTTAAATTTGCAGCATGAATCTCCTTTATCTGATAATCGAGAAAATCCATTTTTTTATTCTTCTCTGCTTCATTCATGGAATTTTCTTCCAGTTCACTTTTCAGAGACATGAAGGACAAATATAATTTTCTGACTTTCTCCTTCTGCTCCTCCACAGCCTTCCCGCCAAACCGGTCAAGAATCATCAAATGCCGGTCGGCGTTGCGCAGATTTTGCTGTTCATGCTGCGCATGCATATCAATCAGTATCGCAGCAATCTCCCGCAGACGCCCGGTAGTTACGGTTATGTCATTGATACGATTGATTGTTCTTCCTGACGGAGAGAGACGTCTCGAAATTAAAAGCTCATCCTCCACCGGAATCTCCAATTCCTCCAGCTGCTTCCTGATACGCTCCTGATCGATTGAAAACAGCATTTCCACCAGACCATCCTGCATATCGTTGCGCAAGATATCTCTATGAAACCTTCCACCCAGACAAATACCCAAAGAGCCAATAATAATTGATTTACCCGCTCCTGTTTCTCCGGTCAGTATATTTAAGCCCCTTTCAAAGCCAATATCAATCTCGTCTATCAGGGCAATGTTCTTAATATGCATATTTAGTAACATGTTTTATCTCTCCAATAATTTTGTCAGCCAAATCCCTGCTCCTGACAGCCAGAAACAAGGTATCATCTCCGGCTATACATCCCACGATTCCCTCTATGTCCAGATTATCAATTGCGGCCCCCACAGCCATTGCCATTCCGGACACGGTTTTCACCACAATAATATTCCCGGCAGCCTCCAGAGATACAATACAGCTCTCCAAAACATGTGTATAAGAGTCTGTAGTACCCGTAAGGTCTTCTGAATTTACTACATATTTATGTTTGTTCCCATCATAAGTAACCTTCCTCACATTCAGCTCACGAATATCCCTTGATATTGTGGCCTGCGTTGTATGAACCCCCTTCTCGGCGAGCAGGGCGAGCAATTCATCCTGTGTCTCAACGGCGTGCTCATGAATAAGCTGGACAAGCATCTGCTGTCTGGTTTCTTTCATGCTGTCACCCTCCTATTTTATCCCGCAAAACAGTGTAGAAATTTACATCGTACATCTTAATCAGTCTGACATTTCTGGCTGACAGCGCGGCTGTTACATCATCTCCGGCAGCAAGCTCCATGCTGTTTCCTCCATCAAACGATACAATTGCCTCCGTATCCTGTGTCTTGCGTTTTTTTACAATCTCAATACGGATTCTGTCAGAGCTGTCAAATACAACGCTTTTTGCTGTCAGGGAATGCGGAGAAATCGGAGTCACTACAATCGCCTTGGACTTCGGACTGACAATCGGTCCTCCCGCTGACAGATTATATCCTGTCGAACCCGTCGGAGTTGCAACGATAACACCATCCGCCTCATATGTATCCAGCAGCTGGTCATTCACATAAATATTTAGTCCTATGATTCTTGAAAACCCCGCTCTTGTTATCACCACATCATTGAGTGAATGGTAAACCTGAGCTTTCACACGCCCCTCAATCATCATGCGCGATTCCACCATAAAATCATCCTGCAGGAGCCTGTCCAGCGCTCTTGGCACATTAGACTCCTCCACCTCTGTCAAAAAGCCCAATGTTCCGAGATTGATTCCAAGCAGCGGAATTCCATGGTCACCCAGACTATGTACGGCCCGAAGCATGGTTCCGTCACCCCCCAGAACGATTGCGGCATCCACACCACGCAGACATTCCTCCCGAATATAATTTCCATCATAACGGGTACTCTTATCACTGATAATAACCGCATCTGCATCATGCTGTGATAAATAACCGGCTATCTTATGGCTAAGCTCCAGATTTACATCTTTGTCCGTGTTGGCAAGTATCAAAAAACTGTTCATATCTGCCCTTCCTTATCCAGCGTATTATGTGATGCCGCAACGACCTTACAGACATCTCCCGTATCGACTTTTTTCGACACATTCTGCGTCATCGTATCTTTCGACAAATACAGCAAATATTCTATATTTCCCTCCGGTCCCTTTACCGGTGAAAAAGTCAATGCCAGCGGATATAATTCAATGCTTTCCGCATAAGCCATAACAAGCTCTATCACCTCTGCATGTACCTTCTCATCCCGTACAACGCCCTTTTTCCCGACTTTCTCACGTCCTGCCTCAAACTGCGGCTTAATCAGACATACGATACTCCCCCGGTCGTTGAGAAGATTTTTTACCGGGAGTAAAACCTTTGTCAGTGAAATAAAAGATACATCTATCGATACAAAATCCAATTTATCCGCAATATCATTCTCTGTGACATAACGGATGTTCGTTTTCTCCATACAGACAACACGAGCGTCATTGCGCAGTCTCCAATCAAGCTGGCCATGTCCCACATCCACAGCATAAACCTTCACCGCTTTATTTTGCAGCATACAGTCTGTAAAGCCTCCGGTGGAGGCTCCAACATCCATACAAACCTTTCCCTCCAAATTAAGGTTAAATTCATGCATGGCTTTCTCAAGCTTTAGCCCTCCCCGGCTTACATAGCGCAGGGTACTTCCGCGAACCTCTATTTTTACATTCTCGGGAAATGTTGTTCCCGCCTTATCTTCTTTATTCTCATCCACATAAACAATTCCGGACATAATAACTGCCTTTGCTTTTTCCCTTGATGGGGCAAGTCCCCTGTTTACCAACAGTATATCCAGTCTTTCCTTTTTTATTTTATCCTGCATGCTACACCTCCAATGCAGCTTTCACACGGCGATAAACGCTATCCGCATCTATACCGAGCTTTTGTCTGAGCACCGCGATATTTCCCTGCTCAACCTGCCCGCTCTGTATTGCTGCATTAATATGCCGTATCCGGTTTTGATTCTGATTTTGGCTTTGGTTTCCATCAATGAATCCCATATCCGTAATTGCAGCCGCAACCCGTTCTCCATAACCTCCCGTTACAACATTTTCCTCCATTGTAACGACTATTCTGCAGTTTTCCATAACCCTTCTCAGCATCTCTTCATCCACGCATGACACAAAACGGACATTTACAAGCGTTGCCGTGATGCCATCCTCACGCAGCATTTCCACAACCCTGACCGCTTCCTCCACCATATTTCCACAGGCAAGAATAGCAACCCGGCTGCCCTCATATATTATTTCGCTTTTTCCGTATTCAATCGGAGCCGCAAACTCCTTTAACCCTTTATATGCCGCTCCCCTTGCATATCTGATTGCAATCGGTCCGTCATATTCCATGGCATAATCCATCATCTGAATCAGCTCATAGCGATTCTTCGGTGCCAGAACAGTCATATGCGGCAGATGACACAGATATGATATATCATAAATTCCCTGATGCGTTTCTCCATCCTGTCCAACCAATCCCGCTCTATCCACTGCAAAGACAACATGCAGTCCCTGCAGGCACACATCATGCAGGATTTGGTCATATGCTCTTTGCAGAAATGAGGAATAAACAGCCACGACCGGCAGCATACCCGCTGCGGCCATTCCGGCTGCAAAGGTAACTGCATGCTGCTCCGCAATCCCTACATCATACATCCTTTCCGGATAATGCCCGGCAAAGCGTGACAAGCCTGTTCCGATAGACATAGCCGCCGTCACTGCAGTAAGCGTCTGATACCGCTCTCCCAGCTCCACCAGATGATATGAAAAAACATCCGTATATGTACTTGTTGTTTTCTTTTCCAGAAGCTTTCCGGTTCTGCGGTTAAAGGCAGCTATTCCGTGAAAATAATCAGGATGCTTCTCCGCATACGGATACCCGTATCCCTTTTTTGTCTTCACATGTATAATAATCGGCTTATTCAAACGAAACGCTTTCTCAAAGGTTGACACCATATCGGATATATTGTGTCCGTCTATCGGTCCGACATAGGTGATACCGAGCTCCTCAAAAAACATACCGGGAACAAGAAACTGTTTAATCGTATCCTTGGAACGTTTCAGCGTCCTTGCAACCTTTTCACCGGTTCGTGTTGTAAGCAGGCTATGCTCTACACCGCTTTTAAAATCGTTATATGCCGCTCCTACTCTGATATTATTCAGATATTTCGACAATCCTCCCACATTTCTGTCGATGGACATATCATTGTCATTCAGGACAATCACACAGCCTGTCTTCATCTGTGACAGGCAGTTTAATGCCTCATATGCCATACCTCCGGTCAGAGAGCCATCCCCGATTACAGCGGCAATCCGCTCCGTGCCATGTTTTAAATCTCTTGCAGCAGCAAAGCCCATAGCAGCCGATATACTTGTAGAACTGTGCCCCGTATCAAACGCGTCACAATCACTCTCTTTTCTTTTCGGAAAGCCGCTCATTCCGCCATATTCACGCAGGCTGTCAAACCCGTCTCTTCTTCCGGTCAGCAGCTTGTGCGTATAGGACTGGTGTCCTACATCAAATATCAGTTTATCTGAAGGAAAATCCATGCATAAATGCAATGCCATGGTCAATTCAACCGCACCGAGATTTGAAGCCAGATGTCCGCCCTTCTCACTCACCTTATTCAGCAGAAACCTTCGGATTTCCTCCGCCAGCACCGCATAATCCTTCTTACTGATTTTTTTTATATCATTCTCGTGTTGTATTCTATCCAATACACTCATATCATATCTCCGGTAACATATCGTTTTGCAAAAGATTTTATCTGTCTCTGTCAATTAATACACTGATTAACATCATAAGCTCCGCCTTCGCTGCCTCGTCACGAACCGCAAGCTTATCTATTACAGTATTTGCTTTTTCCGACATATCATGCACATATTTCTTAGAAGCATCCATTCCATGCAGAGTTACATATGTATTCTTCTCATTTTTTTCATCACTGTTGATTGGCTTACCCAGCTTGCCTGCATCTCCGATGATATCCAGAATATCGTCCTGAACCTGAAACGCCATGCCGATGGCCTGAGCCGCCTCCTCTATCCTCGCCGCCGCTTCATTATCAGCGCCTCCGAGCAGAGCCCCTATCATCATGCTGCACGCTATAAGCGCAGATGTCTTATTCAGGTAAATATAAGAAAGCTCATCACTGTTTATCTTTTTTCCCGACATAATGACATCCAGCGTCTGTCCGCCAATCATACCATAGATTCCCGGCTTTGATGCCAGAATCTGATACGCCTTTTCCACAGCCGTATTCCCCGGCAGCAGTGAAAAAGCCTTCGCCGCCGTCTCATATGCATAATTAAGAAGCCCGTCCCCCGCCAAAATGGCGATATCCTCTCCGTACTGCACATGAACTGTCGGTTTTCCGCGTCTCAATACATCATTATCCAAAGCAGGAAGATCATCATGAATCAGAGAATATGTATGAATCATCTCAATTGCTGCCATAAATAACCCGATTACCTGCCCGTTCCCATTCTCATCTCCCGCATACATATCATAACATAATCTCATCATCATCGGCCGAAGTCTTTTTCCCCCTGCACGGAAGGCATAATTCATAGCCTCAAGCACAGGTTTGCAATACCCCTGCTCCTGCGGAAGATAAGTGTATATAACCTCTTCTATATCTTTTACACTATATTTCATTTAAAATCTGTATCTCCTTTTCAACGCCCTCGAGATTTTCCCGACATGCTGCCACAAGCCTGACACCTTCCGCATACAGCTCCAGGGAATCCTTTAAGCTGGTTTCCGGCTTTTCCAGCAGTTCATTAATTTCAGTCAGACGTTTAAATGCATCTTCAATTACAAAAGTATTCTGTTTTTCCTCACTCATAGGCTCTCCTTTACATCTGTCACTCCGGCATGAATGACACCGTCATGCATCACAATCTTCAAATCATCTCCGCGCTTTACCGCACAGGCATTCTCCACAGGCTTGTCCATATATGACACATAACCGAATCCGCGAACCAGCTTCGCTGTCGGTGACAGACCATGAAGCTTCGTCCCCATGACCTCTAAACGATGGCTGTATCTGTCATACCTTTTGTCGATATTGCTCCGCATACGGTCATATAATTCAGAAAGATACTGGCTTTGCTGTTCCAGCCTGCTCAAGGGATTTAACAGCATCAGCTTCTTGTGCTCGATATGAAGCGACGTTCGTGCCGCAGACAGCCGGTTCTCCATGCGAAGATCAAGACCATCCCGCATTGTTCTGAGTGATTGCAGCGTCGACATAATATCAGGTATCGCAAGTTCACATGCCGCCGATGGGGTTGGTGCCCGCATATCAGCCGCATAATCGGCCAGCGTAATATCAATCTCATGACCTGTACCGGAAATAATCGGCGTACATGCCGCAAAGATGGCACGGACAACCTTCTCCTCGTTAAACGCCCATAAATCCTCTATAGAGCCTCCGCCGCGCCCTACAATAATAGTGTCCATATCCATTGCATCAAGGGTCCGGATTCCTTTCACAATTGTATCAGCCGCACCCTCCCCCTGCACCTTCGCAGGATACAAAACCAGCTGTACATAGGGATTTCTTCTCCTTGCAATATTCATAATGTCCTGAATTGCCGCACCGGTTTTAGCAGTTACAATGCCAACCTTTTTCGGAAATTTCGGAATCGGCTTCTTATAATCGAAGTCAAACAGGCCCTCCTCGTTGAGCTTCTGCTTCAATTGTTCAAACTCTTCATATAATCTGCCCGCCCCGTCCAATTTGATTCTGTTTGCATAGAGCTGATATCTGCCATCCCTCTCATATACGCCCATGCTTCCGTCCACAACAACCGACTGTCCATCCTGCAGCTTAAAGGGCAAGCCCTGTGCTGCATTTCCTTTAAACATGACCGCAGGAAGGGAACCGGTCTCGTCCTTGAGCGAAAAGTAAATATGTCCCAGACTATGATATTTACAGTTTGACACCTCTCCACGTATTGAAATGCTTTTGAGCATATAATCCTGTGATATAATATTCTTTATGTAGTTGTTGACCTGTCCTACGGAATATATTTTCATTCGTCACACTTCTACCTTTGCAAGCAGCCCGTTCACAAAGCTTTTCGCATCATCATTGCAATAAATTTTTGCCAGCTCCACCGCCTCGTTGATAGCCACCTTAAACGGAACATCACTGTCATACTTCATCTCATAAATTGCAAGCCTTAAAATTGCAAGCTCCGCTTTTCCGATACGCTCAATTCGCCAGCCGGCTGATATCTGCTCAATCACCGCATCAATATCATCAACAAGACTAATTATCTTATTAGTCTTATTGATGATATATGCCTCATCCTCCGGCTCTATATTCTCTATATCGTTCACGGAAAAATCAATCTGCTCCTTCATCTCGTCTATGCTGTTAAATTCAAGTTTAAACAATATACGAAAAATATTCTCTCTAAGCATTCTTCTAGTCATCATAAAACCTGCTTTCTGATTAGTTTTTTTCAAACTTGATCCCTGATATCACCACATTAACAGCCTGCACATGAAGTCCTGTCATATTCTCTACGGCCTGCTTTACCTTGAGCTGAACCTCCTCGGAGACCTTTTTTACGCTATTTCCATACTCCAATTCCAATGATAAATCCACTCTTACATTACCATCTGCGATTTCCGTCTTAACGCCTCCTGCAAGATTCTTCTTTCCAAGCTTACCGATTAATTCCTTTGATATATTACCGGTCAGCTTGGAAACACCATCTGCCTCGAGGGCAGCAATTCCGGCAATAGACGCGACAACATCATCCGCAATACTGATTTTTCCAAGCTTTTCTTCTTGATTATTCGTTTCTTCACCCATTGAACGAGCCTCCTTATCATAAAAAATCATTTATGTAATTATACCCAATTCTCTATGATAATGCAACCGATTCAAAATTATTCCGAAAGAGTTGTAATGATAATCCGGTCCACTGTACATCCTGTTTTACGCACTACAACATCCTCAATTTGTGCCCGCTCCGTATCAGTAATCGCAGACTGTCCCACAACCACATCAACAGAATCCTCACTGATTGACACTATTACATCTGTAAATCCCTTTGCAGCAAGCAGTGTTTCCGCCTCCGCTTCCTTTTCCATATCCTCTGTCATGCGTATATATGCATCCGTCGCCGACTGCACCGCCGCTTCATCCATTCCGTCTCCATTGATAATTTCCAGATAGTATTCCTTGCTCTTTGAGCGGACCTGTTCCCGGTTCAATTTGATGTTGACAGTGTTGACCGCCGCAGTATCCGTGGAGGTCAGTACTGCCTCACCGATATTCTCCTCATCTGAGTTTAACTCGATATTTTCCTCAGTCTCCATATCAGCAATCGTGATTTCGCCGGCCGATTCATCCACCTCCGTCTCAGCAAATGCAGACTCTGTCGCATCCTTATCCGATTGCTCCCCATCAGCAAGATTGAGTGTATTGCCGGAGAAATTGATATATCCGGCCACTCCAAGCAACACCGTCAGCGCAGCTATTACGATTTGATTTCTTTTCACAATTTTTTTCGGTGTCTTACCTGCTGTTTCTTTTTTTGTTGCACGACTTTCGGTTTCCTTCTTCATACTTTTCAACATAACCTCCTAATTTTTAATCATCACCGCCACTTTATGTGCCGGCAAATCAAACAACGCACAAACCGCAAAGGTAATGTCAGCCACAGCCTGTTCATCATCTACATCTGCCACAACCAGCACGCCATCCACAACAGCCTGCCCATTGTCAGAAGTATATAAACTGTCTGTTTGTTTTCCGTCTGTAAGATGAACCATAATTTCCATGCTTCCTTCACCGTAGGAGTGTTCCAGAATCGTCTTCAATTTATTTTCATAATAGTCTGCATAGGAGCTGTAATCCACGGTTTCATCCTCCGCCGTGACCGTGTCGTCCGTACTTTTTTTGACAGGCATGGCAATCACCAAAAGTAAAACCCCAATCAGTATAATTGTGATAAGCTTGCCTATTTTTTCCTTATTTTTGATATCTATCTCCATTATTTCACCGTCTTACTATATATATACTATCCATCTCCACATTATAGACATCCGAAATGTATTTTTTCATCTCTGAAACAAGCTCAGACCGGTTTTTATTATCGGATGATATTATTACCGTACAACGCAATATATGTTCATCTGCATCCGTTGTTGTCTCCACCCTCTCAACCGGATATCCCTGCTTCTCCATATCATACCTGATTGTTTCTCCCAGACTCATTTCGTAATAATTGTAAATATTATCATATTCCACCGTATTGCTTTGATCCATATAGCCGGAGAAGCTTTCTGCAATTCCCGCCAAATCACCGCTGCTCAAATGAAATATATACGAAAGAGGCTCTGACAATATGATTACAACAATCAGGCCGGCAAAGGAATTAATGTAACGTTTATAATTCCTGCCCGGCGTCATATTCATGACAAGACCTGACAGAATCAAATAAATAATCAGACTTTTCATCCAGCCGTAGAGCATCTATCCACCTCCATTGCTTGCATATGCCATAATCGCTATCGTCAGCATAAATAATACAACCGAGCTGCCTATCGTCTGCAGCAGAAGACTCATACCTCCGGATAACGCTTCAACCCCATCCACATACCTTTGCTCCCCGACAGGCTGTATTATCGCTCCCGTCAGCTTGACCATAATCATCAGAAGAAAGGTTTTTATAACAGGGATTAAAACAAATAATGCAATAAATAAAATCCCGGCTATACCGATGCAGTTTTTTATAACCAGCCCCGCTCCGAGAAATGTTCCTGTCAGCACAGACATTATGCCTCCCCCCGGTATTGAGGAAATCACACGGTTTACCGTGTTTCTCCCGATTGCATCAATCTGTGGTTCAATCAGACTCTTTATTATGTTCAACCCTGCTATAAAAACAATGATTGTTTTCAGCATCCATGATACGAGATTTCGGATTAGCTGACATAATTTTGAGAAGCTGTCCTCCTTGTTCAAATTATTTACAAGAGATACTATCACATAAAATTTAATCATTGGAATTACAAATCGAAGAATAAGAACCTGTACCAGCCAGACCCCAACCAAAATAATCTCATACATGCCGACAGAGGTTGCGGAATGTCCCACATAACTCATGGCAAGCGCATACACAGGGACGACAATTCGAATTAACATCAACACACGTTCCAGAGATGTGCACACCATATCAAGCGCCAGAGAAAAGGATGAAAGCATCAATGAAGTCATAATCAGATACGTAACATAAAATCCGTTTTCCCCGACGAAACCATTTCCAAAAGAACCGGATATATTGACAAAAATAGAGCCAAGCAATGTAATGCTGATCAACTGAATCATCAGTGTCTTGTTCTCTTCCAATTCGTCTGTAATTCCCGCCCATAGCATTTGCCCCATTTTTTTTACTACGTCCCCAAGCTTTCCCTGCTCTACAGAACGGACGAGCTCGGAAAATGAAACCGGCCCGTCAACTCCGTTTTTCCGTAATTCCGTATCCAGCGAAGCTATATCCAACGTATCATATATATCCTCATATGCGGCATCATATTCATAATTATAAGCAGCATCCTGCTGCTCTGTTCCCTGCTGCTCTGTTCCCTGTTCCTCCGAAGCATTAAAATCATTATACTGTTCTGTCATTTCAAGCACCGGCATAAAGATTTGCTTATTTCCCGACAAACACCGATCTATATCACAAAAGTTCAATGTACATACTATGCACAACCAGACCGCGCCAAACATCAACATTCCTCCGCACACACATCCGAGAAAATATCACATCATCTCCAAAATCATCTCAATCACCTGCATCAGGACAGGCAGAGACACAACAAGCATGGTAAGCTTACCGAACAATTCAATCTGTGATGCCACCGCGCTGTAGCCGGCATCCCTGCTGATTCCGGATGCAAATTCACATATATATGCAATTCCGATCAGCTTCAGCAGAATTGCCAGATATGATTTATCCACCTTTATGTACGCCGCGATTTTATCCACCACATCAAGAACAGCCCCCAGTCTGCTCACGCATAAAGCAATAATCACGATGCACACTGCCAGACTCACCAGCGCACTCACTTCAGGATTCCCCGCTTTTAAACTGACTGCCAGCATAACAGCCACAATAATAAGTGCCATGAATGCCCCTATATTCATGCACGCCCGCCCCCATTATATTTAAAAATCAAACAGCTTATTTATATCCTGAAAAAGCTGATACACATACGGAATAATCCATGAAAGAACAATCAGCAGTCCGGCCAGACTGACCAGATAAGCCTGGTCGTCCCTGCCCGAATGCTTCAAAATCTGATTTAATAAGGAAACAATAATACCAACAGCACCTATTTTAAATATGAGCTGTATTGTCAAATAAATCTCCTCCCTCTGTGAATTTGCATTTATTTGCTATAACAACATAATAACGAGCAAAATTCCGCCTAATGTTGCTAATATTATAGAAAGCTTCATTTTGTTTCCGAGTTCCTGTTCCGCGTGCAGCATACACATATGTATATGCTCACTTTCCAGACGAAAGCCCTGCTGCTGTGTTTCAATATCAGGATACCCCGGGCATCGTCCAACAGCCTTGACAAGCTCCATATCTTTTTTTGTCAAATGTGATATCCGGTACAATTTTTCAAGAGATCTGTCCCACAGAAAAATAAACCTGTCCATCTCCTGTTCAGCTCCCTGAAGCTCTGTGTCTGCATCATAGACATCAGCATATAAATCCGCATATAAGGATGACATCCATTCCGAAAAGGGTTGTCCGCATCTGTATGCTGTATTTTGACAGGCCTCATACAAAATAGCATGATGATAGCGAATCTCACCCTCCAAAATATGTATTGTCCGCTCCAGCTCCCTCAGCTCACGCACACGTTTTTGCATTGACAGTGCAAGATACATTCCCAGACAAAAGCCGGCAACAATAATGCACAAAGCACCCGCTAATTTGCAATACACAAAGAATGAAGGTATAGCTCATTGCCCCTCTCATCAAATATACTTTCAACAGTTCCAAGTCCCTGACTCTGACCGAGCACGACATATCTGTCAAAAACCTTTTCCTCCACCAATTTACGAAGCACCGGTTTCGTTCTTATATCGTCGATGGAATTTCCATGTACAGTAGCCAAAATACCGCACCCGCAATTTATCACATAGGATATAGCATCAATATCTGCCCTGCTGCCTATCTCATCAACGGCAATCACCTTCGGATTCATAGAACGAAGCAGCATAAGCATCCCTTCTGCCTTCGGACAGCAATCCAAAATATCCGTTCTCAAGCCCACATCATTTTGCGGCACACCCATATAGCATGCTGCAATCTCTGACCTCTCATCCACAACGCCCACATTCATTCCGCGGCAATAGCTGTTCCCGTCTGATATCAACCGGACAACATCTCTTAGCATTGTGGTTTTCCCACACCCCGGCGGCGATATAATTAAAGTATGCAGTACCCTGCCGTCACGGATTATGTACGGTAAAATGCATGTCGCACACCCTCGCATCTGATGTGCAAATCGAATGTTAATAAATGAAATATGTTTCACGCTTTTAATACTCCCCTGTTCTAATACAACCTGTCCGGCCAATCCAACACGATGACCGCCCCGCACAGTGATAAATCCCTGTCGTACTTCATCCTCATATGCATAGAGAGAATAATCCGACACCAAATCAATTGTGCACTTTATGTCTGCCGCCGTTACCCTGTAAGCAGACGCACGATCCTCTGACAACCCCTTCGATTCACTCAAAAAAAATTCACCTTCGGAAAAGACAAGAATCATAGGCTCATTAATTCTCAGCCTCAGCTCTATCAAATCCGTATAATCTATATCCGCTTTGCCTAAAATACATCTGATACACGGAGATACCAGCCTCAATATAATATTTCTCACAATTTCACCCCTATAGTATATATATGCGGCTCCATTTAAAATATGAACCGAAAAACATCCGACCTTCATAATTTATGCAAAGAATAATAATGCCTGATAAAAAACAGTTGAAAAAAGCATACATTTATATTAATATAAATTATGTGTGACATGAAATACGTCCGTGATTAAGAAAGAACTTTGGAATACGAGGAGGATTATTATGATATCAGCAGGCGATTTTAGAAACGGTGTTACGATTGAACTGGAAGGGAATGTATACCAGATTATTGAATTTCAGCATGTTAAACCCGGCAAAGGTGCAGCATTTGTAAGAACAAAGCTTAAAAATATAAAAAACGGCGGCGTAGTTGAAAAGACCTTCCGTCCTACCGAAAAATGCGAGAATGCGCATATAGACAGGAAAGAAATGCAGTATTTATATTCAGACGGCGAGCTTTATTACTTTATGGATACCGAGACCTATGATCAAATTGCACTGAACAATGAAGTAATCGGCGATGCATTAAAGTTTGTTAAGGAAAATGATATGTGTAAGGTTATATCCCACAACGGTTCCGTATTTGCCGTTGAACCACCTTTGTTTGTTGAATTACTCATTACCGAATGTGAACCCGGCGTCAAGGGTGATACAGCAACAGGCGCTACAAAGCCTTGTACCGTGGAAACCGGCGCTACTTTAAATGTACCGCTCTTCGTAAATCAGGGTGATACGATTAAAATTGATACCAGAACCGGAGAATACTTATCCAGAGTCTAATCTGCAAATACTAATGTTTACAAAACGGGGCTGTCGCATTAAAAGGGTTTGTCATGTATATATGATGTATGCCTGCCAAATTGTCTTAATGCGGCAGCCCCTTGTATTTCCAATTCTCGTGTCAGGCACAAAAATCCTGTAGGGAAAAAATGAGCTTCATGTATTTTTATGCAGCTTTACCGTCAGCTTGCAAGTACATGACGGGAATCACACAATCTTCTCTGCTCCCGAAGTGCCATCTCATACGCTTTCATACGGATTTTGAGATTCTCAATCTCAGTTGCATAGGATGTTGCCATCACCAATTTTCGTTCCAAGTCCAAATGTCCCTCCGCAATGATGCTAATCTGTGGTTCTATAATCTCCTTAATCACCACCTCCACACTTTCCGTCCGTTTTTCCATACAGTCAACCTGCTTCTCCAGGTCTCCGATACGTTCCTTCAGCTTTGCTACGTCTGTTTTCAGTTCTCCGACATCTGTACGCAGTTCTCCGACATCTGTACGCAGCTCTCCGACATCTGTACGCAGCCCTCCGACATCTGTACGCAGCTCTCCTACGTCTGTTTTCAGCTCTCCGACATCTGTACGCAGCAGTGTAAGCTGTTCCATAATCAACCTTGTATCTTCTGTCATAATATCACCTCCTTTTAATATAGTATATAATATTATACTCATTTTGTAAATAGTAAATTATTATCAAAAAATTATCACAAATATGCGGGAGGTCAGACATTATTTATCTGCTGACCTCCCGCACCATCCGGCTTACATAATCGCTGAAATATCAATAACCTTACAGCATAATGAGCTCCTTCGGAGATATGGCAAGATTGCGGTATCCATCCTCTGTCACCACAACAGTATCCTCAATTCTCACGCCAAACTCACCCGGCAAATAAATTCCCGGCTCCACCGTTATCACAATACCCGGGACTAATATATCGTCACATTTCCTTGAAAAGCGCGGTTCCTCATGGATGAATAAACCCACGCTGTGTCCCAGACCATGACCGAAATACGGTCCATAGCCTGCATCCGCAATAATTTTTCTCGCACATGCATCCACATCCGAGCATCTCACGCCCGGTCGTATCATATCAAGTGCCGAAAGCTGTGCCTTCAAAACCGTATTATAGACCATCAGCTGTTTTGCAGACGGTTTGTCACCGATAAATACCGTCCGCGTCATATCCGAGCAATATCCATCGTAAACGCACCCAAAATCCATTGTCAGGAAATCCCCCTGCTCCAGAATACGCTCTGTCGGTACTGCATGCGGAAGCGAGGAATCAGGACCGGAGGCAGCAATTGTATCAAAGCTGAGACCTGCCGCACCGTTTTTCCGCATGGTATATTCAAGCTCAAGTGCAATGTCCATCTCCGAAACACCCGGCCGGATATAATCCAATATATGTGAAAACGCCTTATCTCCTATTGCCTCAGCTGTCGCAATCCGCGCGATTTCTTCCTGCGTTTTTACCTCCCGCAATTGATCAATTTTTCCATTCAAAGGAACAAATTCCACCGCAGCACCCAGTGTATCAGAATACGCCTTGAATTTACAATATGAAATTTCGTTATTTTCAAATCCGAGCCGCAGACTGTCCGGCAACAGTCTTTTCAAGGTCAGCGCATAACCGTCCATCCCGATATCAATACAAATAAAATCCGGCGCCTCAATGCCAGCCTGTTCCGTATATCGGGAATCCGTCAATATATACTGCCTGTCCCGAAATGCAAGCAGGCAGCCCGTGTGCCCTCTATAGCCTGACAGATAGTGCATATTATATCCGTCCGTCAGCAAACAGGCATCTATATCCATATCCCGCATAATACGATACAATCTTTCCATTCCCGTTTTCACAAAATATACCTCGCTTTCCTGCTTCCGTTCTACATTCGCAGCGCATTTTATGACCTTCTGTCCTATTATCCCGTAAAAATGCCGGCAAACAAAAATGCTCCTCCGCTTTGCAGATAATCCACTGTCAGCGGAGGAGACATCCTTTGTTAATTATCCCTTCGTTTCTTCATTAGAAATACAAGTCCAAGTAAGCTCAAGGCTGCAAGAACAACAGCTAATATAATCGGGGCTTTGTCCCCCGTTTTCGGTCCGTTCGTCGCTGTCGGCGTATCCGTACCACCTGTAACTGTCGGATGATCCAACATGACGATCATGTCTGCACCAAGGGATGCCAGCGTAACATATGAACCATCCACATCCTTAATATACACAACGCCCTGACTGTCAATCGCAAATGATATTGTCTCAGCGACCTCATATCCTGCCGGTGCCGTTATCTCGGTCAGAGTATAATAGCTTAAGCTCCCATCCACCGGCGCCGTAAATATATCTGACGGTATCAGGGTTGGCTCTGTACCTGACACAAAGCTGTAAATCTCCGTTCCGTCTGCATCCTTGATCACAAGCTCTGCACCGGGAAGCTCCTTGCTGTTTGTAATATCCTGCTTGCTGATGTAAACCTGAATCAATTTGTCTGTCATGACGATGTGGTTATCAGCACATAATTCTCCATCCACATACAAATCACCATCGGCATTCAGGCTGAACGTAATGCTTGCTGCATAGGCATATCCCGCCGGCGCGTTTATCTCTGTCAGCGTATAAGTCTTACCTGTCTCGAACACGGTTTTTTCAATCAGCTTTGCACCCTGTACAGATGAGGATATCCATGCCGGAACAACAATCTTTCCGTCCGCATCTGTTATCACAAGACCTGCTCCGTCAATCAAAGTGCCGCTTTCATCCCGCTTGCCGATGCTGATAACCGAACCCTTTACCGCATCCTCCATGACAATCACATCGCCATTTAACGTCTGAAATACTCCATTTTGCAGCACATATATATTACCGGCTTCATCAAGCTTAAAGACAATGCTCTCTGCGATTTCATAGCCGTCCGGCGCCGTAGTCTCCGTCAAGACATACTCCTCATTCGGCTCAAAGCCTTTTTCCGCAAGCTTAACAGGGTGGTTAGAATCAGCCAGCGAGGTCCATTCATCCATCACATGCCCGTCAGATATTCTGGTGATTGTGAGCTTTGCTCCCGCTATCTCGGCAGAATCCGCCATATCGACCTTGCTGATGTACATATATGACGGTGCATCCTTCATAGCAATGGTATCGCCTGTAAGCTGTGCAAAATCCGTGTCGGATTCCCTCTTATAATATACTTCTCCTTTTTCGTCAAGCTTAAACGAAATACTTTCCGCAAGCTCATAGCCAAACGGTGCTGTCGTTTCAGTCAGTATATATACCTTGTCAGCTTCAAAGGTACCCGCCACCGGTATCTCCTTCGGACCTGTTCCCGACGATACCCACTCAGGTACAATCACCTTGCCCGATTCATCCTTTATTACAAGCCTTGCGCCGTCCAACTCCTGTCCGCCGACCAAATCCTGCTTGCTTATCTGTATCGTCTGTACCGCATCCTCCATAACAACCTGTGTTTCCTGCGTATAGACTCCGTCCCTAGCATCACTGACAAGAATGTTTCCGCTTTCATCAAGCTTGAAGAATACGCTTTCCGCCTGTTCATAGCCAAATGGTGCCGTAACCTCCCGCAATTCATAGACTGTATTTTGGGTAAAATTGCCGGGTATTGTGATTTTCTTCGAACCGGCGGCTGTGCTTGTCGTCCATTCAGCTACAACTCTGTCGGTTCCATCCTCCGTAATCGTAAGTACTGCCCCGTCAATCTCCTCAGAGCCTCCTACGGCATACTTGCTGATTGTCACCGTTGCATCATCGTCTGTCATGTTAATCGCCGTTTCGGTATCTTCACCATATTCCGTTCCGTTCCACAGCTTAATCTTATAACCATCTTCAGTCTGCACAAGCTTAAATTGAATGTCCTCCGCAGCCGCATATCCGTATGGTGCGGCAAGCTCACGTATGATATACTCGCCGTCACGCGCAAGCAGGCTGACATTCACCTTGTGCTCATCCTCCGAGGATGTCCAGTAATCAATTCTTTTATTTGTATTTTTATCCACAAGCTCAAGACGTGCGCCGGAAAGTGCGCTGCCATCCTGTCGAAGCTTTTTGATTGACACAGTCACCGGCTCATCGACCATCGTAATCAGATTACCTTCCACTTTCACATCATTGACATATACATTCGCCGTGTTCTGCTCATCATATTTTATGTAAAACTCGACATCGTCTGCCTTCTTATATCCAAACGGTGTTTCTTTCTCCGACAGCTTAAACCAATATTTACCTTCCGAATCACCAGTCATACCTGTCACAAGATCTGCAATACTTATTACCTTGGAATCATATGTCGTCGTCCATTCTATAACGTCCACATATTCACTTCCCGCTGTATTACGCTTCTGCAGCGTAAGCACCGCCCCCCTGACGCTTGCGTACTTATTGTTACCTTCTCCATAGTAATAGCCCTTTCTGATAAAGAGATTGCTCGTATCAGCTTTATCAGTCATAATAATGCGGTTGCCGGCAACGGCCGTATGTGTTCCGTTACAATCGCCGTTTTGATCCTGACCGCACAAATATACCTGACCGCTGTGGTCAATCGCAAACCGTATATCGGCTGCCGGCAAATACCCGTTTGGTGCGCTTTCCTCATGATATACATAATGATTATACTCACCGGCATTTTCTGCTGCCTTTATACCGAGGGTTCCTGCATTACTCGTACTAATCACAATGTCTCTGGCTGTGCTTGTCTCCGTCTGATAAAGCTTGTTGCCATCTGTGTCCGTAATCTGAACCGTCGCGTTTCCCAGACGATTTCCGCCCGCATCGACCTTTGCGAGGCTGAAATTGATTCTCCCGTCCCGCATGGTAAGCGTCGTTCCGTCCACGGATGCGTTTGCCCCGGATATTATGGTTACAGATCCGTCAATGTTAATCGTAAACCGTACATCCTCCGAATACCCGTATCCCGCCGGTACGGCAAGCTCCTTTAATACATATGTCCCGCCCGCCGTAAGCAGCGAGGACGCAACCACATGCGGTGCAGCGGCGCTCGTCCAGCTATCAAGCTTTGTTCCATCTGAATCATATAACGCAAGCGTTGCGCCGCTAAGCTCATCGGTTCCCAATACTGCCTTTTTGCTGACGCTTAGCTTAAGTGCCTGATCCTCCGCTTTTATCTCATATTTTAACACTGGTCCAACGCTTCCTGTCAGCGTAACCGCTGTATCAGCCGGTTCAGCGCCGACCGTAAAGGTATACTCTGTATCACTCAGCGCATATCCATGAGGTGCGGTAAGCTCCTTAACAGTATAGGTTTTTCCATACGTAAGCTCTGATGTAAATTCTATCTTGCCTGACGTATCGGATGTGCCTTTATCCAGTTGCTTGTTGCTCTCATCATACAGACCATACAACGCTCCGGACAGGGCCGTCTCTCCCGTCCCGTCCGTCTTCACAAGGGAAAGCTGAGCTGTAATCGCCTCATTAGTCACCGTGAGTTCTGAATCGCTAATATCAAGAAGGGGCTTTACTACTGCTACACTGTTCGAATCAATTATACCGTCACTCTTATAATCATCTCTATATAAGGTTTCTGCATCGATAGCGCATATACACCCACTCGAATAATATCCTGCGGGAGCCGACGTCTCAACAAGCACATATTTAATTTCACCATTAATATCTGTTTTAACTGTGTCTCCATCATCCTCTGTAACGTATGTAACTCCCTCATTTTGGACATTCAGAAAATAAACCCTTCCATTATTATCCGACACAGCTGTCGCGACAGGCTCCATGGCCGAATAATCAGGGTCGCTTACATCTTCACTAGTGTCAACCTTATAAAGCTTGAATACCGCTCCCGGCAAAGAATTCTTACCGTCTGTCTTGGTAAAATAAAAGTTAAAATACGGCTTTGCAAGCTCTATTGCCTTGTTTGTAATCGACATTTTTACCACATTATTATCAGCAATCTCAACCTCATAATAATCTCCGCTAAGGTCATACCGATACCACGTGTCATCTTGCTGTCGTATGCCCGGAGCTTTTGTCTCCCTGATGTAATAGGTTCCGTATCTTAATCCGCTGAATGAAGCCACTCCTTTTTCATCGGTCTTCGCCGTCACAGAATTTCCACCGTCTTTTACCACATTTTTATTTTCATCATAGAGCGTAAACTCGACGCCGGCAAGCAGAATTGATTTATCATCGGCATCCGTCTTTGTTATTGTAATGGATCCGTTTTCCTTGTCGTTGTATACAACCTGCCCTTCTGGATTGTTGACATCGTAATTCTTCAATGTCGCGTCATCCGTTCCCGTCGGCGTAAATTCATAGCCCTCCGCTGTCTCACCCGTGATCAGGTATCCGTCCGGCGCCGCAATTTCCTTAATGTAATATGTGACATCTAACTCCAGCTTGTCAAATGTTAATGTTCCGCTTTCGTCTGTCTCCTTTTCCCTGACAAGCTGCAGCTCTCCGGCCGCATCCTTTGTATACAGACCGAAGCTTGCGCCGGAAAGCGGTGTACTCGTATCTGTCTCATATTTTGTAAGCCTGTATTCGCCATACAGCTTTGTATTTTCAACATTTGCTTCATAACTGATTGAAGTGTCCGTGGTGGTATCATCATCGACCTTAATCAATTCACCTGTGAAATCACTTTTATATCCGTTCGGCGTGTTTGTTTCTGCAAGCCAATAGCTTCCGGCAGATACATCAAAGATGAGCTTTCCGTTCTTGTCTGTCACTCCCGACGTTATCTCGGAATCCTCAATTGGTCCATCTCCAGCCGCATTTGCCTTATATAATGTAAATTTCGCTCCCTCAACCGGGGCCTTGTCCTGATCAACTTTTTTTACGGTAATCGTACATCCGCTGCTTACTTCGTTATCTACATACTGATATTCACCGGAACTTTTTTCCTGCACAATTATACTTCCTGCAGCATCGTTCCAGTTTGATATCGCCGTCTGTACTGTCTCGTAATCCTTTCCCTTCAGGATAATATATATCGGATCGCTGTTCGTCTGATAGCCTGCCGGTGCCTGCGTCTCCGTAAGCTCATACAAAATGTCAAACTTAAGCCAAACAAGCTGCTGTCCGTTAGCATCCGTCGTAATCGTGGTACCCGCCTGTGTTGCATTAGAATTTGCGGCATTATACTCTTTGTCACCCCATTCTACAAACTTCGTTTTGTCCTCCGAAAGCTGATATGCATGAATTTGGAATTCCGCGCCCGAGAGCGTCGAAATACCGTGATATTTATTTATGATGATGGAGCCATAATCGGATTCAGCGGTAGCTGAGCTTTTCAGCACGGTTCCGGTTAAATAATTTGTCACGGAGTCGTACTCCTTGCTATTTGCTGTGAGCTTGCAGGAGTTGGAAACATCAACATCAGCATCAGCGCCAAGGTCCTCAAAGGTCGTATCTGCCTGATACGGCACATTGACATATACCTCATAGCTTAGCTTATACGGCGTGGCGTCCTGAAGTCCGCTCACAGTCAGGGTTCGACTAGCCGAATCATAGGATATGTCCATGCCATCCGTGACGTCCTTACCGTCTGCCGTGAGTTTCACCGTTGACAGCTTAAGCTGCAGACTGCTTCCGAGCGTGTCCGTAAGCGTCAATGTCTCACCCTCGGATAACAGCGTATAGCCACAAGGATTCACATCAATCGTATAGACTGCGTTTGGCGCCGTAGCCGTGGTATATTCATAATTTTTTGTAAGAATATCCACCGGCTTAAGCGTCGCGGTATCATACGTACTTACAGACCCCAAATTCGCATCATCAGTACCATCACTGTAAACCAGCTTTGCCGTGGCACTGTTTGACTCCTTATAATAGCCGTCTTTTTCATTAAGGAGCTCGCTTATCGCTTCACTGCTTAAATCCACCGTATAGCTGAAGGTAAAATCCCAACTATATTTTTTGATATGTTCTGTTATGTCGAAGCAAATGTACGCTTGTTTACCTTCGGGGCGTACTACTGTACCTGTAATTCCCCCATTTTCTCCATACCACATTATTTTGATGTCAGCATCAGCAATATCCGCTATGTCAACGGAAACCGTTTCTCCTTTGGAATTCGTAAAGCTTGGTGTGTCATATATATACACTCTTGCGCCGTCATCCGAAGCAAGCTTTTCGCAAAGCTTGCTTACATTTTTTACACTAATCGACCATGTCGCTTTTGTCCCGTCGGTACTGACAAGCGACTTATAATTAAGGATTTCTATATCACCATTTTCATAGGTATAGCTGGCGCTTACAGGAGTACTTTCGTTGGTGCCGTCAGTCAGATATCCACTGTTTGTAAAGGTATACCTTGACGCGTTGTCCGGATCATAGCTCGTACTGTATGTAAGCGTGATTACAAGAGGGCCTGTTACCTTTCCAAGCGGGACAGTAAATGAGTCACCTGATACATTGCACTCCACGCTTTCCATGTAATTATTATTATCCAGCAGAGCTGTCGCCGAACCGGTTCCCTCTACACTGACACCCACGGTAACCTTATCATCCGTAACGCTCAGTCCGCTTCCCAGGGTGTCCACATACTTCAAATTATCAACAGTCTCATCCTCAGGTATCGTAATGGTTGTTTTCCATGTGATTTTTTTATTCTCCTCGTCCACACTGGAAACTTCTTTCGTTACCCACTGAGTTCCAAGCTTTAAGTTCGCCGTGTCCGTATGATTGCCGTAGGATATTGTATCAATCGTCGCTGCATTTATAAGCGCACTCTCATAGAAGCTCCCTCCCGCACTATTTGGTACAGTTGTCTTATACTGGATGACATACTTGCCCGACGCGTCATTCGGAAATTTGTAACCTTCTTCTGTAAATATATTGCTGAGAGGATTGTCCGTAGTTGACATCTCTTTGCTGAGATCCGCCGTCCATTCTTCTTTTTTTATTGTAATACTGTCATCAACAAGCACCAAGCCATCAGGTAATGTATCCGTTAATACTGCACCGGCAAGGCTTAGCGCTGCGCCGTCGTTTACAACAATCGTCCATGTAATCTCTCCTGTATCGGAGTTCACACTCGGTTGTTTTTTTTCTATCCATTTTTTTCCGTTGCTTATGGACACGGTGCTGTCGCTTTCACCGAAACTGGTTTCTACATGCGCTTTGTTTTTAATTTCCGTATTATAATCCCATGTATTAAAATCCGACTTATATGCATCCGGAGATATCTGCAGGGTGTAGGTTATTACATATATATCCTGTATTGTTACATTGTCAAACTCGTAAGTAAAAGTCTGTCCGCTTGATGTGACAGTAGGCTCTGGCTCTATGCCGTCCACCTTAAAGCTTCCTTCAACAAGAGACAGATACTCCCCCATTGTGTCCGTAAAGGTCAGGCCGTCGGCATTGGCATTGGCGGCAACGGTAACCTTATAATCCTGACATATATTTCCTTTATCATCAATATATACATCGCCGTCTGTTGTTTTGTTTACGGTCGGCGCACCCGTCGGATCGACTTTCTGTACGGTAATCGTTGTACCGGCAATTTCAGCCTGAACCTGCCCCTCACTGTCCTCATTCATATCGGAGACGTTGATTTCTCCCAGAATCGTAACCGCTCCCGTGATATCCGACTGGCTAAGCAGCTGGTCATTGGTAATATTGATGTGCAGCACGCCGTTTTCATCGATCGTGAAGGTGCCAACGGACATGCCGTTTGAATATACGTTTCCCGCATTGTTCGTAAGCGTCACGCCCGTCGCTTTCAAATCATAGGTCATATCCGTGTCGGCGTCAATTTTACTCGTACTTGTGTTGTCGATTTCCCATGTGAGCCTGACCTCTATTTTGTCACCGTTATTCAGTATCACGGAATCATCTATGGTTGTTTCTATGCCATTAACATATGTAATAACCTTGACGGACGAGATAGGAAGCTCCATCGCCGCTGCCTCCGCCACAGCCAAAATTGCATACGCCGTATTGCCGTATGCGGTCATGTCAGGGCCTGCGGCAGCCTCCTGCTCCGTGACGTCGGTCTCCTGCTCCGTGGTGTCGGCCTCCTGCTCCGTGACGTCAGTCTCCTGCTCCGTGGCGTCGGTCTCCTGCTCCATGACGTCAGTCTCCTGCTCCATGACGTCAGTCTCCTGCTCCGTGACGCTCTCAGTGTAAATCTCAGTCTGCGTCTGCCCGTCACACTCTCCCTCTGCCCTCGAAAATGACGCATCACTGTACACCGTCGTAAGCACCATCATTACACATAAAACAAACACAATTAATTTTTTTGCCGTATGATTCATACCAATATCTGTCCCCCTCTGATTTATTTTCATTTTTGTTTCAATTTTGTTTCATTTTTATCACAGAAAAGCAAGGCTTTCCCTTACTGCAGATTTTCTCCTAAGTGTATCATATTTTTCAAAGAATTACAAGGCTTTATGCTCATTTTTCAGATTTTCGGATTTTTCTTTTGAAGGGTCATATCCGTCCTAAGGGATTTTCATTGACACGGACTTTGGACGCATGCTATAGTTGTAGACGGGCGGTTTACACCCGCAACCCAATATTATATTAAAAAAGGTTCAAGGCGGTGCGGTATGAAAAATAATGTAAAAGGCAATGATAATCATAATGATACGGAAAATCAAAAAAGAACTGACAGACGCTTTTTCATAAAAAGCGGCTTTCTCGTTCTTCTGATAACGATAATTCTTCTTACAGCCTACACTCTTTTTATGGGAGTCCAGATAGAATATACCACAGGCAGTATAAGCGAAATATATATGACCGAGATTAATCTCCAGCTTCAGCAGAAGTTCAAATCCATCATGGAGCTGAGGCTTGCGCAGATTGATAATATTTTAATTTCGATTGCTCCCGGTACATATGACGACGACGCCTCTCTTTACAGCATGATAAAGCAGGAAGTGTCGTCGAGAAACTTCACCTTTGCCGGCTTTTTTGACGAGGACTATGAGCTTTATCCCGTCTACGGAAAGGCTTTGACCATAGAGGGTGATAACGACATCAGGACATCTCTCGAATACAACGGAAGCCTGCTGGAGTATGCTACAGACGAAAGCGGCGAAAAATATCTTATGTTCGGGCGGGAAACAACAGACTATGTTCTGGAAAACGGGAAGCTGAGCACCGCCTTTGTTGTGTGTATAAAAATGAGCACTATGGACGAGGCGCTTTTTCTTGAGGATGATGTAGGAAACGTATATACTCATGTCATAAACCACAACGGTGATTTCATCATAAGCAACGGCATTATTGAAGGTGATAATTATTTTGACGGTGTCATGAAAGCGGAGATGGACAACGCCGGGGTGGTTGAAAGATATATCGAAGAAATGCGTCATGCCATTGAGTCCCGCACACAGTACAACTTCAGCTATATCCTGAACGGTGACACCTTTTATGTGTGCTGTTCTCCGTTTTCGGATAACAGCGAATGGTACTACGTGACTGTGATGAGCGACGATGTTTTCGAAGGTTATTTTGACAGGCTGAATCGTGTAAGATTCGCAGCATTTGTTTTTGTTCTTGCGGTTCTTCTTGTCTCCATGTATATAGTGATTCTTTCCTATTACAGGAAAAACCAAAAGCATATCGAAGAGCTTAACGACGCAAAAAATCTTGCCATGAGGGAAAGTAATGCAAAAACCGATTTTTTGTCAAACATGAGTCACGATATAAGAACTCCCATGAATGCCGTTATAGGCATGACCAATATTGCCATAAATCATATTGACGATAAGGAGAGGGTTAAGTATTGTCTTGAAAAGGTGGTTACATCCTCAAAGCATCTGCTTTCCATGATAAATGATATACTGGATATTTCAAAAATTGAAAGCGGTAAAATGGAGCTTTCCGTGAGGGCAGTTTCCCTGAAAGCCATAATTGACGACCTTGTGTCTCTTTCCCAGTCCATGTTAAAGGAAAAAAATCAGAAATTTGATGTTTTTATCCACAAAATAATAGCCGAAAATGTCTATTGTGATGATATAAGGCTCTATCAGGTTCTGGTAAATATTGTTTCAAATGCCTTTAAATATACCCCTGAGGGCGGGAAAATACATGTGGAAATGTATCAGGAGACCTCCGACAAGGGCGAAGGCTATGTAAGGACGCATTTTAATGTTATTGACAACGGCATTGGAATGACGCCTGAATTCACAAATAAAATATTCGAAAAGTTTGAGCGGGCGGAAAGCGACGTCGTCCATAAGTCAATAGGAACCGGTCTCGGAATGTCGATTTCGAAGCAGCTTGTCGACCTCATGGATGGTGAGCTTGAAGTAGAAAGTGTTTTGAACGAGGGAAGCGTGTTCCGTGTTTCGGTAGATTTTGAAATAGCGGAAGAGGATGAGATGAACGAAAAGCTGCCTGCATGGGATGTTCTTGTGGTGGACGATGACGAGATGCTGTGTCAGACGGCCGCCTCCAACCTTGATGAGCTTGGAGTAAACGCGGAATGGATAACTGAGAGCATAAAAGCCGTTGAGCTTATAGAAAAGCGGAGGAAGACGGGAAAGGAATATGACTTTGTCCTGCTTGACTGGAATATGCCCGATATGGACGGCGTGGAAACAATCAGAAGGATAAGAGCCACGGGAAGCGTAAATCTGCCCGTATTTCTCATTTCGGCATACGATTTGGGAGATGTAAACGAGAAAATTAATTTGACGGAGTTTGAGGGCTTTATTGCCAAGCCCCTGTTTAAGTCAAGACTGTATCAGGTTCTGGGGAAATATGCGGGATGCCCGGCTGCCGAGCACACACCTTCAAGGGTTTCTGTTGCAAGCTTTACCGGCAAACGAATTCTTGTGGCTGAGGACGTGGAAATAAATTGGGAGATCATAAGGGAGATTTTAACCTCCGCCGGCATAACAGCGGAGCTGGCGGAAAACGGCAGGGAATGTATAGAAAAGCTCTTAAGCTCGCCTGTGGGATATTATGACCTTATCCTTATGGATATAAGAATGCCTGTCATGAACGGTCTTGACGCAACCAGAGAGATAAGGAAGCTTGACAGAGCGGATAAGGATCTGCCGATTATCGCCATGACAGCCAACGCCTTTTCCGGAGATGTTAAGCAATGTCTTGACAGCGGTATGAACGGGCATATAGCAAAGCCGCTTGAGACTAAATCCCTTTATGTCACTCTCCACAGATTTCTTGATAATTAAGGTGCCTCCGCATTAATCATCCCTGCCTGCCGGCCGGCCGGCAGGGCGGTATCAATGCAATTCTTCTGCGTTTCACCTGCTACCTCCTTGGGCCGGAAAATGGTTCCGTATCCATGCCGCCGCCCATGCCGCCGCCCATACCGCCGCCCATGCCGTCTGCATTGGAGTAAACCAGACTGTCCATGGTAACGGATGTCTCGGAGGAACCGACGATTAGCGTATAGGTGCTTCCCTGCACGATATCGGAGCAGCTCAGGATCACGCAGGAGAAATCCTGATCCGTTTCAGCGGTCACTATGACATTCCCGTCTGAATCCTTCAATGTAACGGCAGTTCCCGCCGTCTGATTCCCTACCGACGCCATGATGACTCCCTGTGTGGAATCAGAGCCGAAATTTTGTGTCATACCGGAGGCTCCGGTACCGACGAAGGTTCCGCCGCTGATGCTCCCGGCAGAGTCATAGTCCAATATGGATGTGTCACCCACATTGGGGCCTGAGGCTGTGACATAGCCGCCGGTCATGGAGAGTGTGCCGTTGGAATCCAACGCGTCACCGGAGGCGTGGATATCAATGCTGCCGCCGGAAATGATCAGACTGCCGCCGGAATCCGGGAATCCGCCTCCGCCGCCAAACTGCGTGTCCCTGCCGCCCATGCCGCTTGAATCGGTGCCGCCTGCGGCGTTAATCCCGTCATCCGTGGCAGCGACAGAGATTCCCCCGCCGGAAATATCTACAGTAAGAGCCTCCAGTCCCTCATAGCTTTCCGTGACTGCTATGGAGCCGTCCCTGATTGACAGTGTCTCGTCCGCATGGAAGCCATCGTCGCCGGTCGCAAGCTCAAAATCGCCTGCGTTTACGGTGATGGAAGCATTGGAATGAATGCTGTCATCGGCAGAGTCGACGGAGAATGCACCGCCGTTTATTGTCAGATTTCCTCCGGCCTTGATTCCCTTCATACTGGTGCTTTCATCGGTGGATTCACCGGTTTCCGCAGCCTGCTGCTGCATGAGGCCGCCGTATCCGCCCATAAACTGGCCATAGTTATCCGAACCTGCCTTAGAGCCGTTCTCACTTCCTCCTCCGGCAGTTATGTCGAAGCTTCCGTCTTCAATCTGCAGATAATTGGAGGCGCTGATTCCGTCGCCTTCCGCCGCTATTATATAAGAGCCGTTTAAAATATACACAAAACCAAGTGAAGCGTCATCCGCGTCCTCCGAATGGATCCCGTCCTTACCGGCTGTAAGGGTATAGGCACCGCCTGCTATGCGGACGCTTTCCTTTCCGTTGAGCGCCTGACCTGCAGAGGAGACCGTATATGTCCCGCTGGTGAACACCAAATCATCCTTGGACACAATGCCGTGTCCGGCAGGAGATTCAACAGTCAGGCTGCCCTGCCCGTTGAAGGTCAGGTCATCCTTGGAAAAGACAGCAGCGTCAATGCTGTTGTCGTCAATGGCGGTAAATGCCCCGCCGTTTGTCAGCGTATTTTCGGAGTCCGGCGCCGTGGTGATGAATACCTTGTCGGCCTGGCGTACATAAACTGCGGCGGAGGTGCTGCTGCTTACAGATACCCCGTTCAATACCAGCTGCAGCTTATCCGTATTATCCGCATCCACTATAATCATACCATCCGTGAGGGAGCCGGATAGGATATAGGTTCCCTCATCCATGATTGTAACGCAGGAGCCGTCGATTTGCACGGCGTCCGAGCTGCACTCCGCAGAGCTGCCGTTCAATGTGATATATGCAGCCGAGCTCTCATCATATCCCACTTCGTAGTCCCTGTCGGAAAACATGTCAGATGCTTCGACTGCCGTTTCCGCACCCGATTCCGCTGCCGACGACGCAGGGGTGTTATCTTCTTCCGTGCTGCTCTTCGGCAAACCGCTCCCGCATCCGCCAAGCAGCAGGATAAGGGCAAGGCAAAGAGCCGGGCTTCTTCTTTTTTGATTTTTTTCCATATATGCTTCCTCGCTTCCTACAGTCCTGTCGTCATGGTTTCCTGTTTGGAAATGCTGATTTCCAGATTCCCGTTTCGGCAGCGCAGCTTATCAATCAGTTCCTTTTCCATACCCGGACTTTTGAGTGTTATGTCATAGGTTAGCTTAAACAGGCTGCCCATGTTGGTTGTCTTCACGTTCGTCAGTTCCCATGAGACGGCGCACTGAGGAAACAGCTCCTCAAACACGTCCGTGTAATCCAGATCCTCAGGAATAGTGATGTGCAGCGTCTTATAGACTGCGCTGTTTTTCTTTGCCCCGAAATCCAGCCGGTTATAGAGCATGGAAACAGCGCAAAGGAGGGCGGCAAACAGAAAAGCGTAGCCAAGATAGCCCATACCGGCAATCATACCGGCGCCCATCGCCAGAAAAAGAATGCCGATTTCCTTTGCCGTACCCGGTGCGGACCGAAACCGTACCAGACTGAAGGCGCCTGCTACCGCAACGCCGGTTCCCACGTTGCCGTTTACCATCATGATAACCACACAGACCACAGCGGGCAGCAGTGCCAATGTGGCAACGAAGCTTTTGGTGTATCTGGTGCGGTACATATAAGCAAAAGCCAGAATAAGGCCGATTACCAGAGAGCATCCCAAACAAAGTAAAAAATCACCGATGGAGATTACGCTGCCCATATCCGTATCAAAAACACCTTTGAAAATCGTGTCAAGCATACAATTTACCTCCAAACTGTTTTTCTGCAATTTCCCGACAGTAAGCCTCCCCGTATTTTGAAAAAGAGGTTTTATAGAGGTGATTCCTTGTCAGAAAATCTGTCATCCACAGCGGAATACCGCCGGGGGTTTTGATCTCCATCAGCACCTGATCCGGTTCAAGCAGCGTCGTGCCCCAGACATCCGTCTCAAGAGACAGATCCTTTTCCCTGCTGATGATGCTGCTGTCAAGGGTAACCCGAAAATCATCCCCGCCCTGAGAATAGAACGCATCCCGTTCATAGCTCAGGAAGCAGGCGGGATGCAGGGTGCGGTAGAAGCTTCGGAAATATTCGATCTCTTCCACAATCTGCGAGTCCTCCGGATGAAAGCCGCCTCCGCACAGCCAGTCAAGCGCTTCATGCTCCTGCAGCGCAACGCGCCTCTTATATACGACAGAATCGTACTTTTTCTTCAGCTCAACAAAAACCACACTGTTCCGCTCCGCTTTCCGGTAGCTTCGGATTCGAAGCTTTTCCTTATATACCGGTTTTTCCAAAGAATGCCGGATCAGCCGGTATGTATCCGTGTCAAAATAAATATTACGGATGACCGTATGTCCGTAATCATCCAATTTCATGTATGGTTCCATCACGTTCAAAAGCTCCTCCTGCTGCTGACGTGTGAGAAAATATTTGATCTCATATCGTTTAAAGATTGTTTGATAGCTCATAAACCAAGCCTCCTTTTCGTTCTGTGAGGCTCATTTTAGAGGGAAAGGTTAAATTCAAGTTAAAACCATGTTAAAAAAATTTAATCAAAATCCGATGACCTCTTTTTGTTGTGGAGGATATTTTCTTTTGGTATAATATGAGTATAAAATTTCACCTGCAGTCACGGAAGAATATGCCGGGATTTTTAATTCCGGTTAATGTTCGTCCGTTATTGTATCTGCGGTACCGGAAAGGAGAGATGATGAACGATGCGGTTGCTGCTTGCAGAGGACGAAAAATCATTATCGAAGGCAGTCAGGTTCCTGCTGGAGAAAAACAATTATTCGGTGGATGCCGTCTATGACGGGGAGGAAGCGCTGGATTATCTGGAGAGCGGAAGCTATGACGCCGCTATTTTGGATATCATGATGCCGAAGCTTGACGGGATTACCGTCCTGAAAAAAATACGTGAAGGGGGAAGCCTGATCCCGATTCTGATGCTGACGGCAAAGTCAGAGATTGACGACAAGGTGCTGGGGCTCGACAGCGGCGCCAACGATTATCTGACCAAGCCCTTCAATACAAAGGAGCTGCTGGCAAGGATTCGGGCGATAACCCGTGTTCAAGCTGTACAGACAGATTCCCGGCTTCAGTTCGGCAATATCACACTGAACCGGGCTACCTTTGAGATGTCGTCGCCTACAGGAAATTTCCGGTTGGCAAACAAGGAGTTCCAGATGATGGAAATCTTAATCTCAAATCCGCATCATTTCGTTTCGACGGAGCGGTTCATGGAGAAAATCTGGGGGTATGATGCGGATGTAGAGGTCAATGTGGTCTGGGTATATATCTCGTATCTGAGAAAGAAGCTGGCGGCACTCCATGCGGATATCAGGATTAAATCCGCCAGAAACGTGGGATTTTCACTGGAGGAGCTGCCATGATACAAAAGCTGCGTATAAAATTTGTGACTCTGTCCATGAGTCTGCTCTTCGTCCTCCTATCCGTCATTATGGTGATTGTGGATCTGATCAATTACCGAGCTGTTGTTACCTATTCCGATACTGTCATTGATATTTTGGCTGATAACCGGGGAGCGTTTCCCGAAGGTGATAAATTTGACGCGCTGGGGAGGGAACATACCTTTTCCAAGGAGCTCCCCTATGAAACACGATACTTTACCGTACGCTTAGATGAGGCCGGTAATGTTGTCTACACGGATACCGGGAAGATTGCGACGGTGGATACAAAAACAGCGATTTCCTATGCGGAGGAGGCTTGGGCGGGGGAAGCCTCCGGCTTTATCGATGACTACCGCTACGCTGTCCGAGGGGATATGTCAGGCAGCCTGATCGTCTTTCTCGACTGCGGCCGTAAGCTGGATGATTTTCACTCCTTTATGTGGACAAATATCTGGATTAATCTGGCGGGATTTGCCGCCGTATTTGTCCTGATCGTCATACTGTCCAAGCGCATCATGAAGCCCTTTGCCGAAAATTATGAGAAGCAGAAGCTGTTTATCACCGATGCGGGACATGAACTGAAGACGCCCCTCACCATTATTGACGCGGATGCTGATGTTCTTGGAATCGAGCTTGGTGATGAAAACGAATGGCTCGTGGATATCCGTAAACAGACAAAGCGCCTGACCGCCATGACCAATGCGCTGGTATATCTTTCACGCATGGAGGAGGCTGACAATCATCTGCAGATGATGGACTTTCCGATATCCGATGTTGTGACTGAAACCGCGCAGTCCTTCCGGACGCTGGCAATGGCTCAGGGCAGGACATTGGAGCCGGAAATCCAGCCTATGCTGTCTTTCCACGGAGATGCAAAGGCGTTTCACCAGCTGACTTCTATCCTGCTGGACAACGCCGTCAAATATTCCGGAGAGGGAGGCAGGATACGGCTTTCCCTTTACCGCAAGGGCAATGCAATCCGGCTGGAGGTGCAAAATACCTCCGCACCGATACCTCCCGAGCAGCTGACGCATTTGTTTGACCGGTTTTACCGGACGGACAAGTCGCGCAATACCGAGACCGGCGGATTCGGTATCGGTCTATCCATTGCCAAGGCGATTGTGACGGCACACAGAGGAACTATCAAGGCAAGCATGCCGGACACCTCCTCTCTTTTGATTTCCGTCTCCCTGCCCTGCTGATTTATCCTCCAAATGATGCTCCTGCAGACGTAAATTATATTTTTTAACTACAGTTAAGCTTTGGATATTATGCTACATCTCGGAATTCATCATACAGGAGGTTTTTCATTATGAAACGTATCATTTCATCTTTATGTATTGCGGCGCTCATCTGCTCGTTAACCGCGTGCAAAGACACCGCTCAATCAGAAACAGACTATTCAAAAACGGACTATTCCAAAACGGACTATTCCGATCAGACACTGACAGGAAAAGTCGTTGCAATCGACGGCACATTGGTTGCCGTTCAGCTTGGCGAGTTATCTGAAGATACCGGCTCTGACGGCGAGGCCGACGGCGGTGCAGCACCGGAGGCCGGTAACGGTCAAACCCCGCCTGATATGCCTGACGGCGAGGCCGGCGGCGGGTC
>CAYOOW010000018.1:0-61847 GCA_964405715.1 uncultured Bacteroides sp.
AGTCTGTCACCTCAGTCACGCGGTTCATGCAGTCATATGTCCTGGTGATGGTTCCGGTTATTCCTGCCGTGTCCGTCTCAGAGACAGTCAGCACATTTCCGTTTCCGTCATAGGTGTAGCGGATTGTCCCCGCCTCGTCGGACACCCCGGTTATCCTGCCAAGGCTGTCATAGGTGTATGTGGTCTTCTGGTTCCTGCCGTTTGTGTATTCCGACAGTACCCCGTCCGCATTGTAGGTATATGTTTTCTTCGTGCCGATGGAGAGCATTTCTCCCGTAAGCCGCCCTAAGCTGTCATACTCGTAGCTTATTCCGCCGCCCATCGGATAGGTGACAGCGGTCACATTGCCCACGCTGTCATAGGACTGTCCGCTTACGTTTCCTGCCGGATCCGTCACGGAGGTTACACGCCCCATGTCATCATAGGAATAGCTGTAGGTCTTTGTCTCCCCCAGCGGCGAGGTCTGTGTCACGGAGGAAAGGTATCCCTTATCGTTGTAGTCATATGCTGTTATTATACCATCCGTGTCTGTTTCCTGCAACAGACGTCCCACGGCATCATAGGTGTATTCCCCGCATATTTTTCCGTCCGCGTCCGTCTCGGAGATGAGCCGTCCGCACAGGTCGTATTCATATGTGGATGTATTGCCCAGCTCATCCGTGCGGGAGGTCATGTTGCCGACGGCGTCGTAGGTATATGATACGGATACACCGCTGCTTTCTACTCTGCTTACCCTGTTGCATGCATCATAGATTATTTTTACATGGCTGCCGTCTGCATAGGTGATTCCCGTACAGTTTCCGACAGCGTCGTACTCGTATGCCGTTCTGTTTCCGTTTGCGTCTGTAGTCTGGGTTAGTTCATTCCATGCATTGTATTTTGCCTGCTGTACGTTGCCCAGCGCATCCGTCATGGAAGTTATATTGCCTTTCCCGTCGTAGGTATAACCGGCAGTGCTGCCGTTTTGGTTGGTGACGGATGTTATCTGTTTTAATCCGTTTTCGGTATTGTATCCGGCTGTCAGCACTTCACCGTCAGCCATACACATCGTGAGGAGCCTTCCTTCATCGTCGTAAATGCTCTCCGTCGTGTTGCCTAATGTATCCGTTATGGATATAACTCTTCCCATACAGTCATAGCTATAGTGCATCGTCGTGCCGTCTGCATAAGTGATTTGCGTACAGTTTCCGTTTCCGTCGTAGCAATAGCTCGTTGTGTTTCCGTCCGTGCCTGTAAAGCCTGCCATGTTTCCGGCTGCATCATAGGTCATGGTTTCCGTGCTGCCGTCCGCATAGACGGTTCCCGTCTGCCGTCCGGCTGCATCATAACTATATGTTGTCCGGTTGCCCATGGCGTCCGTTACCGCGGTTTTATTGCCATACTGATCGTATTCATAGGTTTCCCTTCCCCCATCTGCACTTGTCATGGCTATTATCCTGTCCATGGCATCATATTCATACCGGACAGTATTTCCACATGCGTCCGTAATTGCGGTGACATTTCCCCGCCGGTCATATTCCAGTGTCGTGCTGTTTCCGAGCTCGTTCGTGATGGAGGTCACGTTGCAGCCACTGTATGTGTAATACTGCGTTCCTGCGCCCTCCCGTGTATAGCTGGTCAGATTTCCGGCATCATCATAGGTATAGGACAGACTTATATCCCCATCCACTGCACTGACCATGTCTCCTGCTTCGTTATAACTCATATACGCGGGTGTCCCTTCGTCACCTGATATGCCGGTTATATTTCCGCCATCATCATAGGTCAGGAAGAGCTGCTCCCCCGACGCATCCGTATATTCAATGATTCTGTTTTGTTCATCATAGACATATGTGACGGTATTGCCCTCGGCATCTGTCGTCCCTGTCCGGTTTCCTGCCCCATCATACGTGTATCCGGTCACACTGCCATCCGGTGCGGTTACTCGGACAATATTACAATTATCATCACTCTCCACAATCACCTGATTTCCGTCCGCCGCAGTAATACTTGTCACCATGCCGTCTTCATTATCTGTGTAGGCAAAAATAATCTCGTTTCCGTCTGCGTCTTTCTGACTTATAACCCTGCCCATGTCGTCATAAGTATTTTCAACAAAGCTCACACCGTCCACCGTGCCTGCCGCAGTTATCCTTCCATACGCATCATAGGTATAACTGACACGCTCTCCCAACGGATTCGTTATGCTTGTCAGAAGCCCGTCATCACTATATGTAAATGTACTGCTTCTCCCGTAATCGTCTGACACGGATATAAGCCTGTCTCCCGCATAGTTTAAGAGCAGTCTCTGTCCGCTTTTTTCCTCCATAATTATCGTCTGCGTGTCCGTGTACGAAAATGAGACCGAGGCGCCGTCGCCCGTCACCATGCGGACTATTTTCCCGTCCGCGCCATAGGTATAGACATCCCCGCCCGGCGTCGTCATGACATAGGTACCATCCGCCTGCCGCTTCAGTACATAACCCTCCATCCTTTTCGACACGCTTCTGTAGGTTATGGTGTCTCCGTATATCTCGTTTGATATATACAGCTGTCCGTCCTCTATCGTACCGTATACATTGCCCTCAATTGCCTCCTCATTCAGAAATGCTGTATAAGTTGATGGGGATGTATGCCAGAAAAGGATTCCATTTTCCTGCCGGATGTAGGATTCAAAATTGTGCGTCCAGCCGTATCCGATATCTCCCGCCTCCGCAGTCAGCCTTGAATCATATGACAAATCAAGGGATAAAAGAACATCGCCCTTTAAGGATAGCGCCTCATAGCTGTCCGTGTACGCGCCTGTTGCCAGGTCCACAGGGTCGCCGAATACACCCTTTTGCACCACGACATTCACGACATTTTTTGATACATGCCCGTCAATCGGTTCTACACGAACCGTGACATTCAGATTCTCCCCCTTTATAACGTCTGTCATCGCATTTACAATCCGGTAATAATACTCCTGACCGGAGCCGGCATCAAACGGAATCCTTGTCGTTCCGTAAATACTCTCCCCCTCCTCTAAGACGTCAACATATAAAGTCTTATTACCCGATAAGACGATACTCTGAGAGCACCTATTTGCACCGTCGACCACCCTCGGTGCTACACGGCAGCTGTCATATATTGTTTTTTCTCCCGTTACCGGGTCCTTCAGATATGTTATCTGGAAAACACCCGGCTGCACATATTCTCCAAGGTTGCAGGAAAAATTATATAAATCCCTTCCGCTTCCGTTCGTGATTTTATATTGTATAAAATACTCCGAGCGGTTATATGCCGACTTTTCAGGCATAATAGTGATAACCAGTCCCGAATAATCATCGACGGTAATTGCCTTTTTCTCTTCAAAATGTGCATATACCGGAGCCTCAAACGGCATCAGTGTTCCGCTGAAATCTGCTGACAGATTATATGTTCCCGTTTCGTCCCCTCTTACAATCCATGAAACTGTCTGCTTTTCCTGTCCTGCGATCTCTCCCATATATATTGTGTCAGACTGCCCGCCGCCTGCAGCGGCAAGTGAAAGTCCCGCGTCAAGCTGTATGGCTGCCGTGGAATCCACCAGCACATACTGTGTATCCGCATTATTTGTCACGGTCAGTTCTACCATGTACATATCCTTCAGCCAGCTCGCCATACAGGTATCTGACAGATAGATATAGACAGGCGTCTCTTCCATGTCCTCGGGCGCATCCGCAAGCTGCGGAAGACTGATTGGAATACAGCTCACACTTCTCTTTTCTGTCTCAAACGATATGTACTCCCCGCCGGTATCTGCTCCGAATCCGCCGCCGGAGCCTAAATCCGGCCATCCAAACGGATATTCCGGCTTATCGGCGTCTGCAAATTCAATGACCTCCGGTATCGGCGTCTCCTGCAGTACCAGGGTTACCTGAACCGTAACATTATGCATATTGGCAGGATCGGACAGGTCAACACCCGAATCGACAATCTCCTGTAAATTCATCCGGTGTATATTAAAGTCACCCACAACAATCTCACCTGAAGTAAGGGAAATGGTATATTCCTTAACCTCATAGCTGCTGATTACAACCGTCATGTCCTCCGGCAGATATCCCGCCTTGTATGCTGCTATCTGGTAGATTCCCTGCTCCGCGGAAATTGTAATCTGTCCGTTCATGTCTGTGCGGTAGGAACCTGTCGTCTTGTCCGGCTCGTCAAGAAATACATAGGCATACGGCAAAACAACACCGTTCCTGTCAACCACCGTGACGACGGCACTGCCCGTGTTCGTATCCGGCAACACCTCAACCACACCCTCCGCGGTTCCCTGATTCCCCGAGCTGTCCGTCACCGTAAGGGTGACCGTGTAGGTCCCCGGCTCGCTGTAGCTGTGAACGGGGCGCATGCCCGACGCCTCGTTTCCGTCTCCCAGGTCCCATTTATATGACGCAATACGCCTGTTGTCGCTTGAGCCTCCTCCGTCAAACGTATATTCCCTTCCGGCGATGACTCGCATTTTCTCCGGCAGCACGGCGACCGGCGCTTCCGTATCGTTGTCTCTGGCGTACCCGGTCACGCTGTTCGTTGTGCTGTAATTTCCGGCTGTGTCGTACACGCGCACCTGATATTCATATAATGCATACGGCGTTACCGTTTTGTCCCTGTATGTACAGACGCGCATCTTACCGAGGCAACGGTATGTCTCGTCCTGCGGTTCACCGTATTCGTCCTCCACACATCTGCGGTAGACCTCAAAGTGCGAGAAATCGTCCGCCGCAGGCTGCGTCAGGCTTATATCGACTGCGTTGTCCTGTGTCTTGACCGAGAGTGTTGCCTCCGGCGCCTCCGTGTCCAGCGTGTAGGTTTTTTCAATGTATGCTCCCATATTGCCTGCACGGTCGGTCACGCCTGCACGCACCTGGTATGTACATGCTCCATATTCGGATAAATCGAGCGTAAATTCAGCTTTTCCTGCTCCGCCGGACACGTTCTTTTCTCCGGCCTCGTTCCATATATCCCCGCCCTCGGCCTTACACCACAGACGTATGACTGCAAGGCTGCTGTTATCCGTCGCAAGCACGGTGATTGTCGGATTTTTCCCTGTTATGCTTCCGCTTCCCGGTGACATTCCCCTTATCTCCGGCGCGGTAGTATCCTCCGATGCCGTTGCGGCAACCGCATCCGTCATAGGACCGACATTGCCCGCCGTATCATATGGTTCAAGCCTGTACAGATATGCTTTTCCCGGCTCTGCATCCCTGTCATGGTAGTTCACAGACGTAAGTGCTGAACAAAGGCGCGTATAGATACCTGTCTGTGCATCTGCACGGTACAGTCTGTAGCCCGCGATGTCCTCCTCCTTTGCTGCGTCCCAGGTAAGTCCGATATAGCCGTCTCCGCAGTCCGCACGCAGATTTTCGGGACATGCCGGTGCCGTCCTGTCTATCACATAGCTGATTACGACTTCCTCGTTCTCTGATGTAAGGCTGCTCCTGTTGCCCGCCCTGTCATATGCCACATACCGGATATAGACAGTTCCCTCCGGCATGCCGTCAAGCTCCATATCATAGGATAATGAAGCACTTGTCTGTGTGCCCGATGCAGCCACATCCCAAAGCGGTGTGTAATTCTCCCCGTCATAGGAATAAGCAATCGAGACATGGGACACGGCATAGTTATCCTGTACCGTAACGGACAGCGGTATACTGTCGCGGTATCTTCCGCTCGCCGGATAAACCGCAGATACAGACGGCGCTATGGCATCCCCCGTTGTGCTCACACGGCACATATCGGATGCCTCTCCGCGGTTGCCGAGATTGTCGTATCCCACGACACGGAAGGTATATTCCGTTCCCGGTGCCAGCTTCTCCACCGTATATCCGAGGATGTTTTTCTCCCTTCCCACCTCGATGTACCTGCCGTTTACATACTGCTCCACCGCGAAGCAGTCAAAATCCGCCTCCGTCACGTCCTCCCACATAAGCTGAATATAAGTGGAGCCGCTGTTTGTTCCTGTCAGTACAATCCTTGAAGGACCGCTGTTATCCACCTCGTAGCGTCTGGTGAAGTTTCCCGTGCTCTCATTTCCTGCCGTATCGATGGCTGTCATATTGACATGGTAAATTCCGTCCACAAGGGCAGTCGTGTCCCACGCATAGGATGCACAGCCGTCCGTGGCTGTCTCCTCTCCGAGCAGAATCCATGTCTCCTCCCCGTCTTTTCTGTATGCATACCGGATGGCGGATATATCCCTGTTGTCCTTTGCTGCTGCGGATATTTCCACTGTACCGTTTACCCGCCCTGCCGCAGGACTTGCACCTGACATACGGGGTGCCTCCGTATCTGCACCGCATGCTGCGATTACAGTGTTTTCCCTTGTACTCTCATTTCCATAGCCGTCCACGGCTGTTACGGCATAGACGTATGCCGAATCCGGCCCGGCGGTTTTGTCTGTATAAGTCCTCACATATGCACCTGAAAGCTCGGCAAGGAAAACAGGCTCCTCCCCTAATGCACCGCGGTATACCCGGTATCCGATACAGTCTGCCGAGACGGACGCATCCCACGTAAGGCTGATCACGCCCTGCGCATCCTGCGCCGCAAGCCTGCCCGGAACCTCCGGCGGCCGGTTATCCACGTAGTAGGTGTTTGTCGCGGAAACGCTGCCGCCGTCCCTGTCCGTGACGGTAATGCGCACCGGATAATCATAGCCCTTTAACATGGAGGTATCCCAGTCCACGGCAGCGATACAGTATGCACTGCCCGACTGCCCCGGTATGATACGGTTTTTGTTTATGCCAAACCATGTATCTGTCGCAGCGTCATAGTAATCTATTTCCACCGTATAGCTGCTGCATGTGTCATATTTGCGGAATGTGACCGAAAGGGATGCCTTCTCGTTTCCGAGGCTGCTGTAATCCTCCGGTGTCACCCCGGTTATAAGCGGATTTTTCGGTACTGCGGTAACCGCCTGACTCTGTCCGGATTCATTTCCTGCCTCATCGCAGGCTGATACCGTATAGCTGTATTCCGTATCAGCGGCAAGCCCTGTATCCCTGTATGTTGTCGCGTCTGTGACATCACACAGATATACACCGTCCCGGTATACCTTATAGCCTGCCACCTTTTTGTTGTCCGCTGACACAAGCCAGCTTATTTCTGCACTTGCACTTGAAAGCGCGCTTACGGTAAGTCCGTCCGGCACGGATGGTGCCTCCTCATCCGGCAGTGTTGCCGCCTGCACCTGCGGTGAGCTCTGTGCCATATTTCCGTATGCATCGAACGGATAGACCTCGTAGGTATATGTCACACCGCTTTCCGGCGCAGTATCCGTATACCATGTGTTTGTCGTGGTGGCAACCGGCACGCCATCCCTGTGTATCTCATAGCCGAGTATGCTGCCCACCGTCGTATCCGGTACATATTCCAGTGATACCCGGGAGGCATCCGCTGCCGTGACTGTAAGCTTTGTGACAGGATTCGGCTCCTCAAATGCCGCAGGATCATATATGATTTCATCCGCAACCGCATCCACAGCCTGAACAAAATTGTATTTCTCAGGGCTCTTTTTTAATACAAGGGCATGGAAATGCCCGTTTTGATGACTGCTTCCGAAATCTATGGTCTGAATGTAATCCCTGCCGGAGCTTTTTATTTTTATTTCAAGGATTGTCTTGTGCGTGCCCGTGGCAATAAAGCTGTCATTGGCGCAGAAGCTTCCGCGCAGCTCAAGCGTTCCCGCAGTAAGCTTTCCGGTGTGGTCATATCCGGAGCTGAAGGTAAAATCACCGCCCACGCAGATATAGTCGTCCGGATTTTGCATAACAAGGACTGCATAGCTGCCTATTTTCATATCCCCGGTTACATTCATCCGTCCTCCGTTTATCGTGAGTCTTCCGCCCGTAAAGCTGCCTGTGTTTAACTCATATCCGTTCAGGTCGAGCATGCTATTGATGTTAAGGCTTCCCTGTATTGTTGTGTCATGTGTAAGTACAGACCCGCATGTCACATAAAGGCTGCCGTGGTATGTCTCCTCCGTAAGCTGTGACAGGCTGTTTATCTGTATGGTCCCCTGTACCGTTCCGCCAAGCTCGGAAAGCTCCCCTGTCACAATCGTGTCATTTACCGTGACGGATGCGCCTGCCGGAATCTCAAGCCCGGCAAATGTAAGATATGGGTCTATGGTCTGCGGTTCTGTACCGGACAGAATCAGGCGGCTGTCTCCGCCCAGGGTAATCCGGCTCCGTGTAATATTCTGAATATCACCTGATACCCGTATAGTTCCATTTGCCACATTTTGATAGCAGGATGAGCTGTATGGTTCTAAGATAATGCCACCCGAAACCATAAGTTTATCCTCTGAATTTGTCATAGTAAGGACACCCTGACTACTGCTCCAGCTGTATGACTCTCCCGACAGCTGTCTGTTCTGCATACGGTAATCTCCGCCCACAACAAGCGTACCGCCGTTCAGCTTAAGCTCTGCCCCCGCATGGATAAAGTCACCCTCCACCGTAAGTGTATGACCGTTTAAGTCAAGCACACCGTAGCCGAGCATATAATCTCCTGACACAGCGGCATCCCCGGTAAGTGTATAGCCGGTCTGATAATCTCCGGCCCCGGTTGTAAATCTGCATCCGTTTTTTATTAGCGTGTTATACCGGAAGTAATTTTGTGCGTATACACCGGCATCACTGTGGTTTTCGAGCACAAGTGTATCTATGCTGCTCGTCTGTGCGATGCTTAACAGCTGCAGTGTATCACCACTCAGGATAATCTGATGTGTCCCACCGGTATTTATGCTGCTGTTCGGGCATCCGACGTTTCCGTGGATTTCCAATATACCCGCACTAAGGCTTGTGGACAATCTTCCACTCAGATTTCCGCCGATATAGAGATAGTCCTCCGTATGTGACATGGTGATGGATGAGTAACTATTGCTGTAAAATGTAAAGTCGCCATCAATTTCTGCCTGTCCGCAGTCAAATACAACACTGCTGTATTTTGTTGCCGCCGAATAGCTGCCATGGACACTGACCGGTGCGCTGATTTTAATGTTTTCATCTGCTTTTATATCCCCGTTTATCGTGACTGCTTCATCAAATATATATCCGCTTTCAAGCGATACATTTCCCGTATATATGCCATTTTTAAATCCCGCAGTATCTGTTATGTTTATGTAATCCGAGAAACCTGTCTCCGGCATATCCAGCATCCCCGTTATATAGAGATTGCTGCTGTGGCCGATTGTCTCTCCGCTTGTATTTGCATACCGTACATTTGAAATATAAATTTTATTATAAGCACTATAGCAATTTATACTCTGTGCACTGTCTCCGGCAAATATGAGCCATGCATTTTCTGACATTTCAAATGCCTCTCTGTTGCTCTCGGTGTCAATATCAAGATTTCCCTTCAGTATAATCTGCCCTGCGCACAGGAGTCCTGTTTCACTGTGAGTTGTCCGGACATACATGTTACCGCCGACTTCTATGGTTTCGCTGTCGTCATTCAGGTATAGGAGCGCCGTACTGTTTCCGTACATGACGGTATCCGTGTCCGCGTTTTCTGTTCCTGCGGTCCCTGCTCCCGTATTTTCTGTCTCTATGCTCTGCATCCTGTAGTCGCCGCCTATGATGAGGCTTCCGCCGTTTAAATGCAGCTCACCCGATACCTGCACCAGATCACCTGTCACGGTCAGGGTATGACCATTCAAATCCATCTTATCATCTATCAGAATCAGATCCCCGTCCCATCCGGTATCCTCCGTGAGCGTCCATCCGAATTCGCCCTCCATGTCTCCATACTTAAGCCGGCAGGCGTTTCTGATAAGCTCATTTTTACTAAATGCCGTGGCGGAATATATCCCCTCCTCACTGTAGTTTTGCAGCTCCAATATGTTGAAGCCGCAGTCAGACGGCATGGTTATGGTCTGCAGCGCATCACCGCCCAAGATTGTCCGGTGTGTTCCTTTTGCCGAAAAACCGCCGGATATGCTGAAATCTCCGTCCACAACGAGCGTTCCCGCGCTGAGAGGTCTTGAAATCGTTCCCATAAAGGTAAAATCCCCGTATATATGTACATAATCTGCCTCATGCGTCATTTCCAGCATATATACCCAGTCGCGCTTGCCGGTAAAGCTTCCATATACGTTGAGACTCCCCTCCCGCATAACAACATGTCCGCTTTCCTCGAGGGAGAGGTCTCCCTGTACCTCCATCGTATCATATATGTACATGTAGCTTTGCATATGCACGGTTTTGTCCACCGTAAGACCTGCCTTCACATAAAAAGGCGACCGACAGACCACGTCTCCAAGTACATAAAGGTCACTGTCAGTCGTAAGCGATGACGACACATAAAGGCTTGCACTAAATTCCGTGTCTGCAAGCCCGGTGCTGTTGAGTATTCTGATATATCCCTGTATCTCTGCATTCCTGTCATCCAGATAAGCGGAAACCGTTAATATGCCGTTAATCGTTATGCCCGCTTCGCTTTCATTTTCCACGATAAGCCTTGCAACGGATAGTCCGTTTTCCGCGTTTACCGTCTGGGTGTCCCCACCGCAAAGCCGCAGGGTATGGCTGCCGGTTGTATCAAAGCTGTACTGTCTGTCCGTCTTTTTTTCCACCGTGAAATCACCGTACACGGACATGGTTCCTGCACTGAGGTTCATCCGGTTGTCCACGTCCGTCGCGCATATGAAATCACCCTGCACGCTGACAATGTCATTTTCATCCTGCATGACAAGGGCTGCGTTACACCGCCCGCAGCTTATGACATCATCCGTCTTTGTCATGCTCTGCATGCGGTAATCACCGGAAACATTAAGACTTCCGCCGTGTACCGACACGCTGCCCGCCATCTGTATAAAATCACCTGTAACAGTCAGGCTGTATCCGTTTAAGTCAAGCGTCTCGCCAAATAAGATCAAATCTCCCTCGTATATCTCATCCTCCGTGAGCGTCCATCCGTATTCACCCTCTGCATCACCGTAGGACAGACGGACACCGTTTCGGATCAGACTTTCCACCGTAAAGAAGCGGTCGGCGTACACACCCTCCACACTTGTGTTGGTGAGCTCTAAAATACCGACATGAAGCTTGTCTGCATGCGTGATTGTCTGTTTTTCGCTTCCGCTCAGGCGCAGGCATGTATCTGCCGCCATGGTATATCCCTCCGCAAGGTCGATATCTCCTCCCACCTCTATCGTTCCGCATTCAGAACCGGACGCACTTAAGGCATAACTGCTTTTCAGGTCCCCCTGTATGCAGACATAGGATTCTCCGGCGGGCATTTTGTACCGCACATCCTGTGACGAGCCGTAGATACGGAGGCTTTTTCTTACGTTAAGCTCCTTATTATCCGCAATCCAGTCCCCGTATACAGTAATGTCCGAATTTATGCCTGCGCTTTCTTTCTGTTTTACATTTCCATAAAGCGTAAATCCCTGTGACAAAGGAAGATTATAGGACGCAAGCTGTATGTCCCCGTGGTAGGTGTTGTCCGCAAAGCTTGTGTCGTTATATATCATTATTTCGCCCTGTACTGTCGTGTCATTCTGTGTCATACATCCAAGTATATATACCGGATTCGTAAATATTATCCCATCCTCAGATTGGTTCTGCAATATCAGATTGGCAAAGTGGGATGAGCCTGTACTTGCTGCACCGTCTCTTATAAAATTTACTAATATATTCTGCGGTTTCTCACCTGAAAGCAGAACCGTATGATTTCCGCTCGGACGAAATACGAAAGCCTTTGCATCAGATATCTCCAGATCACCCCTGATTTCAAGCACGCCGTCCGTCTGATTACCATTATCTGTCGTTGTACCGTGGTTCACATAGGAGCCGCCCACATAGACGTAATCCGAACTGTTCTGCATGATAAGCACACCTGCACTGTCCCCGTATGTGATTTCACCGTTTTCGTCCTGCGTCATGGTTTCTGTTATATAGCTTCCGTTTATGATGAGCGTTCCGCCGTTTACGTTTATGGTGCCGCCGCCCTGTACTAAATCACCGTTTATAGTCAGGGTATGCCCGTTTAAGTCAAGGGTGTCCGTGACCAGATAGTACAGTCCGTCATATGTCTCGTCCGCCTCAAGCACATGTCCTCTTTCTCCGTCAGGTCCCGCATAGGTGAGCACACACCCGTTGTCCTTTAATGTGCCGTACTGGAAGCTGTATTCTATTTCCACACCCTCCGGCGAATAATTGCAAAGCTCCACTTTACCAAAGCATCCGCCATCGCTTAATGTCACGCACTGTTTTCCCGTACTGGAAAATATCAGCTTATGCGTACCTGATGCCTTAAAATCCGATTCTGCGGTAAAATTTCCTTTCACCTCCATAGTGCCGGCGGTAAGTGAACATCCGCCCCACCATGTGAAATTCCCCTCTATGTACAGGTAGTCATTGATATTTTCCATGTACAGATAACTGTATGCGGACAGATCCATATCTCCCATACATCGTAATTCTCCGCCCTGTATGTTTATATATCCCTTTGAAGCTGTACAATCTCCCATGACTGTCAGCATGTGTCCGTTCAGATTTATTTTTGCATAATCAGTCACTGTCAGGTTTCCGATTGTCACATCCCCGGTCAGTGTCCAGCTTTCACTTACGGTTCTGTCCTCATAGACCGGCGATGTGCCGTCATCCGAAGTATCAGTTTCACTCCCTGTCTCTCCGTCTTCCTGAACCGTCACCGGAGTGTCCCCGGCCGACGGGTTTTCCTCTGCTGTTGTTATTTCTTCTACCGTTTTGTTCTCATCTGCTGTTGTTATTTCTTCTACCGTTTTGTTTTCATCTGCTGCAGTCCTGCTCTGAGAGCCATACGCCGGAAGCTGGTTTACGAGCATCACTGTAATAAGTGTATAGACAATTATTTTATTCTTCATCTGTTTTACTCCCCCCGTTTTCTCCTTTTAAGTATCAGCAGCCACAATATGATTCCGATTAAAACAATTCCGGCTATAATGCTCCCCGCGATAATTCCTGTTTTCAGGCTCCTGCTGATGCCCTGTTCTCTGGATAAAGCTTCCCCGTCCGGCACTTTCCCGTTTGAAGCTTCTGTATCTGTCATAATTTGTGCTGCTTCTGCGATATATGCAGCTGTGCCGGTTTCCCCTTTGTCAGAGTGTTCCTCACCATTTATTGAATTTCCGTTCTCACTTTCTGGATTATCAGCTTTGTCATCTGCTCCATTGCCGCCACTTTCCCCCGAAGTGCTTTGTTCCTCGGTCGTGCTTTGTTCCTCGGTCGTGCTTTGTTCCTCGGTCGTGCTTTGTTCCTCGGTTGTGCTTTGTTCCTCAGACGGCAGGTCTGGAGCCTCTACATAAACGGTTTTGAGCAGATTTCCGTCCGCATCATAAACGTACTCCGTGTAACTCCCGTCCTCATATACAACTCGTGTAACCCTTCCCAAATCATCATACTCATAGTCTGTTTCCTGTGCGTGTACACTTCCGGAATTGCAGAAGCTTCCCCCCATGGCAAAGATTAAAAGCATCGCCAGACAGACTCCCCGTCTTCTGTGTTTCTTCATATATTTTCCTTTCCTCTTTTTACTAACATGTATCATGTTCGACATTTTTCTATTAAAATAGCATATGTCAATTTATTTGTCTAGTATCTTAAATCGTAAAAATTTTATATTTTTTCACATACTCGCACAAAAATATAACCGCATCTGCACAGCTTTCTATTACACAAGGAAATCCGCCTGTTCCACGCATAGAACAGACGAATTTATTACTCGATTCTATATACAATCAAGTTATATTATAATACAAACCATTCCTCCATTGGAATCATTCACAATCTTTTCCATTGTATCCTGCAGCTTCTGCTGACTCTCCTGATTAATCTTATTAATCTTATTCTTCAATCCATCTTCAACCAACTGCCGGATTGTTTTTCCGAAGATGTTGACACTCCATATGCTGTCCTCGGATTTTCCGTCACTGTTAATATATTTTATCAAATCCTTTGCCTGATCCTCAGAGCCGACAATCGGTGCAATCTCCGTGGTGACATTCGCTTTAATAAGATGGATGGACGGCGCCTGCGCCTTGATTTTAACACCATATTTGTTGCCTGAACGAATCAGCTCCGGCGCATCCAGTTTTATTTCCGTCTCCTCTGGCGTCACCGAGCCGTATCCGGTCTTGAAGGACTGCATCAGCGCTGCGCTCACTTTCTCACACTGCTTCTTCGTCTCGGACATCTCGCGGATTTCCTTCATAAAATCATATTCGTTGTGAATGGTGCTTCCCAGCATCTCAGACAACATTTCATAATAATATTTATCAAACAGCTTTATTCCAATATTCACGGTTCCGTCTGCCAGATTAACCCCCGACATATCGACCTTCTCAATATAATCATCTGCCTCATATACAGGCTGCTGTATATCCTTCATCTGATTTATTTCATCAAATGTATCCTTTGCAACCTGAATCAAATAGCTTTTCAGCCTGCTGTCATTATCCATAGCCTCAACCCACTTCGGAATATTGAAATTCACAGCCGTCACAGGGAAGTCCAGCAAAAGCTGCTGAAATATATGATTGACATCTGTTTTTTTCAGCTGGTCGCAGTTCACCGGCAGCACCGAGACTCCATATGCGGCAGCCAGCTCCTCCGCCAAAGCAACCGCCTCCGGCGAAGCCGGCTTCCGCGAGTTAAGCAGCATAATAAATGGTTTTCCGATACTCTTTAACTCCTCCACCGTTCTTGCTTCCGGCTCTATGTACGCATCTCTGCTTATATCAGTAATACTTCCGTCACATGTCACCACGATACCGACGGTTGAATGATCATATATTACCTTTCTTGTGCCAATCTCAGCTGCCTTGGTAAACGGTATCTCATAATCATACCATGGTGTCTTAACCAGCCTCTCCTTACCGTCCTCCTCATGCCCCTCGGCACCATTCACCATGTAGCCTACACAGTCAATCATGCGGCACTTCAATTCCACACCGTCTCCGACAACAATATGGGCAGCCTCCTGCGGGATAAATTTCGGTTCCGTTGTCATGACAGTCTTTCCGGCAGCCGACTGCGGCAGCTCATCCTTCGCCCGAACCCTGCTAGCCTCATCCTGTATAGACGGAATAACCAGCAAATCCATAAACCGTTTAATAAATGTCGATTTCCCCGTCCGCACGGGGCCCACTACACCCATGTAGATTTCTCCGTTGGTTCTCATCTCTATATCCTTATAGATATCCATACAAAAATAATACCCCCTGTTCTTTTATTCCATAGAATTCCACATAATTTCCTTTTATTATGGAATTGCCTCACTACATATATATGTCATAAAAGATGGGGGTATAACCAAATTTATTTAATTTTTGTGTACGTATTACACCGGATGTACTGTATTAACCGCTTGCAGTAATCCGCATTACAGTGTATTCCGTCCACACTTGCATCTGAGGGCAGATATCCATCCTCTCCTGAAACAGCGGCGGCCAAATCAAGATATACCACATCGCCGCGCTCCATACACATTTTCTTTAACGCCTGATTAAATTCATTAATCCTGTCCTGCGTATAAATATCACTGGCTGCGGATTCCTCCTCCGATACCGGTAAAATACTTTCCACATATATTACCGCTTCAGGATTATGCTGCTTTATATGATCAATCAGCTTATCAAAATTATCTATAAAAGGTTCAATATAAATCCATCCAAGCTCATTCATGCCAAACATCAGATAATAACTGTCATAATCCGTCATGTCAATCGCTTCATAACAGGTGAAGTCGCCATCCGCACCCGGCACTTTCACAACCGTGTCTGACCCGAGCTTATCTACGCTCAGCCCCTTATAGCAAAATCCATTCATATTTGGCAGGCCCGAGTACAAAAGCAGCGCTTCTGTTCTGGAATCTCCGATAAAAACCGAACGGCTGAAATACGAGAGCGGTACGATTTCCTCCTCTGATTTTATATAGCAGGAATCATTCACCCAATTATCGCCCTGAATTTCTTCCACACTTTTAAGTCCTGTTTCCGGAACAACAAACTCCATGTCATCGACCGCAGCATCCTCGATATTTTGTACAACCGCATCATAGCCTTCAACAAAAATTGCAGATTCTCCAAACTCTGCTGCCGTACCTACAGTTATCTCCTTTCCCTGCATAACAGGTAATCTGTCACTTTTATTCTTGACACACACTATTATTACAACAAGCAATGCGCATACCAGAAGCACAACACCCGTTGTCACACACTGATACATGCGCTTGCGCCGCTTCATTTTATGCACTTCTTCCCTGGTTATCCGTCTAATGTGCACCTCATGTCACCTCTTTCACTTATTTCCAGGATAGTGACTTGGACTCAGCGGTTCTGTTTCTGGTAAGCAGATCACGCATTGCGTCCGTCGTATTATAATTTTCAAATAATACCTTATTAATGATTTCAACAATCGGCATCTCAACATTGTATTTTTTTGCCAGCATAAAAGCTGCCTTGGCCGAATAGACACCCTCAACTACCATTTTTACCTCATCCATCGCTTCCTTATAGGATTTACCCTGTCCCATCAGAAAGCCCGCCTTGCGATTCCGGCTGTGCTCAGATGCACAGGTTACAATCAGGTCTCCTATTCCCGACAAACCGGCAAACGTCTCTATACTGCCGCCCATGGCAGTGCCAAGCCGGGTTATCTCGGCAATTCCCCTCGTGATAAGTGCCGCTTTCGTATTGTCACCGCATCCAAGTCCGTCCGCCATACCGGCAGCAAGGGCAATGACGTTTTTCAAAGCGCCACCCAGTTCAATACCGAGTACGTCCGGGCTCGTATATACCCGAAAGAACTCAGACATAAATGTATCCTGAATCAGAAGCGCAACCTCCCTGTCATCAGCACCCGCTACAACGGTGGTCGGCATCCGCTTTCCGACCTCCTCCGCATGGCTGGGGCCTGACAGCACACCAACCTTGACACCCGGTATTTCCTGAGAAATTACCGCTGTCAGCGTCATCAGGGTACTCTCCTCAATTCCCTTTGAAACATTTACGATAATCTGCTCCTGCGTCACATAAGGCGCAATAGTCTTTGCCGTACTCCTGATAAACGGTGACGGAACCACCATAACCAGCATCCCGGCATTCCTCACTGCTGTTTCTGCATCTGTCGTAAAAGTAACACTGTCGTCAATGATAACGCCCGGAAGCTTTGTCTTATGCTCTCTGTATGTGTTGAGCATCTCTATCTCATTTTTGTCAATTGACCATACAGTTACCGCATGTCCGTTACCCGATAAAAGTGCGGTCAGGGCAATACCCCAGCTTCCTGCACCCAATATACCTATTTTCATATAAACCCCCATATACTATATTTTATAAATGTAATACACGACGTATCTCATCGTCTATTTTTTCGCACCCAGCTTATTTTCCTCGTGATGAATCAGGCGGTTAATATTTGCACGATGCCTGTATATCGCCATCGCTGCCATAATTATGACAATAATAACGCTCTCCACCATAGCATACCGCGAAGATGTATCATCCATGTTAAATGCATATTTTCCATGAAAGGCAAAAATTCCATACTCCACTGCAAAGATAGTCACAATCAGGATGGAGCCCACCGACACATATCTGGTAATTGCAACAGCTGCCACAAAAGCAATCAGACACGATACAATGATAACGGGATCAAGGAAACCGATAATGACACCTGCTGTGGCCGCAATCCCCTTTCCACCTCGAAAATGCAGATAGCAGGGAAAATTATGTCCAAGCACCGTCCCGAATCCCGCATATGCAATGTAAAGATACACATCATCCGGGCTGAAATATCCCATGATGAGTCTGGCAAGGACGGTTGCGATAATTGCCTTGAACAGGTCGCCGACAAACACAACCAGACCGGCTTTCTTTCCCAGTACGCGCAATGCATTTGTCGTTCCGGCATTTCCGCTTCCATATTCCCTTATATCAATTCCGTTCATTCTTCCATATATATACGAAGTCTGTAAAAGACCGCATACATAGCCTCCGAGGAGGCACAATATTCTTGCAATAATCACTTTTCTTTCCTCTCCCGTATAATAAATTTGAGCGGTGTTCCTCTGAACCCAAAGGCTTCCCTTATTTTATTCTCAATGTATCTTGTGTAGGAGAAATGCATCAGCTCCTTATCGTTTACAAATATTACAAATGTGGGCGGTTTCACAGAAACCTGCGTAATGTAATACAGTCTGAGGCGTTTTCCCTTATCAGATGGCGGCTGATTCAACGCCACCGCCTCCGCCATAATCTCATTTAATACGCCTGTGGCGACACGCAGCGAATGATTTTCAATCACAGTATCTATCGTATCAAACAATTTTGGCAGTCTCTGTCCGGTCTCTGCCGACACGAACAAAAGCTCTGCATAAGGCATATAGGACAGCTTCTGGCGGATATCCTGCGTAAATTTATTCATGGTCTTATCATCCTTCTCAATGGCATCCCATTTGTTCACAACGATAATCATACCCTTGCCCCGCTCATGGGCAATACCCGCTATCTTTGTATCCTGATCCGTAATTCCCTCTGTTGCATCGATAACCAGAACTGCTACATTACAACGCTCCACTGCGGACACGGTCCGAATAATGCTGTATCGTTCAATCTCTTCTTTAATTTTATTTTTTCTTCTGAGACCTGCCGTATCAATAAATACATACTCCGTTTTATTGCGTTTAATCGTCGTATCTATGGCATCCCTGGTTGTTCCTGCTATATCTGATACTATTACCCGCTCCTCGCCAAGCAGCTTATTGATAATAGACGATTTTCCCACATTTGGCTTTCCTATGATGGCAATACGAGGTCTCTCATCCTCTGGCTCATCCGTTGCATTCTCATCAAAATACTTTGCCACCTCATCGAGCATATCTCCGATTCCAAGCTGTGATGCCGCAGACACAGGTACCGGATCACCAAGCCCCAGATTATAAAACTCGTACACGTCCGGCATAAACTTCTCAAAGCTGTCAACCTTATTTACCACAAGCACAATCGGCTTTCCGGAACGGCGCAGCATATCCGCCACCTTACTGTCCGCATCCACAAGCCCCTGCCTCACATCTGTTATAAACATAATCACGTCTGCGGTGGCAATCGCAATCTCCGCCTGCTCCCGCATCTGCCGCAGTATAACATCGCTGGAGGAAGGCTCAATTCCTCCTGTGTCCACAATCGTAAAATTATAATTCAGCCATGTCACATCCGCATATATTCTGTCTCTTGTAACACCGGGCGTATCCTGTACAATAGATATTTTGTCTCCAGCCAGTGTGTTAAACAGAGTAGATTTTCCTACATTCGGTCTTCCGACAATCGCTACAACCGGTCTACTCATCCTTACTCTCCATTTCAATAATGCTCTTAAATAAATCCATACCGCTTGATTGTACAATAATCACCGGAACTTGTAAAGCGTTTTGGAACTCCTCCAATGTCATATCGTCCAAAAAAATATCCTCATCCGCCTTCAGAACATTGCACGGCAAAAGCAATGCTTTTCCAAGCTTTTTCCCCCTTAACTGTCTTACAATATCGCGTCCGGTGAGCAGTCCGGTAACCGTAATTTTTTCTCCAAAAAAATCATTTCTGATTGGATGCACTCGAACATCTACCGCAGGTGCCGCTTCGCGGATTTTATTCATAATTTTTTGCATGGTATCATAAATCAGAAGTCCAGACACCGTAGATAAGGTATATGATCCCTGATACGGAACGCCATCATGCGCGTCCAGATAATCCGACACCGCTTCAGAGACCTCATTCATCAGAAGTCTTGTCATACCGACACCATTTTCGAGCTGTACATAGCCGTCATAATTATTTTCATCCGGCATTTCAAATCCTGCGTTGATATACCATTCATCGCTCGCATGCACAAAATGATATCCGAACCGTTCCATCGCAATATCCTGATAATGATTTACTGTCTCTATCAGTCTTGCGGCATCCTCCGGAGTAAAGCTCTCCAACGGACACAAACCGTCTCTGTACCGTGACAAGCCGACCGGGACAATGGACAGACTCTCCATCACAGGCGCATAACGAAGCAAATCCTCTATCGTGTGCTTCAGTTCCTCTCCGTCGTTCAAGCCCTTGCAGAGCACAATCTGCGCGTTCATAGGAATACCTGCCTCATACAGCATATCCATATAATGTATGATTCTGCCGGCGAACCGATTGTGAAGCATCTGACAGCGCAGCTTCTGATTCGTCGTGTGCACGGATATATTGATTGGTGCCAATTTATACCTGATGATACGCTCTATATCCTTTTCCTGCATATTCGTCAGTGATACATAGTTTCCCTGCAAAAAGGAAAGTCTGGTATCATCATCCTTGAAATATATCGTATCCCGCATTCCCGGCGGGTTTTGGTCAATAAAACAAAAAACGCATTTGTTATGGCAGCTTTTATACTGATCCATCAGAGACTCACCAAAGATAAGTCCCAAATCCTCCTCATAATCCTTCTCAACCTCAAGCAGCCATTCCTCACCGTCCGCCTTCTCAATCAGCACCTCTAAATATTCGTCATTGACAAGATAATGGTAATCAAATATATCATCAATTTCCTGCCCATTAATATTTAACAGCCTGTCACCCGCTTCAATCTCAAGCTCTTCAGCGATGCTCCCTGATTTAATTCCGTCTATAATATGTTTTTTCATAGCAGCATTATTTTCCATTCCGCCGCCTGCATTATGCCGAAAGCATTATAACGGCGGCTAAATTCCCACGCATACCATTGGATGCACGGTGTGAATAAAGTATATTCGGATTGCAGCATGTACATAAATCCGGCATTGCAATATGCCCGTCAGACACTCCGGCACCTGTCAGATTGTACCTGCATGCCTTATGTAAATCCAGCTGGTATTTACCGTTGCCCTTGTCGTATATCATCTCGGAAAATTGCGAAGCCTTGTACGCCTGCCTGAATCTATCTGCAACATCCTCACTCACCTCATAACAATGCATACAGATTGAAGGACCGATGGCACACCGGATATCCTGTACCCTGCACCCATACACAGCCTTCATTTTCCGAAGCATCTCTGCAGCTATATTGCCCACGGTTCCCCTCCAGCCTGAATGTGCCAGCCCGATAACATGCTGCACCGGATCATAAAAATATAAAGGCACACAATCCGCATAAAATGTGATAAGGGGAAGCATTCTTACATCTGTCACCAGACCGTCTATACCCTTTATATCCGAGTCCGTCATAATACCCTTTCCGGCATCCTCCTCTGAAGCGACATGTATCTGCACATCATGTACCTGATCAGAGAATACCAGTCTCCTATAGTCATACCCGGCTGCCGCGCCAAACCTCCTGTGGTTCTCCATAACATTATCACGGATATCGCCCCTTGAAAAGCTCAGATTCATAGTGGACAAATGTTTTGTACTCACACCTCCGAATCTCGTAGAAAAGCCATGCACAAGCTCCGGATATGCATCAAATATTTTATATCGAATCACCGGAATCTTAGAGCCGTCAACCGGTATATATTCAATCCTCGTACTCCTGTTTCCTCCATACCGAAAGCCATCCGTGTATTTTATTTTGGATTCCTCATGCTCGAGCATGGCGCCGTCATCAGGCAAGATATTAAATCGGACTCTCTCCATACCGCAGCTCCCTTATAAAGCATATTTGCTATTTTCTATAATCAAATGCGTTTCTGATATGCAAAATATCATCCCCAAGGATGCCGATTACATCAAAACGAATTGGGGTATTATCAACAGATATTTTATGCCGGTTTAAATAAAATAATGCTGCCTGACATATCTTTCTCTGCTTTGTAACGCCGACTGCCTCCAAAGGATGTCCCTCACGCAGACTGGCACGATATTTTACCTCTGCAAACACAATTGTGCTCCCGTCACGTGCCACGATATCTATCTCAGCCTGCCTTACTCTGTAATTACGTTCAATAATAAAATATCCCTGCTCACGCAGATAATCGGCCGCCCGCTCCTCGTATTTTGCGCCGATATTCCTTGTGTTCTTCACGCATTATACCTCGTTATTTTTCTGATTTCATAATTTCATCATCTGTCAATCTTTGATTTAATCTTGTCCATTTTATCCACATAAACAAGAATCTCCGCCACAACGCCATACAGCTCCGGTGGAATACAGTCTCCGATGTCAAGCTTGAGCAGTGTCTCCGTCAAATCAGTATCCTTATATAAAGGTACATCATTCTCTTTTGCGGTGTCTATTATCTTATCCGCAAGCTTTCCCTGCCCGGCTGCAACGACCTGGGGCGCCTGATTTCCCGGTTCATAGAGTAATGCGACAGCCTTCTTTTTTTCTCCCTGCCCGCTCTTTTTTCCCTTTCCGATATCGAAATTCTCCCCAGCCATATAGCCTCCTACATTCTTACATCAAACGAATACCGCTTAACGCTTCTCTCCATATCCTGTCCTAACATATCATGTACAACCATATTTTGAGACAGGGCAAGCGTCGGTTCTCTGGTGATAGTCTCATTTACCAGTGAATATCCGTTATCATGAATTGCCTGCTCCAGCATGCTCATATGGTCATCAATAATTTTTGCGCTCGTCTCATCCTCCACATAAAATCTGGTATGCACCACATTTCCGCTCAGACTCACATGTACATCTGTCGGTCCCAGATGCTCCATATCCAGATGGAGCAGTGCGCTCACATCCTCCTTTGCAGATTTCATACTGCGCTTATTCATATATACAAACAACTCGGAATTCATATTCCGCTCGGACAGACGCACCGGTATCTGTGCATACGCATACATATTGTTCAAATTTTGTATAAAATCCAGCCGCTCCTGCATCCCCCTTGCCGTTTCCTGCATCTGCCGGCCTGCCTTGCCGCCCGTATCTGAAAATGCGCTTAACAGCTTATTTGTCTTGTCATACATGCCCTTATACAGTGCGTCAATCTCCTTCGGATCTTCCATTTTTTCTGCATCCAGAGCAAATTTCTGTTTAATTGCTTCACGGAAAAAATCCTTGTAGCCATCCGATTGAAAAAGCCGGATAAGCTGTTCCTTTCCGATTTCTCCCTGATTTTGCAGCAAACGATTGATATTATTTAAGAGCTGAAGCGGAGTTTCACTATCCTTCACAAGCTGTTTAATATGCTTATCCGACACACCATGCTCAGCCAGCGAATCAAGCAAAGTCTGCATTTTATCCGGCAATTGTGTTCCATCCGGCAATTGCGTTCCATCCGGCAGCTGTCCTGTGTCCGGCAATTCCGGCGTCACCTGTTCCCCCTGCCCTGTTTCCCGCAGCATCTCAGCGATATGATCTGTGTTAATTGACGCAGTATCCGGCGCGTCACTGAATATACCCGTCAGGGTTTCCTGAAAAGCAAGCACATCCTCCGCCGTAGCTGCAGTATTCATCATACTGTCCAGCGTCTCCACGGAAAAATCCGGCACGCCCGCCGAGAGTGTATCTGCCGTACACGCAAGCTGATGCGTATTTGCCAAATAATCATGATACTGACCGATGCTTGCCTCATTGACAGGTATGCCAAGCTTATTTAAAGAAACCAATGTATCAATAGCGGCATTCGGGTATCTGTATGTCTGCTGCATGATTTTCTGCATGGAAGCCTTGTCAACCGGCATTCCCTGACGCATCAGAGTTTCCGCTATCTGATAATTTTTCTCCGTCGGAGAAATATTATTCATATCCAGCGCCTTAAATATGGCATTATCCTTCATCGTGCTCTGGCTCTCCATAAACGGACGAATCACCACATTCGTGCCATCATTTTCTTTTATCATAAAAGTAAGCGAATCACCGATATTCAGATTAATTGATTCCGCCATATGAGCAAGTAATGTTTTACTGTTGTCAAGAGCAATCTGCACATCATGATTCGTGATATCCAAAATCCTGCCATGAAACAACTGTCCCTCAGACACCTGGGATATCTGTGCATTCGCCGACACTTCCCCACCTGTGGACTGGACGGCTGTTCCGGCTGCCGGACCGTTTCCGCCTGCAGGCGCTGCTATATTTGGATTTCTGGAAGAAATACTGTAACTGTTATCTGATATATTCATACAACCAACCACCTGTTCCTGCAATTATCCAAGCAAAAACCCTGCTCTTCTAAACAAAGTTACCTATAAAGCTTTTCCTGTGTATCGGGGATGGTCCCAGCGTCTTGATTGCCTCAATGTGCTTTGCCGAGCCATATCCCATATTGCTTCCGAAATCATAACCGGGATAAAGTTTTTCATACTCCGCCATCATCCTGTCCCGCGTTACCTTTGCAACGATGCTTGCCGCAGCAATAGACGCGGATAAGGTATCCCCTTTAATTATCGGCACCTGCTGTATATTTACTTGAGGTATTTTCACCGCATCATTTAATAAAATATCAGGTTTCACGGAAAGATTACCGATTGCCGTCCGCATTGCCTCATATGTTGCCTGCAATATATTAATATCATCTATTCTCTGCTCCGAGGATATTCCGAGTCCGTATGCCACCGCTTTCTCCACAATAATATCATGAAGCTCCTCACGCTTTTTTCTTGACACCTGTTTTGAATCATTCAGATAGAGAATGCGTTCATCCATCGGCAAAATAACCGCACAGGCTACAACAGGTCCTGCGAGCGGACCTCGTCCAACCTCGTCAATCCCACATATGTACCTGTAACCCATTTCATAATATTTCTTCTCAAAGGCAAGCATTTTTTCAGTGCGCATTTGCTCCGCATGCAGTGCTTCAAGCCTTTTTTCAGCCTGGCGTACCAGCGTCATCACACCTGCACGGGCATCTTCACAATGCTTCGCAATAAACTGTTCCAATCCGTCACAATCCTCTGTACTTACCTGCTGCAGCTCTTTTTTTATTTCCCCTGTGTTCATATCTGCCCCTCATATTGAAATGGCTGCCACATTAACACGGCAGCCCCTACATGCTTTCTATTTAATAACCCCAAAGCTTGAAAAAGGATAAATGCGCAATACAACCTTTCCCACAATATCCTTGCGATTCACATTTCCAACATCGGCCCAACGGCTGTCCTGACTGTTATTGCGGTTATCACCTAATACAAAATATTCATCCTCACCCAGCACAACAGGCTGATTCGCCCGTCCCAGATTCGTCGGTAAAATTTTCTCCATACCGTAATCCTCTTTCAAAAGCTGCTCATTGATAAATATATTGCCATCCTGGTCGATACGCACGGTCTCTCCCGGCAGACCGATAATTCTCTTTACATAGGTCGTATCTTCATCATAATTGAATATAATAACATCAAAACGCTTCGGATCTCCAAATCTGTATGATAATTTGTCCACCCAAAGATTATCATTATCTGACAGCGTAGGCATCATAGAGGAACCATCCACCCTGGAGCGGCATCCCACAAAATGTATCACGAAATAACATAACAAAATAACCAGACCGATATATATAATCAGACTGAGTAATTCTTTTACGATATTCACGTCTTCAGGCTTTTCTGCTTTCTTTCGGGCTTTTCTGCCCGCTCTCTTATCTTTTTTTTGCTTTTTAATACGCTTTTTCTTCTTTTCTGTCCCCTCGGTATTTTCTATATCTGTGTCTTCTGTTCCGACCTTCTTCTCCTCTGTATTCTGTTCAACCGTCTCCTGCTTTTCTTCTTTAAAATCCATATTCATGCTCCTATACTAATCTGTCATCATATATTCTATCGCAGATAATTTATGTACGGCAAATCACACCGGACATCACGCATCCGGAAGCTCCAGTGTAATTCGTCCTAATCTTCCACTTCGGAAATCATCAAACAGTATTCCCGCCGCCTTATCCATATCGGGTTGATTGCCTTTTAGCAGACACTGCCGCTCATTCGCTATCGACTCCAATATCTCATGAGGCGCCTTCTCTATATCTATATTATACCTGTCTGCCAATGCATTACAATAATTATTTTTTAAAAATTCTATGAACCCGTATGCCAGCTCACGCTTTGCAATAATGTCATCATTGATGGAACCGATGTAGGCAAGCCGTATTCCCACCTGCTCACTTTCAAACTTTGGCCATAAAATTCCCGGCGTGTCAAGCAGCTCCACATTTCCGCCAAGGCGTATCCACTGTTTTCCTTTCGTTACACCCGGCTTATTTCCCACCTTTGTGCAGGATTTTTTTGCATAAGAATTGATAAACGTAGATTTTCCGACATTTGGTATTCCGACCACCATGGCACGAAGCGGTCTGTTTATAATCCCGCGCTTTCTGTCGCGTTCTATCTTATCCCTGCAGGCCTCCTGAATCGTAGCCGTTATCTGTTTCATCCCTGTATTCTTTCTGGCATCCAGGCACACCACATAATATCCCTTATCCTTAAAATACTGCACCCAAACCTCGGTTGCTTTCGTATCTGCCAAATCATATTTATTTAACAGCACAAGCCGGTATTTATTTCCGGCAAGCCTGTCTATATCAGGATTTTTACTGCTTAACGGTGCCCTCGCATCCAGAAGCTCAACAACAATATCAATCAACTTCATGTCTTCCTGCATCATGCGTTTTGCTTTTGTCATATGACCAGGATACCACTGAATATTCATTTTACCTTACCTCTGTTATTCTTCGGATATAATCTGTAATCCACTCTTCCCACAATCTCTGAACCACTTATATTGCCGATATTTGTGTATCTCGAATCCTCACTGTTATTCACGTTGTCACCAAGCACAAAATACTCATCATCTCCAAGATGAATCTCCTGATTTGCCACTCCGGCCGTTAAAATCTTGTCATCAAAGGGCATATCCGTGAGACTTGTGCCATCGATGTATACCTGTCCGTCTTTGATCTGAACCGTCTCATCCGGCAATCCTATCACGCGCTTGACTTCATAATAGGAATCGCTTCCTACCTGTGAGAATGCAACGACGTCATAGCGCTCTATGTCATGTATTTTATAGACAAATTTATTGACTATAACCACCTCACCGTCATGCAAGGTCTCCCGCATGGACGGTCCTACAATCGTAACCGTTTGAAAAACAAACGTGACAAAAGCATACCCCGTAATCGCTGCAATCAGAACAATTACAAACCAGTTCAACAATTCACGCAAAAATTTGTGTTTATTAAAACGAGCCCGCTGAGGCCGGAAAGAAAACTCCTGTCCTCTGCGTACCCGACGCCTTCTATGTTTCATACTTATACCTTTTATCTCTCACAAATAAACTTTCTTCATATCGGGTTTACTAAAAATGACTGGAGTTATGCGCTCCAGTCATTCCTGTAATTGAACACCTTATTTAACAAGCTCTTTGACCTTAGCCTTCTTACCGACTCTGCCACGTAAGTAATTAAGCTTTGCTCTTCTGACTTTACCTCTTCTGATAACCTCAATCTTCTCAATCGTAGGGGAATGAAGCGGCCATGTCTTCTCTACACCGACACCATTTGAAGTCTTTCTAACCGTAAATGTCTCTCTGCTGCTTCCGCCCTGTCTCTTTAAAACAGTACCCTCGAAAGCCTGAACTCTCTCTCTGTTACCCTCTTTAATCTTAGCGTATACCTTAATCGTATCACCTACATTAAAGTCCGCTACCTCTTTCATCTGAGCGGCTTCGATGTTCTTAATAATATCACTTGTACTCATGTGTACAACCTCCTAAAAATATTAGACGTTCTTATATTATGTGCATTACAAATACAGAGGACCATCCACAACTTCCCTAATATAACATAAGTGAGTCCCAAAATCAAGTCAGACTTATATTTTTTTTTAATTTTTATACAATTAATCATCAGTTATTATGAAATCATATACTATAGTGTCAGAAGAACTTAACTCCTTCTCATTTACCATCAGAATAAGAGTATCGTCATTTGTATTATATTTGTAGATTCCGTTTTCAAGTACCAGATAAAAAACTCCCGGTCTGTCTTTCCAGGTCTTAATAATCCTTTTGACAGAAAGAGCATTCTCACCCATATTTTGTAATGTTGCAGAAATATCATCAGATAAAGCATTTGTTATTTTCATATCCTCAGAAATGAGATTGCCATCCCTGTCATACTGATAAAGTGAATTGACGGAAAGAATGGCAATCCCGGATTCTGTTTCACAAAAATCCATAAAATCAGATACCTGTATTTCGAATTGCTTATTGCCCTGCATATCATATTTCTGAACACTGCCCTGATAATATACATAGATCGCACTTTTATCAGATATTAATATCATATTCTTTAAAATATCTTCTGAATCCTCGTCAAATGACACAATCTGGTTTTCCGCGCTGTCAAGCACCTTGCTCGATATATTCATCTTCCTTTCATTCTCAGTCAATTCCTCACAAAGCACCACTCTGTTATATAAGATCTCTCCATCATCGCTCATACCTGTACACACACATGCGATTGTTCCGTCATCCGCCATATCGGCAGTGCTTATAAAATCCTCTTTATTTTTTAGTGCCCATCTGGTATCCAATGTCCAGTTCAGTCCCCCGTCAGTAGACACATAGCTTACAAAATTATTTTTATCATCTATACCCAAATTTGTGTATACCCCATCTATGTCCTTTACACACATAACACATGACATATCCTGTGTTTCAGATATATCATACCTGTTGTATATATTCTCGGACTCCATAATTTCAAGCGAAGCGCCTGTCTTCCCCTCATCCTGCATCCTGTCATTACATCCGCTGACGACAAGAAGCAGAAAAAATGATAATAAACAAAGTAATAATCTAAACAGTTTATGCATTTGGTCTTCCTCCTAACAACCATTTCTTCCTGCTGTTTTTTATATATACCTTTAGGCTTTTAAAGGAAAAAACAAATAGTAATAAAACAATCAGTCCAAAGCCAAGATAAATAAACAGATAATCAATATTGTTCTTAATAACAAGCCTTTCGATAACATCCTTATTATCATAGATCACATGGTTTATCTTATCTTTAATACCCTGCCAATAATCCGGCCAAAAATCAAAATCAGACCACTTTACCGGCAGTTCCGTCCATCTTCTGAGCGAATCATATTCGTCAGTATAATACACAGCCTCTGCCACACCATATGAAGCTTCCAAGCTACTGCTAAACTGATTCATATATACCTCATCAGAAGTATCCAGAACGATTCCACTTATCATACTCCCATCATAATAGCTGTTGTCAGGGTAATTAATTACAAGCACAGGTACATTGCACTTAACTATTCCCCTTACAATATATTCCCGTCCATCATAACAAACTGTCTGCCCCGTATACATTTGTGTGCCAAACAATTTATACATCGTCTCCTCATCAAGCAGGCAGCCGGAATAATCATCCTTATATAAAACATTAAAGGAATCAAATACGATAAAGGAATCAAAATTCTTGTATACCACGGAAAGCTCCTCTTCTGTTCCGCACTCGTTTTGTACCATTTCATCCTCATATACGGTGTAACAGCCCTCGCAGTAATCGTATTCTTCACAAAGCTTCCTTGCATCCTTTAAGGTAATATTTTTTTGCCCCGCAAGAATCTGATAATCCTTATTCGCCATAAAGTATCTTCTCTTCAGACTTATAGATTTTATGCATAAAAATGCGAGAAAAATCAGTACGCATATAAAAATATATTTTATTATCCTACGAACCATATGCATCAATCCTCTTCTCTTATAACATCCCCCGGTTCAATAGATCTGTCGCTGTCTATAATAATTAAATCATCCGGGGAAAGCGCCGTACTTTCCACCACAGCGTATGTATTATTATAATCAATGCGGTTTACAATCACCTTCTTGGCAATTTTCTCTTCTCCCAGAATTCCGTCCTTATATCCTATCGTCAATACATAATAGGTTCCGCCAAGTTCAGCTCTTACAGCCTGATTCGGGACTGTGAATCCCGTTTTCTCCGATATACATGTGAATGTAACTGCCGCCACCATTCCATCACTATATGAATCACCTGTCAGAGTTCCTGTTACGTCATATATTTCAGAATCATTTTCATCTAAAATAACACTTTCAACAGTAAAGACTTCAGTTTCATCGCCTATATTAATAGTTGCGGTGTCACCTTCTCTTACATAATCAATATCCGAAAGCGGCACAGCGGCCGTTACAATAAAGCCCATACTTCCGTCAGCCACAATAAATGCAGCTGTCTCAGAAGAATATTGACCTACGTCTACATTGACATCTAAAACTCTTCCGCTAATGTTCGAATATAAAATATAATTATCCTCAGCCAGCTGGCTAAGTGCATCTATCCTTTCCTGAAGATTTGAAATCTTATAGTCTATTTCCGTTTTATCATATATCTGCTTTCTTTCAGTCATATAAAGTTCCATTTGGATATTGCAGGCCTGAAGTGTCTTCTCCAAATCTTCGGAATTATATCTCACAAGCGGCATTCCCTTATCTATATCATCACCCTGTTTAATGTATACTTCATCCACGAGCATGCCGTCCGCTATATAGACCGGCGTTTTCTTTACCGCCTCGATAATCCCGTCTGAAAACACATAATGGGTTATCTTATCCGTAGAAGGTTTCCTGGTTACAACCTTAGGGGTGAGCATTGAACTGGCTGCCCTTGATAAAAATGTACAGACAAGAATAAAACAAACAGCAAATACAATTACCTTCTTAGATGAAGACCTTTTTTGCCCGCCATCAGCCTTCTTTCCCTTGAATAATTTGTTTCTAATTTTTTTAATCATTTATAGAACCCCCATCCACGGAAAATCCGTTATCCAAAGCATTTCTTCCAAGTATAAAAACCACAATTGCAGGTATGACGGAAAACAGGGAAAATACAAACGCCCTACCTATATTCGTACTCGTAAATTCCGGTATATATATCGAAAGCGGCCATTTGTTATTCGACTTTATGAATATCACCGGTTGCTCTACCATGTTCCAGTATTCCAAAAATCCCAAAATCATTGACGCCATGATGCCCTCCCTTGAGATAGGAATACCTATCCTCAGATAAATCTGAAAATCTCCCGCTCCGTCTATCTTAGCCGCTTCAATAACCTCATTTGGGAGCCTCACAAATGAGTTATAAATAATAAACACCGGAAACGTTGAAAACACCATAGGAATAATAAGACTCCATAAAGTATTTATGAGATTCGCATTATTCAATACTATATACTGAGAGAGCATGGTAACCTGAAACGGAAGCAACATACAGAATATGTATAAGCCATACAGAAATCTCCCTGTCCTCCCCCTTGATCTTGCAATGCCCCATGCTGCCGGAACTGCAATAAACAACTGCCCTATGGCGATTGCCGCAACAACTTTTATTGAATTCCAAAAAAGCACATAATATTCCGGTGTATCAAGTAATAGCTCAACAATATTTTTCATTGTCGGGTACTGTGGCATAAGCCTCCATGATGCAAAGCCTTTATGAGCATCAAATATCGGACCGATAAGTGAGGTAAGCTCGGCATTTCCCATGAGACTTCCCGTAAGGATTATAAATATGGGAAGCAGACACAGGAAAGCACCTATCCAAACCATGATTTTAGCTATCACCTTTATCATTCCTTCTCCCTCCTCGTCCGCATTATTTCTTTATTTTTCCCACCTCTCTTTTTCACTTTCTCTTCATTGTTGTAAGGTCTGATAATCAGTCTCAATATCAACAAAAATGTAAAAAGACATATTGCAGTAAGACAAGAGGCGGCCGCCAGTTTATTCATCGAAAGCTTTATGAACCAGTTATTAAACAAATGCTGTAGCATATACATGTATTTATCAGGATATGATCCGGCAAGAAGAAATACATCCCTGAAAACCTTAAATGAGTTTACTACCGACAATACTGCTACCATATATATAGCACCCCTTAAATTCGGACAGACAACACGGGTAAATATTTTCAGGCTGCCTGCACCGTCAAGCTTTGCCGCCTCATGAATATTTTCAGGAATCGCAGACAAAGCCGAAAACCATATAAGCATATTATACCCCATATTTTTCCAGATATATGTACCAATAAGCAGATACATGGAATTTTTTCCCGTTAAAAAATGCACGGGAGCTATATCTACCGAGCTGAGTATACCGTTTATGATGCCTGCATCATCAAATAACATCTTCCATACCGTTACCAACGCATTTGAGGGTATCGCCATCGGAATAACAAAAACAAATTTTAAAAAGTTATTTTTCATTCTGGTTACTGCATAGGCAAAAAGCAGCGAAAGGAATACAATGAGCGGAATACTAACGGCATCAAATATCAAAGTATTCCTTACAGCCAGCTGAAAGCTTTTATTAGAAAAAAGCTGTCTGTAATTCATAAGTCCCGTAAATTTCGCAGCGTTTCCATTCATAAAAGAACGTCTTAAAACATCCAAAAGAGGAACTACTACCAATCCAATAACGCCTATAAGGCTGGGAATTACATAAGCTATCTGTTTCAATTCTGTTTTCCTTGCTCTGTTCATAATACCGACTCTCCATCCAAAACAACACCATCTTTAATATTTATCACATGATCCGCCGCACTTCTCATAGAAGGATCATGCGATACCAGAAGTACAATCGCATGTTCTTTTTGCTGAAAGCACTCCTCGACGATTTTTTCTGAGCTGTTCCTGTCTAAGGATGCTGTGGGTTCATCTAAAATTATCATTCCATGCAGTTCGTATAACATCCTGCATATGGCGATTTTCTGCCACTGTCCTCCCCGCAGGTAAAACGTTATACATAGACATTCCTCCGTATTTTATTATATATATATTCTCGTTACTGTTACTCATTGCTGTAGATATTAATTAAGGCACTTATTTTTTGAACCGCGCTCTCCAGATCTTCGCTTCCATCCATATAACCGGTCATTCCGTCCTCTATCATCTGCCTTATCTCCTCGTTGCTGTTGACCGGATGCGAAAGCTTCCCCATGCGGGCTATCAGCTCCTCCATATCTCCCTCGTCAGGAAAATAAAAATATACACGTGCCGTTACTTCGCCGCATCCGCTGCCCCCGCCGCCATGATTATCCTTGTTGCCCTGCCTGATTGCGTCCACATTTATCTCAATTCCGCTTCCCTCCGAGCCGTCATCCTTTCCCTCCGTTCCATCCCAAAGCAGGAATCTTTTCTGTAATTCCTCCCTGTACATCTCCTTATAGAAGCTGACAGCCGCTTTCTCTGATTTCGTGTTTGCATTAACTGCGAATATCATTTTTGGCATGTATAAGCTGCCGTCACCCAGCATCCTCCAATAGTAATCCTCCTGATTGACCGTCTCCATCAGTCTTATGCTGCAGGCTGTCTCTATAGTTGCAATTGCCCCAGCATTGCATACGGATATGTACTGTCCTGAATATTCCGAATTAAATAATTTAGGCTCCATGTTCTGAACTGGAAAATTAATAGCCGGATTTTCCTCCACATCCTCGTAATACTGTTCTATCCTTTCCGGTGTAGTCTGGCTTAAAAGGACGTTCCACAATTCTTTCATGTCCTCCATGAACGCCCTTAATTCCTCCTCGTGGTAATTCCCGTCCTCATCTATGATGTCGTCTGCACAAAGCGGATAAAACACCTTAAACAACATCCTCCAGTCATATATATTCAGCCCGTTGATATCCTCCCCCCTCTTTTCAAAGGTCTCAACAAACTCCGTCACGTCATCCAGCGTGTTGATATCACTAATGACATCCCAAGGCCCGACTATCATGGGAAACTGTACCCTTGACGGCATGGCATATATCTTTCCGTCGTCTGTCCTGTATGCATTTAATATATTGCTAAGAATAGAAGGGTTTTCCTCCATAATTTCATCATATACCCCCGAAAGCTCCATCAGTACGCCGTTATCCTGATAATTCTCAAGGTTAAGTCCATCCATGACAATAATGTCCGGTCCTTCACCGCTCAGAAGCTCGGTATTTAATGCGCTTACTGCGTCCTCCGCTGTAATGCCGTTATCATCGCTTACTCCGTACTCATAATGTACCGTTATATTCGGATGAATAGACATAAATTCTTCTATGGTAGAATTCAGATACATCCTGTATCTTAGAGAATATACGGTAATCTCTCCCGGCTCCTCATCCTCATAAGCATTTTCCTGACTGCTGCTCATGTTTGTTTCAAGCTCCGCAGATGAATATCCTATTGTCGTCACATTTGCATCTGCGGTGCCCGTTCCAGAGCATATGGCTATTATTTTTTCAGGACTGTCATACCCGGGATTTTCAGCTATGGAGGACGGTGTCCCGGTATTACCGTCAGTCTTATCCCTGCTTCCGCAGCCTGTCAGGCAGCAAAAAAGCAGTGACAGGACAAGAACGGTTATAGTTACCTTTTTTTTATTCATATCTGTAAGTCTCAACTTTAAACACCTCCGGTATATCAATGTTGTTTTCAGGTATGGTATCAAAATATTATTATGCTAAGACAGAACCTTTCCTGTTCCAGCGTCAAAAAAATATTTATTATATTTTTCTATATCTCTGTTCATTCCTAACTGTTCTCCTCGTTCGTTTTGTATGACAAAGCAATCATAAATCTATTTTATTAGTCATTGTATCATATAATCTAATAAATGTCAATAAATATGTGAATTCCTTTTTTTGTTGCTGAAGGATGATTTTCCTTTATTTTTTGAAATTTTTTATATTGGTTGAAAATTTGAACTATTAACAGGAAACGCCACAGAAAGCAGGCATAAAACCGTTACTTTCTGCGGCGATTTATTTTAAGATGGTTCCGCTGTTTCTCTATTTATCGGTCTTTTGAACATCGAAATTATTTTGAAAACTGAAAAGAAAATTAATTTACTTTTTTATAAAAAAATGTTTTCTGTGACTCAAATCCCAATTCTTTCGCCCGCAATATCTGCTCTGTGCTGCCAATAAACAAAATGCCGTCATCTACCAGAGAATTATGGAACTTTGCATATACTGCATCCTTTGCCTCTTCTGTAAAATATATGACAACATTTCTGCATACAATCAAATGAACATTGCTAAAATATGTATCCTTCAGCAAATTATGCTTTTTGAACTGAACACATTTCTTTATCTTACCATCAATTTCATAATTTTTGTCATCGACACGCACAAAAAATCGTTCCAGATATTCCGCTGGCAAGTCTGAAAGACTCTTTGCAGGGTAAACACCATTCTGTGCAAAAGCAAGCACATCATCATCGATGTCCGTCGCAATAATCTTGAACTTATCCGTCGGTATATACTTTGAAAAGAGCATAGCCAGCGTATATGGCTCATCTCCCGTGGAACACGCAGCACTCCAGATGGTAAGACGATCCCCATAGCGCTCACGAAGATATGGAATCATTTCCTTTTCCAGATTCTCCCACTGCACAGGATTGCGATAGAACTGTGATACATTTATGGTCAGATAACTGACAAAGGTACGAAGCAAACCTTCATCCGACTTCATACCCTTGTAAAAATCTTCAAACCCATCAAATCCCCTGCGGGAAATCAAGGATTCTATTCTCCTTTTCATCTGGCGTTCCTTGTACATGTTCAAATCAATGTCTGTTAAAATATAAACATCACGTTTGAACTCTTCGTACCCGTATGCCATTTTCTCAGTTCTCCTCCACTGAATCCTCGGTTGTTTCATCGTCCTGCTTCAACATAGCCTTGATGCTCAGACTAATCTTCTTATCATCCTTTTTTAAATCAACAACCTTAGCCGTAATCTCCTGACCAATCTTGAACACGTCCTCAGGCTTCTCAACATGCTCATTTGAAATCTGAGATACATGTAAGAGTGCGTCAACACCCGGCTCAAGCTCTACAAATGCACCAAAAGCAGTCATTCTGGCAACCTTACCGTTTACAACCGTGCCGATTGCATACTTCTCAGCAGCCTTCATCCATGGATTCTGATCCTCAAATTTAAGGCTTAACGCAATCTTCTCACCGTTTATATCCTTAATGAAAGTCTTAACTGTGTCACCCACCTTGAGCACACTCTTCGGATCATCAATTCTGCCCCATGACATCTCAGAAATATGAAGAAGTCCATCAGCACCACCGAGATCAATGAACGCGCCAAACGGAGTCACATTCTTTACGGTTCCTTCTACAACGTCACCAACATGTATTGATTCAAAAAGCTTCTTTGCAAGCTCAGCCTTCTGTGCCACAACAAGCTTCTTTCTGTTACCGATAATTCTTCTCTTCTTAGGATTGAACTCCGTAATAACAAACTCAATCTCCTGATCCATAAACTTCTCGAGATTTTTCTCATAAGTATCGGATACAAGACTTGCAGGTATAAACACCTTGCATTCATCTATTGTCACGGAAAGCCCGCCTTCAAGTACCTGCGTAACCCTAGCCTTCAAAACCGTCTCATTCTCAAATGCTTCCTCAAGCATTGCATATGATTTTTCAGCCGCTACTCTCTTGTAGGAAAGAAGGACCTGTCCCTCACCGTCATTGGTCTTAATTACCTTAACGGTAATCGGATCACCTACATTTACAACGGTTGTAAGATCAAGATTCGGTGTGTTGGAATATTCGTTTCTGGTAATAATACCATCTGCCTTATACTGAATATCTACAATAATCTCATCCGGTTTTACCCCGATGATCTTCCCTTCAACAACACTGCCCGGTTTGATCTTGCTTTCACTTTCTTCTGACTGCTTCAATAATTCTTCAAAACTTAATTCTGACATACTGCCATGAACCTCCTTAATAATTTGATTTGGGGTAGATGCCCCAGCTGTAATACCTACCCTCTCAGCGGATTCAATAACAGTTAAATCCAAGTCAACGAGTGTCTGAATATAGTAAGTGTTCTTACACGCCTTACTACTTATCTCATACAGCTTTTGTGTATTAGAACTATTCTTACCACCTATCACTATCATAGTGTCAACTTCCGAAGCAAGCTGCCTTGCTTCCTTCTGTCTCTCCTCGGTAGCATTACATATGGTATTATAAACAAAGACATTATAATATTTTTTTCGCAAAAATTCAACTAATTCTTTAAATTTTATGCCATTAAATGTGGTTTGTGAAACCAACGCCACATTATTTTTTAATTTTTTCAGGCATTTTTCCGCATCCTCTAAAGAATTTATAATAATCGGCGTATTTTTACACCATCCCTTAATGCCGCAAACCTCAGGATGATGCTCATCTCCCACAATAACAATCGTGTTGCCCTTTGCGCTTTCCTCACTCACAATTCTGTGAATCTTTTTCACAAACGGACATGTCGCATCTATAATCTCTGCACCGATTGCCTCAAGCGCCCTGTATACCTCCTCGCCTACGCCATGAGACCTTATGACTACCTTGCATTTGATTGCCTCCCCTGCCTGCTTTTTATTTTGCGTCAGCTCTTTCATTGCTTCAAGTCCGTTTCTGTCATCCAGAATCACCACACCGCGTGATTCCAGATCCCTCACAACCTCTTCATTATGGATGATAGGGCCATAGGTATACACCCTCGTATCTTCCCCGCAATGATTCACCTGTTCATAAACCGTATCCACAGCCCGTTTTACACCAAAGCAAAAGCCGGCTGTCTTCGCCAGAATAACCTCTCTCATAAATCTCCTGTCCTATCACAGATAAAGCGCACAACCTCTTCAATGCTCATATCGGAGGTATCCAGATAAACCGCATCCTCCGCCTGTGCAAGCGGAGCAATATCACGGTGCATATCCTGATAATCACGCTGCCTGATATCCTCCTGTATCTTACCGATATCCGGCTGCTCCCCTTTTGAAACAAGCTCATCATATCTTCTCCTTGCACGTGTCTCCACAGAAGCAGTGAGATAAATTTTAAGCTCGGCCCCGGGCAATACGAAGGTTCCGATATCTCTGCCATCCATGATAACATCGGCTGATGCAGCTATATCCCTCTGCAGGGAGAGCAGCTTGTCTCTGACCGGTTTCTTCGCGGCCGCCTTCGAAGCCATATTTCCCACCCGCTCCTGCCGTATTTCCGACGAAACATTTTCACCGTTTAAATAAACGTTTTGTACGCCATCTTCATATTTAATCTCCACTGTAAGCTCAGAGCAGGCAGTCTTTATCCTATCCTCATTATTTACATCTATCTCATTTTTTATAAAATATAATGCAATGGCGCGGTACATGGCGCCTGTATCTACATATATATACCCAAGTCTTTTCGCTGCCAGCTTCGCTATCGTACTTTTCCCTGCTCCTGCCGGTCCGTCTATCGCTATATTCATATCAAATCTATCCTTTCACATTCCTTCCGCGCACGCAGCCGCCGTACTCCATGCTATCTGGAGATTATAGCCGCCTGTCAGTGCGTCTACGTCAATCACTTCTCCGATAAAATACAAGCCCCTTACATGCTTTGTTTCCATAGTACCGGGATTTATTTCCTTCACCCTGATGCCGCCCTGTGTGATAATAGCCTCATCAAAGCCGCGGAAGCTCTCCACATGCAATTCAAAATGCTTTATCGCGCAAATCAGCCTTTGCCGCTCTGCACGGCTTATTATATTTACTTTCTTATATGAATCGATTCCCGAGCACTCTATCACATAAGGAATCATTCGTTTCGGGAGAAGCTCTCCCAAAGAATTACGAAACTGCCTGTTCATATTTCCGGAAAAATCACGCAGCAGTCTGTTGTCAAGCTGTTCAGCCGACAAGGCCGGTTTGAAGTCCAAATAAAGCCGCAGATTACTGTTGACATATCGCCCGAGATAGGACGATGCGCGCAGTACAACAGGACCACTCACGCCAAAATGTGTAAACAGCATTTCCCCCATATCGGAATATACCGTTTTGTCTTTTCCTTTTACACAAGCCACATAGGATAATCCTACATTTCTCAGGGACAGTCCCATGAGCTTACCGCACATATCCTCCCGAATGTTCATCGGAACCAGCGCCGGCCTCGGCTCTGTAATTTCAAGTCCAAGCTCTCTGCCCCAGCGCAGGCCGTCACCTGTGGAACCCGTAAGCGGATAAGACAGACCTCCTGTTGCAATCACCACACGTGAAAATGCTGCCCAAGCCTTTTTCCCGTCTGCAGCTTTTATTGTGAGACCTGTAATCTTCTTATCCTGATTTTCAGCATCCCATGTGATATCAAGCACCTCTGTATTCAGATGAATCTCCACGCCAAGATGTTTCAACCGTACAGACAAAGCGCGGATTACATCCGAGGAATGATCAGATATGGGAAACACCCTGCCCCCTCGCTCCGTCTTGACATCCAGTCCCAGCCTTTTGAATAGCTCCATGGTTTTCTCAGCGTCAAAGCCATAAAATGAACTGTATAAAAACTTAGGATTTGACACAACATTGTCAAATAATTCCTCCACAGGGCAATGATTGGTCAGGTTACATCTTCCCTTTCCTGTTATATACAATTTTTTTCCAAGCCTGTCATTTTTCTCGTATATAACGGGCTTAAATCCCTTTTCCGCAAGTAAAACAGCCGCCAGCATTCCGGAAGCTCCTCCGCCTGCAATCGCTATTTTACACATTATGACAGCCTCTTCAAATCCGATTTCCCTATAATAATCAACAGCGGACAATCCTCCCGCAACGGTTCGTTCGGATTCAGAGATACATTTATTTTATCCTGTTCCCTGATTCCTATGACATTAATTTTATATTCCTTTCTGAGATTAAGCTCCATCAGGGATTTACCAATCCATTCTTTCTTCGGAAGAATTTCCAGCATACTGACGGTATCAGACAAATCAAAATAATCCAGCACATCAGCTGACATGAGACGGTGAGACAGGCGCATTCCCGACTCCCGTTCGGGAAATACAACCTTGTCCGCTCCCACCTTATCAATAATGTTTCCGGTAATTTCGTCCCGTGCTTTCGCAATAACCAGCGGAACCCCAAGCTCTTTTGCGGTCATTACACTCATAATACTCGGCTCAAGATAGTCTGCCATGGCAACGATAACCGCATCCATATTGGATATTCCGGCATTGCGCAGCGCATCCACATCACAAACATCCACGTTAATCGCACAAGTGACAGAATCTGCCACCCGATTTATTTTTTCCTCATCCCGGTCAATCACCATGACATCAGCCCCCAGATTGGATAACTCCATGGCGATGCAGCGCCCGAATCTTCCTAATCCCAGTACAGCAAATGATTTTTTCATACTAAGTTATTCCCCCCTTATTCGATATCATGAGGTTGCGCCCTCTGTGTCAAATCTAAAGACTTACTCTATCCCACAATGATATCCGCTTCGGCATAGTGCATCGAATTCTGTATAGAATACTTGTTGCCGAACGCCACGAACATGGATATCGGTCCTATCCTGCCAAGATACATTGCAAGTATGATGATAAGCTTCCCCGCCGTATTCAAGCCTCCGGTCACGCCTCTGGTTAATCCGACTGTCGCAATTGCACTGCATAGCTCAAATATAGAGTCCGTCAAAGGCAACCCGTTTGTAACCATGAGCAGGACATTCAGGACGCCAAGCACTCCCAAGCTGATTAATGTAACTGCCAGAGAACGTTTTATCAAATTCTCACTGATACTCTTATGAAACACAACAGCCTCATTTCTGCCCTTCACAACAGAAATAACCGTACATACCAGCACAGCCACTGTCACAGTCTTAATTCCTCCTGCAGTACCCACCGGCGAACCGCCAATCAACATCCATATCAGGCACAGCAGTGTCGAGGAATCCGTAAGTCCAGCCTGATTGATTGAGGCAAAGCCGGCCGTTCTTAACGTGACAGACTGAAAGGCACAGTTCAAAAGCTTATCGCCAAGCGGCATATTTCCCACTGTATCGGGATTATTATATTCGAGCAAAAACAATATAATCCATCCTGTTATAATTAAAATTGCCGTTACCGTAATGACAAGTCTGCTGTGTATTGTAAGCTTTCTCCAGAAATCACGTCCGCTTATCTTCTTTTTCACAATATCGCGCAGGACATCCAGCACATCCCACCATACCACAAAACCGATTCCTCCCATGACAATCAGAAACATCGTTGTAATCAACACAGACGGACTGCCCGAAAATGATGCCAGACTATCCGGTCCCATAATATCAATTCCCGCATTGCAGAATGCCGAGACGGAATTAAAAAGTGCATACCATATTCCATGAGCGGTACCGAATCGTCCGATAAATGCGGGCAGATAGCATAGCATTCCGAAAAGCTCCACACAGATTGTTCCCACGACGACCTTTCTCACAAATCTGACTAAGCCCTGGAGATTATTGAGCCCATAGGCATCCTGAATTAACATTCTGTTTTGCAGTCCCATTTTTTTTCTTGCAATCAGCATCAGAGTTGAGGTAAATGCCACGATACCAAGTCCGCCAAGCTGAATCAGAATCAGTATGATAATTTTACCAAACAGGGTCCAATGAGAAAATGTATCAACCACAACAAGGCCTGTGACACACACGGAGGTTGTCGCAGTAAACAACGAGGTCAGCCAATCCGGATTCCCGTCAGCAACCGAAACAGGCAGCGTCAGCAAAACGGTGCCGCCCAATATCGCTATTAGAAAACCGAGCATGATATTTTGGGTTGTCGATAACCGTCTTTTTTTTGAACTGTAATTGGGGTTGTCCTGTTCTTTTCCCGTATCCCGTTTTCCCATACAACAAATCTCTCCACGAACATCTTTAAGAGACGGCAAGAAAAAAACTTACCGCCTCTTATCATTATCTTTTATATCTTATCTGTACAATATACGCGATTCCGCGCTTTAAAGATATTCACCATAATACACATTTACACCGGATATGTTTTATTTTCACTGTTAGCAAGCGCCGCATCTATGCCTGTCTTCTGCGCTTCCCTGTACTGAAAGAACTCTGTGGCAACCTGCGGGAACAAGGCATAGGACAATACATCCTCATCCTGTTCCTTATACTGTGCCATCTCTTTCTCAAATTTAGGTAGAGATGGCTCCAAATCATCTGCCGGACGATAGGTAATCGGTTTCTTCATTCCAAGACTGTCAAGTGCCTTTTTCTGCACCTCTTTATTGACGGGCATGGTTGTCTTGCCGTATTTACCAACCAGAAGATCTTTGGATTCCTTGGTAAGCGTTTTGTAACGCTCCCCCATAACAACATTCAATACAGCCTGTGTGCCGACAATCTGCGAGGACGGCGTAACCAAAGGAATCTCACCGAAGTCCTTGCGCACACGGGGAATCTCCTCAAGAACCTCATCGTACTTATCCTCTGCTTTCATCTCCTTAAGCTGTGATACCATGTTGGAAAGCATACCACCCGGCACCTGATATAAAAGCGTCTTGATGTTAACGCCCATAACCTTCGGACTCAACAGGCCTGACTCAAGCCACTGCTCACGCAGAGGACGGAAATAATCCGCAATCTCAGCAAGCAGATTCTGATCAAATCCGGGATCGTATTCCGTACCTTCAAACACCTTTGCCATAACCTCAGTTGCAGGCTGTGACGTGCCCATTGCAAGCGGTGACATAGCCGTATCAATAACATCACATCCGGCCTCAACAGCCTTCATATACGTCATGGATGCAACACCTGATGTGTAGTGTGTATGAAGCTGAATCGGAAGCTTTGTACCGGACTTCAAGGCCTGAACAAGCTTTGTTGCCTCACCCGGCACCAAAAGTCCCGCCATATCCTTGATACAGATGGAATCAGCGCCCATCTCCTCAATGCTCTTTGCCATGTTCTTCCAATAATCCATTGTATATGCATCACCGAGTGTGTAGGAAAGTGCGACCTGTGCATGTCCCTTCTCCTTGTTTGCCGCCTTTACAGCAGTCTCAAGGTTACGGATATCGTTCAGACAGTCAAAAATACGAATGATATCAATACCATTTGCGATTGACTTCTGTACAAAATATTCTACCACATCATCTGAATATGGACTGTATCCAAGGATATTCTGACCTCTGAACAGCATCTGAAGCTTTGTGTTCTTGAATCCGTCACGAAGCTTACGAAGTCTCTCCCACGGATCCTCCTTCAGAAAACGAAGACACGAATCAAAGGTTGCACCACCCCAGCACTCTACGGAGTGATATCCAACCTTATCCATTTTATCAATAATCGGCAGCATCTGCTCTGTTGTCATACGCGTTGCAATCAGAGACTGATGCGCGTCACGCAATACAGTTTCGGTAATCTTAACCGGTTTCTTTACTTCTGACATTTATCTGACCTCCATAATCTCCACGACAAAATCAATCGTGACCATCTAATTCTCTAAAAAGGCTACTCAGGCTATACGCCAAATATTGCAAGGAATGTTCCGGCTGCGACCGCCGTACCGATAACACCGGCTACATTCGGTCCCATCGCGTTCATAAGGAGGAAATTCGTAGGATCCGCCTCCGCTCCAACCTTCTGGGAAACTCTCGCAGCCATAGGAACGGCTGACACACCTGCTGAACCAATCAATGGGTTAACCTTGCCTTTTGTTACCTTACACATAATCTTGCCAAATATTACACCGGCCGCAGTACCGAAAGCAAATGCGATAAGGCCGAGCGCAACAATCTTTAATGTACTCAGCTTCAGGAATGCCTCAGCGCTTGTAGTTGCGCCGACAGAGGTTCCAAGCAGGATAACTACGATATACATCAGTGCATTGGACGCCGTCTCAGTCAGCTGCTTTACCACACCGCACTCTCTGAACAGGTTACCAAGCATGAGCATACCAACCAGAGGCGCCGTTGTAGGCAGAATCAGAACAACAACCAGCGTTACAATAATCGGGAAAAGAATCTTCTCAAGCTTTGTTACCGGACGAAGCTGCGCCATCTTAATCTTCCGCTCCTTCTCGGTTGTGAGAAGCTTCATAATAGGCGGCTGAATAACCGGAACAAGTGCCATGTAGGAATATGCCGCAACCGCAATCGGTCCCATCAGGGTTCCGCCCATACCGAGCTTACCTGCAAGGAAGATTGATGTAGGGCCATCCGCTCCGCCGATAATTGAAATTGCTGCTGCTTCCTTACCGTTGAATCCCATCAGGAAAGCAAGGAAATACGCGGCATAAATACCGAACTGTGCTGCCGCTCCAAGGATAAAGCTCTTCGGGTTCGCAATGAGCGGGCCAAAATCCGTCATCGCACCGACACCCATAAAAATCAATGACGGCAATATACTCCACTCATCGAGCAGATAAAAATAATGCAATAATCCGCCCTCTTCGATAATGCTCGGAAACATGTTAACCAGAAACATACCGAAAGAGATAGGAACCAAAAGCAATGGTTCAAAGCCCTTAACAATCGCAAGGTACATAAAGAAGCAGGCTATCAGAATCATAAGATAATGCTTCCATGTGAGTGTCGCGAATCCTGTTTGAAGAGCCAGATTTTTTAATACGTCTCCAAAACTACTCATTTAGCTGTTACCTCCTGTTTTAATGGTACATAATCTCACCTGCAAGCTAGTTCATAGTAGCAAGTGTATCTCCGGCCTCAACTGAATCTCCTGCCGCAACATTAATGCTTGCAATTGTACCATCATCAGGCGCTACAACCTCATTCTCCATCTTCATTGCCTCAAGGATGAGAACAACGTCACCCTTCTTTACGGAAGCACCGACATTTGTCCTAACATTTAATATCTTGCCGGGCATAGGTGCTGAAATTACGACTGAACCTGCATCTCCCGAAGCTGCCGGTGCTGCCGGTGCTGTCGGTGCTACCGGTGCTGCTGCAACAGGCGCTGCCGATGCTACTGCTGCCGGTGCCGCAGATGCACCTAATTCTTCAACCGCTACGTCATATGCTGTACCATTTACGGTAATTCTATAATTCTTCATATTAAAATCCTCCTAAATATGATTATTGTAATTTCGTTTATTTTCTAACCCGTTTGATAGAACGGACAACCAGTGTATCCTTGCTCACTGCACCTGCCCCTGAAGAACCGGCCGCCGCATAAACCGCAGCCGTAATAACGGCAACAAGCTCTGTATCATTCATCAGATTGCTATCCGGAGTCTCCTGTCTGATTGCCGTCATAACCGGCTCAGCTTTCACGGCAGGCTTCTCCTCCTTCAATTCCGGAAGCTTCGGCTTCTTCGCCAAAAGCGCCGGCAGGAACTTGAACAGTGAAATAATGAATGATATAAATATAAGAACTATAAATACAGTACCCATGCCAAGCAGTGTGTTCATTCCCGCCTGCTTCATCATCTCACCCTTTGAATAGACAGCCGACACAACCATCTCTTCCGGCTGATACGGATAGATTCCTGACTGCAGAAGTAACTGTTCAACGCCAAAAGCCTCAGCAAGCGTTTCACAGCCTGACTCCGCTAAAATCATGTCAGCCGTATATCCCATCGATGTCCAATATTGCAGTCCTGACTGTATATACTGGTCCATCTGTATATAATAATCCGCATTTTCAACATATTTTACTGTAATTTCCACATCTCTGTTTTGTGCTTTATTGACAATCGTAACAGATACAGAGTCAGCTGAACTTACAATTTCGGCATCCACGGAATCAATACTGAATGTACCGTCGCTGAGCGCTGTATTGAATGCGCTGTAATCCTGAAATGTACCTACCTTATCGGTATCCCTTGCCTGCCTGATTCCTTTGATAGCTGACTGCTCAAACGCAGTTCCATCAGACAGATAATAGTCCGCATATTCGTCCGCAACATTGATATAATTTGTAAAATACTCCATCGTAGTCAGAACAATCTGTGTATCATCATAATCAAACGGCTTTTCAGCCTCATCCGAGCATGCAGACAGGGAGAACATAACAGCTAACATGGAAACTACTGCCAATATTTTTTTCATTTTCATTTAGTTGTCACCTCTTTTTTATACTGCTCCGTGCTTTTTGTACGGTCTGTCTTCTTTCTTTGTATAAAGCATATCAAATGCAGCGATAAGACGCTTTCTTGTTGCATCCGGCTCAATAATATCGTCAATATAGCCCCTTCTGGCAGCTGCGGCAGCGCTTGACTGAAGCTCCGTATATCGCTTCTTCAAATCCGTAATAACCGCTTTCTTGTCATCCGCCTCAGCAATCTCCTTCTCATACATAATCCTGACTGCCATCTCAGGCTCCATCGTTCCAATCTTGGCAGAAGGCCATGCATAAACCATATCAGCACCGATTGCCTTTGAATTCATGACTGTATATGCAGTACCGAATGCATCCCCCATCACCAGCGTAACCTTCGGTACGGTTGCATCTGCAAACGCGTAGGTAAGCTTGGCAGCCGCATCTGCGATCATTCTCTCATTGCTTACGGTTGCTGCAAATCCCTTTATATTAACTAAAGTGAGTACAGGTATATTAAAGGCGTCACAGAACTTAACAAAATCAGCAGCAACATAAGCTGCATTGGTTGAAAGCATATCTCCCCCGTCAGCTGCCTGATTTGCCACACAGCCTACGGTTGAACCATCAAGCTTGATGAATCCAACGATAATGTCCTTTGAAAAATCCTTTTTAACCTCAACAAAAATATTATTGTCGGCAATATTCTGAATAACCGCTCTTGCATCCTGTGCAAGACCATCCAGATTCGGAATAATTCTGTTCAAATCATCCGTGCACTCCGTTACGTCATCATCCTCATTATTGGAAGGAAGCATGTCCACAAGCACACGTATCTGACCAAGAACCGCAGCATCATCCTCCATCACGCCATCTATAAGAGATGTATTGCTGCTGAGGTATTCTGCAGATGCCGTATCCAGCTTGGCAACATTATTTCCATCCAGAGCATTCGGACTGTTCACAAACAGCTTGGACCCCTCTGCCGTCATATATGTGAAATCGGTAAGCGTAGGAATAAGCGCCGCTCCGCCTCCGCAGGTTCCGAAAACAGCTGTGATTTGAGGGACAACACCCGAAGCCATTGTCTGTTTCAAATATACCTCGCCAAATGCATTTAATGCGTCTGTTGCCTCCTGCAGTCTAAGACCTGCACAGTCAATCAAGCCGATAACAGGAGCCCCCACTTTCATTGCCATATCATAAATTTTTGCAATTTTTTTAGCATGCATCTCACCGATTGCACCGCCAAGAACAGTTGCATCCTGACTGTATACATAAACAATCTTTCCGCCGATTACTCCGTATCCGGTTATAACGCCGTCTTTTGGAGTATCTTTTTCCTGCATGTTAAAATCGGTACTTCTTGCTGTGACATATGCACCAACTTCTACAAAGCTTGCGTCATCAAGCAATGCGTTGATTCTGTCGCTTGCTGACAAACTAAGTCTGTTACTCATTTTTAGTCCTCCGCTTTAATTTATTTTAGGCTTTGCATGTAATCAAAACCAATTTCTTCCGATTGTAATTGTATACTTTTTCTCCATTAAAATCAAGCAATTATTACAATTATTTATATTATTATGTCTTTTATTATTATTTCAAAAAAAATGCGCGTCCCGTCAACAAAAAGCAACATATTTGTTGACAGATACGCAGCATTATGGCACCATCAAATATTAACACGCATTAACTGCAGCATATATTTTCAATACAAGAATAAAGTTTCTCCAGCACCGACTGCACAGCCTTTTTTCTGATTGAAAGCCTGTCTCCGTCGAACTGATATCTTATAACCGAAATATTACCCCGCACAAAAAATCCCGCATACACGGTTCCGACAGGTTTATCGGGCGTTCCTCCATCCGGTCCGGCAATTCCGGTAACCGATACTGCACAGTCCGCATTTGCAGCCTTCGCCGCCCCCTGTGCCATCTGATATGCCGTCTCCTCCGACACCGCACCTACGGTATCAAGCGTAGCCTTGCTGACACCGAGAAGGCGCATCTTAGCCTCATTGGAATATGTTACATATGCCTCGTTTAAAACCCGGGATGCTCCCGGTACATTGACAAGCGCTGCGGATATCAATCCTCCCGTGCAGGATTCCGCCGTTGTAACTGTCATATTTTTATCCCGAAGCAAAGCTACCAGCTTCTCTTCGATTGTCAAATTGTCTTTCATTTTTTCAAACACCTACTTCTGTTCCGACAGCACCGATTTATTCTTTACCAGATAATCAACCAATGAAATAACAGTGAGTGCCAGTGCCGCATATATGAGTATATTCTCGATAACCCCTGCAATCTCACCGCCGAAATCACAGATAAGCACAATAATCATAAACATTTGCACAACGGTTTTAACCTTACCCCACCATCCGGCCGCAATCACTACACCATTGTCCGATGCGACAAGCCGGAATCCGCTGACAATAAACTCTCTCGCAATAATAACGATAACCACCCAGCATGGAATCCTGTCAAGCTCTATCATGGCAATCATGGCAGAGCATACCAGCAGTTTATCCGCAACCGGATCCATAAACTTACCAAAGTTTGTTATCAAATTATATTTCCTTGCAATCTTTCCGTCCAGCATGTCCGTCAGACTCGCGGCACAGAACAAAAAAAGTGCAATCCATTTCCCTGCCGGAATTTCATCCACCATAAGTGCCACAAGGAAAAACGGTATTAAAATCACTCTAAATATTGTAAGCTTATTCGGTAAATTCATCTTTTATTTCTCCTATCAAATCATATGGTCCTGCTTCCCGGACCGTAACATCCACATAGCTTCCTGACAACAGCTCGTAATCGCACCGGACAAATACCAGCCCGTCCACATTTGGTGCATCCCTGTAGGTTCTTCCCACATACACATCATCATCGGGAGAGTAGCCCTCTATGACAACCTGCATTGTACCTCCGACCAACGCAAGATTCTTATCCAGAGAAATCTCCTGCTGAAGCTCCATAATCTCACTCTGCCATCTTGCAGCCGTCTCTTCATCCACCTGATTCGGATATTCTGCTGCGGGAGTTCCCTCCTCCCTGGAATAAGTAAACACGCCAACGCGATCCAACTCCGTTTCGTCCAGAAATTCCATCAGCTTTTTATGCTCCTCCTCTGTCTCCCCCGGAAATCCGGTGATAAGGGAAGTCCTGATTGCAATATCGGGAATGCGTTTTCTGAGTCTGGCAATAATGTCCGTAATAGATTTCCTGTCCGTCTTTCTCCCCATGCGCTTTAGTATTCCGTCCTCAGAATGCTGGAGAGGCATGTCGATGTAATGAACAAGCTTCGGCTCCTTTGCAAACATCTCTATCATCTCGTCATTGATTTCCTCGGGATAGCAGTACAGCAGTCTTATCCAGCGTATACCGTCAATATCGGAAAGCCTGTGTATCAGCTCGGGCAATGCTTTTCTGCCGTACAGGTCCTTTCCGTAGCATGTCGTCTCCTGTGCAACCAGCACCAGCTCGCTGATTCCCTGTTCCGCCATGTACGAAGCCTGTTCAAAAAGCGTTTCCATCGGTACACTTCGGTAACGCCCTCTGATGTGCGGTATAACACAATATGTGCAGAACTTGTCACAACCCTCCGCTATTTTAAGATATCCCATAAATGTACCGGAGGTTATCACTTTCTCCCGAAACGAACCTGCCAGACGGTTGATATCATCATATCTCCTCACCCTGCCGTCCGCTTCCCCGGGCACAGGCAAATCCTGTTTTTTTCCCCCGCCCGGACCATGCAGTGCCTCAAGCTCGCGGATTACATCCACAATCCTGTCATAGCTTGTCGTACCGATGCACGCATCAATCTCCGGTATTTCATCACAGATTTCATCTTTAAACCGCTCTGCCAGACATCCGGCAGCAATTAAATATTTTAATCTGCCGCTTTTCAGTTTCGCCATTTCAAGAATTGCATTGATACTCTCCTCCATGGCATCCCTGATAAAGCTGCAGGTATTTACAACCACAACATCCGCTTCATTTTCATCATTTGTTATATTATAATGCTCTGCCCGAAGCAGACCGAGCATGGTCTCGCTGTCACACAGATTCTTGTCACAGCCAAGTGAAACCATCAATATATTCATATATCACATATCTCGCTTTCCGGCTGAATCGGCTTACTCTGCCAATCCTGCCTCTACACAGTTATGCATGAGCATAGCTATTGTCATCGGACCGACGCCGCCCGGAACAGGTGTAATGGCACCTGCGACAGGCTCCGCAGACGCATAATCCACATCCCCGCAGAGCTTATTATTCTCATCGCGATGAATCCCCACATCTATGACAACCGCTCCCTCCTTGACATAGGAGGCATCTATCATTTTCGGACGGCCGACAGCCACAACAAGGATATCAGCCCGCTTGCATACCTCCTTTAGATTATTCGTCTTAGAGTGGCATACCGTTACGGTACCGTTTTCCCGAAGCAGCAGCATAGCCATCGGTTTTCCGACGATATTACTGCGTCCCACCACAACACATTCCCTGCCGGCAATTTCAATGCCCGAGCGTTTTAACAACTGTATTATTCCTGCAGGCGTGCATGATACGAAGCCCTTTTGTCCGATGGAGAGCGCTCCCACACTCGCCGGATGAAATCCGTCCACGTCCTTTTTCGGAGAAATAGCATTGATAATCCTCTCCTCATTGATATGAGCAGGCACAGGCAGCTGAACAAGAATACCATGTACGGCATCATCCTGATTGAGCCTCTCAATGACAGATAACAGCTCCTCCTCCGTGGTCTCCTCAGGCAGCTCGTAGGAAAGAGATTTTATTCCGATATATTCACATGCTTTTTTCTTATTACCCACATACACTGTGGATGCAGGATCATTACCGACCTGAATCACGGCAAGACATATTTCTTTCCCCTGTGCAAGCAGCTTTTCTACCTTAATCCTCAGCTCGTCCTTAATCTGCCGGGAGATTAATTTACCGTCAATTTTCTGTGCCATATTATACCTCCATATTTAAAACAATCCGTTTATCACACCGTTATCATCCACATATATATGCTCCGCAGCCGGAACCTTCGGTAAGCCCGGCATCGTCATAATAGCGCCTGTAATCGCTACTACAAACCCGGCACCGGCGCTGACATACACCTCGCGGATATTTACCGTAAAGCCTGTCGGTCTGCCAAGCTTCGTTGCATCATCCGACAGCGAATACTGGTTTTTCGCCATACAGACAGGCATATCCGAAAATCCCATCTCCTCAATCTTCGCAATGGCTCTTGCAGCCTCCGCACTGTAGGCAACGTCAGCCGCACCATATATCTTCCTCGCAATCGTCTCAATCTTTTCTCTGATGGAAAGCTTATCCTCATACAATACCTTGAAATGGCTTTCCTTGTGCTCTAATGTATCAAGCAGAGCCTGAGCAAGCGCAACACCGCCTTCTCCGCCCTTCTCCCATACATTGGCAAGCGCAAAGCTGCAGCCACGGTTCTCACAGAATTGCTTTACAAACGCAAGCTCGGCATCCGTATCACTCACAAAACGGTTCAGCGTTACCACAACCGGCACACCATACATCTGCAGATTCTCCATGTGCTTTTCCAGATTGACAATCCCCTTCCTGAGCGCCTCAAGATTCTCCTCCGACAGCTCGGCCTTTGGCACGCCGCCGTTATATTTTAATGCGCGGACGGTTGCAACGAGCACAACCGCATCCGGCTTTAAGTCCGCCATACGGCATTTGATATCAAAAAATTTCTCTGCACCAAGGTCAGCACCGAACCCGGCCTCCGTAATCACATAATCGGCAATTTTAAGAGCTGTCTTCGTCGCACGGACGGAGTTACAGCCGTGGGCAATATTTGCAAACGGCCCGCCATGTACAAGAGCCGGAGTATGTTCAAGTGTCTGAATCAGATTCGGCTTGATTGCATCCTTGAGCAATGCAGTCATAGCGCCGACAGCTTTTAAATCCCCTGCGCACACAGGCTCATTATCATAATTATAAGCCACAATAATTCTGGACAGTCTTTCTTTTAAATCACTGATATCTGATGCGAGACACAGGATAGCCATTATTTCAGACGCAACCGTTATAACAAAACCGTCCTGTCTTACAACACCATCCGCTTTCTTGCCCATTCCCACAATAATATTACGCAGAGCACGGTCATTCATATCCATGCAGCGCTTAAATACGATTCTTTTCGGATCTATGCCAAGCGCATTTCCCTGATGTATATGATTATCCAGCATTGCAGCCAGAAGATTGTTGGCAGAAGTAATCGCATGAAAATCGCCCGTAAAATGAAGGTTCAAATCCTCCATCGGAACAACCTGGGAATATCCGCCGCCGGCTGCTCCTCCCTTTATTCCAAAACACGGACCGAGAGACGGCTCACGCAGCGCAATCACTGTTTTCTTTCCAAGCCGGCACATTGCCTGTCCCAATCCTACCGTCACGGTCGTCTTACCCTCCCCGGCAGGCGTCGGATTGATTGCTGTAACCAATATCAGCTTTCCGTCCTGATTATCCTTGACAGATTCCATATATTCATCGGATAGCTTCGCCTTGTACCTGCCGTACATCTCAAGATCATCCTCTGTCATCCCAAGCCTTGCTGCCACGTCCTTAATGTTCTCAAGCTTTGCCTGCTGTGCAATTTCAATATCCGTCATCATGTCCATCTCTCCTTCGCTGTTTCATACATATACTGTACTGTCTTATCTCCGGTTTCCCATAAAACCGTTCGTTCAGTATCTGAGTGTATCACAGATTATAAGTACTCTTCAACATAATTTTCAAATTCTTCCATCGTCATCAGTACTTTTCTCGGCTTAGTCCCCTCCTCAGGTCCAACCACACCCGCTTCAGATAACTGATCCATAATTCGTGCTGCTCTGTTAAAGCCGATTTTGTACACACGCTGCAGCATACCGATAGAAGCCTTATTTTTACCGATAATAAATTTTCCTGCATCGACAAAATAATCGTCATATTCAGGCTCCGCGGATGCTGCACTTCCCGTACCGCCCACCTTCGTGCTTGCTATTTCCTGTGTCAGCTTCTCATCATAGCCCGTCTCCCCGTTCTGTGTCTTGAGGAAATCGACTACCCCCGCAATCTCATCATCTGACAAAAATGCGCCCTGAACCCTGACCGGTTTCGGATAACCCGTCGGATAAAAGAGCATATCACCCTTACCGAGCAGTTTCTCCGCACCGTTCATATCAAGTATCGTTCTTGAATCAACACCAGAGGAAACCGTCATTGCGATACGCGACGGAACATTGGCTTTAATCAGTCCTGTAATGACATCGACAGAAGGTCTCTGTGTTGCAATTACCAGATGAATGCCCGCCGCACGGGCAAGCTGTGACAGACGGACAATCGCATCCTCAACCTCACCGTGGGCAACCATCATCAAATCTGCCAGCTCATCCACAATAATAATTATCTGCGGCAGCTTTTTAAGCTCCTCATTCCCCTCGGAAAGACCGGTAACCGCCTTCACTTTCTCATTATAGCCCTGTAAATTACGGACATTATATTGAGCAAACAGCTGATATCTGTTTGTCATCTCCATCACCGCCCAGTTTAATGCTCCGGCGGCTTTCTTCGGATCCGTGACAACCGGAATCAGCATATGCGGAATCCCGTTATAGATACTCAGCTCTACCTGTTTCGGATCTACCATAATCAGCTTGACATCATCTGGATTGGCCTTATATAGGATACTCATAATCAATGTGTTAATACAGACGGATTTTCCGGAGCCGGTTGCTCCCGCCACCAGAAGATGCGGCATCTTTGCAATATCCGCCACAATGACCTGCCCGCTGATATCCTTCCCCACCGCAAATGCAATGTTTGAGGGAAACTTCCTGAAGCTGTCCGATTCAAGCAAATCACGAAAATAAACCGGCTGGCTCTCTTTATTCGGAACCTCGATGCCAATTGCTGCCTTGCCCGGAATCGGGGCCTCGATTCTGATATCAGCAGCCGCCAGATTCAGTTTGATATCGTCAGCCAGATTCACAATCTTGCTGACCTTTACACCCTGCTCCGGCTGAAGCTCATATCTTGTTACCGACGGACCGCAGCTGTAGTCTGTAACAGTTACATTGACGCCGAAATTCTCCAGCGTATTTTTCAGCTTCATTGCCGTTTCCCTCACGGAGCTCTCATTGCTGTTTCCGTTTTTCCCTTTTGCTTTCTTAAGCAAATCTATAGGCGGGAACTGATATTCTTTGACAACCGTCATACTGTCGTCAAGCTTCATTGCAGGCTCCGGTCCGGCTTGCTTCACCGTTTCCGCCGCATTCCCCGAATTACTGCCATCTGCACCTTTCGATGCGGTGGCAGTATGACGCTCAATCTCCTCGGAAACCGCATCCCGCTCCGTCAGCATCTCCTGTGTGGACTCTTTTGTCTTCTTTCTTTTTCGTTTTACAGGCGTCAGATTTGTAACGGCAGCATCCGCATCAGCAAATTCATCTCCGTCCGCCATCATCTTCCGGCGAAACTCCGGCTTATTAAAGAAATCTCCTGACAGCTTTTCCCCGTTTCTTTCAAAATCATCCTGTGCCGGTTCCAGAATAATATCATCGTGCGGCAAAGGCTTTAACTCATGTACCTCCTCATCATGAACCACTTTATTTTTTAAATGTTTTCCCTTTTTATTCTTATCATCCGGCTCGAGCACCCTGATGGAATTCAAGACATCCTTATTCTGTTTTTTATTTTCCGGCGATTCTTCAAAATCAAACTCGTCCTGATAGTCCTCCTCATCGGAATACTTATTCTGTCTGCTGATTCCCTTTTTCATCATGCCGATGACAGATATATCAAGCACGATAATTATGCCGATTATTGTCAGTAATACTGTGACAATAACGGCTCCGGTCATACCGATCATACGGTAGAGCAATGCCAGTATGCCGCCCGGAATAACGCCGCCTCCGAGCTTATTTTTTGAACCGTTTTCATACAACTGCTTTGCTGTAATTTCATCCACGCCATTCACCATCTGACAGATGAATGCGATTACAACCAAAAAAATACCAACACACAATACGCGCTTAACAATCGTCTTTTGTGCACCGTTTGATAACAGAAAAGCTGCGGAAAAGAAGAGGTAAACCGGCAGCATATATGCAACGCTGCCAAACAGTCCGAAAAATATTTTTGAAATAAAATCCCCGACGACACCACACCAGCCGAAATTACTGCACAGCAAAAAGACCGCCACCGCAAGATATATAAATAAATATATTTCATTCTTTCTCGAATCCGACTGTCTCCCTGCATTTTTTTTCCTGCCGCTGTTTTTCGCGGTTCCCGAACTATTTGTATTTCTGTTATATGTATTTTTCTTATTATTTGCGCTGCGTGAACGATTCGCAGTAGCCATCTGAGCACACTCCTTATCTGATACCGATTACATTGCGGCTGCAAAAAATTACTGCAGGCATATAATGAGGAAATGCACATAAACAAATTCGATTATATGCCTGTAAAATTTTAATATTAAGCCATCTGTATCTTATTCTTCTTCATAATCATATTTCTTTATTTTACTATTTTTTTTGTCATTAATCAAGTCGTACAGACAACTCAAGGCATTTTGTATTCCACCAACCCGGTCTATAATTCCTCTTGAAACTGCCTGCTTGCCAATGAGCACGGAGCCAACGTCCTTTGTCAGCTCCGTCGTATTAAACATAATCTGCCGAAGCTCCTCCTCACGAACCGAGCAATGTGTTGATGTAAATTCTATGATACGATCCTGCATACGCTCAATATATTCATAATTTTGCCGTACTCCCAACACCGTCCCGTTCATTCGAATCGGATGCACGACCATAGTCGCTGAGGGAACGATAAATGTAACATCCCCGGACACAGCCAACGGAACACCGATAGAATGTCCTCCTCCAAGCACAAGACATACCTTTGGCTTGCTCAACGATGCAATCATCTCTGCAATTGCAAGTCCCGCTTCCACATCTCCCCCGACTGTATTCAGCAGCACAAGCAGACCGTCGATATCATCATTATCCTCCACCGCTGCCAGCTGCGGTAAAATATGTTCATACTTGCTTGTCTTGGAGCTGTTTCCCAGCGACTCATGCCCCTCAATCTCCCCGATAATGTTGAGCAGATGAATTTTGTGATGAAAACGGTTGTTTGTCAGTGTGATCTGTCCATAATCCTTAATCAGATTTCCAACAGTTGACTCATTATCAAGTCTGTTCTTTGTCTGTTCAAATTCTTCTTTCATAGAAGCTCCCTTAACCTTTCCAAATAAGATTTGAATCGCGCTCTGTTTGCACACATTCATGATTCTTATTATTGGTAAAGCAGACAATTATTATTCATTTATATATCGTAAAGAAAAGGCTGTCACATAAAGATAATATGGGCATATCATCTTCATGCGACAGCCTCTTCTTCTGTGCGAAACACCGCGCTGCCAATATAGCGGCTGCTGCCTTATCGGTTTCAGATTAATTTAATACACAATGCTGTTTACTGCTTCATCATACGGAGAAAGATCTCCTTCATAGCTGACAAACTCGATATATATCAACATGGAACCGTCACAAATTACAAGGGAACGTCCTACATATCCACCCTCTTCATTATCAAGCACCCACTCTGTTGCCTTGTGTCCGTTATAGGTCACAGATGAATAGGTCACATTTTCACCGTAAGGCACTTTAATCTGCGCATCAAAGGTTTCAACCACATTACTGTCATCAAGAAATGTATTTTTATTATCTACTCCGATTACAAGCGCGCCCGGATGTGTATAATTCACAAATGTTGCGGAGCCCTCAGCGGAATCATCATCACTGTACTCAAAGCCCTCAGGAATCTTAATTGACACACCAAGTAATGTAGCTACGTCATCCTCATCCATTTCAATCGGGGATGCATCTGTGTCCGTCGCATCATCCTCTGAAGCCTCTTCTGTCGTTGCTTCCGTTGTTGCCTCTGTTGTTGCCACCGTCGTTGCTTCTGTTGTCACATTCTCAGTCGTTGTTTCCTTTTCATCGTTATCACCGCAGGCAATCAAGGACATTGCCATTGCACACAACGATAAGGCTGCAAATAAACGCTTAGCTTTTCTCATATCAATACTCTCCTTTTCTTAACAAACAAAAAAAGGTTCCTATCAAAACCACGAGGTTTTAAGCGAAACCTTTTTCTCTCATATATGATATATATGAAACACCCCATATAAACAACTTTGAACGAATCAAAAAATTCATTGTGGTGATTATATCATTTATATGAGACTGCAAATAGCTACCACGGGTTACCTTTTTACATATTCAATATAATTTCATTTTCGTTTTCCAGCATATCAGCCGAAATGTAGTTATCCTGCATTACCTTACCGTTTACAACAAGACTCTTACAGCCACTCTCAGCTCCATCAGGATTCTTAACGGTAATATGCAGCTTTTTGCCTCGAAAATCCTTTGTAATCTCAAATTCTTTCCATTCTGACGGTACGGATGGTGCAATGCGGATTCCATCAAAATCAGGGCGCATACCAAGTATACCCTCCACACAGCCTACCATAACTGTAGATGCCGTACCTGTCAGCCAGTGAACATGCGCTCTGCCCTCAAAAGGACTCTCTGCACTTTCCGTAAATTGTCCATGACAATATGGCTCCAATTTTCGGATTTCAGCCTTATCATTCATGGAAGCCGGAGAACTCTCCGTAAAATACTCAAAAGCCCGATTCCCATGTCCCATCAGGGATTCGGCAAGTATGATCCAACCCTGCGGCTGTGAGAATATACCGCCGTTTTCCTTTGTAGACGGATTGAAGAGCAGCATAAGCGCACCCTCAAAAGCATGGTCCACATAGGAAGGCGCCATAATGCGCACACCGTAAGGCGTATTCAATTCCCTGTGTACAGACTCCAGAGCTTTCTCGGCCTGCTCCTTCGTAGCCAGCCCACTGATAACAGACCACGACTGCGGATTCAGCCACATATTTGCCTCCGGATCATGCTTAGAGCCGATAATCATGCCATCTTCCTTATAACCGCGGATGTATCTGTCATCCTCCCAGCATTTCGTCTGTATCGTATCACCGAGTTCTTTTTGTATGTTATCCAGATATGCGATATATTCCACATCATTCTTTTTCTGCGCAAACACACGAAGAACAGACATTGCATAGTAAAGCTGCATGGCGACAAATGTAGATTCGCCTTTCTTTCCAAGCCTCAGACAGTCATTCCAGTCTGCGTGCAGACCGGCCGGCATATTGTTGTTACCGAGACGGTTCATGGAAAAATCAATTGCACGCTTCAAGTGCTCATACACGGTCCCCTCCCCGCCATTGGCAAAGAGTATCACTTCATCTATAAAATCCACATTTCCCGATTCCGCGATATATTTGTATACAGTCGGGAACAGCCAGAGCGCGTCATCCGCTCTGTATGCAGGATGCCCTGTCGCCCTGACATAGGATTCGTCATCCGGTGTATCCTCATGACCTGCATTGTGGTCAAACTTAACAAGCGGAAGTCCGCCGCCATTATCCACCTGTGCAGACAGCATAAAACGAATCTTTTCGAGTGCCATTTCAGGCGCAAGATGTATAATTCCCTGTATATCCTGAACCGTATCTCTGTAGCCGTAGCCATTTCTCAAGCCGCAATACGAGAAGGATGCCGCTCTTGACCAGATAAAAGTCATAAAACACTGGTATGCATTCCATGTATTAACCATTGCATTGAAGGAATCACTTGGTGTCTTAACCTGAAAATGGCTGAGCTTTCCGTGCCAATACTTTACAAGCGCATCCATCTCCTTCTCAGTCTGTACTGAGACATTTGCGTATGATGCCATAACCTCCTCGGTTTCCCTGTCATTCTTCATTCCCAATACAAAAGCAAACTCTTTGCTCTCTCCCGGTGCCAGTGTGACCTTCGTCTCCAACGCACCGCACGCATTGCCGTTATAATTCAGCGCATTGCCGCAGTCTCCGTTTTCCACACCGACAGGATTCGCATAGGAATGATATCTTCCTATAAAGACTTCCTTATCTCCCGCATAGCTGGCGACATCCGCTCCGGCGAGACCGAAAAATCTGGTAAACGCGACACTTCCGTTGATTGCTTTTCCCTTATTTACATTCTCATTGATTACCTGCTTAATTCTGTTTCCCATAAAATAGGTTCTTGTAATAAACAGTGTATACTGCAGATTCACCTGATCCTGCTCATAGTTATTATCATTTGTAAATTCACAATAACCGAATACAGAGAGATCTTTTTTTGCATCCGTCCGATTTGTTACTCTGACACGCCAGACCTCATGCGTTTTATCCAAAGGGACATAATAAAGCACCTCTGAATCAATTCCCGCATAAGAAGCTTTTATATTTGTATACCCTGTTCCATGGCGGCATTCGTTTTTATATACGGATAAATCCCTGCCAACCGGCTGCCATGAAGCAGACCAATAATCCTTTGTGTCATTATCCCGGAGATAAACATATCTGCCCGGCTGATCAAAGCTGTTAAATACATATCTTATTATCCTTCCGTTTGCACCGGATTTTACGAAACTGTAGCCTCCTGCATTATTGGATATGATGGCACCATACTCCGGCGAACCAAGATAATTGGCCCATGGAGCCGGGGTGTCCGGTCTGTCAATCACATACTCCTTATGTTCTTCGTCAAAATATCCGTATCTCATTGAATACCCCCCTGGTAATTATTCTGCGTCCTTCAGGCTAAGGCTGATTTTACCCATTCTGTCAACATCAAGAACCTTTACTCTGACCTCGTCACCGATATTTACGACATCTTCTACCTTCTCGACTCTGTGATCTGCAAGCTTTGAGATGTGAATCAGTCCGTCCTTATTTGGTGCAAGCTCAACAAACGCGCCGAAGTTCATGATTCTGACGACCTTGCCATCATAGGTTTTTCCAACCACAATCGGATCAACGATAGAACGGATAATCTTTAATGCTTTATCCATGCCTGCCTGCTCAACGCCGCATATGGATACTCTTCCGTCATCATCAATATCAATCTTAACGCCGGTCTCATCGATAATAGAGTTGATCGTCTTACCCCTCTGACCTATGATTTCACCGATTTTCTCAGGATCTACCGTAGTCTGAATTATCTTTGGAGCAAATTCACCTACAGTGGCCCTCGGCTCGGAAATAGCCGGTTTCATACATGTATCCATAATAAAGAGTCTTGCCTCACGGCATCTTGCAATCGCACCCTCAACAATCGGTCTTGTCAGGCCGTGAATCTTGATATCCATCTGGATTGCCGTGATACCCTCTGTCGTACCTGTAACCTTGAAATCCATATCCCCGAAGAAATCCTCAAGTCCCTGAATATCTGTCAGAAGCACATAATCATCATCTGTCTCACCGGTTACCAGACCACAAGAGATACCTGCTACCATCTTTTTAATCGGAACACCCGCAGCCATCAAAGCCATACAGGATGAACAGGTTGATGCCATAGATGTTGAACCGTTTGACTCAAATGTCTCTGATACGGAACGAATCGCATAAGGGAACTCCTCCTCTGTAGGAAGGACAGGAAGCAATGCTCTCTCAGCCAGTGCGCCATGACCGATCTCACGGCGTCCCGGACCTCTCGACGGCTTCGTCTCACCAACTGAGTAGGACGGGAAATTGTAGTGGTGCATATATCTCTTGGATATCGCATTTTCATCCAAACCATCCAGCTTCTGTGCCTCGGACAGCGGTGCAAGCGTCACAACGTTGCAAATCTGTGTCTGCCCTCTTGTGAACATGGCCGAACCATGAACCCTTGGGATAATATCAACCTCAGCGGCGAGCGGCCTGATCTGCGTAATCTGTCTACCGTCAGGTCTCTTATGATCCTTTAAAATCATCTTTCTGACAGTCTTCTTCTGATACTGATACAGCGCCTCATCAAGTAAGGAAAGCCACTCCTCGTTATCAGCGAATGTCTCCTCCAGCTTCTCTTTTATCTGTCTGATATTTTCTTCTCTTACCTGCTTCTCATCTGTAAATACAGCCTCCTCCATCTCAAGCGGAGTAACGACCTCTTTCATTGCCGCAAAAAGCTCCTCCGGCACGGCACAGCTTGTATATGCATGTTTCGGCTTTCCACACTCTGCCACAATCTGGTCAATGAATGCAATCACCTTCTGATTCAACTCATGAGCAGCGTAAATCGCCTCAATCATTTTCGCCTCAGGCACCTCATTTGCGCCGGCTTCAATCATGATAACCTTATCTCTCGTTGACGCAACAGTAAGCTTCAAATCAGAAATCAGATTCTGCGTTGAATTCGGGTTGAATACCAGCTCGCCGCCAATCATGCCGACCTGAGTTGTCGCACACGGTCCGTCAAACGGAATGTCCGAAATAGCTGTCGCAATCGCCGAACCAAGCATAGCAGTAAGCTCCGGTGAACATTCCGGATCAACAGACATAACCATGTTGTTCAATGTAACATCATTTCTGTAATCCTTCGGGAATAACGGTCTCATAGGACGGTCGATAACTCTGGAGGTAAGGATTGCATTCTCGCTCGCCTTTCCCTCTCTCTTGTTAAAACCGCCCGGGATCTTACCTACGGAATACATCTTCTCCTCATATTCAACTGACAGCGGGAAGAAATCAATCCCGTCTCTCGGCTTTTCTGAAGCCGTTGCCGTTGAAAGAACAACCGTGTCACCATAATGCATCAGTGCAGCGCCATTCGCCTGCTTTGCAACTCTGCCAACATCGACACGCAAGGTTCTGCCGGCAAGTTCCATCTCAAACTTCTTGTACATAATATAAGTTCTCCTTAAAAATATTTTGAATTAAGACTCCGAAACGACTGAAAATGCCGCTTTTTTCGATAAAAAACAGTTTCATCCGCAGAAAGTAGAATTTTCAGTAGTCTCGGGTATGTCTTAATACAATCTCGTAAATTATATCATCTTGTTCTCTACTCTTCAAGATAGAAAAATAAAAAACGAAGACGCGGGAGTTTGACAGTTAAATTATAAAAAAATTGCTACAGGCCTTGAAATGCCT
>CAYOOW010000019.1:0-55488 GCA_964405715.1 uncultured Bacteroides sp.
TAAAAATATATCGGGAGATATATTGACAAATTTCAAATATTGAGATAGGAGGACTAAATGGATATAAAAAGGAAGATAAATGAAACGGCAGCTAAGCTGGAAAAAAATTACAAAACACAAGGCATCTTTGAAATAGGAATAGGCGAAAAGATGCCAAAGCGCTCAGAGGTTATCGATATTATCAATGAAGTCCGGCGCATTATATTTCCGGGATTTTTCGGAAATGAGAATACGGCTTATGTTGCACTTGATAATTTTGCAGGAAATATATTGGCGGGAATTTATGAAAAACTGTTTAAGCAGATAAGAATTGCCTTAATGTATCAAAACAAGCGTAAGGATAGGAAAGCAGCAGAAAAAATTGATGCCCTGTCATTGGATGCAAGGGCTGAGGAAAAGACGGTTGCTTTTCTGGACAGTCTGCCGGACATTCAGGAGATAATATTTAAGGATGTGGAAGCGGAGCTTCAAGGCGATCCGGCTGCGGGAAGCATGGAGGATGTTATTTTTTCATATCCGGGTATCTACGCGATTTATGTGTATCGTATAGCACATGTTTTGTATGAACTTGGGGTTCCGTTTATTCCAAGAATCATGACGGAACATGCACACAGCAAAACAGGTATTGACATTAATCCGGGGGCAAAAATCGGAGAATATTTCTTTATTGATCACGGAACGGGTATTGTGATTGGAGAAACAACCGAAATAGGTGATCATGTGAAGATATATCAGGGAGTTACGCTTGGCGCATTGTCAACGATGAGAGGTCAGGCTTTATCAGGCATAAAGCGACATCCTACCATAGAGGATAACGTCGTGATATACGCGAATACAACGGTGCTTGGAGGAGAAACCGTAATTGGGAAAAACTCTGTTGTGGCAGGAAATACCTTTGTGACAGAATCTATACCTGAAAATACAAAAGTTTCCGCATATGTGCCGGAGCTCAATATGCGGAAACGGAAGGATTAAATATAGTATTCGCAGCTGTCAGGGACGCGGCTGATAACATCCCAAAGTGTGATGCCTTTCAGATAATTTTGAATGACATCGTAAAGCCCCTGATAGACAGGGAGTGTAAGGCAGTCATCGACATTCTCACATAAATTTGGAGTGTTGTCCATGCAGCTTACGGGAGCAAGGCTGCCCTCGGCGCTTTCCAGAATTTCCCATACCGTAATCTCGGATGGGGGCTTTGACAGCTGATAACCGCCCATGTGCCCTTTATTGGCCAGTAACAGATTGTTTCGGTTTAAAAACGGAATGATTTGTTCTAAGTATTTTTTAGATATATTTTGCCTTGCAGATATATCCTTTAGAGCGATGAAGCCCTTGTCATAATGCTGGGCAAGGTCAATCATCATGCGGAGGGAGTATCTGCCGCGAGTAGATATTTTCATAGATATGATCCGCCTTTCTGCGAAAGAAACTGATGGGTTTACGGAATCCTTAAGCTGCTTTCGCTTTTTATCTGCCCTCTGATAGTTTATTCGAAATCTTTTCAGGTCTCAATGCCGATTATACCATAGATTTAGTAGGCTTTCAATATAACTTTTTTTTATAACCGGCTCTAAAAAATCCATATTTTACAAGGAATTGCCATACCTACTATAATAATACCGGAAGTCCAGCTAGGAGGAAAATTTTTATGGACTATGGGTTTTCAACAAAATGTCTTTATGGTAATGGAAAAGATTATGATTTTGACAGGACGGGAGCCATCAGTTTCCCAATATATCAGACGGCAACCTATGCACACCCGGAGGTGGGAAAGAGTACCGGATTTGATTACAGCAGATTGCAAAATCCTACGAGGCAGCAGGCAGAAAAAATAGTTGCGTCACTGGAGGGCGGAGTCGACGCGCTTGCCTTTTCAACAGGGATGGCTGCAATTGCAGCCATGATGGAGCTTTTTAAACCGGGAGATCATCTGATTACGGATGCAGACCTTTATGGAGAAAGTATCCGCCTGTTTAATAATGTGAGCGAGAAAAACGGAATTACTTTCAGTCACATTGACTGCTCGGCTGAGGATGTGGAAAGCTATGTGAAAGAAAATACAAAGGCAGTCTTTATTGAAACACCGACTAATCCAATGATGAATATAGTGGATATTCGTAAGGTTTCTAAAATAGCAAAAAACATAATCTGCTTCTGATTGTGGATAACACCTTTATGTCTCCATATTTTCAAAAGCCGTTTGAGCTTGGCGCGGATATTGTCATACATAGCGGGACAAAGTTTTTGGGAGGGCATAACGATACACTTGCAGGGTTTATCGTGACAAACAGCAAAGAAATTTCGGAAAGGCTAAGATTTCTGATAAAGACGGTTGGATCCTGCCTTTCACCATTTGACAGCTGGCTGATTATCTGGGATATGAAATATGTAAAAGTCAGGCAAGCGGCTTTGGGAGTATGCTGACCTTTGAAGTAGAAAGCAAAGAATTGGCGCTTCATATTCTCAAGTCAATAAATCTGATATCGTTTGCGGAGAGCCTTGGCGGAACGGAAACGCTGCTTACCTATCCAATAACGCAGACGCATGCAGATGTGCCGGAGGATGTACGGATAAAGAATGGCCTAACGGACAGGATACTTAGATTATCGGCGGGTATTGAGGATAAGGCTGATTTAATTGCGGATTTGAAGCAGGCAATTGATAGCTTTGATGCACCGGCAGGTAAAAGCTATAAATAATACTTATAATCAGTGATAAGAACAATCTATATCAATATAAGAAAAAATGGTTGACAGGGATAATCGGAGAACATATAATGGTTTTAATAACATAGAATACCTATATAAAAGATAGGCAATGAAAGGAGACGATACCATAATGACGATGCGGAGATTTTATGTAAATTGTTGTTGCTGTTGTGTTATGTATAGGATAAATACAGTTTAATCATTATGCGTATTATGAACCTGAGCCATGGAAGTAAAGCGGGTGCCGTAAGCGTAAGTTGGCAGCTGCTTATTTTTTCAAAAAAATTTTAGAAAATGGAGGAAACAAATTATGTCAGAGATTAAAAAAAGTGCATTGGAGCTGATTGGAGAAACCCCAATTCTCGAGATTTCACGTTACAGTGAGAGAGCAGGAGTGAAAGAGGCTACGCTCTTGGCGAAGCTTGAGTATCTGAATCCTGCCGGCTCAGTGAAGGACAGAATTGCCCTGGCCATGATTGAGGATGCAGAACAGAAGGGAAAGCTAAAACCAGGGGCAACGATTATTGAGCCAACAAGCGGTAATACCGGCATCGGGCTTGCAGCGGTTGCGGCAGCCAGGGGGTATCACGCAATCCTTACTCTGCCGGATACGATGAGTGTGGAGCGGCGGAATCTTTTGAAGGCTTACGGGGCTGAGCTTGTGCTTACCGAGGGTGCAAACGGGATGAAAGGTGCAATCGCAAAGGCGGAGGAACTTAACAAGGAGATAGAAGGCTCTGTTATCCTTGGGCAGTTTGTAAATCCGGCAAACCCTGCCGTCCACAAAGCGACAACGGGGCCGGAGATCTGGAGACAGACAGACGGAAAGGTGGATATTTTTGTTGCCGGCGTTGGTACGGGCGGAACGGTAACGGGAGTTGGCGAATACTTGAAGGAGAAGAATCCGGATGTCAGAATCGTTGCCGTTGAGCCGGCATCAAGCCCTGTTCTTTCTAAAGGAACGCCGGGGGCGCATAAGATTCAGGGAATAGGAGCCGGATTTGTGCCGGATGTTCTTAACACGGAGATTTACGATGAAGTAATAGCCATCGGGAATGAGGACGCATTTGCCGAGGGCAGGGCGTTTGCTCTGGCAGAAGGTATTCTGGTCGGAATTTCATCGGGCGCAGCCTTAAAGGCTGCGGTAATTCTTGCGGCAAGGCAGGAAAACAAGGGTAAAAATATTGTCGTGCTTTTGCCGGATTCCGGTGACAGATATCTGTCAACCCCATTGTTTAGTAATTAAAGTGCAGGAGACGCTTCTTTCAATGAATGTTTTGCAGTGGAAGAAAGAGCTGCCGGCAGATACCCTCAGGGTACCTGCCGATAATGTCAAAGGCGGTGAATATATGGCAGACAAGCAATCTGATAAAGCGGAAAAGGATTATTTGCAGATTATCGGGCAGATGGTGGAAGAAATCAAGTTCGGAAGCGTCTCTGTCATAGTACAAGACGGAAAAGTCATACAGATTGAACAAAATAAAAAAATACGATTAAGAAGCTGACCAGACAACTGGAGGTTTTGCAAATGAAGCAAATCCACGGTTGTCTGTTTTCATTTAGGAAGTGATCATATGGGTAACAATTGTAATGCGACATGGGGGTATGAGGATTTACAGAATTCTCATCCGTGCTTTGGCGGAGGAAAAAATAATGCAGGAAGAATCCACCTGCCGGTCAGCCCCGGCTGCAATATTGCCTGTCGATTTTGTGACAGAACAATCAATGATGTGGAACAGCGCCCCGGAGTGACCGGCAAGATTTTAAAACCGGAGGAGACTATAGAGATTATACGGAAATCACTGGAGCTATGTCCGGAGATTACAGTGGCCGGAATTGCCGGTCCGGGTGATACCCTGGCGACGGATTATGCACTGAAAACATTCAGACTGATAAAAGAGCATTTTCCAAAGCTTATAAAATGCATGAGCACGAATGGATTATTGCTGTATGAGAGAGCAGGCGAGATTATTGAAACAGGGATAGATACCCTGACAGTGACGGTGAATGCGATTTTCCCTGAGATAGAGGCAAAGCTGAATAAGTTTATCATATATCATGGCAGAAAAATTGAGGGGATAGAAGGCGCAGAAATATTAATCGATAATCAGCTAAGGGGAATTGAGGAGGTCGTAAATGCCGGAATTACAGTTAAGGTCAATACGGTGCTCGTTCCGGATATAAATGGCGAACACATAGAAGAAATTGCGAAGAAAATGGGAGAGCTGGGGGTGAGCATTTATAACATCATTCCGCTTATTCCGCAATATGAGTTAAAGGATTTCAGGGAACCCACCTGCGTGGAAATAGATGCGGCGAGGACGAAAGCAGGACAGTATGTGGATGTATTCAGGCACTGCCAGAGATGCAGGGCGGATGCAATCGGCGTCCCCGGCGAAAAGGATATTGGCGACAGGATATATCAAAGAAGGCTTGGAATAAAGGAGACATTTTCGCATGGTTAGGATAGCAGCAGCATCTACAGATGGGAAGCTGGTAAATCAGCATTTTGGAAGGGCAGATACCTTTTACATACTGGATACAGATGAGGAAACGTCAGAGTATGGACTTGCAGAAATCAGAACAGTCGTCCCTGTATGCGACAGAGGCGACCATGATGGGAACAGAATGAGGGAGTCTGCCTCAAAATTTGCTGATTGTGACATTATTTTGGTTGAGAAAATTGGCGGCAGGGCAAGAAATGAGCTTGAAAACATGGGGATAGAAGTATTTGAGATACCCGGAATCATAGAAGAATCCGTTGATAAGCTTGTACGGTACAGAAAAGTGCAAGACTTATTCAAAGCATAAATATTTCAAAAGGAGATAAAGCAAATGGGCGAATTGAGACAGATTGCAATTTATGGAAAGGGTGGAATCGGGAAATCTACCACAACGCAGAACCTGACAGCGGGCTTGTGTGAACATGGAAAGAAGGTAATGGTCGTGGGATGTGATCCGAAAGCTGATTCCACGAGATTATTACTGGGAGGATTGGCACAAAAAACTGTTCTTGATACGATCAGGGAGGAGGGGGAGGATATTTCACTCGACCGGATTATGAAAGAAGGGTTTGGCGGAACGAAGTGTGTGGAGTCGGGCGGACCGGAGCCGGGAGTTGGATGTGCCGGCAGGGGGATAATTACTTCAATCAATATGCTTGAAAATTTGGGCGCATACACAGACGATCTGGATTATGTGTTCTACGATGTGCTGGGAGATGTTGTCTGCGGCGGTTTTGCCATGCCTATCAGGGAGGGTAAGGCGAAGGAAATCTATATTGTGGCCAGCGGCGAGATGATGGCGCTTTATGCGGCGAATAACATTTCAAAGGGAATCCAAAGATATGCAAGGACGGGAGGAGTGAGGCTTGGAGGCATCATCTGTAACTCAAGGAATGTAGACAGGGAGCTTGATCTGCTTCGTGCATTTGCAAAGGAGCTTGGGACAAAGCTGTTATATTTTGTACCAAGGGATAATGTGGTCCAGCATGCCGAGATCCATAAGAAAACAGTAATAGAGTACAAGCCGGATTCCAATCAGGCGCAGGAGTACCGAAATCTTGCTCAGGCGGTCATCGACAACCAGGATTTCGTAATTCCGACGCCAATGACGCAGGAGCGTCTGGAAGAAATACTTATGGATTACGGAATGATGGATTTAGCTGATGATTACAAGATTTAAGGGGGGAGTCAGATATGGCAAAGATATACAATTCAATAACTGAGCTTGTAGGCAGGACGCCTATTGTTGAATTTAAAAGATTGGAGCAGTTCCTTAATTTAAAGGGAAGAATTGCGGGAAAATTGGAATATTTCAATCCCGCCGGCTCTCATAAGGATCGTATGGCTCTTGAGATAATTGAGGCGGCGGAGAGAAGAGGCCGGATAAGTCCGGATAAAACCACGCTGGTTGAGTTCACAAGCGGAAATACAGGCATTGCTATGGCGGCATTTGCAGCGGCAAAGGGATATAAATTTAAAATCGGGCTTCAAAACGGTGTGTCGGAGGAAAGACTTAAGCTGCTGGAGGCATATCAGGCAGAAATAGCCGATATCCCGAAGGAATTAACAGATGGCGTTTTTGAAAAAGGAATAAAAGCATTTGATGCTGTTTTAGACTATATGACAAAGGATCTTGAGGATTCATATGTCACAAGGCAGCTTGAAAATCCTGATAATATCAGCGCTCATTACAAGTATACGGGTCCTGAAATATGGGAGGATACAGACGGGAAAATCGATATCTTTGTAGGCGGCGTCGGAACCGGAGGTTCAACGCACGGAATCAGTAAGTATCTGAAAGAAAAAAATAAGAATATCAGGGTTATTGTCACGCAACCGTCTCCTGAGGATGTAGCAAGACCTCTTGTTGAAGGTGCGGAAGACGGGGGATTCCATGGGATTCACCAGGTTCATGATGATAATGGGATTACAAAAATGGCTCCGGCTAACTTTAGTGATGAGCTTACGGATCAGTACGAATTTATTACGTATGCAGAGACATTGAAGGCGATTCATCTTCTTGCGAAATATGAAGGCGTATTTGTGGGCGCATCGGCGGGGGCATCGCTCGCAGTGGCAATAAAACAGGCACAGCTTGCAGAAAATGAGGGGAAGCTTATCGTTCCGCTTCTGCCTGACAGCGGAGAAAGATATCTTTCTGAAAATCTGCAGAGGATCAGACCGGAAATTGAAAATACAGTTTCGTTTTAATGAAAGACAAGGTGGTGTTACAAAATGGCAATTAATTTAAACAATTCTAATGTTGCAACAAGGGAAAACCGCATCGGATCTATTACCGGCTATATCGGATCGTTGAAGGATCTGGCAAGCAGGAGTGAATGCGGAACCCTGAAGGGGTGTTCAAGGTGTTTTTCTCAGTCAAGCACATGCCTGTCAAGCTGTGCGATGGGTCAGCTCTCTGCCATTCGCGATGTTGCGATTATCCACCATGGACCGGCAGGGTGTTCTGTGGCAAGTGCAGGAGCATATTATCTTGATAAGGTCATGGCAAAGAAGCGGGGTGTGACCAATGATACGGTTTATGTTGGAACGGATATGGATGAAAACGATACCATTTTTGGCTCGACAGAAAGCCTCAGAAAGATTATTCTCGAGGTAAATAAACGGTATTCCCCGAAAGCGATATTTGTCACAAGCTCCTGTGCGACAGGTATTATCGGAGAGGACATTGACAGTGTAGTCGACGATGTAAGAGAGGAAGTCGGCGTACCAATCGCAGCGGTACATTGCGAGGGCTTCAAGTCGCGTATCTGGGCAACCGGTTTTGATATTGCCGATCATGCCGTATTGTCATCTATTGTGAAACCGCCAAAGGAAAAAAGGAATACGATTAATTTTAAAAACTTTTATGAGAGCGCCAGACCCGAAATCATGGAAATGTTTCGGCAGTTTGATCTTGAACCGGTATTTTTATACTGTAATTCTACGGTGGAGGAGCTTTCACACATTTCCGAGTCTGTTGCGACAACCTGTGTTTGCGGTACGCTTGGCAATTATCTCGGAAATGCACTTGAGGAAAAATACGGGGTCCCCTATGTAAGAAGCATTAACCAGTGTGGAATTGTAGGATTTGAGACGTGGCTTCGTGAAATTGGCAGGGTTACTGACAGAAGCGATAAGATTGAAAAATACATTCAGGAGCAGCGGAAAATCTATATACCGCAGCTTGAGGAGGTCAAAAAGGAGTTAAAGGGACTCCGGGCCGTCATTGGAATGGGACCGGGGTATACCTTTGAGGTTTCAAGAGTCTTGAATGAGCTGGGTATTGAAGTGGTATGGGCCCTTGCATGGCACTATGACAAGAAATATGAGAATGGAGATGTGCCGCCATCTATGAAGTATCTGCTTGACAATGACATTGATTTTGATGCGAGTGTAGCCGATCAGCAGAATTTTGAGGTTATGAATGTGCTGCACAAATATCAGCCGGATTTATATTTGTCCAGACATCCGGGTTCTACGGTATGGGCGATAAAAAATGGTACGCCTGCGGTATATGTGGCTGATGAGTATATGATATTCGGATATAAGCATACATTGGAGTTTGCCCATGCTATTTTGAACAGTATCCGAAACAGGAGCTTTGAACGGAATCTGGCAAAAAGAGTAAAGCTTCCGTACACAGACTGGTGGTATCAGCAGAATGTGGGCACATTCTTAGAGGAGGCAAAGTAGATGGCAAAGTTATTAGATAAGCAGAGATATAAATGTGCTCTTGGCGCAATGCAGACAGTGCAGGCAATTACAAGGGCAATACCGATTCTTCATTCAGGTCCGGGATGCGCCCAGAAGCTTTCGGACAGTACGGGCAGCTCCGGTTATTTTTCACCGAATATATTCCCATGTACCAGTATTAACGAAAAGGATGTTGTGTTTGGCGGCGTGAAAAAATTACATTCTACCATAGAGAATGCGTTGAAGGTGATTGACGCAGACCTCTATGTGGTGCTTACGGGTTGTATTCCTGAGATTGTAGGCGATGATACGGGTGAGGTGGTGTCCGAGTTTGACCGCCTCAGTCAGCAGGAGAGCTTTGAGGAGGCAGGCGGCAATCCGGAGAATTTTGTATATAAACCGGTAATCTATGCGTCGACTGCAGGATTTAAAGGAAATAACTACAAGGGACACGAGCAGGTTGTTGACGCTATTATCGATCAGTATTTAAAAAAATCAGATCACAGGCAAAAAGGCCTTGTGAATATATGGGCGGATGTTCCGTATCAGGATTTGTTCTGGCTGGGAAATATCAGGGAGCTGGAAAAGCTGCTCACAGAGATAGGGCTTACGCCGAATACAATCTTTGGCTATAACAGGGGGATTGGGAATATCAATAAAATTCCGGAGGCGGAGTTTAATCTGCTTGTCTCCCCGTGGGTATCCGTGAAAAATGTAAAGAAAATGGAGAAAAAGCTTGGAATACCGTATCTCCATTACCCGACACTCCCGATTGGAGCATATGAAACCGGCAAATTCCTGAGGGAGGTTGGGACCTTTGCCGGGTTGGAGCAGGACCGCGTGGAAGCAGTTATTACTGAGCATGAAAGCTACTATTACTACCTGATTGAGAGATATGCAGATTTGTTCCTTGAAAACAGGGTAATTAACAAAGAGTTCTCGGTTGTTGCAGATGCACAGTACGCACTTGCGCTTACAAAGTTTTTGGCGAATGATCTGGGCTTGATTCCGGCAAAGCAGTTTATCACAGACGATACGCCCAAGGAATACCGGGATGCAATCGGGGAGGAATTTAAGAAGCTGAATTACGATTTGCAGGCTGAGGTTTTCTTTGAGACGGACAGCTATAAGATACATAACCTGATCAAGGAACACGATTACCATGGGTATCCGCTGATTCTTGGCAGCTACTATGAGAAGGAACTGACAGAAGACTTAAAGGGCAACTATCTGAATATCGCATGGCCAGTGCAGGACAAGGTAGTGTTTGATAATTTCTACGCAGGCTATGCGGGCGGTATCCGGCTGATAGAGGATATTTATACCGTTGCAGTCCGGCGGTTTAATTAGGAGTGATGGTCTATGACGTATAAAATAGCAGTAGCCTCCTCGGATGGTGTGAATGTTGATGTCAGCTTTGGAGGGGCAGTCTCTTTCGACATATACGAGGTGTCAGGAAGAGAATATCATCTGTTGGAAAAACGAGGTCTGCCCGAGCAGGGAGAAGATCAGGATAAGTGTGGGAAGAATGATAGCTGTAGGGAAATGAACAGCGGCTCCGGCTGCGGCAGCTTCGGCTGCGGCGGTGCGGGTATAATGCCAAGGGTTGAACGAATAGCAGATTGCCGTTCCGTCATTTGCAGAAAAATAGGCTTTCAAGCTGCAAAGCAGCTTGAAAAGAAAGCAATCTCCGCGTTTGATGTTGAGGTTAGTGTCGGGGAAGCGCTTGCAAAGCTTGTAAATTATTTTGATAAGATTGACTCACATCAATCGCTCCGCGGATAGGCGGCAGGTAAACTGCCGGCTTATGACATATCAGGGAGGTGGAACATGACAATATTACAAATGAAATATGTGATTCTTCTTTCTGAATCTAAATCCATGCAGGAAGCGGCAAGAAAAGCGTTTATATCACAGCCCACCCTCTCAGGAGTAGTGAAAGCCTTGGAGGAGGAAATAGGGATACAGATATTTTCCCGTTCAAGGACAGGCGTGACACTTACTGCGGAGGGCCGTGAGTTCATTGAATATGCCAAGCAGGTTATGGATCAGTATGAGTTGATGGAGAACAAATACATAAAAAAAGAGCGCAAAAGGAAAGAATTTCATGTTTCCACGCAGCATTATACGTTTGCAGTAAATGCATTTATCAAAACAATTCATAAGTATGGTGATGGTAAATACAAATTTTCCATCATTGAGACACAGACGAGAAACGTAATTGAGAACGTGAAAAATCTGAAGAGTGATGTAGGAATTATAGGATTTAACACTTTCAATAAGAAAATATTGATGAATCTGATACAGGAATCAAATCTTGTTTTTCACGAATTAATGCGCAGGGAGACCTGCGTGTATTTATGGAAAAATCACCCATTAGCAGCAAGAAAAGCATTGACATTTGCAGATTTGGAGAAATATCCATGTCTGGTTTTTGAACAGGGGGATAATGCATCTTTTTATTTTACAGAGGAGGCATTTGGAGCTTACCAATATCCTAAATTAATTGTGAGCAATGACAGGGCTACGTCTATGGAATGCATGGTGGGTGTAAATGGTTACGCAATCGGCACGGGATTGCTTAAGGACAGCATAAATGCGAAGGATTATGTATCTGTTCCATTGGAAGAAAAAGAAGTAATGGTCCTCGGATATGTTGTGAGAAAAGACGTAAAACCTGCAGAGATAGCAAGGAGCTATATAAATGAGATGAGGCGGACTGCCGACGATGGTCTTGCGATATAAATTTAGCAGAAGGAAGGTGAACATATGTCTGTTGTATATTCAGGAGTCAGAGAAAGTAAGGCAGACAGGGTGAATGATTATGGAAGCACAGGTATGGAGGCTTCACGGCAATATGCCAAGGGGTGCATGAAAAAAGCAGACAGAAGCTTTGCACAGGGACTGCAGTGTCAGCAGATAAATAGTATGGCGGCGCTTATGTCCTTGGAGGATGCCGTATTCATTGCCCATGCGCCTCAAGGCTGTGTTGGCTGCACAACGCTTGCGGTAGATCAGTATCGCGTAGGACAGGCACACAGGGGCGTTAAGCATATAAAAAATCCTCACATAATTGTATCTAATCTGGATCAGAAAAGCGTTATATTCGGCGGAGAAGAAAAGCTCAGGAAATCAGTAAAAAAGGCGGTAGAAAGATATCAGCCTAAGCTGATATTTGTTTTTGCCTCCTGTGCATCAGGAGTGATTGGAGATGATATTGACGCAATAGCCGCTGATCTGCAGAAAGAAAATGATGCGCTTATCATTCCAATCCATTGTGAGGGCTTCAAGTCCAAGATATGTGCGTCCGGATTTGATGCCGCTTTCATTGCAATTAACAAATATATATTGAAAGGACAGAGACTTCAGACACAGAGAAATCTTGTGAATCTTTTTGCACCGGTTTCCATAAGCTATGCCGATCAAAGGGAAATGCAGCGCATGCTTGAATCAATAGGCGTTGAAACGAACTACATTCCGTTTTACAGTTCTTTGGAAAAAATACGGAAAATTCCTGCTGCTGCGGCGTCTACCTCTATATGCAAGGTTTTTGCCGATGAGTTTATGAAAACATTGGAGCAGGATTATGGCATACCGTATTCCCATACCGTTATGCCGATTGGCGTCAGAAATACGGATAAATGGTTCAGAGGAATTGCAAAAATTGCCGGTAAAGAGGCAGAGGCTGAAGAAATTATAAAGAAGGAACATGATAGAATCCTTCCGCTTGTGGATAATATCAGAAAACGATTACAGGGGAAGAGGGTATTCATCTGTGGAGGAACCGGACGATCCTTTGCGGCGGCAGCTTTGATTGATGATTTTGGAATGGAGCTTGTAGGACTTGAAACACCAACCTATGATGAGGATGCACAGATTGATATAGAGTACCTGAATGGTATTCATAAGAATTATATCGTTGATATTGCCAATATGCAGCCGTTTGAGCAGGTTAATCTGGTAAATAAGCTAAAACCGGATGTGTTTATCGGCGTACCGGAGTGGGCGGCAAAGCTCGGAATCCCGACAACCCATGTGCTTGATATGAAGAGGCCTACGATGGGGTATGACGGACTCTTATATCTTGGAAACAAGATTGCGGATCAGCTGCAAAATCCGGGATTTAATAAAAAACTCTCCAAGCATGTCCGTCTGCCGTATAAGGACAGCTGGTACGAGGAAAATGCCTTTAAATACATAACGGGAGGTGATTCGGGTGTCTGAAATTTTGGAAAATCCACGAGGAGGCTGTGTGCTTGCGGGAATTAATTCTGTGCTTGGCGCTATAGACAGAGTTTGCCCAATCCTTCATTCCGGTCCGGGCTGTTGCATGCAGACATGTGCGGCTGAACAGGGAAATTCAGGCAATAAAAGCTCAAGCTTTGTCAGCAGTGTATCCATACCGTCAACCAATATGCTTGAGAGGGAGGTAGTGTTTGGCGGTACAAATAAGCTCCGGACGACAATCCGGGGTGCGATAGATATCATGGATGCAGATGCATTTTTTGTTTTGACCGGCTGCACTGCCGGAATTATTGGAGATGACATTGCAAGTGTAACGGACGAATTTAGGCAAAAGGGGTATCCGGTATATCCTATTGATACACCCGGCTTTGTGGGAGACAGCAATCTCGGATACGAGGTTATCTGGAATAATCTAATTGATCAGGTAATTGAGGAGGGAGTTAAAAAGGACGAAAAGCTTGTTAATGTTTTTGGCATCGTTCCGTATCATGATCCGTTCTGGAGTGGAAATCTTGAGGAAATCACGAGAATACTTGAAGGTCTGGGACTTAAAGTAAATACCTTTTTTACAGGGCATCAGGGGATAGAAACGATTAAGAAATGCTCCGGGGCTGCTCTTAATATTATTGTCAATCCATGGTTATTCAAGGAACCGGCAAAGAGGTTTGAAGAAAAATTTGGAACGCCTGAATATCGTTACCCGGGACTCCCGATTGGGGCGACAGATACAGGAAGATTTATCAGAGAGATTGCCGATATCCTTAAACTGGATAAATCTCTTGTGGAAGATGTAATTAAAAAAGAGGAGGATTATGTGTATAGTTATCTTGCACAGTCCATCGGCGCACTGAGCTGGAAACGCTACGCTGTTGTAGGAGATGCTTCAAGTGTGGTTGGAATAACGCGATATTTGGCAAACGATTACAGCTTTACGCCTAAGCTTGCAATCATATCGGAGCCAATATTCAGACCGGAGGACAGGGAAAGAATTACAAGGGAACTTAGCAATCTGGAGTACGCATCCCCACCGCGCATCGTGTTTAGTGCTGACCAGTACGAGATCAATGAGACATTGAGTGAGGAAGAAGAGCTTACACTTATCGTTGGCAGCAGCAATGAAAGAGAGGTGGCATCAATAAAGGATATTCAGTGTATTGCGGCAACCTTTCCGTTAAAGGACAGGCTTATTTTCAATAGAGCTTACGCGGGATACAGAGGGAGCCTGTCGTTGACGGAGGATTTATATGATAATCTATAGGGGAACATTTACAACCAGTGTGATTGGAAAAACCGATATAAATTGATGAAAAAAAGGAATTAGACGGTTTTGCGTTTGCTGTGTTACAATCTAAATGCGGTGAATAGCTGTAAACTGACTGGACAACCGGAGGTTAATGGAAAATATTAGCTTCCGGTTTTTTATGTGTTGTCCGCATATGAAAATTATAGATTTATGCGATATGTAAGCATGGAAACGGGAAGACGGGAAAGGAAGGAAGAGTATTATGAGAAAATTATGTAAAAAGGTATTTGCAATAGGACTGATTGGAGCATTAACGGCGGCATCAATCACAGGCTGCGGAAAGAAAAGTGAGGGTGGAGCATCACATACTTTAAATGTTGCCTTCTCGGGAGACGCTGCATTGGTAAATCCATTGGTACAGATTGCAGAGGAAAAAGGTTATTTTGAGGAAAGGGGGCTTGAGATTGTATCCACAAAGCTTGAGAACAATGGGGCCGTTATGTATGATGCACTCAGTGTCGGAAAGGTAGAAGCGGCATATCAACAGGCCGTGCCTCCTATCAGCTATGGTGCACAGGGCTATGATGTTACGTTAATCGGCGGTGTATTATCAGGCGGCATGGTTGCAGTGGTACTGCCGGAGAATTATGATGAGCTGTCGGACATAAATAATTGGAGGGGACATTCTATAGGCGTTATTCAAATGTCTACCTCGGAGCTTACCACAAGAAACGCCTTGAAAAAAAACTATGGAATAGATGTGGATTCAGAAATAGAATATGTGATGATTGAAGATTATCCGAGTATATCTCTGGGAGTACAAAAGGGAAATGTGGATATTGGCTTTATTGGAAGCAATTATGTTGAAAGTGCAGAGTCGATGGGGCTTAAAGTCCTGACTACACTTTATGATATAGAAGAGGGATATGTATGCTGCAGACAATCGGCGTATTCCGGTAAGCTTGCTTCGGACAGAGAAGCCTATGTTATTTATCTGGAAGGACAGATTTTGGCATATAAAGATATTAATACAGACAGCGAGGGAACAATCAGGAGTCTTGTTGCGGAAACCGGAGAAAGTGAAGCATATGTAGAAGAATATGTATATGATTTAGACAAAAATGCCAACAGGACATATAATCCTGACCCAAATTATAATGGCGTGGAAGGCCTGTATGAAGAAATGTTGGAGCAGAAATATGTTGAATCCGATTTGACGCTGGATCAGTTCTATGATATTTCCGTTTATGCTGACGCACTTAAAAACATCATCCGTGAAAATCCTGAAGATGGCTTTTATCAGGATATGAAGACATATTTCTTAGAGCATAATGATGAATATCCTGATTTTGAAACAATCTACGGCGATAGCTTTTGGGAGTGATAGACATGGCAGATGCAGAAATAAAAATAGAAGATGTATCATTGACGTATACGACAGACAGGGAAACCTTTGAGGCTTTAAAGGATGTCAATCTTGAGATAGAAAAAGGGGAATTTGTATGCCTGATAGGTCCCTCCGGCTGCGGCAAAAGTACCCTTTTGGGAGTGCTGGAGGGATTGCTTACACCTGATAAGGGGGATGTCATTATACAGGGCAGGAAAATAACAGGTCCGGGCTCTGAGCGGGCGGTGGTTTTTCAGCATTATTCATTATTTCCGTGGATGTCCGCCAAGAAGAACATCGCTTTTGCATTAATAGAATCCAAAAGAGGAATACAAAAAATAAGTAAGAAGCAGGCAAACGAAACAGCGGAAAAATTCCTGTATAGGGTTGGGCTTTCCGGATATGAAAATAAGCTGCCGGGAGAGCTTTCGGGAGGCATGCAGCAGCGTGTGGCAATTGCACGTGCGCTTGCCTGCAACCCGGATATATTGCTGATGGACGAACCGTTTGGCGCAATAGACGCAAAAACAAGAGAAACTCTTCAGAAATTGTTACTGAAGCTGTGGTCAGAGGATGACGAGAAGAAAACGGTGGTTTTTGTTACGCATGATCTGGATGAGGCATTATACCTGGCAGATAAAATAGTCTTCATGGTTCCGAAGGAAATCCAGAGTGTACTATCCGTAGATTTGGCAAGACCAAGAAACAAAGAGGCACTTATGGGTGATCATAATTACAGGCAGCTAAGAGGCAGGCTTATCAAGCTGTTTAATCATGAGATTGAGAAGGAGAGCTTCGAGGAGGGAGAGGGCATATGAAATCGACAATACCTTTTTGGAAAAGCATTATTAATTATCCAAATATCGTGTTTGCAGGTATTTTCTTACTGTCCCTGCTGCCGAGTAAATACGATCAGGAAATCAGACAGGGACTGCATGACTTCAAAGCGTTTGCTGTTGTATTAATCCTGCTGGAAATTGTATTTATGGTAAAGAACGGGAATGAAAAGAAGAGGAGGGCTTGGCTGGATATTTTCGGTTTCTTGTATTCATTTTTATTTGTCTGGGAATTATTCGTAAGCAGGCTGAATTTGCTTCCGTATATTTTTATTCCGGCTCCGGAGAATGTGTTTTACGTATTTGCGGAAGATAGAGTAAATATTTTTGAGGGGTTTAAAAGCTCCATGTTTTTAATTTTGGTCGGCGTTGCAGCATCGCTTTTTTTTGCAGTGATATTAGGTACGCTGGTCGGCTGGCTGCCGAGACTCAGGAATGCCGTATATCCGGTTGTAAAGGCAATATCTACCGTGCCGGCTTTGATTTACACCCCATACATTGTATTGATTATGCCTACGTTCAGGGCGGCGTCATTATGCGTGGTTTTTCTAAGTATTTTCTGGGGGAGTCTCATGGGAAGCATCAATAATACGGCATTTGTGGAAAAGAAAGTAATTGATTCCGCAAAAGTGCTGAACATGAAAACCTTTCCGATGCTGTTTAAAATTATTATTCCGTTTAATTTGCCGAGAATTATCAATAATCTTCCGATTAATCTGGCCACAGCGCTTATGACTCTTACTGCGGCGGAGATGATTGGCGCTGACAGCGGTATGGGATATTATGTAAGAGTTGCCCTTAATTACGCAAATTATAACAAGGCAATAGCCGGAATAATTTTTATAGGAATTGTTGTTACAGGATTAAATATAATTATTGATTTTATAAGGAAAAAATTTGTGTTGTGGTCATATTAGAATACGAGGAGAAATAAAAATGGCAGATATAAAAACACCGGAACGGTACATAAATCAGTCCGGAATTTTAAAAAATGCGGGAAAAGAAATAAAAAAATATGGAAAAAAGGCTCTTATTATTGCAGGTAAGAATGCATATAGGGCAGCGGGTGAAATTGTGGAGAACAGTTTTGAAAAATTCAAGCTTTCGTATGGAAAAGAAACATTCTCCGGTTACCCGTCTATAAGACAGGCGGCTTTATATGCAGAGAAAGCAGAATCAAATGGAATTGATGTACTTGTTGCAATAGGCGGAGGAAGGGTAATGGATGTAACCAAGGCGGCAGGCAGTATATGTGGTCTGCCTGTTGTAACGATACCCACTAATCCTGCGCAATGTGCGGCATGGGCTGCAGTTTCCATTATCTATACGGATGAGGGGGATTTTGAGCAATTTTATAACAATCGGTATACGCCAAGGTTAATTTTGGTAGATCCGGAGATATTGATTGATGCTCCGGAGAGATATTTAAAGGCCGGAATTATAGACACCTATGCAAAATGGTATGAGCTTGTTCCGGGTATCCGGGGGAAAAGTGATTCTTTACCGCTTCAAATTTCCTTTTTTGGGGCTGAGCTTGCTTATGATATATTGGAGGAAAAGGGACCGTCGGCACTGGAGGCATCAAAAAGGCATGAGGTTACAAAAGAATATACAGATGTACTGGATGCTATTTATTTTGTAGCCGGATATGTGGGAAGCTTTGTAGGGGCAAAAGCATATTCAGGCTTTGCACATCCGTTTTACCATTCATCCAGGCGTATTCCGTCTACTAGAGAAACACTTCATGGAGAATTGGTTGCCTACGGTATTTTGACACAGCTGGTGCTGGAACAAAAGCCGGAGAGGTATATCATGGAAACCATAGATAAGTTTTCACTGTATGATGCGGCTTTTACTTTGGAGGATATTGGAATAAAAGAAGATGTGGATCATGCACTTGAGATTATTGCGAGACGTTCCGTGGATGAATTTGGAAGCTTTACGGAACTTGGCTTTGGAAAATCTGCAGAAGAGATTAAAAAAGCATTGTATAAGGTTGACGGGCTGGTAAAGGAAAGGAGACTTTTAAATGGCAGTAAAGGAGCGTAAAGCGCTATCTGCTTTTCAAACATACAAAGCAGCAAAAACAGCCGAATCTGTAAAAAAGGAATATGGTTTGGACAACATTATAAAATTGGCAGGGAATGAAAACAGATATGGGTTCCCGGTAAAAGTGAAGGAAGCTATAAACAAGTACCTTACAGGAGAAACTGAGTTAGGACTATATCCGGATATGCAGGTTACCGAGCTGCGGGACAAGCTGTCAAAGAAGCTGTCTATAGCGCCGGAGCAATTTGTGTTTGGAAACGGTTCATTTGAATTAATTTCAATCATAGCGCAGACATATCTTGAGGCAGGAGATGAGTCAATTTATACCGTACCGTCATTTAACTGGTACAGTAATGTTACAAAGCAGATGGGAGCGGTACCGATTGAAATCCCTGCCAAAGCCTTTGCCGTTGATCTGCATGCCATAGAGGAAGCTGTTACCGACAAGACAAAGGTAATATGGATTTGTAATCCGAACAATCCCACAGGTACAAAGCTGGATAAAGAATTGTTTTATGAATTTATGGAACATGTCAGCAGGAATATTTTAATTGTACTTGATGAAGCATATATTGAGTTTGTGGAAGAAAAAAATTATATATCAGCGGAGGAATTAGTATTAAAATACGACAATATAATTTCACTCAGGACATTTTCAAAATTATATGGATTAGCGGGCTTTCGTGTAGGCTACGGATTTGCAAACCAATCTGTTATAGGAAGTCTTGTCAAGGCAAAGCTCCCAATCAATGTGAGTACGTTATCTCAGATTGCGGCGTCAGCAAGCCTGGACGATACTGAATTTGTAGAGATGGTATTGGAGAACAATAGAAAAGGAAGAGAGCTGTATTATGATACCTTAGACCGACTGGGGCTGCCCTATATTGAGAGCAATACGAATTTTATATTATTTGATACAGGCCATGACAGCCTTTGGGTGGAGCAGGAGTATCTGAAACATGGAATTTTGATTCGCCCGGCTGCGGAATTTGGACTACCTACATGGGTGCGTGCTACGATAGGTAAATATGAGGATAATGTGAAGGCTTTGAAAATCCTTGAAGATCTGTTAAAATGACAGATAGTCATAGGAGTTTCGGGAGAGAACAATATGGATGAAAAGAATTATCAAATCCGTCTTGCATCGATTAAGGATTTGGATAGAATTTCAGAGCTGGAATCCATCTGCTTTTCTAAAGCAGATGGCGCCTCACGGAAGAATTTTGAGGACAGATTAAAGATATTTCCAAATCACTTTTGGCTTCTGGAGGTTGATGGCAGGCTGGTCAGTCTTGTGAACGGAATGACGTCAAACCACCCTGTTCTGGAGGATGAGATGTATGCGGACAGCAGTTTACATGATGAAAAGGGAGAATGGCAAATGATTTTCGGAGTGGAGACACATCCGGACTACCGAAGAAACGGTTATGCTGAAATCCTCCTGAAATATGTAATTAAAGAAGCTGAAAAACAGAGACGGAAGGGCTTGATATTAACCTGTAAAGAATATATGGTGCATTATTATGAAAAACTTGGATTTGTAAACGAAGGACTGTCAAAATCTGTGCATGGCGGGGCAGAATGGTATCATATGCGTTACCGGATAACGATGAAGATTTAAAGATGTTATAAGAAAAAATTATTATACAAAGCAGGGGAAATATGCTATTATTTCATAGCAAACGGATAGGAATGATATTAAATACAGCCTTATAAGCTGAAGAATAAGGCAAGACCTGCAAAAATCGGGGCATCAGTTCCCATGCGACCCACTTACGTATGCGAGTAAGCTGTCAGAGACTTTTTCTCAGACGCTGCTTATGAATTGAATTTTGGGATGGAGGGATCAAATTGAGCGATTTAATTTATTTAGATAATGCTGCAACGACAAAGGTAAAGGATGAAGTATATGAGGCAATGCAGCCATACTTCAGAGAATATTACGGGAATCCGTCGAGCGTTTACAGATTTGCAGGAATCGGGAAAAAAGCAATTGAAGATGCAAGAGAAACAGTTGCGGTTTTTTTAAATGCGAAGCCCGCTGAAATTTATTTTACCGGCGGCGGGAGCGAATCAGATAACTGGGCGTTAAAGGCAGTTGCTTTTGCAAAAAGGAAAAAAGGAAAGCATATTATCACTTCAGGAATTGAGCACCATGCAATACTTCACACCCTCGAATATCTGGAAAAGCTTGGATTCGAGGTGACCTATTTGAATGTGGACGAAGATGGAACCGTAAGACTTGATGAGCTTGAGTCAGCTATAAGAGAGGATACAATACTGATCTCCATCATGTTCGCCAACAATGAAATCGGAACGATTCAGCCCATAAAGGAAATCGGAAGAATTGCCCATGAGCATGGGGTCTTATTCCATACAGATGCGGTTCAGGCATACGGGCATGAGCATATAGATGTGGAAGAGCTTGAGATTGATTTACTTTCAGCGAGCGGACACAAGATAAATGGACCGAAAGGAGTCGGCATTCTTTATATCCGCGATACAGTAAAGATAGGTGCGTTTATTCATGGCGGAGCGCAGGAGAGAGGAAAGAGGGCAGGAACATATAATGTGCCGGGAATTGTCGGCTTTGGAAAGGCAACAGAGCTGGCAAAAGAAAACATGGACAAGCGGCATGCCTATGAAAGTGAGCTGCGGGATTATTTAATATATCGGGTACTTGCGGAGATTCCATATACAAGATTAAACGGACATAGGACAAACAGGCTGTCCAACAATGCGAATTTCAGCTTTCGGTTTATTGAGGGGGAGTCGTTGCTTATCCTGCTTGATCAGAAAAATATTGCAGGCTCCAGTGGCTCCGCCTGCACGTCGGGTTCACTTGATCCGTCACATGTGCTCCTTGCGATTGGACTGCCCCATGAGATTGCACATGGTTCACTGAGACTTACGCTTTCAGATGAGACAACGAGGGAAGAGATTGATTATGTGGTAGATGAACTTGTTAAAATCGTAGACAAGCTTCGCAATATGTCGCCACTTTATGAAGATGCTGTTAAGGAGGGGGGAATATAATGAGTCAAATTATAGAATACAGTGAACAGGTAATGGATCATTTCAGCAATCCGAGAAATGTAGGGGAGATTGAAAATGCCAGCGGCGCCGGTACCCTGTGTATCAGGAAACGGTATGCCCTGCAGGAGACAAACAAAGTGCCCGAACGTGCGGGTGTGGGAAAAACTGTATAGCGCCATTAATTCAGTTGTGGATAGTATTACGCTGGCGGATATGTACGAATTGTGAGAGGGTGCGGGACGGAGAGTTTGATTATCTTGTTTACTTTGAAAATCGCAAGCCGAATTCCTATCGGTACTGTATTACGGATGAAGGCTGCCATATGGTGTATCACAGATTTACAGAGGAGGATTATTTGGATTTTTATGAAAAGTATATTGATTAAGGATACGACAAGGGAACAAAGAGAACAGATTATAAAACAGTCGCTTGATTGTGGAGGAGGCTGTGAAAATTGTTCTTCCTGCTGGCTGGGAGGCGGCAGCCCGTTTGAAATGTACCGGCTGTACATTGATGGAGAGAAAGAGATAGCAGAAATCAATATGGAATATAACGCAAGGTATTTGCGCGGATAGGGGGGAGGACCTTAATTATGATGGGAGAAGAAGCGTGGTGTTTATTAACGGAGTTTAATCAGGATAATTTTCATCTGAGGCATGCACAAATTGTTGAACAAACCATGATGTATTTTGCTGATATATTAGGATATGGAGACGAAAAGGAATTCTGGGGGATTGCAGGATTGCTACATGACTTGGATTTTGAAAAGTATCCGGAGCAGCACTGCATTAAATATGCCGGGATGGTCGTTGGATGAGCTGATTACACGGACAATAGAGGCGTTAAAAACATTTCAGGATTGATTTTACACTCGTTTGTTATGGCCGACTGCTCCGTTCAAGGTAATGATTTTTTAATGCCTGAAATGTCTCGTCGCTCAGGTCGTGTTCGATGCGGCACGCATCCTTGTATGCGGTTTCTTTACTTACCCCCAGAGAAATGAAAATCTGAGACAAAATCTTATGTCGTTCGTAGATTTTAACCGCAATATTCATTCCTGATTCGGTTAAGTTCAAATATCCCTTATCGTCCATTTTTATGTAACCATTGATGCGAAGATTTTTCAGATATACACTGACGCTTGGCTTTGAGAGACCGAGATGGTGTACTACATCAATGGAACGCACGTGCTCACTGCGTTCACTCAGATACAGGATGGCTTCCAGATAGTCCTCTGCTGATTCTTGAATTTTCATGTTTTTACCCCGCTTTTTGCTTTGTATTGTTTACAAGAGGCTGTTTCTCGTAATTATTAATTCCCGCAGTGTTTTTCGTTTATACAACATATAAGACATAGTACCATAAAAGAAAGTCAAATGCAAATTGAATAAAATTTACAAATTGAATAAAATTTAAAAAAACTATTGACAAAATGGTTAGTTTGAACTAACATCACAGTAAAAGGAGTTAGTTTGAATAAACTAACCGACCGGTTGAATATTATCTATAGAAAGAAGAGGATGTATGATGCCATTATCATTGGTAAATGAGGGAGAACCGAATATTATAACCCGTATCGGAGGAAAAGATGAGACAAGAAGGTTTCTCGAAAACCTCGGACTGGTGGCGGGAACAGAGGTCACAGTTGTCTCGACAATCAATGGAAACATGATATTGAATGTAAGAGACTCCAGAGTTGCCATAGGAAAAGATATGGCAAATAAAATCATGGTTGCATAAGAATATTGACCAGAAGGGAGAATGTAAGACAATGAAGACATTAAAGGAGGTAAAAGTCGGAGAGACCGTTAAGGTTGTCAGACTCACCGGGGAGGGACCCGTAAAAAGGCGTATCATGGATATGGGAATTACCAAGGGCGTGAATATTTATGTGAGAAAGGTTGCGCCGCTTGGAGATCCTGTAGAAGTAACAGTGAGAGGCTATGAGCTTTCTGTCAGAAAGGCAGATGCGGAGATGATAGAAGTAGAGTAATGTTACAGATATGGCATAAGGAGGAAATTTATCATGGCAATTACAATTGCTTTAGCCGGTAATCCGAACAGTGGAAAGACCACATTGTTCAACGCGCTGACCGGCTCCAGCCAGAGAGTAGGAAACTGGCCGGGCGTTACAGTCGAGAAAAAAGAGGGAAAGCTTAAAAATAATAAGGATGTTACGATTGCTGATCTTCCGGGAATCTATTCCCTGTCTCCGTATACCTTGGAGGAGGTAGTGGCTAGAAATTTTCTGATAAATGAAAAACCAAACGTGATTTTAAACATTATTGACGGTACGAATCTGGAGAGAAATCTTTACCTTACGACACAGCTTGTGGAGCTTGGAATCCCTGTTGTCATGGCTGTCAATATGATGGATTTGGTCAGAAAAAACGGCGACGAGATTATGATTAAAGAGCTGGCAGAGAAGTTGGGCTGTAAGGTTGTCGAGATTTCAGCATTAAAGGGAGATGGCGTGAAAGAGGCGGCAGAGCTGGCTGTGAAGCTTGCCAAACAAAGTGCGGAAGTCAAAACGGTACATAGCTTTGATACAAAGGTAGAAAATGCAATTACTGCGGTGGAAAATAATCTCGGTTCGGAGATTTCAGATGCACAGAAGAGATTTTTTGCAATTAAGCTTTTGGAAAAGGATGAAAAGATAAAAGAGCAGATGCCTCAGGCACCGGATGTCAGTGCTGAGATTGCGCAGCTTGAAAAGGAATTTGACGATGATACGGAGAGTATTATCACAAATGAAAGATATAATTATATTACTTCCATTATAGGACAGTGCCTGAAAAAAGGAAAGGTCGGGCAGAAGCTCACCGTGTCGGATAAGATAGATAAGATTGTGACCAACAGAATCCTTGCACTTCCTATTTTTGCAGCAATTATGTGGCTTGTATACTATGTATCTGTAACAACGGTGGGAGCATTTGTGACGGATTGGACAAATGATGTGTTGTTCGGAGAAATTATTCCGCCTGCCATTGAGCATTTGCTTGAGTCGTTAAATTGTGCAGATTGGCTCTCGGGATTGATTCTCGACGGTATCGTAGCGGGAGTTGGCGCGGTGCTTGGCTTTGTTCCGCAGATGCTGGTGCTCTTTATCTTCCTTGCAATTTTGGAGGAATGCGGATATATGGCGAGAGTTGCATTTATTATGGATAGAATTTTCCGTAAGTTTGGTCTCTCAGGAAAATCCTTTATTCCGATATTGATTGGTACCGGATGCGGCGTTCCGGGTATCATGGCATCCCGAACAATTGAAAATGAGAGAGACAGAAGAATGACGGTTGTGACAACAACCTTCATTCCATGCGGTGCGAAGCTTCCTATTATAGCCCTGATTGCCGGTGCATTATTTGACGGAGCGTCATGGGTATCTCCTGTCTGCTATTTTATAGGTATTGCAGCTATTATTTTATCCGGCATTATCTTGAAGAAAACAAAGATGTTCGCCGGAGATCCTGCTCCTTTTGTTATGGAGCTTCCCGCATATCATGTGCCGACAATCGGCGGTGTACTCCGCAGTATGTGGGAGAGAGGCTGGTCCTTTATCAAAAAGGCGGGAACGATTATCGCGCTGTCGACAATCCTTGTATGGTTTACATCATACTTCGGATGGGTTAACGGCGATTTCAGAATGCTGGAAACGATGGAGATGGATCACAGCATTTTAGCAAAAATCGGTGAGGGCTTTGCATGGATATTCAAGCCTCTCGGATGGGGTAACTGGAAGTCAGCGGTGGCGGCCATCACCGGTCTTGTTGCGAAGGAAAACGTTGTCGGTACCTTTGGTATTCTCTATGGTGTAGAGGAGGTTGCCGAGGATGGTGCAGAGATATGGAGCAATCTGCAGGCATCAATGAGTCAGATTGCGGCATTTTCATTCTTGGTATTTAATCTGCTCTGTGCACCTTGCTTTGCGGCGATGGGAGCAATCAAGAGGGAGATGAACAGCAGAAAGTGGTTCTGGTTTGCAATCGGTTACCAGTGCATCCTTGCTTATGTGGTAGCGCTCTGCGTATTCCAGATTGGTACTCTTGTGATAAACGGAACCTTTGGTGTATGTACAGCAATTGCAATCCTGTTAATTATCGGATTCTTCTATCTGTTGTTCAGACCGAATAAATATGATAAGATAACAAGTAAACAATAATGCATATTTTTTAATAGCTTGTGTTTGAAACGGTGTGAGGTGGAACATGAATATAGGAACATTTATAGTATTGTTGGTGCTTTTGGCGTTTGTTGCACTGATTGTCCGAAGTATGATACAGGATAAAAGAAAGGGCAGATCCATTCAGTGCGGCGGAGATTGCGGGCATTGCGGCGGATATTGCCATCAGGTGAAAAATATGGTTGAAGAAAATCGGCATAGGAATTGACAAATTAGATACAATGTATTAAATCGACTCCTTTCTCTGATCCCCGTGCTACTCCACATAGCACGGGGATTTTTATATTTATTTATCAATTTAAGCATTCCCTGAATTCTGTTTTTGATTTTTAAGCAAAAAAATAAAATAAAATAATATCTTCATATTTGGCATGCAGGTATTCCATTTTACATAAGAAAATAATATACTACAATAGTAAAATTAATAAAAATAAGTGTAGGAGCAGAACTGTTATGCATGAAACACTAGAAAACTTATTATTATTAACAAAGGAGGTGCCTGTATGTATGATTTGGTAGACCACGCAGATACCATCAATAAGCTGCTTGCCAGATATGGTGTGAAGTTTGGCATATATAAAAATAACACATTCAGGGAGCAGCTGTTTCCATTTGATGCCATTCCGCGCATTATAACAAAAGATGATTGGGATTATCTGGAAAGGGGCCTGCGGCAGAGGGTGAATGCCTTAAATGCCTTTTTGGCTGATATCTACACCGAAAAACAAATAATTAAGGATGGTATTGTTCCTGAGGCCTTCGTAATCTTGTCATCCGGATATCTGCCCGCCTGTGAGGGTATTATTCCGTCCAAGCGCATCTTCAGCCACATTTCAGGAATTGACCTGGTGCAGGCAGTGGATGGAACATGGTATGTCCTTGAGGATAATCTGAGAATACCATCCGGGGCATCATATCCGCTGATTGCCAGGGATCTGTGCAGAAAATCTTCCCCGCAGTCCTTTAAGAAGAATAAGGTGTACGATAACCGTGATTATGCTGATATGCTGAAGAGTACAATGGATTATGTAAACACGGGCGGAGTCAATGTTATACTTACACCGGGACGCTATAACGCAGCATTTTTTGAGCATTCTTATCTGGCCGAAAGAACGAATTCGTATTTGTCCATGCCGGAGCATTTGTCTGTGGAGAATGATAAGCTGTATTTCAAAACCTATCGGGGTGAGATGAAACAGGTGGGTGCATTGTATCGGCGTATTTCCGATGAATATCTGGATCCGATGTGCTTTTGTGATGACTCCCTGATCGGAGTTCCGCATATTATGGATGTTTACAGAAAGGGTAATGTGGCGCTGATTAATGCGCCGGGAAACGGAATTGCAGACGACAAGGGTATTTATTATTTTGTACCGAGGATGGTGCGGTATTATTTAAATGAAGAGCCGATCCTGCATAATGCGCCGACGTATCTTCCGTTCTACAAGGATGATTATGATTATGTGATTGATAACCTTGAAAAACTGGTTATCAAGGATGTGGCGGAAGCCGGCGGCTACGGAGTGGTGTTTGGCAACAGTCTTACGAGGGAGGAGACTGAGAAATTCAAGGAGACAATCACCAAGGAACCGAGGAGATTTATTGCACAGGAAGTGATTAATTTTCTGGATTTGCCGATTGTTGATAATGGGAAGGTCGTTGAACGAAAGGCAGATTTGCGTGCATTCGTGCTGAGCGGTGAAGAGACGCATGTATGGAAAAGCGGATTGACAAGGTTTTCGAGAAATCCGGATTCTTTTATCGTTAATTCATCACAGGGAGGAGGTTTTAAGGACACATGGGTATTATCGGAATAAAGGATGTTGACAATTATTTTTGGCTTGGAAGATATGGACAGCGTGTTTTAATTACGACGCTGGAATTTTTCCATATGTATGACTATATCATTGAACATGATAATGCGTATATTACGTTTTGTAAGGAGATGGAGATACCGAATATCTATAGCAGCCCGGGGGATTTTGTCGCGAGATATCTCTTTGATGAGAGTAATGAAAATTCTGTTATCTCGAATCTGAACAGGGCGTATGATAATGCGATTATTTTCAGAAATGTGATAAAGTCGGATTCACTTGCCTATATTCATCTGGCACTGATTGAGATGCAGAAGGGAAGCAGGAGCGTTTCACCGATTATTGAGCTTCAGCATGTGCTGGATTACATGAGGGCTTTTTGGACCTGTATTGAGGATAAGATAGAGACTGATGAGGAGCGGGAATTTATCTTCATCGGGAGGTATTATGAACAGCTTGACTTATATCTGCGCAGAAATTATGATTATAATGAGGTTCACCGCTCTTACCGGAAGCTGGCGCACAGACTGGAACGCAACAATCTGTCGTATGACAGGGAATTGTTTGATGCGCTGGGAAAGGAGATTGAGGAACGGGAGAGCTATGATATGAGTATGGTTCTTGAGCTTGAGAAAATCTTTGATTAAACAGTACAGGTGTTATGGGCAGGAGTTGTATTATGGAAAAGGTAAAATTCAATTATGAGATGGAGCTCCTTTTTGGAGACAATATTCATGATCATTATTTTACATTAAGGTGTTTTCCTAAAAAATCGGTAAGGCAGAATATTGTGGAGATGACCGTGGTTGTTGAACCGTTCGACATGCTCTGTGAGAGCTGGGATGGATTTGGCAACACGACGTTTATCGGACATAAGAGAGGAGAACACAACAGTTTTTCCGTATCCGTACAGGGACTTGCAATGGTAGATTGGAGCAAATACGAGACAGATGACAATCTGAATATGTGTTATAAGATACAGTCACCGTATACAATGCCCTCCGTAAAAATGCATGATTATTTCAGAGCAAATTATGAACCTGAAATGGAGCGATTGACTGAGTATAATATGGCAGAGCTTATTATGCATGATGTACACAGGCATTTTGAATATTGCAAGCGTGCCACGGATATCAATACTGTGGCGGCTGCAGCATTTGATTTAAAAAAGGGTGTGTGTCAGGATTATGCGCATGTCATGCTGTCGTTTGCGCGTATGGCGATGCTGCCGGCACGCTACGTGGTCGGACTCATGATTGGTGAGGGTGAATCCCATGCATGGGTGGAGGTCTTCTGCAAAGGCAGATGGTACGGCTTTGATCCGACGAATGATACTTTAATCGGAAATGATTATATCATTATATCCAAGGGACGCGATTACAGGGATTGTATCATGAATCAGGGTAAATTTTATGGCTCGGGAGAGCAGACACAAACAATTAAAGCAAAGGTGGAAATAATAGATGATAGAGACGATAGCCCGGGTGGAGTTACCGGTAGGGGAAACACTTGAGATTAAGAAAAACAGACTGATGCCCGATAATCACAAACAAAAGAGAATCAGTATTGTGACCGGCATTCATGGAGATGAGCTGGAAGGTCAGTATGTATGCTATCTGGTGGAGGAAAGGATCAGAAAGCATCCGGAATGTTTGAAAGGGATCGTGGATATTTATCCGGCTATGAATCCGCTTGGCGTGGATTCCATTATCAGAGGGATTCCTGATTTCGATTTGGACATGAATCGGATATTTCCCGGAAATAAACAGGGCATGATGGCCGAGTATATGGCTGCAAAGATAATAGAGGATGTAAAGGGCTCTGATGTGGCGATTGATATACATGCAAGCAACGCATACCTCAAGGAGATTCCTCAGATCAGAATTAATGAGAAGCATGAGGAATGGCTTGTTCCGATTGCAAAGCAGTTGAATATGGATTACATATGGGTGCACAGTGCTGCCACAGTGCTGGAGTCCACTTTTGCATACACCTTAAATTCCATGGGGGTGAATACGCTTGTGGTAGAAATGGGTGTAGGTATGAGGATAACGAATGAATATTGTGCGCAGTTGACAGAGGGAATTTTCAATCTGATGAAATCAATGGATATGTGGGATGGACCGGTTGGAGAGATTCGTGAACCGATTGTTTCCACAGACGGGTTTGTCAGCTATCTGAATGCGAAGACTGCAGGGGTTTTTATTCCGAAGGTGGAGCATTGGAAGGACGTAAAAAAAGGTGACCTGATCGGATTGATTGTAAATCCTTTGACCGGCGAGGTGCCGGAGACTGTCATATCACCTTCAAATGGAATTGTGTTTACACTCAGGGAGTATCCTGTGGTTTATGCGGGTTCTCTGCTGGCCAGGATTTTGGGGAGGTAATATGGGATGAAGAAGAAAAAGATATTTGAGCTGCAGTCATTGTACAGAGAAAATCTGTTGATAGAGGGTTATGAATTCGGTGAGGGAGGTCTCGGTGCGTGTATCGTAGGCTCCCTGCGTGGAAATGAGATTCAGCAGCTGTATGTCTGCTCACAGCTGATACGCAGGTTAAAGGAGATAGAGGCGGACAATCCCGAAAGAATAAAAAAGAGTGTGATGATTGTTCCGTCAGCCAATCATTATTCCCTGAATATAGGACAGAGGTTCTGGGCGCCTGATCATACGGATATTAACCGCATGTTTCCGGGTTATGATGAGGGTGAAACCGTACAGCGGATAGCGGATGGGATATTTCGGGGTATCAAGGATTATCCGTATGGTCTGCAATTTACCAGTAATTATGTTGCGGGAGACTATGCGCCCCATATCCGTATTATGAGAACCGGACTTGAGGATATTGAGGATGCAAAAAAATTCGGAATGCCTTATGTGGTGCTGCGTGAGCCGAGACCATATGATACGACAACCTTGAATTATAACTGGCAGATATGGGATACGGATGCGTTCAGTATTTATACAGGCGCTACAGACTGTGTGGATAATGAGAAGGCTCTCCTGTCATATAATGCAGTGCTGCGTTTCCTGAATGCAAAGCATATTGTGGACTGCCCTGTGGAGGAGAATCAGAACTCCGTCGTTATCAATGAAGAGAGGCTTTCGACGGTTCAGACGAAACGTGCCGGCCTGTTCCATACATTGGCTTCAACAGGTCAGGTAGTAAAGAAAGGCGACACTTTGGCGTTCATCTATGATCCGTTTGAGGGTGATGTGCGGGAAGAAATCAGGTCACCTGTGGATGGGACAGTCTTTTTTAACTATACCAAGCCTATGGTGTATGCCAAGACAATTGCATTTAAAATACTGGCAGATTAATGTAAGAAAATTTCAGCTTGCGACAGATCCAGCTCCAACAGCTATTTTGTGAGGTTTATGTGACAAAATCGGGCATCAGCTTGAATTTTAAGAAAGAAACAGGTATACTATGGAAAGATTATATAGATAATCATACAACAGACGGAATCATTGCATACCGGTACGGGGGAAATATAATGAATAAATTGAAGGCTGTCATTCTGGCAGCAGGAAAAGGAACCAGAATGAATTCTGATTTGCCAAAGGTTGTTCATAAATGCATGAATCAGCCTATGGTGCATTATGTGATTAAGGCGGCTGAGGATGCAGGCGCTTTGGATGTGTGTATCATTGTCGGATATAAAGCAAAGCAGGTCAAGGATGCTATATATGATGTGGTGGATTATGTGGAGCAGACAGAGCAGCTGGGAACAGGGCATGCCGTAAAATGTGCAAGGGATTTTATCGGAAATGACGGAGATACTCTTGTATTGTGCGGCGATACACCTCTGATTACAGGGGAAACGCTGAGTGCATTGGTTGACATGCACCGCAAGCAGGCAAACGGAGTCACCGTGCTTTCCGCTATTTTGGATGATGCGGACGGATATGGCCGGATTATCAGGAACGGTAACGGTGAGTTTGTAAAGATAGTTGAGCATAAGGATGCAACAGACGAGGAACGTGAGGTCAGGGAAGTAAATTCAGGTATGTACGTCTTTAATTCGGAAGCACTGTCTGCCAGTCTCGAGCTTCTGTCAAATGACAATGCTGCGGGAGAATATTATCTGACAGATACGATTGCGTTGATTAAGAAGATCGGACTCAAGGTGTCTGCAATGCCTTTGTCAGGCAAGGCAGTGGATGAGATTCGCGGTGTAAATACAGTGGAGCAGCTTGCCGAGGCGGAAGAGATTATGCGTGAACGTGCATAATATTGCCGGGCATGCTTTCATATCTGTAATTATGGCGTGACGGAGGGTGTTATGAAGATAATTATAGGATTGGGAAACCCTGCCCGTGAGTATGAGGGAACCAGACATAATGTGGGCTTTTCGGTTATATATAATATCAGCGACGCGTATAATATTAAGGTAGACACAAGAAAACACAGGGCTTTGATTGGAAAAGGTATTATAGAAGGTGAAAAAGTAATCCTTGCTATGCCGATGACCTATATGAACCTGAGCGGTGAGAGTGTGCGCGAGCTGGTCAGTTACTATAAATGTTCTGCTGAGGATATTATTGTTATATATGACGATATCAGTCTGGATGTGGGAAAGCTCCGTATCAGGACAAAGGGTAGTGCAGGAGGCCACAATGGCATAAAAAATATTATTGCACAGCTGGGAACGGATGTATTTACCAGAATTAAGGTGGGCGTGGGGGAAAAACCGCCGAAAATGGATTTGACCGACTATGTTCTGGGACATTTTTCAAAGGAAGAGCAGCCGGTTATACGGGAGAGTGCCGACAGGGCACGGCAGGCTGTGGCGGTCATCCTTGCTGAGGGCGCTGAGCGTGCAATGAATCAGTTTAATTAATATGTGAGATTTTGATGGAGGATCAGGTTATGCAGGCAATGATTGCAGCATTTCAGGATGATCCAAGGTATAAAAGATTACGGGAAAATATAGAACAGGGCAGATTAGCGCTTCATGTCTGGGGATTGGATAAGAGACTGGAGCCGCTCATGATGGAGTCAATTCCGCGCAGCAATGCAATTCGCCTGATTGTCACATATGATGAAAAAAGAGCGCGGGAAATTGTAGAGGACTATCGGTTTTATGACAGAGATGTTTTTTTCTACCCCGCTAAGGATGCTTTGTTTTATTATGCGGATGTTCATAACAATACGACGGTGCAGAATCGCCTTGAAATTTTTAAGCGTATTGCAGAGCAGGAGCATACTACAATCGTGACAACGATAGAGGGATTGATGGATAAAATCCCGCCGCTTGAGCATGTGGTCAGGCATGCTGTAGAGCTTACTGTCGGGCAGACGATAGAATTGACAAAGCTTTCCGGAACCTTTGTTACGCTTGGATATGAAAAAACAACAATGGTAGGAACACCGGGGCAGTTTTCAGTCAGGGGAGGAATTATAGATATATTCCCGCTCACTGAAGAGTGCCCTTATCGTGTTGAGCTGTGGGGAGATGATATAGACTCCATTCGCAGCTTTGATGTGGAGAGCCAGCGCTCCATAGGAACGACGGAACACATACGGATATATCCGTCCTCGGAAATGGTGCTGACGGAGGAGCGCATTGAAAAGGGCTTGAAGAGGATAGAACGGGAGCATAAAGCGCAGGCTGCCGGCCTGAAAAAGGAATTCAGAACGGAACAGTACGCCAGATTAAACAAGATGGTCGACACAATCAGGGAGGAACTGAAGGAGTTTAATTCCACAATGGGCCTTGACAGTCTGGTACAGTATTTTTATGATGACACGGTTTCTTTTTTAGATTACATACCGGGAACGGCTGAGATATTTGTGGACGACCCGGAGCGTACAGGCAGACAGGCAGTAGTCTATGCACAGGAATTTGCGATATCCATGGAGGGAAGACTGGAAGGCGGATATGTCCTGCCGGGACAGGTCGATATACTTTATGACGGCAAGGCGATAATCGGTCGGTTAGCCGGAAGAAGACTGATTTTGATGTCAGAGCTTTACACCAAACAGCCTGCATGGGGAGAAAAAGAAAATCTGATGCTTTCTTCAAAGGGCTTGGTTGGTTATAATGACAGCTTTGAGAATCTGATGACTGATATCGGAAGGTGGCAGAAAAAAGACTACAGGATTATCATACTCTCACCTTCGGGAACAAGAGGAAGACGTATCGCTGCAAATCTGAAGGAAAATGACATTATGGCACGTTTTTCGGAGGATGGGAAAAGAACATTAAAGCCCGGTGAAATATTGGTTACTGTCGGGCGTATGGAGACCGGCTTCGAGCTGCCTGAAAGCAAGCTTGTCGTAATCAGTGAGGGGGACATTTTTACCTCGAAGGAGCTGAAAAAGAGAAGAAAATTACCGAGATATAAAGGAGATAAAATTAACAGCTTTACGGATGTTTCTGTTGGCGATTATGTTGTACATGAACGTCATGGCATCGGTATCTATCGGGGCATTGAGAAGGTTGAGACTGAAGGAAGACTGAAAGACTATATCAGTATTGAGTACGATAAGGGCAGTAAGCTTTTTGTCCCTGTGGAGCAGCTGGATGTTATCGGTAAGCTGTCCGACAGGGATGGTGTGAAACCGAAGCTGAATAAGCTTGGCGGTACCGAGTGGGAGAAGGTCAGACAGCGCGTGAAGGGACGTGTGGCTGATATAGCGAGAGAGCTGGTGGAGCTGTATGCAATACGTGAGACAAGGAAAGGCTTTGCTTATTCAAAGGACAGCCAGTGGCAGAAGGAATTTGAGGAGCTTTTTCCGTATGACGAGACTGTGGATCAGCAAAAAGCGATTGATGATACAAAACGGGATATGGAGAGTGATAAGATTATGGACCGCCTGGTGTGCGGAGATGTCGGCTTCGGCAAGACGGAGGTCGCCATTCGGGCAGCCTTTAAGGCAGTACAGGACAACAGGCAGGTGGCATATCTTGTTCCGACCACTATACTTGCGGAACAGCATTATCATACCTTTTGTGAACGCATGCAAAATTACCCTGTGAATATCCGCATGCTGTCACGTTTTTGCACTCCGAAAGAGATAAAGCAGACGCTCAATGATATGAAGAGCGGGATGGTGGATATCGTAATCGGAACGCATCGCCTTTTGTCAAATGATATTGTCTTTAAGAATCTGGGACTGCTTATTATCGATGAGGAACAGCGCTTTGGCGTTAAGCACAAGGAAAAGATTAAGCAGATGAAAAATAATATAGATGTTCTGACTCTGACCGCAACACCGATTCCGAGAACACTGCATATGAGTCTGGTGGGACTTCGGGATATCAGCCTGCTGGAGGAACCGCCTGTGGACCGTATGCCGATTCAGACTTATGTGATGGAGTATGATATAGAATTTGTCAAGGAGGCTATTAACCGGGAACTGAACCGTCAGGGGCAGGTGTATTATGTATATAACCGTGTGAATACCATTGAAGATATTACATTGCAGCTGCGCACTGTGCTTCCCGGAGCGAGAATCGAGTTTGCGCATGGAAAAATGAATGAGCGGGAATTGGAGAACATCATGCACAGCTTTATCAATAAGGAGATTGATGTGCTGGTATCAACTACAATCATAGAAACCGGACTTGATATTCCAAATGTTAATACGATGATTATCCATGATGCGGACACATTCGGTCTGTCACAGCTGTATCAGCTTCGCGGGCGTGTCGGGCGTTCCAACAGGAGCGCATATGCCTTCCTGATGTATCGTCGGGATAAGATGATCAAGGAGGTTGCTGAAAAAAGATTAAAGGCAATTCGGGAGTTTACAGATCTTGGTTCAGGTTATAAAATATCTATGAAGGATCTTGAAATACGCGGTGCCGGAAATCTGCTCGGACAGGAGCAGTCCGGTAATATTGAGGCGGTGGGCTACGACTTGTACTGTAAAATGCTGAATGATGAGATACGCCGTCTGTCAGGAGAAACGATAGAGGAGGAGTTTGCAACCTCGATTGAATTGCCGGTTGATGCCTATATTCCTGACAGCTATGTTAAAAATGAGTATATAAAGCTTGATTTGTACAAGAGGATATCACGCTGTGAGAACCGGGAGGAAAATGATGCAATTATTGAGGAAGTGAAGGATCGTTTTGGGGAACCGCCGAAATCCTTTTACAGACTGCTTGATATCGCATTTCTGAAAGCGATTGCGCATAAGGCATATATTACCGATGTAAAATATCTGCAGGATGAGATAAGATTAATTATGTGGCCGCAGGCTCCTGTGAAACCGGAACGGATGGATATGCTGCTCAAGCGATATAAGGGCAGTATGAAATTTGTGACGGGCAAGCAGGTGGGCTTTCATTTGAAGGCATCCAAAACAATTCAGGATGAGCTGATAAAAGCTGCAGAGCAGGCAGTCAATGATATTATGCAATTGTTTGACTATGAGAAAGAAGAGACAGGCAGAGATGTCGAGGGATGACACAGGCGCCTGTTATCAGGTACGGATTGGAGGAAAATATGTTTCAGACAGGACATGGAAAAGGTTGGAAAAGGTATCTGTGTATAGTATTGTGTGTTGTGCTGACAGCGGTTTCCATGGCAGGATGCGGTAAGAAAGAAACCGGAGATAAAGCGGATGAGAACAGGACTATGGTATTTCAGTACGGAGATAATATTGTTACCATTGGTGAGGTATACATATATATATGCACGGTGCAGGAGCGCTATGAGATGCAGTATGGAGAGGATGTGTGGCAGTTATCCCTTCCCGCGTCGGAGACGGATTCTGTTTCCATGGTCAGTCTGACAAAAGAGGCTGTTGTAAATGAAATAGTTAAGGTCAAAACGCTGGTTGCACATGCGGCGGACTATAATATCACGCTTACCGATGCAGAAGCGGCAGAGCTGCGCCAGCAGGCACAGAGCTTTTTTGACGGGCTTACCGATGAAGATATCAGTAAGATGGAGCTTACGGAGGATAATATATATCAGGTATTTTATGAAAATGAGATTGCAGGACGGGTTGAGGATAAGATATTGGAGGATGATCCGGTCGAGATATCCGACGAGACTGCAAGGATGACCACTTTTTATGATATGTATTTCCAGTGTTACTCAATAGATGAAACCGGAAAAGTAGTTGAATATACGGAGGAGGAGAAAAATCAGCAGTACGAAAATGCTCTGCAGGCATGCAGTACGTTGGCGACAGCGACAATTGATGAAAATGAGGATGCGGAGAATATAGAAAAGCTGGCTGAGTATTACAAGCTGGATCATGCGGGTGAGCAGACGCTTTCACCGGAGGATATTCTGGAAACCTACGGAGAGGATGTCTATAATCTGCTGTATTCAATGCAAAACGGTGATTACAGTACGGTTGTACAGACCGAGTATGGATATCATGTATTTCAGATGATTGCACTGACGGATCAAAAGGCGACGAGGGGACGGAAGGAGACAATGACTGCTGATGCGATAAAGGAACGTATATCAAGCCAGCTTGCTGCATGGCAGAAGGAAATCGATCCGGGATTTGCTTATCCGGATTCAGTCAATATGGAAATCTACGACACCATAGAATTAAATTAAAAAACAAAGGAACTGTCGCATTAAGACAATTTGGCAGGCATATATGTCTGCCAAATTGTCTTAATGAACAGCCCCCTTTTTTGTTCATTCCGCCTTGGCAGCCTTTCTGGCAGCCTTTTCTTCCTTGATAATGCTCTGGAACTCCTGCATGTCTGTCGCAATTTCTCTGCTCAGGTATAGCAGGCATATCAGGTTCGGAATTGCCATCAGTGCATTGGCGATATCAGAGAAGTTCCAAACCAGACTCAGGGAAGTGGTAGCACCAAGATATACAATGAGAGAAAAAACAATCCTGTATACCATATTGTACTTGTGGGATTTGAACAGATATTCCCATGCTTTTTCTCCGTGATATTCCCAGCCCAGGATTGTTGAAAAAGCAAAGAGGGCAATACCTATAGTGACCAGCCATGCACCTGCATCTCCGAGGACAGTACGGAAAGCCTGTATGGTTAAGGCTGAACCGATGTAGGTCTCTTCATAGCCATAGGTTCCGTCGGCATTGAATACATAAGCATTGCCGGAGCCGTCGGTCCACGTTCCTGAGATTGTATCATTGACAAATGCTGCCGGAGCATATGTATATCCGCTTTCACCATATCTGCCCAGCTTCTCGTAGGCATCATCAGGATAAGGAGTCAGTTCAAGAACTGCTGCATCCTCTGCTGCTTTCTCTGTCAGCGTGACTGTATTCTCAGCAGCATCATAGGTCATAGTATATATTGTATTTTTTGTTTTTCCGTCATCCTCTGTCGTGACAGTGAGACCGGAGGCTTCAATCGCATATGTACCGGAATCCTTTTGCGCCGTTGTACCGATTACACCGGAGCTTGCGATAGCGAGACCTGTGATGGTACATACAACAATCGTATCCCAGAAGGTTCCCGTCATATTGATATAACCCTGACGTACCGGGTTATCGGTTGTAGCGGCAGCAGCAGTGATAGCGGCTGAACCCATGCCGGCTTCATTGGAGAAGCAGCCTCTTGCGACGCCGAAACGCATGGCATTGCTCATGGATGCAACAATTGCACCGAGCATACCGCCTGATACGGATTTTACCGAAAATGCCATACTGAAAATCTGTGAAAGACCGCTTGGAATATTGGATGCATTACCGATAATGACAATCAGACCTGCGATGACATAGAAGATTGCCATAAACGGTACTACGATTGAGGATATTCTTGAAATGGACTTGATTCCTCCGATAATAATGAGGAGAGCAAGTATTGTCAGGATAATTCCGATAATCCATGGCTTGACGCCGAAGGTCTCGTCCATGGACGAAGAGATGGAGTTTGCCTGTGTCAGATTTCCGATACCGAACGATGCGATAACAGCAAATAAAGCAAACAGAAATCCGAGAAATTTTCCAATGGATTTATTTTTGAATGCTTTGCGCATGGTATACATAGGGCCGCCTGACATTTCCCCCTTTTCATTTACCTCGCGATACTTGATTGCAAGCATGCATTCACTGAATTTGCTTGTTAGACCGAAACACGCGGATATCCACATCCATACAAGTGCGCCGGGACCGCCTGAAACCATAGCTGTTGCAACACCTACGATATTGCCGGTTCCGATCGTAGCTGCAAGAGCAGTGGTGAGTGCAGAAAACGGTGATACATCTCCGGAACCTCTTTTCTTGGTGCGGGCTTCTTTGCTGAGTGTACTTTTGATTGCATAGCCAAGGTTCCTCCATGGGAGAAATCTGGTTCTGATCGTAAGAAAAATCCCTGTACCTACTAAGAGTATCAACATGACAGGTCCCCATACGAAGCTGTCAACTGTTGCTACTATGTTTTCCAAAGTCTTCAATTAAAATCGCCTCCCTGTTTATATTTTAAAATAAGACGTGCACCAGTATAGCATATTTTTGTCGGACTGACAAGAAAAGAACAAAATGAGTAACCGTTTTTCCGCAGAGTCATACTATAATATAGAATGAAAAACTACGAGGCTCATTATGGCAATCAAGATTATGATAGATGCGGGGCACGGCGGATATGATAACGGCGCTACGTATGAGGGAAGAAGGGAAAAGGATGACAATCTGGCTTTGGCATTGGCGGTAGGCGAGATACTGCAGGCACAGGGGTATGATGTCGAATATACCCGTACAGAGGATGTGTACGACTCCCCGGTTCAGAAAGCAAGACTAGGAAATCAGAGCGGTGCGGACTTTTTTATATCTATCCACAGAAATTCATCTCCGACACCGAATCAGTATAACGGGGTACAGACGCTGATATATGATAATTCAGGTATAAAAGCGGTTATGGCCGAGAATATAAATAAGCGGCTTGAGGAGGCAGGATACCGTAATATTAATGTGGCAGAGCGGCCTGATTTGGCGGTGCTGAGAAGAACCAGCATGCCGGCGCTGCTGGTGGAGGCAGGGTTTATCAACAGTGACATAGACAATAATCTTTGGGATACCGGATTCTCGGAGACGGCGGAGGCAATCGCACAGGGTATAGATGAAACTATACGGGCGGCAGGTCTGGCAGCGGCGGATGTAAAAAATACAAGTGTTTCTGTATTTGCAGATATGACTGAGACGGATGAAGAAGAAAACGGCAGTGTTGTGCCGGGGGACTCCGTCGATACACAGACCTATCAGATATTAACAGGCATATATAGAAGCTTTGGGGCTGCATCATATCAGATGAATCGTTTTATCAATGAGGGCTATCTGGCAACAATCTATGAGGATGAGGGATTGTTTCAGGTGCGCGTGGGTTCTTATGAGAACATTGAGGAGGCTTTAATTGCACAGCGCGAGCTGCGTGATAAGGGCTATGACACTCTGATTGTGCGCGCTGTATAATTGACAGGTAACACATAGAAGTTAAAAATGAATTAATTTCGCTGTTCAGAAAAGCTGATAAATAGAGGGACAGCGGAACCGCCTTAAAATAAATCGCCACGGAAAACAATGGTTTTATGCCAGTTTTCTGTGGCGTTTCCGGTCAAAAGTCCAAATTTGCGACCAATGTAAGAAATTTCTAAAAAATGAAGAAGAAGCACCCTTTATCAACCAAAATGGTGTATCATGTAAGTGAGACAACAGACATGAAAAAGGAGTGCTTTTGTATAAAAATAATATCACAGATTTCCCTGTCTGACGATACCCAACTTGAAAATTTAGGAGACCTTGAACGATTACAGAGAGTCATTGAATATATGCCGGATAAAAAACTGATTCGGAAACCGGAAGCAATCAGGGGAAAAGGAAGAAATGAGTGGCCTGTTGCTGCCATGTGGAATTCTTTACTTGCTCCGGGTGCAAGCGCATATACAAACTTTATCAATAATCTCAGGGAATGCCGGGGAGAGCTGAGGGAAGTGTTTGACGGCCTCGTGTCATATATGTATGAAAATCTTCCGGATTTTGGAGATATCCTGATGGCGGATGGGAAGGCCGTACAGAGTTTTGCCACAAAACCATCCCGGAAAGCCGGTGGCCATAAAGGGGAGCATGATGCGGACCGGTGCAGAAAAACATATACAACAACCACGCCAACGGGAGAAGTGAATACAAAGACTGTAAAGTGGTTCGGTTTCCGGCTTCATCTGATAGCAGATGCATCTTATGAGCTTCCGGTAGATTTTACGGTAGCGAAGGAATCTGCCAGCGAAGTAAAGGAAACGGAAAAACTTCTTAAGAAAATGAAGGAGAAGAAACCGCAGAAAATAAAGAAGTGCAGGTATTTTCCGGTGAACCGCGGATATGACAGCACGGAACTGATTGAATGGCTGGAAACGGATAAAAGAATCCTTACGAGGACAGCCGGAAATTCAAAGAAATGGAAACGCCTGTATGCCATGCGGAGCGGAATCGGGCGGATAAACGGAAGGATAGACAGGGATTACAGATATTTATGTAAGAAGTCTTTCGCTTTAGGCTCGTATGCAAGAATAAAACACTGCTTGGAGATGCCAAAAAATTGTACAGCGAAATTAATTGAAAATGAAAAAGATTGACAATTCTTTCTCTATATGCTACCATATCAAACGATGAACTGCCGTAGACAGTAGGTGCCGTGAGGCATAAGTATGAAAACGCCTACCGAGGAAGAGTCGTGAATCAGTGATTTTACGAATTATAACTCCCGTGCTGCGCTTGCATGGGAGTTTTTCTTTTCGCAACACGCAGTATCATTAATATTATAAGGAGGTGCGTGATTTTGGCAAAGGTAGAATTAAAGCAGCCAATCGTTGAGGAAATCAAGGAGAACATCAAGGATGCAAAATCTGTTGTACTGGTTGACTATCGTGGCCTTACAGTTGAGCAGGATACTCAGCTCCGTAAAAGCCTGAGAGAGGCGGGTGTTATCTATAAGGTATATAAAAATACCATGGTTAAGCTTGCAATCGACGGTACAGAGTTCGAGTCATTGAAGGATGACCTTGAAGGCCCTACGGCAGTTGCAATATCTAAGACAGATGCAACGGCTCCTGCAAGATTGGTAGCTAAGTTCGCAAAGGAGAACCCACAGCTCGAAATCAAGACAGGTGTTGTTGAGGGAACGCATTACGACAATGCTGGTATCAAGACAATCGCAACAATACCTTCCAGAGAAGAGCTTCTTTCCAAGTTCCTTGGAAGTATTCAGTCACCTATCAGCAATTTTGCCCGTGTTATTAAGCAGATTGCCGAAGCAAAAGAGGCTTAATTTCGGACAGGCACGATACAGCGCTTTATAGAAGCAGAAAATATTTTAAAATGGAGGAATTATTATTATGACAACTCAGGAAATTATTGAAGTTATCAAAGGTTTATCAGTTTTAGAGTTAAATGATCTCGTTAAGGCTTGTGAGGAGGAGTTCGGTGTTTCAGCAGCAGCCGGTGTTGTTGTTGCAGCAGCAGCCGGTGATGCAGCAGGCGCAGCAGAGGAGAAGGATTCATTCGATGTTGAGCTTACTGAGGTTGGCCCTAACAAGGTTAAGGTTATCAAGGTTGTTCGTGACTGTACAGGTCTCGGACTTAAGGAAGCTAAGGACGTTGTTGACGGCGCTCCTAAGGTACTTAAGGAAGGCGCTTCTAAGGAAGAGGCAGAGGAAATCAAGACCAAGCTTGAGGCAGAGGGCGCTAAGGTTACCCTTAAGTAATGCTTTAAAATTACAGATTATTTCCGGTTTGGTCTGTCGGACCAAACCGGTTTTTCTATTTATATATAATTTCTTATTTTCAAATAATCGGAATAATATGTTGACACTTTTTCCCATTTGTGCTAGGATAATAAAATGTCATTATTATGGATATGTGTGCCATAATTTCAAGATAGATGTGTAAAAATCAAATAAATTCAAGGGGTGAATGCGTCGATGAAAAAGTACAGAATGCGTCCTGTGAAATCGGGAAGAGGAATGCGAATGAGTTTTTCTACGGAAAAAGAAGTTTTGGATATGCCAAACTTGATTGAAGTTCAGAAAAATTCATATCAGTGGTTCTTGGATGAAGGCTTGAAGGAAGTTTTCAGAGATATTTCTCCGGTCACAGACTATACAGGACAGCTGAGCTTGGATTTTGTAGATTTCCAGCTCTGCGAGAACGAAATCAAGTATTCGATTGAAGAGTGCAAGGAGCGTGACGCAACATATGCTGCTCCACTCAAAGTGAACGTACATCTTCGTAACAACGAAACCGGTGAGATTGCACAGCATGATATTTTTATGGGTGACCTCCCTCTTATGACGGAGACGGGAACATTTGTAATAAATGGTGCAGAACGTGTTATCGTAAGCCAGTTGGTTCGTTCCCCTGGTATATATTATGAAATCGGTCATGATAAGATTGGAAAGACGTTGTATTCTTGTACTGTTATCCCGAATCGCGGTGCGTGGCTTGAGTATGAGACGGATTCAAACGATGTATTTTATGTGCGTGTAGATAGAACAAGAAAGGTTCCTATTACGGTTCTGATTCGTGCGCTTGGTATCGGAACAAATCAGGAGATTATTGATCTTTTTGGACAGGAACCGAAGATTATGGCCAGCCTTGAGAAGGATCCTTCCACGAGCTATGAGGGCGGTGTAATCGAATTATATAAGAAAATAAGACCTGGAGAGCCGGAGGTTGTTGAAAATGCGGAAAGCTTAATCAACAGCATGTTTTTTGATGCAAGAAGATATGATTTGGCAAAGGTCGGAAGATATAAGTTTAATAAGAAACTGGCTCTGAAGAATCGTATTGCGGGACATGTACTTGCTGAGGATGTAACGGATCCAAGCACAGGCGAGATTATGTTTGCTGCGGGAACGACCTTGACGCGTGATGATGCAAAGAAGATTCAGGATGCGGCAGTTCCTTTTGTATGGATTCAGACAGAGGAGAAAAATGTAAAAATACTTTCTAATATGGTTGTGGATTTGTCTGAGTATGTCGGCTTCAATCCGAGAGAGGCAGGTGTGACGGAGGATGTATATTATCCGGTACTTGAAAAGCTTCTGGAAGAGTATGACGACGAGGATGAGCTTAAGAATGCTATTACGGCATCGGTCAGCGAGCTGGTTCCGAAGCATATCACAAAAGAAGATATATTGGCTTCTATAAATTATAATATGCATCTGGAGTATGGTATCGGCAATCCGGATGATATCGACCATCTGGGCAACAGACGAATCAGAGCCGTAGGTGAGCTGCTCCAGAATCAGTATAGAATCGGTCTGTCCAGACTGGAGAGAGTTGTCAGAGAGAGAATGACAACACAGGATATTGACAGTATTACCCCACAGTCCCTTATCAACATAAAGCCGGTTACGGCTGCAGTTAAGGAGTTCTTTGGAAGTTCTCAGCTGTCTCAGTTCATGGATCAGAACAATCCGTTGTCCGAGCTGACACACAAGAGACGTTTGTCAGCCCTTGGCCCCGGCGGACTTTCCAGAGACCGTGCAGGATTTGAGGTTCGTGATGTTCATTATACACATTACGGAAGAATGTGCCCGATTGAGACACCTGAAGGCCCGAACATCGGTCTGATTAACTCACTGGCAACCTATGCGAGAATAAACGAATATGGTTTTGTGGAAGCTCCGTACAGAAAGATAGATAAGACAGATCCGGCGAACCCTGTCGTAACAGATGAGGTTATTTATCTGACAGCGGATGAGGAGGATAATTATATCGTTGCACAGGCAAATGAACCGCTCGACGAAGGAGGACATTTTGTTAAGAATAATGTTTCGGGCCGTTTCAAGGATGAAACCTCCGAGTTCCCGAAGGCAAATGTGGATTTGATGGATGTGTCGCCTAAGATGGTATTCTCAGTTGCAACATCTATGATTCCTTTCCTGGAAAATGATGATGCGAACCGTGCACTGATGGGATCTAACATGCAGCGTCAGGCGGTGCCGCTGCTTCGGACGGAGGCTCCGGTTGTCGGTACGGGTATGGAGGAAAAGGCAGCTGTTGATTCGGGTGTATGCATTGTTGCAAAGCATGATGGTGTAGTTGAGATTTCCTCCAGTGAGAAGATAATTATTAAGTGTGATGACGGAAGCAGAGATGAGTATCATGTAATTAAATTTGCGCGCAGTAATCAGGGTAACTGTATGAATCAGCGCCCTATTGTAAAACGCGGTGACAGGGTTACAAAGGGTATGGTTATTGCTGATGGTGCATCCACAGCGAACGGAGAGATTGCGCTTGGTAAGAACCCGTTGATTGGTTTCATGACATGGGAAGGCTATAATTATGAGGACGCTGTACTGTTAAGCGAGCGTCTCGTTCAGGATGATGTTTATACATCTGTTCATATAGAAGAATATGAGGTCGAGGCAAGAGACACGAAGCTCGGACAGGAGGAGATTACCAGAGATTTGGCAGGCCTTTCTCCTGAGACATTAAAGGATCTTGACGAGAACGGTATCATCCGTATCGGTGCTGAGGTTCGTGCCGGTGATATTCTTGTCGGTAAGGTTACGCCGAAGGGTGAAACAGAGCTTACTGCAGAGGAGAGACTGCTTCGTGCAATATTCGGTGAGAAAGCAAGAGAGGTAAGAGACACTTCACTTCGCGTGCCGCATGGCGCATATGGCGTTATTATGGATACCAAGGTATTTACAAGGGAGAATGGCGATGAGCTGCCTCCGGGTGTGAATAAATCGGTAAGAGTGTATATTGCGCAGAAGAGAAAGATATCTGTCGGCGATAAAATGGCTGGCCGTCATGGTAACAAGGGTGTTATCTCGCGTATACTTCCTGTGGAGGATATGCCGTTCCTTCCAAACGGAAGACCGCTTGATATCGTGCTTAATCCGCTTGGTGTACCTTCCCGTATGAATATCGGTCAGGTTCTTGAAATCCATCTTGGTCTTGCATCAAAGGTGCTTGGATTTAATGTGTCCACACCTGTGTTTGACGGTGCAAATGAGTATGATATTATGGATGCTCTTGAGATGGCAAATGATTATGCCAATGAGGATTGGGAGACATTCTATGAGAAATACAAGGATGAAACGGAAAAAGAGGTTATGGATTACCTCTATGAAAACAGAGATCACAGAGAAGAGTGGAAGGGTGTTCCGATAAATCGTACCGGTAAGGTTAAGGTGCGGGACGGCAGAACAGGTGAGGAATTTGATTCACCGGTTACAATCGGTTACATGCATTACCTGAAGCTGCATCATCTTGTCGATGATAAAATTCATGCCCGTTCGACAGGCCCTTACGGAATGGTTACACAGCAGCCTCTTGGCGGTAAGGCTCAGTTTGGGGGACAGAGATTTGGTGAGATGGAGGTTTGGGCTCTTGAGGCATATGGTGCATCCTATACACTTCAGGAGATTCTGACCGTGAAGTCTGACGATATTGCCGGACGTGTCAAGACATATGAGGCAATCATCAAGGGAGATAATATTCCTGCACCGGGTATTCCGGAATCCTTCAAGGTATTGCTCAAGGAGTTCCAGTCACTTGCACTCGATGTCAAGGTTTTAAAGGATGATCAGACTGAGGTAGATCTGGGTGAGGCGTTCGATTATAACGATGAAAATATCAAGTCTGTTATTGAGGGCGACAATGTGGCATATCAGGAGGATCTGGAAGCGCAGGGCTACAGCGGAGTCGATGAGAATGATGAGCTTACCTCCCTGTCAGATGGCGAAGAGGATGATTATCTGCTGGATGATGAATTTGAAGAGGATGAGTTTTAGGAAAGGAGATATGTAAGATGTCAGCTACAAACAACGAAACAGTTCAAGAGCAGCCGATTAGCTTTGATGCGATTAAAATCGGACTTGCATCTCCTGAGAAGATTAGAGAATGGTCAAGAGGTGAGGTTAAGAAACCGGAGACCATAAATTATAGAACACTGAAGCCTGAGAAGGACGGATTATTCTGTGAGAGAATATTCGGACCAAGCAAGGACTGGGAGTGCCATTGCGGTAAGTACAAGAAAATAAGATTCAAGGGTGTCGTATGCGACCGATGCGGTGTTGAGGTTACCAAGGCAAGTGTGCGTCGTGAGCGTATGGGACATATTGAGCTTGCTGCTCCTGTATCTCATATCTGGTATTTTAAGGGTATTCCAAGCCGTATGGGATTGATTCTTGACATATCTCCGAGACTTTTGGAGAAGGTGCTTTATTTTGCATCTTATATTGTCCTTGATCCGGGTGAGACTACCTTGGAATATAAAGCAATTCTGAATGAGCAGGAATACAGAAAGGCAGAGGAAGAATTCGGAGCGGGAAAATTCCGTGTGGGAATGGGTGCTGAAGCTGTTAAGGAGCTTCTTCAGGCTATTGATTTGGATAAGGACGCAGTGGAGCTCAAGGCGGAGCTTGCAGATGCGTCAGGTCAGAAGCGCGCCAGAATTATAAAAAGGCTTGAAGTTGTAGAGGCATTCAGAAACTCCCACAATAAGCCGGAGTGGATGATTCTCGATGTTATACCTGTTATTCCGCCTGATATCAGACCTATGGTTCAGCTGGATGGAGGCAGATTTGCAACCTCCGACTTAAATGATTTATATAGAAGAATCATTAACCGCAATAATCGTTTGAAGAGACTTCTTGAGCTCGGTGCGCCTGATATTATTGTCAGAAACGAGAAGAGAATGCTGCAGGAGGCTGTTGACGCACTGATTGATAACGGCAGGAGAGGTCGTGCCGTAACAGGTCCCGGCAACAGAGCGCTGAAGTCGCTTTCCGATATGTTAAAGGGTAAGCAGGGTCGTTTTCGTCAGAACCTTCTTGGTAAGCGTGTTGATTATTCCGGACGTTCCGTTATCGTCGTTGGACCTGAGTTAAAGATTTACCAGTGTGGTCTTCCGAAAGAGATGGCGATTGAATTGTTTAAGCCGTTTGTAATGAAAGAATTGACCGCACAGGGTAAGGCAAATAATATAAAGGCTGCAAAGAAGATGGTGGAGAAGCTTGAGCCACAGGTTTGGGATGTGCTTGAGGAGGTAATCAAAGAGCATCCGGTTATGTTGAACCGTGCTCCTACACTTCACAGACTTGGGATTCAGGCATTTGAGCCTATTCTTGTTGAGGGTAAAGCGATTAAGCTTCATCCGTTGGTTTGTACGGCATTTAACGCTGACTTTGACGGAGACCAGATGGCTGTTCATCTTCCGCTTTCCGTGGAGGCACAGGCAGAGTGCAGATTCCTGCTGCTCTCTCCAAATAACCTGTTGAAGCCTTCAGATGGCGGCCCTGTGGCAGTTCCTTCTCAGGATATGGTTCTGGGTATCTATTATCTTACCATGGAGAAGTACGCTGAGCTGTCGGATGAGGAAAGAGAAAATGCGGTTATCGTAAAAGAATATATGTCTGATGATGAGAGTGCAAATCTGCATGCATTATCTGAGGATTGTGCTGCCGGTAAGGTTCATGCGTTGGATATTGTTAAGATAAAGGTTATATCCAAGCTGTCTAAGGACAAGAAAGAGGTATTCCACAAGAATATTGTCAGTACCGTTAAGAATTTTATGGAGCCTAGATTCAGGAATACAAATCTTGCAATGCTTGCTTATGAAAACGGTGAGATAACCTTGCATCAGAGAATTAAGGTCAGAAGAACGGCAACGACACCTGACGGACAGACCATATCAGGTATGGTTGACTGCACATTGGGAAGGCTCATATTTAATGAGATTATTCCGCAGGACCTCGGATTTGTGGACAGGACTGTATCTGCAAACCTTCTTGAGCCTGAGATTAATTTCCATGTAGGCAAGAAGGGACTCAAGCAGATTCTAGATAAATGCATTAATACGCACGGTGCGACGAGAACCGCTGAGGTGCTTGATGATATCAAGGCAATGGGATACAAGTATTCCACGAAGGGTGCAATCTCAGTTTCCATTTCTGATATGACTGTACCTGCTGCGAAAAAGGAGATTCTTGAGAGTGCACAGCATACGGTTGACAAGATTAATATGATGTACAACCGAGGACTTGTTACCGATGAAGAGAGATATCAGTCGGTTGTAAAGCAGTGGCAGGATGCCGATGATAAGCTGACTAAGGCGCTGCTTGACGGTCTTGACAAATACAATAATATCTATATGATGGCTGATTCAGGTGCCCGTGGTTCCGATCAGCAGATTAAGCAGCTGGCAGGTATGCGTGGATTGATGGCCGATACATCAGGCCGTACAATTGAGCTTCCTATTAAGTCCAACTTCCGTGAGGGACTTGACGTATTGGAGTATTTCATCTCCGCACATGGTGCCCGTAAGGGACTTTCCGATACAGCACTTCGTACGGCAGACTCAGGTTATCTGACACGTCGTCTGGTAGATGTATCTCAGGATTTGATTATTCGTGAGGTAGATTGCTGTGAGGAAACAGATGAGAAGCCGGGTATGTATGTAGAGGCGTTTATGGTAGGTAACGAGGTTATCGAGAGCTTTGAGGAGCGTATAACCGGACGTTATGCGGCAGAGAGTGTTTATGATGCAGACGGAAATATGATTGTAAAGAGAAACCATATGATTACACCGAAACGTGCCGCAAACATTATAAGGAATGGTGTGGATGAGAACGGTGTTCCGTTCCATGAGGAAGGCTCAACCAAGGCAAGAAGAGATGCGAGATTAAAGATAAGAACAATCCTGACATGTAAATCACATATCGGTGTATGTGCAAAGTGTTATGGCGCAAATATGGCAACAGGGCATGCAGTACAGGTTGGTGAGGCAGTAGGTATTATTGCAGCGCAGTCAATCGGTGAGCCCGGTACACAGCTTACAATGCGTACATTCCATACGGGTGGTGTTGCCGGTGATGATATCACGCAAGGTCTTCCTAGAGTTGAGGAGCTGTTTGAGGCCAGAAAGCCAAAGGGACTTGCAATTATTGCAGAGTTTGGCGGTGAGGTTGAAATCAGAGAGACCAAGAAGAAGCGAGAGGTTGTCATAACAAATAAGGAGACCGGAGAGACCAAGGCATATCTGATTCCTTACGGTTCAAGAATAAGGGTTCAGGATGGCCAGATGCTTGAAGCCGGAGATGAATTGACAGAAGGTTCGGTTAATCCGCATGATATTCTGAAAATTAAGGGTATCCGTGCAGTTCAGGATTATATGCTTCGTGAGGTTCAGCGTGTATACCGTCTTCAGGGTGTTGAAATCAATGATAAGCACGTTGAGGTTATCGTTCGACAGATGCTCAAGAAGGTCAGAATTGAGAACAGCGGAGATACGGATTATCTTCCGGGTACTTTGGTCGACGCACTTGATTTTGCTGAAATCAATGATATGCTTGTTGAGGAGGGTAAGACTCCGGCTGAGGGAACGCAGGTTATGCTTGGTATAACAAAGGCTTCACTTGCAACGAATTCATTTCTGTCAGCGGCTTCATTCCAGGAGACAACAAAGGTTCTTACCGAGGCTGCCATCAAGGGCAAGGTAGATCCTCTGATTGGTTTGAAGGAGAATGTTCTGATTGGTAAGCTTATTCCTGCCGGTACCGGAATGAAACGTTATCGTTCCGTAAGGCTTGATACGGGCAAAAATGATATTGAGATACCGGAGGGTGCAATTGCCGGTGAGCAGGAAGCAACGGGATATGACGAAACGGCAACAGCAGAGGATGCGGCAACGGCTGACGTGAACAATGCTGCCGGGGAGCCTGTTGGGGAGATTTCCGAATAGTATTTATGAAGAGATAGATAAATGAATCGAAAGCGGCTGCCATACATGTGAATATGACAGCTGCTTTTATTATGAATTAAAATGTTCTCAAATGGTAAAAAGGTAAAAATGCAGATTTTATGTTGACATATGGAAAATGAAATAATATAATACTATAGCATGTGTTAATTGTTGAGAATGATGATTAATACATGCTATTTATGTGTATAATTACACAGAAAATTTATTTTGAATTGGAGGTGAAAACATGCCAACTTTTAACCAGTTAGTTAGAAAGGGAAGACAGACTGTAGAGAAGAAGTCTACTGCACCGGCACTCCTGAGAAGCTATAATTCTCTAAAAAAGAAGCCGACTGACACTGCTTCACCACAGAAGAGAGGTGTTTGTACCGCAGTTAAGACTGCTACTCCTAAGAAGCCTAACTCAGCTCTTAGAAAGATCGCCAGAGTACGTTTATCAAACGGTATCGAGGTTACAAGCTATATTCCGGGTGAAGGTCACAACCTTCAGGAGCATAGCGTTGTTCTTATCCGTGGCGGCAGAGTAAAAGACTTACCTGGTACAAGATACCACATTATCAGAGGTACTCTTGATACAGCAGGTGTTGCTAAGAGACGTCAGGCACGTTCTAAGTATGGTGCAAAGAGACCTAAGGATGCGAAATAGGCATTGAGTACTTAATGAAAGCGGGACGAAGTCGAAGCTTGAATTTAGTACGAAAGTCCATCCCGAAACTTAGCAAAAGCAAGTCGAAGACGCAGCTTGCGCTTAGTAGAGCGGATGTCGTGGAGCATTTTTTTTCAAAGTGGTTTCAAACCATACAAAATTAAAACTAAGTGCGAAAGTAGGTTATGTTTTCATTAATATAAGCAATTTCCGCACGAACACATTTCCACAATACTCATATACAGCGGGTAACGGTGCTGTCGGTTATGGAAAAGCCTGTCGATGTATGACAGCTTTGATGGAACATAATATATATTGAGGGAGATGTGAGTACCGTTGAATTAATGTGAGATTATATCTCAAATATAATTAAGGAGGGAAGAACCGTGCCACGTAAAGGACATATCGCAAAGAGAGACGTATTAGCGGATCCAATTTACAATAACAAGGTGGTTACTAAGCTTATCAACAACATTATGCTTGATGGTAAGAAGGGTGTAGCACAGAAGATCGTATACGGCGCTTTTGATCGTATCGTAAACGAGACTGGTAAGGAAGCTTTAGAGGTATTCGAGGAGGCAATGAACAATATCATGCCATCCCTTGAGGTTAAAGCCAGACGTATCGGTGGTGCTACCTATCAGGTACCTATTGAAGTAAGACCTGACAGAAGACAGGCTCTGGCACTTCGTTGGCTGACTACCTACTCACGTGCAAGAAGTGAGAAGACTATGGAAGAAAAACTTGCAAAAGAGATTATTGATGCGTCAAATAATACCGGTGCATCAGTTAAGAGAAAAGAAGATATGCACAAGATGGCGGAAGCAAACAAGGCTTTTGCTCATTACAGATTCTAGTCTGCATATCTGTATAGATTAATATAAGGAGGAAAAAACCTTGGCTGGAAGAGAATATCCGCTTGAGAGAACAAGAAACATCGGTATCATGGCGCACATTGATGCTGGTAAGACAACTCTTACTGAGAGAATTCTTTATTATACCGGTGTTAACTATAAGATCGGTGATACCCACGAAGGTACTGCTACCATGGACTGGATGGAGCAGGAACAGGAAAGAGGTATCACAATCACTTCAGCAGCGACTACCTGTCACTGGACAGAGCAGGAAAACTGTAAGCCAAAGGAAGGTGCACTTGAGCATCGTATTAATATTATTGATACTCCCGGACACGTTGACTTTACCGTTGAGGTAGAACGTTCCCTGCGTGTATTGGATGGTGCTGTAGGTGTGTTCTGTGCAAAGGGTGGTGTTGAACCACAGTCAGAGAATGTATGGCGTCAGGCTGATACCTATAATGTTCCCAGAATGGCCTTCATCAACAAGATGGACATTTTAGGCGCTGACTTCTTCAATGCTGTAGACCAGATCAGAACAAGACTTGGCAAAAACGCAATTATTACCCAGCTTCCAATCGGTAAGGAGGATTGGTTCAAGGGGATCGTTGACTTATTTGAGATGAAAGCTTACATCTATAATGATGATAAGGGTGACGATATTACAATCACAGATATTCCGGATGATATGAAGGATGATGCAGAGATGTATCACACTGAGCTTGTCGAAAAAATCTGTGAGTTAGATGATGATTTAATGATGATGTACCTTGAGGGTGAGGAGCCGTCTATCGATGAGCTTAAGAAGGCACTCAGAAAGGGTACCTGTGAGTGTACGGCAGTTCCTGTATGCTGTGGTTCTGCATACAGAAACAAGGGTGTACAGAAGCTTTTGGATTCTATTCTTGAGTTCATGCCTGCTCCAACTGATATCCCTGCTATAAAGGGTGTTGATTTGGATGGCAATGAGGTTGAGAGACATTCTTCAGATGATGAGCCTTTCTCGGCATTGGCATTTAAGATTATGGCTGATCCGTTTGTCGGTAAGCTGGCATTCTTCAGAGTATATTCAGGAACTATCAATGCAGGCTCTTATGTATTGAATGCTACGAAGGACAAGAAGGAAAGAGTCGGTCGTATTCTGCAGATGCATGCAAACAAGAGAGCAGAGCTTGACAAGGTATATTCGGGAGATATTGCTGCAGCAGTCGGATTTAAGTTCACTACAACAGGTGATACGATCTGTGATGAGCAGCATCCTGTAATCCTTGAGTCGATGGAGTTCCCTGAGCCGGTTATTGAGCTTGCTATCGAGCCGAAGACTAAGGCTGGACAGGGCAAGATGGGTGAGGCTTTGGCAAAGCTTGCTGAGGAGGATCCTACATTCAGAGCGCATACCAATCAGGAGACAGGTCAGACAATTATTGCCGGTATGGGTGAGCTTCACCTTGAGATTATCGTAGACCGACTTCTTCGTGAGTTCAAGGTGGAGGCAAACGTCGGTGCTCCACAGGTTGCATATAAGGAGACATTTACAAAGGCTGTTGATGTTGACAGCAAGTATGCGAAGCAGTCAGGTGGTCGTGGACAGTACGGTCATTGTAAGGTACACTTTGAGCCAATGGATCCAAATGGGGAGGAGACATTCCAGTTTGAATCAACTGTTGTCGGCGGTGCAATTCCGAAGGAATACATCCCTGCAGTTGGAGAGGGTATCGAGGAAGCTGCAAAGGCAGGTATCCTTGGTGGATTCCCTGTACTTGGTGTAAAGGCTACTGTATTTGACGGTTCTTATCACGAAGTCGATTCAAGTGAGATGGCATTCCATATTGCGGGTTCCATGGCATTTAAGGATGCTATGCAGAAGGGCGATGCTGTATTGCTTGAGCCTATCATGAGAGTTGAGGTTACAATGCCTGAGGAGTACATGGGTGATGTAATCGGAAGCTTGAATGCAAAACGTGGACAGATTCAGAGCATGGATGATTTAGGCGGCGGTAAGATTGTACGTGCATTAGTACCGCTTGCTGAGATGTTCGGTTATTCAACAGAGCTTCGTTCATCTACACAGGGACGTGGTAACTATTCCATGTTCTTTGAGAAATATGCGCAGTGTCCAAAGAACGTTCAGGAAAAGGTTATCGCTGCAAAGAAGGCATAACAGATTATTTTAATCTTAAAAACAGTATATTAGGATTAGGCAAATGCACAGACAGGCTGTGTTTGTGCGGTTCCTGATATATGTAAAATATTCGTATAATTCAATGAAAAAGGCTTGAAAATATTACTATATTTTAATATAATATGGATTAGCCGAGTAATTCGCCCAAAGAAGGGTAATGTTAAGGAGGAAATAATAATGGCAAAAGCTAAGTTTGAAAGAACTAAACCACATTGTAACATTGGTACAATCGGACACGTTGATCATGGCAAAACTACTTTGACAGCTGCTATTACTAAGGTATTGGCTGAGAGAGTTGCTGGTAATACAGCTACAGATTTCGAGAATATTGATAAGGCTCCGGAAGAGAGAGAAAGAGGTATCACAATCTCGACTGCACACGTTGAGTATGAGACAGAGAAGAGACACTATGCACACGTTGACTGCCCAGGTCATGCTGACTACGTTAAAAACATGATCACAGGTGCTGCTCAGATGGATGGTGCTATCCTTGTTGTTGCTGCAACTGATGGTGTTATGGCTCAGACAAAGGAGCATATCCTCCTGTCTCGTCAGGTAGGTGTTCCTTACATCGTTGTATTCATGAACAAGTGTGATATGGTTGACGATGAGGAGCTTCTTGAGCTCGTAGAGATGGAGATCACAGAGGTTCTTGAGGAGTATGAGTTTACAGATTGCCCAATCGTTAAGGGTTCAGCTCTTAAGGCTCTTGAGGATCCGAACGGCGAGTGGGGCGACAAGATCATGGAGCTTATGTCTACTGTTGATGAGTATATTCCTGATCCACAGAGAGATACAGATAAAGATTTCATCATGCCTGTTGAGGATGTATTCACAATTACAGGTCGTGGTACTGTTGCAACCGGTAGAGTTGAGGCTGGTGTTATCCACCTTAATGATGAAGTTGAAATCGTTGGTATTAAGCCGGAGAAGCAGAAGACTACTGTAACCGGTATCGAGATGTTCAGAAAGCTTCTTGATGAGGGACAGGCTGGTGATAACATCGGTGCTCTTCTTCGTGGTATCAAGAGAGAGGACATCGTAAGAGGTCAGGTTCTTTGTAAGCCAGGTTCAGTTACCTGCCATACTAAGTTTACTGCTCAGGTTTACGTTCTTACCAAGGACGAGGGTGGTCGTCATACACCATTCTTCAACAACTATCGTCCACAGTTCTACTTCAGAACAACAGACGTAACAGGTGTTTGCAACCTTCCAGCCGGCACAGAGATGTGCATGCCTGGTGATAACGTTGAGATGACAATCGAGCTCATCCACCCAATCGCTATGGCACAGGGACTTACTTTCGCTATCCGTGAGGGTGGCAGAACGGTTGGTTCCGGTAGGGTTGCTACGATTATTGAGTAATTGATAGAATTACAGTAAAATGGTGTGCTACCCGTCAAGTAGACAATTGAAAAAACAAAAAGTTTTTCCTG
>CAYOOW010000020.1:0-50180 GCA_964405715.1 uncultured Bacteroides sp.
ACATATTATCATGACCAAAGGGAGAAAAACCACATTTGAAGAACGAGTTGAAATCCCGTTAAATACGAATCAGGGGGAGTGGAAGCTTTAAGGGATAACCGTGGGCGACGGAAAAATCCTGACGAGATGACGGAATTAGAACGGTTACGTGCTGAAGTTAAAATTTTAAGAGCGGAAAAAGAACATGCTGAAATGGAGACTTCTTTCCTAAAAAAGCTCAAAGAAATAGAGAGGAGGCGGGGCTAAGCCTGATCCGTCACGAACATATATATCAGGCAATTAAAGAAGAGCATGAAGAACATCATTATCCTGTCACTGACCTTTGTAAACTTGGCAAAGTTTCCAGAGCAGCTTATTATAAATGGGTACATAGAGAAATCCCAGAAAATGAGCGAATGAACAAACGCATTGCAAATGAAATTGAAAAAATACATACAGTGTCACCAGACAAAGGATATCGCAGAATCAGGGACGAATTGGAACGCTATCACGAAATTTACGTTAATGATAAACGTGTGTTGCGTATTTGTTGCAAACTGAACATTAAATCAACTATTAAGTATGCTAATAATGGATGCACGAGACAAGCATCCAATCCTCAATATATATAGCTGAAAATATACTTAATCGAGAGTTTACTGCTGATGCACCGAATGAAAAATGGCTCACAGATGTGACAGAATTCCATTATTATATTGGGATTGAGAAACACAAGGTTTATCTAAGTGCAATTCTGGATTTATATGACCGACGAATGTTTCCGGCTGTGCTGTCTGCCCTGCCCGTTCCGCTTTCTCCATCTTCTCCATTGTCTTTTCCAACGCCGCCCTCTGCTCCGGCGGCACACTGTTCCAGTCTTCTTTCAATCCTCAACACTTCCTCTCCATAATCTGCCACTAACTGAACACGCTCCGACAGCGGAGCGTAAAGTAAAATATCTAACAGGTACTCAATATAGTCTTTCTTTTCCAGTGCTTCGCAGAACAGCGGGTTCCATTCTTCCTCCGCTGTGTGCGGCGTATATTTTTCTTCCCATTCCCGCAGGCAGCACAGGTAATCGGAAAGCACACGGAAACATTTTTTCTCCGTTTTCTCAAACCTCTGCTCCGGCGATAACCTCCGTTTCCTCTTTGACGGTGCTTTCCTGCCCCCTTTTATCCTCAAACCTGATACTGAAATCCGACGCAATCTGTACCGCCGCTTCTTTCTTGCCAAGCCCGTAAAACCTTGCCACAAAATCAATGGCATCGCCCTTTTCCCCGCATCCGAAGCAGAAGTACCGCCTGTCTATCTTTATGCTCGGATTTTTGTCCTTATGGAATGGGCAGACCGCCATGCCGTTACGGTTTACCTTTACCCCGCATTGCTCCGCCGCCTGCCTTGCGGTAATGCCGTTCTCCCTTATTGCTTCAAATACGTTCATGCAGCCCTCCAATGCACGCAAAAAGGGCAGTTACAAACCCATAAATAGGTTCATAACTGCCCTAACGCTGTATCAATATTTAATTTTGGCACTTGACAAAACAGCCATGTGCCTTTAGAATATGGGTTATAAAGAAATGAGTTTTTCGACCGTACAGCTATTGCTCAAGCGGCTTGCTCGTTTCTTTTTTTGTCCTCAGAATATCATACAGATACAATTTCCCGTCTTTTGCATGGCGCACAAGTATCCTCGCCTTAAAAACATTATACCTTTCCAGTTCCATGTTATCGTCATAAACAGGGATTGCAAAACGTGTGTCATACCGGTACCAGCCAAATTTTGCATCTGTATTATGTTTCTGCGCATAGTTTTCCGCAAATGTTTTGTTTGTTGCAATTTCTATCATCTCTTTAATGACACTCACGGAATTTGCCTTTGCATACATATTTGCGCCCCGCAATACCTTTGTGTCTTTGGAATGTGCAAATTCATCCGGGAAATCCGTGCCTATGTATACAATGTCTGATGTTTCCGTAATCTCCGCACACTCGCCGATGTATCCCTTCAGGCAGTCATAGGCAACATTCCAGTCCACGCTCCGCCTTCCCTTGAAGCGCAGGTCATTGATGACCACAATGCTTTTACCGTCAGCGTCTTTTATAATGTCAACTTTCTTCTCCATGTAACTGCTCCTTATAAAATTCTTCTTTATCCGACAGCTACATTGTACCATGCCCGTCCATACAATTCCAACAAAAAAACCATGAAAAACAATTCTAATCTTTTACAAAATTTTATATCCTGCAAGCGGCTTTTGGGAGAAAAGCCCGCATTGGAATCGCACCATCATCTTTGTGACCGTTTTACGGAAGTATCATTATCAGGAAACAGTGTCATGGCGCAAGGTTCCCACACCTTGTTTACAGTAAAACATTTATCGCTCCCGTCTTTTTTCAAAGACAGTCATGGCGTGTTTTTGCATAGCTCGGCTGTTTCATACGTCTTACAGGACTGCATACACATTGTTGGAAATCTACCGCCTGCATAATATCCCATACCATTATCTTCCGAACTGCCTGTGCATTGTAGAGCATTGGAAACGATAAGCACTGCCATTACAATAAAAAATAAATATAATATTTTTTGCCTTTTTAATCGTGCAAATTGTATATTTAATAATCTTATAATCATTTTTAACCTCACTCAAAAATCTATTTTTTGTGTTCTGTATAAGGATATTTGTGAAAAAACAATCCCATATATTACCATGACGGATATTCCTATAAAAAGTTCACTTAATGGTATTTTCTGATACTCATATGTAAACGTCCAACTGTTAAGATAATATCCAAGCCATATTTTTTGTAAAAATGTCAACCATTGTGTGTCAAAGGCACTCGTTGAACACAACCCGGGGCATACACTCTTTGTCCTTGAAGATTTAAGTGGTATCCGCAACGCTACGGAAAGGGCTAACCGTAACAGGAAGATGCACCTTTTCTGTTGTAAGAATTGTGGCTATACATCTAATGATGACCGTATAGGGGCAATGAATCTGTATCGCACGGGAATCGAATATTTAGTACCTGATACAGTTACAAGTGAGTAAATCTCTCTTGTTAAGCCGCTGCCTGACTCGACTACCTCCTGCTCATCACCTTACAAAATACCACCGCCACAAGCGTCGTGGTGAGCGTTGCCGCAAGTCCCGGTCCGATTACGGCTGTAGGATTCACACTGCCGTACTGGCTTCGGTAAGCTATAATCGTCATCGGAATTAACTGCAGGGAGGATATGTTCATCACCAGAAAGGTACACATTTCATTTGTGGCAGCATGCGCACCGCTCCTTCCGTCCCGGACATCGTCCCCCTCAGCAAGCCACAGCTTCTGTTCTCCGGCAAGATTTGCCAGTCCGCGCATCGCAGTGAGTCCCGCCGGGGTTGCCGCCCAGCCGAGTCCCAAGATATTTGCAATCATATTTGTTGCGATATCCTGTCGTACCGGATGCTTTTTCGGAATCCTCGGAAAGAGGAAGCTGATAACGGGGTCAAAGCCCTTTGTCCATCGTGCGATAAGTCCCGCTTCCCTTGCAATGTTCATAATACCGTTCCACATCCCGACTACTCCAAGCATGACGATGCAAAGCTCCACCGCCTCCTTTGCAGAATCAAGCGCCCCATCCGCCACACTGCCTATCACGAGGCCTCCCTGTATGCTCCCGTACAGTACGCCCGCAATCATCATAAATGCCCATATATAATTCAGCATAAAAATACCCCATAGATTAACATATATTATTAATCTATGGGGGTGTTTATTCATTTATGCCATCAGACGTATTTACTCACTTCTGAGTGCCTCAACAGGATCCTTTTTTGATGCAACTCTCGCAGGAATCAGTCCTCCAATCAATGTAAGAACCACACTAATCAGCACTAATATAATTCCGCCATACAAAGGCAGCTTTGCGACATGCGCCAATCCGGCAAGCTTCTTGATAATCATGTTAATCGGAATATTCAGTATGATTGTCACAATGATACCCATCAAACCTGCAACAAAACCAATAATAATCGTCTCCGCATTGAATACTCTGGAAATATCCTTCTTCGACGCACCGATACTGCGCAGTATACCAATCTCCTTGGTTCTCTCAAGCACGGAAATGTATGTGATTATACCAATCATTATGGAAGACACCACCAGCGAAATAGCGACAAACGCCATCAACACATAGGATATTGCATTGATAATCGTGCTTACAGAGGACATCATTGTACCTACCAGATCCGTGTAGGATATTTCCTTTTCATCCTCACCTGCTGCTTTCATCTTATCGTTATATTCCTCAATAATATCTATAATCTTCTCCTTTGACTCAAAATCCACAGGATAAATACGAATCACCTTCGGATCGTTCTCATACGCAATACCGATTGTCACCAGATTATCCTCATAGGTTGCATCCTCGGCAGTCTTCAAGTCGGACAGCGATATGCTCTGGGATATGCTCTCTGCACCGGCAGTCATGCTCTCTATAAACTGCTGCAGCTGATCTGCAGGCAGAGTAGCCATATACTGATACATCTCCTCCTCGGACATGTCAGCGATGCCCATCTCCTCCATCATCTCCATGGAGGATTCCGCTGCCTCCTCCTTTGCCGCCTCATTCAAATCTGTGCCAAATTCATAACCCGTAAAGACATTGATATCCGAATTTTCAAGCTGTGCCTTACCGACCTCGCTCTCCTCCGCCATAGACATCAGCTTTTCCACCAAATCATGACGGTAACCAATGGTTGTTGTAATGGAATGTACAGTAGCCTCCTCATTCGGGCGCACAATTCCCACCACCTTGACTTCAACACCATTCTCGATTTTTTCCTTCATATAGTCTGCGTCATCACTCATATCTACGTAGCAGTCTGTCTTCTCATCATACTGATAAAAATCCGAGGAAGGAACAACCTTATAGGTCAGGTTAAGCAGTTCTTCATATGTATATGAGGTATTGTCAAAGGTTTTTGACTCGCCCTTGAGCGCGGCGCCCATCATCTCCTGCAGCTCACTGATATCACGCAGTCCGAGTGCGTACAGCTCATAATCCGTTATCTCGTTTGCCTCCGATACGACCAGAACAACCTCATCATAATTTTCCGGCCACTTACCGGCGACCACGTCATACTGGCTCTCCAGAAGCTCCTGATTGCTAATCATCTCGGACCACACATCGGAGGTTCCCATGGTCATTCCCACGCTGGACATCTCAGACATGGTTCCGAAACCGATACTGTCAAATACCGTGCTCGGGTTTACCTGATAGATTTCTTCATCCGTGTTGCTTTTATATGCATTAATTGTGATTCCGTAGGTGTACATGATATCGCTGGTGTAATCCTTAATCTCTTTGCCTTCACCGTTTTCAATGTAATCCATAAATGACCTCATATCATTTATTTTCACTTCTCCCAGCATGGTATTCATGTAATCGCCGATAAAATTATTGGAATATATTTTATCCATATCATGCTCTTCACTACTCTTCATGTCTGTTCCCATCATCATGCTCATCATGGCTGACATATCAATCGACTCATCCGTTATCTCCAGCGGATAGGTGGACAATGTATCCTCTTCCACATTCTTTATGTAATTTCTAAAGCCGTCCGACAATGACAGAATAAGCGCAATACCTATGATACCGATACTTCCCGCAAACGCGGTCAATATCGTTCTGCCCTTCTTCGTGAGAAGATTATTGAAGCTCAGGCTCAGTGCCGTTGTATAGGACATTCTCCTGTGTTTCTGATTCTTCGGTTCCTCCTGCTCATAGGTTTCGGCAGCTGCCTCCTCGTCACTGTATGGCATCGAATCATCAGTCACCTCTCCATCAAGCAGCTTGACAATTCTTGTGGAATACTTTTCGGCAAGCTCGGGATTATGTGTAACCATAACCACCAGCCTGTCATTTGCAATTTCCTTCAAAAGATCCATAATCTGCACACTGGTCTCCGTGTCAAGCGCTCCTGTCGGCTCATCCGCCAGCAGAATCTCAGGATCATTAATCAGTGCTCTTGCAATGGCTACCCTCTGCATCTGTCCTCCGGACATCTGATTCGGCTTTTTATGTATCTGATTACCCAATCCCACCTTCTCCAGCACTTCCTTCGCACGCCTTCTGCGCTCAGACTTCGATACACCGGACAAGGTCAGTGCGAGTTCCACGTTCTGCAGCACGCTCTGATGCATAATCAGGTTGTAGCTCTGAAATACAAAACCCACGGAATGATTCCTGTACGCATCCCAATCCTTATCCCTGTACTGCTTTGTGGACTTTCCCTTAATAATCAAGTCACCGCTCGTATACTGGTCCAAGCCGCCGACAATATTTAGAAGCGTTGTTTTTCCGCAGCCGGAATGTCCCAGAATTGAGACAAACTCATTTGCACGAAAATTGATGCTGATACCCTTTAGGGCGTGTACCGCCTGATCTCCCGTCGCATAGTCCTTGACTATATTTTTTAGCTGTAACATATTTCCTCCTAATAACTGCACTAATCACATTAAACTTTTTCGTGTCCGACAAATGAATTTCACTGTGTTACTGAAAGATATTAGCACATGAAAATGAGGATATCAAGGAAAAAAGGTTTAATTTCATACTAAATTCACATTCTTGAACCATAATCATGATCTGTTCCTGAATCATAACCTTTAAATTTAGCTGATATGCTACTGTGCGCCAAAATAATACCTAAATTATATCCACGATCGGGTTTATCAATATGTGGCAATATATGTTCATCCCCCTCTTTATAATTATGTGCCCAAACTAACAGCATAGCGGCAAATTCTTTTATTCCCCCACGATTGATTTCAAAAATTACGGTATATATATCGAATCCTGCATTGATAAGTCATGTGACAATTCATTCTTGCAATATGCCCAAAATATTTCTTTATACACCCTTTTGCACCACGACATTCACGACATTTTTTGATACATGCCCGTCAATCGGTTCTACACGAACCGTGACATTCAGATTCTCCCCCTTTATAACGTCTGTCATCGCATTTACAATCCGGTAATAATACTCCTGACCGGAGCCGGCATCAAACGGAATCCTTGTCGTTCCGTAAATACTCTCCCCCTCCTCTAAGACGTCAACATATAAAGTCTTATTACCCGATAAGACGATACTCTGAGAGCACCTATTTGCACCGTCGACCACCCTCGGTGCTACACGGCAGCTGTCATATATTGTTTTTTCTCCCGTTACCGGGTCCTTCAGATATGTTATCTGGAAAACACCCGGCTGCACATATTCTCCAAGGTTGCAGGAAAAATTATATAAATCCCTTCCGCTTCCGTTCGTGATTTTATATTGTATAAAATACTCCGAGCGGTTATATAATCAGTCACTGTCAGGTTTCCGATTGTCACATCCCCGGTCAGTGTCCAGCTTTCACTTACGGTTCTGTCCTCATAGACCGGCGATGTGCCGTCATCCGAAGTATCAGTTTCACTCCCTGTCTCTCCGTCTTCCTGAAGCGTCACCGGAGTGTCCCCCGCCGACGGGTTTTCCTCCACTGTTGTTATTTCTTCTACCGTTTTGTTTTCATCTGCTGCAGTCCTGCTCTGAGAGCCATACGCCGGAAGCTGGTTTACGAGCATCACTGTAATAAGTGTATAGACAATTATTTTATTCTTCATCTGTTTTACTCCCCCCGTTTTCTCCTTTTAAGTATCAGCAGCCACAATATGATTCCGATTAAAACAATTCCGGCTATAATGCTCCCCGCGATAATTCCTGTTTTCAGGCTCCTGCTGATGCCCTGTTCTCTGGGTAAAGCTTCCCCCCATGGCAAAGATTAAAAGCATCGCCAGACAGATTCCCCGTCTTCTGTGTTTCTTCATATATTTTCCTTTCCTCTTTTGACTAACATATATCATGTTCGACATTTTTCTATTAAAATAGCATATGCCAATTTATTTGTCTAGTATCTTAAATCGTAAAAATTTTATGATTTTTTCACGTACTCACACCAAAAAACTATTAATAAATATTTTTATCTATCTGGAAATGATTTCACTGCTTTGGAAGCTTATTCCATTTTGTTTTCCCTCCCCTCACACAACTTCTTGTAAAAAAAAAAAATTTATGCTATACTATCCAAGGTCAGCTTGCAGACATGACAAAGCTGACGGAAAACGGCAGAATGAACTGTCGGATTATTGCAGATGGAGACGTATCGAAGTGGTCATAACGGGGCTGACTCGAAATCAGTTAGCCGGGCAACCGGCACGCGGGTTCGAATCCCGCCGTCTCCGCTCATCAAGAAACGCACAAGGAACCCTTTCATATGACCGCAAAAGAATTTTCACCAAACCGAATATCCTGGATTGATATTTTGCGCGGCATAGGTATTATCCTCATGGTCTACGCGCATATCTGTTACTCCCAATATTCCTATGACTGGATTAATTCTTTTCATATGGCTGTTTTTTTCTTTGCTGCAGGGTATGTATATCACAAGCGTCCTATCCTGTCTGATATCGGGCGGCGCGCGTACTCCCTGCTCATACCGTATTTTATCTTCGGCATTCTCACATTGATTTTCTGGTACTTCATAGAGCGCTGCTTCAAGCCCTCCGACGAAACATTTTTTCATGCATTAATCGGATTACTGAGAGGACAGTTTGAAACGATAAGCTTCAATATCCCGCTGTGGTTCATCCCATGTTTTTTCCTGACCATGATAATATACAATCTGCTTATGAACTGCTGCCGCACCGAACATGCATACTGCCTGATTCTGATTGCTACAGCCATCTACATTTTTGTTCCGCTTCAGCCGATGCTCTGGGGCGCTGACAGGATACTGCGCTACATGATTTTTGTCGCAGCAGGAGAATGGTGTGCCAAAGCCAAGCTGTCGGAACACATTTTAAAACATAAAAAAATAAGCAGAATACTTTTTTGCAGCATTCTGCTCGTTCTCAGTCTGTATATTTCTACAAATATTGACACATCCCGCGTAGTCTGGTTTGTGACGGCCGCCATCGGATGTGCCGCCTGCTCAATGCTCGCACTGATATTGGAACACAACAGACTAATAGAATATCTCGGTCAGGCATCCATGCTGATTCTATGCATCCATGGTACCGTCTATCGGTCGCTAATCCAGATATCCGTCATGATAAGCGGAAAAGAAATGCGGCCGCTTCGGCTGAATTATGCATATGCATTGGGTATCACCGTTCTTACCCTGATGATCTGCAGCGCAATATATGCCATAATCCGCAAAGCAGCTCCACAGATAATCGGGCAGACTAAAAACGAAAACCTCTAATCCGCATGCATGTCATTTTCAATCTGTTCCTTCATCTCAGACCATATATTCAATCATCTGAAGAACCGCTTTTCCAAATACCTCTGACTTTTGCTTTGCGTCCTCAAAATTTTTTCCGATTACACCGTAGTAGAATTTTATCTTCGGCTCTGTTCCTGACGGTCTTACACAGAGCCATGTGCCGCCCTCGAGCTCATAATATACTACGTTGGATTTTGGAAGTCCTGTCGGCAATACAGCCATGTTGAGCATATTTGTCGCGGTGTCATTGTCGTAATTACGCGCCCACAGCACCTTCAGACCGGCTATCTCTCTCGGCGTATTGCTCTTCAGCTGTTCCATGATACTCTTTATCTTCTCCAGTCCCTCGATACCCTTCATGGTTAACGTCTCAATCTTGTCAAGATGATAACCGTATTTTTCATAGATATCAATCATAGCTTCCCACAAGGTCTTGTCCAATGATTTATAATATGCTGCCGCCTCACACAGCGCCATTGTTGCTACGATTGCATCCTTGTCCCTTGCGTGAGTTCCAATCAGACAGCCGTAGCTCTCCTCAAACCCAAACAGATAGGTTCCGTTGTGCTTCGTCTCATATTCGAGCATCTTCTGACCGATATACTTAAATCCTGTCAGGACCTCCTCCAGCTTTACGCCATAATGCTTTGCCATATCGTCAACCAGATTGGTTGTAACAATGGATTTCACAAGCACGCCGTCCTCCGGCAATCCCTTTGTCGCTTTCATCTGACCTATCTCATAATCTGCCAGCAGACTTCCCGACATATTTCCGGTCAGGCAATGATACTCGCCCTGCTTATCCTTCACATATACCCCCAGCCTGTCCGCATCAGGATCCGTCGCAAGCACGAGGTCTGCGTCATGCTGCTTCGCCAGCTTCAAGGCAAGCTCAAACGCCTCGGCAGCCTCCGGATTCGGATAGCTTACGGTCGGAAAATCGCCATCCGGCAGCTCCTGCTCCGGAACAACATATACATTTTCAAATCCAAGCTCACGCAAAATTCTTCTGGCAGGTATATTACCTGTTCCGTGAAGCGGTGTATACACAATCTTTAATTCACTTCCATACTTGTCAATACACTCCTGATGAATTACGAGCTTTTTAAGCTCTGCAATATATGCATCATCAATTTCCTTGCCGATAGACTCATACAAATCCTCATGTATAGCCTCCTGCTTCGGCATTGTCTTTGCATCCTGCACAGTGATAGCCTTTACCTCTCTCATAATTCCGGCATCATGCGGAGGCGTAATCTGTGCGCCATCCTCCCAGTATACCTTATATCCGTTGTACTCCGGCGGATTGTGGCTCGCCGTAACATTGATGCCTGCCACACATCCCAGATATCTCACTGCAAAGGACAGCTCCGGCGTCGGGCGAAGCGACTCAAACACATACGCTTTAATGCCGTTGGCTGCCAGACACAATGCCGCAACATCCGCAAATTCGGGAGAACATCTTCTGGAATCAAAAGCAATTGCGACACCCTTTGCCTGTTTCTTGCGTTTGATGATATAGTTTGCAAGTCCCTGCGTAGCCTTTGCAACAACATAATTATTCATTCTGTTGATACCGGCGCCGATAATGCCGCGAAGACCTGCAGTTCCGAATTCCAGCTCTGCATAAAAGCGCTCTTTGATTTCCTTTTCATCATCTTTGATTGCAAGCAATTCCTGCTTTGTTTCCTCACTAAAGAACGGATTCGTTATCCACTCTTCATACACCTTCATGTAATCCATGATGTTCCTCCTTTTATTCAACCAAGTCGAGCAAGGATGTCAATGCCGCAAAGCTGTATTCGTCATCCTTGCCGTTGTCTGTTGTCTGAATTGTGTAGCTCTTTATTAAATACCCCGACTGATACAGGGTTATTGTATGCGTTCCCGCTGTTTTAGGGATAGAAACCGGTGCAACGCCCACATAATCACCATCAAAATATACACCGACACCAACCGGCGTTTTCACTTTGATTACATTTCCATTGGAAGACTCTGTCGTATCCTCCGTCGCGGATGTCGTATCCGTCCCCTGCTGTTCTCCTGTAGTCTGCGCCTCCGAGCCGTCCTCGGAAGACGTATCCGTTGAGGTATCATCCTCCGTCGTTTCCTCCTCAAGCTTCTTCAGACTAATTGTATATGAATGAACTGCCTCGTCAATTTTAAAGCTCCCGTTAAAAGTCTTATACCCGTCTGCCTCTACCTTTATAGTATAACTCCCATACAGATTTGTATAAGTATTTCCATCAATTTTATTTCCGGACACATAAATGTCCGCGTCGGCCGGCGTCACATCAAACGCTGCAGTACCGGTCGGTATTGCTATATCCTGAAGATCAACCCCTGTTTCCTTTCCTCTGGTGACAGTCACTTCCTTGCTGCTGCTATAGCCGTCTTTATTAATTCGCAGCATATAGGTCCCCTCTCGCACCGTAAGCAGCATATCCTCCGTAACCGGAACAATCACATCATATCCGATTTCGACCATACCTCCGATATAGGTACTCTGATTATTCAGCCGTACATAGCCATGTCCGAGCTCAATCACCACAGAGACAAGCTTATCGCCATACAGATAAAGCGTTACCTGATCCTCTGTATTAACCTCCATGATATCTATCTTTGTATCACCATCATAGGCCGTCACATACTGTGACATCGTGCAGCTGGTTCCCTTGTAGGTTGCCTTTCTGTTCTCCATATCAACGGAAAACTTGCTGACTCCCTTTCGGACTACTGCATTGCTGCTGACAGCCACGCTTACCAGCTTTCCCGTATCTGCATAATAGTCGACATCAACCACCATGCCGCAGGATAATCCGCTGATGCCGATTTCATTTCCATAGGTATCGGAAATCATGACACCGCCATGATAAATCAGGGAACTCATGCCGCCGGTCAGACAATCCACAAAACCAATAATATTATGCTCAATATCAATGTCTGTTATTACCGCGGCCATTGTCTTTTCATCATGACTGATTACAGTTTCCTCTGTATCCTCATACACCTTGACATTCCCACTTTGGGAGCATCCCGTACCCGAGACAAGCAACACTGTCAGGAGCATAAATATTATCTTTTTTCGCATAAAAACCAATCACCCTATTCTATGCCGCAAAGCCTCTTCCCCTCATTCAATATAATCAAACGGGACATAACATAGCTATTGTATTATACAAGATATTTTTCAAAATGTGAAGTGATTATATATATTTTTTAACTTTTCCAGAACACGTTGTTTTTTATCCTCATCCTCGATTACCCGTTCCAGTTTTTCCAGCATTTTCGGAGATATCCAGTTTTTCGGTGCATTCATATACTGATTACTGATTTTGTAAAATTTTTCGGGATATCTGTACTGTATATAGATATATTCCATATCCCGCCTGTCTAACGGGCAGGTATCATTGTAACGCCCGATAATCTGTTCTGCAAGCTCAAAGCTATAATTGTTTTTCTCCAGCGCCTTCCGCATAAAATGATACAGGTCACTCAACTGATTTCCCACGTAAAATCTGTCAAAGTTTATTGTCCCCGCCACCGCCGGTCCCGCCTCGGTCTGCGTGAGTATCACGCTGTGCTGATTATACATGCCGTGGCAATATCCCAAATGCGCCCGACTGCTGCACTGCGTTCCTGCTTCTTTTTCCTTTCTGTCTCCGTCTTCCGCATGCTCCTCACACTGCTTTGCCTGGTTATAAAAATAGTCATACGCCTTCAGATAGACCGTCTCAAACTCCCTTTTCTTCTTTTGTTTTACCATGAAATTCCTCACCCTTTTCAGTTCCTGATTCCGCTTGCGGAAATCATTGCAAATACGGATATGTACATCCCCCTCTGTGCTTCTCCATATCTCTCGGCAGACAAGATGCAGACGCGCCAGATTATCCACGGCAAGTCTGACCTCCTCCGGTACCGTCAAATTACACTCTCTTCCCTCAAAAAAATACCGCATGACATAGGGATTATTATATCTGTCATATGTCACGAGCTCATTCCTGTTATTTTTCACGCACCTGTCAATATGCGGAAATCCCATATCATGTAATTTTTCTTTAAACTGAAATTCTGCTATAAGTCTGCTCTCATTTACATCCGGTGATTTTAATTGAAACAAACCTCTGTCCGTTGACAAAAGAATCGCACCCCTGCCGCGCATGGTCTGTCGGATTTCCATATCATACGTTTCATATACCTCAGACATTTTATCAGACAAAAAATCCCCTCCAAACATCAATCTTGTTAATTGTATGTCCAAAAGGGAATTTTCATGCATATTATATTTATTTATGCTCCATAAACGACCTCGCAAGCTGCAAAAGCCGTTCCCTGCTGTTTTGTTCGGGCTCATCCAGAACACGTTCCAGCAGCATATTGAGCATATTTCCTATGTCACGGCCCGGCTTCATTCCAAGCGCAATTAAATCCCGTCCGCCGATTGCAAGATCAGCTATACGGATGCACTGCTGTTCCTCCATAACCACCCGGTACATCTCCTCCATCTCGGTTACGGCTCTGCGTCGGGATTCCAGATTGTAATCGCTCTGTCCCGCCATATCTGCCTTTCTGAGCGTGATAAAATCCTCAAAATTATCCCTGCCGAGGTTTCCCAGAAATCTCCGGAACGACCTGATACCAAGCCCGTCCCCGCTGATTCCGTAGTCATGATTCAGCACAAGGTTGCAAACGGCATCTATCGTATGATTATCCATCTTCAATCTGTGCAGAATGGCATTCGCCATTTTTGCGCTTTTCTTCTGATGTCCGTAAAAATGATCTGTTCCGTCGTCTCCCGTATGCTTTGTGTCCGGTTTACCCACATCGTGCAAGAGCGCAGCATATCGAATAATCATTTTTTTCGGAACATGCTCTATCACCTTCACCGTATGGATTCCGACCGTGTATTTATGGTATGGATTATTCTGCTCCGTCTCCATCATCCTATCAAACTCGGGAAGAAAAACCTGTGTCAGCCCAAGCTCATACGCCTCAACCAGCATATCGGGATGATCCGACAGAAGCAGCTTTGTAAGCTCTACCTGTATACGCTCCGCACTGATGTCACGCAGAAATTTTCCCTGTACCCGCATAGCCGTGCGCGTATCGGCATCGATTTCAAAACCAAGCTGTGCCGCAAACCGCACCGCACGCAAAATCCGCAGTGCATCCTCTCCGAACCGTTCCTCCGGACTTCCCACACAGCGAATCACGCCGGTCTTCACATCCTCCTGTCCGCCGAAAATATCAATGATACCCTGCTTATCATTATATGCCATGGCATTTATCGTAAAATCCCGTCTTTTTAAATCCTCCTCGAGGCTTACCGTAAATGCAACCTCCTTTGGTCTTCTGTGGTCCTCATATTTTCCGTCCACCCGATAGGTCGTGACCTCGTATGCATAATCTGCATGCTGTACGGTCTCCTGTTCCGATGTATTCTCATGATTCCCGGAATATTTTCTATCCACAAGCACGGTCACCGTACCATGCTGTATTCCGGTATCTACCGTTCTGTGAAAGATTTCCTTAACCTGCGTCGGTGTCGCCGATGTTGTGATATCCCAGTCATTCGGCTTATTGCCGAGCAGACTGTCCCTGACACAGCCGCCGACGATATATGCCTCGTATCCGTGCCCGTTCAGCTCATTTATAATATATCTGGCCCCCGCCGGTATGTTTATCTTCATGCTTTTCCTCCATATAAGAACCGGGATGCCTCCGCTTATGCAAGCTTAATAGGCTCGTCCGAAATATGCCATCTTTTTCGCCGGTTTTCCGCAATGGACGCACACATCGCCCAGATTTTCCTGCTCAAACGGCATACATCTTGTCGTTGCACCCGTCTCATCTTTAATTGCGGTCTCGCACGACTCATCACCGCACCACATCGCTTTGATGAAGCCCGGCTTATGCTCCAGAATATCCGTAAATTCATCCCAATCCCTTGCCACATAAGTGTGAGAATCTCTGTGCGCCTTTGCACGCTCATACATATCGTTCTGCATTGTCTCAAGAAGCTCACCCACCTTGGCATCGAGCTCATCAAATGCAGCAATCGTTTTCTCTCTCGTATCTCTTCTGACAATCACTGCCTGACCTGCCTCTATATCCTTCGGTCCTATCTCGACACGAAGCGGAATACCGCGCATCTCCTGCTCTGCAAACTTAAAGCCCGGATTCTTGTCCGAATCATCCACCTTCACACGATAATTTTTCGCAAGCATGCTCTTTAATTCAAATGCCTTGTCAAGCACGCCCTCCTTCTTCTGCATAATCGGAACAACCATCACCTGTGTAGGCGCAACCCTCGGCGGCAATACAAGACCGCTGTCGTCACCATGCACCATTATAATTGCTCCAATCAGTCTGGTTGTCATACCCCATGAGGTCTGATGCACATATTGCAGTTTATTTTCCTTATCCGTATACTGAATTCCAAACGCCTTTGCAAAACCGTCACCGAAATTGTGGCTTGTTCCTGACTGAAGCGCTTTTCCGTCATGCATCAATGCCTCAATGGTATATGTGGCCTCCGCACCGGCAAATTTCTCCTTGTCCGTCTTGCGTCCCTTGATAACAGGCATCGCAAGCACTTCCTCACAGAATCTCGCGTATACGTTAAGCATCTGTATGGTTCTTTCCTCTGCCTCCTCTGCCGTGGCATGCGCCGTGTGTCCCTCCTGCCACAGAAATTCTCTGGAGCGCAGGAACGGTCTTGTCTCCTTCTCCCATCTCACAACAGAGCACCACTGGTTATATACCTTCGGTAAATCTCTGTAGGACTGTATCTCCTTCTGATAAAAATCACAGAATAAAGTCTCGGAGGTTGGTCTTACACACAATCTTTCCTGAAGCTGATTTAAGCCGCCGTAGGTCACCCATGCCACCTCCGGTGCAAAGCCTTCTACATGGTCCTTTTCTTTCTGCAGCAGACTTTCGGGTATGAACATCGGAAGATATACATTCTCCACACCCGTCTCCTTAAATCTGTCATCCAGCTGTCTCTGAATCAGCTCCCATATAGCATAACCTGCCGGTTTAATCACCATACATCCCTTTACGCTTGTATAATCAATCAATCCGGCTTTTTTTACCACATCCGTATACCATTGTGCAAAATCCTCTTCCATCGAGGTAATCTGTTCTACTAATTTCTTATCCTTAGCCATCTTTTTTCCTCTCTTCTTAATATATTATGTCTTTTTCTGCCCGACGCTTGTATCTGCTCCGCCGTCACTCGAATTCATCCATTTCAATCACATCGAATGCCGGGCCCTCCGGTTCATGCTTGAATACCAGCGGTTCACCCGTCACAGGGTGCTCAAGCTCCATTCTGGAAGCATACAGACCAATCTGTATATATTTTTTCTTTTGCCCCATAAACCGCGGATTATATTTTGTATCTCCCCAGATACCGCATCCACGGGCTGCCATCTGAGCACGAATCTGATGATGTCTGCCTGTGGCCAGATTAATTAACACATAAGATAATACACCCTCGCTGGTTTCAAAAACATCTATGACCTCATAAGAGAGTTCTGCCCTTTTGGCTCCCTTTTCACCTTTTTTTGCAATACGGGCAGTGTTATTCTTAGGATTCCTTACGAGATAATCCACCATCTCACCATCCATATCCGGAAGCTCTCCCGTAAGAATTGCCTGATAGTATTTCACAATCCCGCCATCCTGCATCCGGTCGGACAGCTTCGCCGCCACAGTGGGTGTCTTTGCAAATAACATCACACCCCCTACGGGTCGGTCAAGCCTGTGTATTACCGCCACATAGGGCTCCTCATCCGTCTCGGAATGGTCATACAGATAATGTCTGACATGTGTGACCATATCCTCATCGTTTGATTTATCTCCCTGGGACGGTACGCCCGAGGGCTTTACACATGCCAGCAGGTATTCATCCTCATATAAAATATTTAGCCTCATCCTTTTCCTCTTTTCCTATAGACCATTGTCTCTCCGTTATCAAAAGAAATGCTGACATAGAGAATATCATTTTCAAGGTAAAATTTCAAGGTTTCATCATTACTAATGTGGAATGATTGACAACTGTGTTACATGATGAATTTATTCTATATTATACTTGCCGGCAGACACATTTTCAATAAGGTTTTGTCCGCTTCTCTATCGTTTTCTTCCGAATTTCCGTTTTGTTTTCGTGGCAGCCGCCTCCTCGTTTGCCCTTTGCATCTGCCGCAGCATCTCATCGAGCCGGCGGAAGCGTTCCTCCTCCCGCTCCTCCTTTTCCCTCATGACCGTATCAAACTGTCGCATGACATCCGCCGTAATCTCCGACTTTATGGATGTCGTTATGATATCCCTATTTTCACGCAACGCGTTTGCCACGATTTTATTCATTGCCGTCTGCATCTGTGCAAGCTTAAAGTCCACTACCTTCATGCCCGTGTCTTCCTGTCCGGAATCAGCGTCCCGGGCCGCATCGCTTTTACTGCCGTCATCCGGTTCCGGGAGCCCGTCGGCAGGCATTTTATTTCCCGCTGCCTCTCCTGCCCGTTTCTGTCTGTCGATTCCGAGCCTGATATCCTTTAAGGTAAATCCCCTGGTTTTAAGCGCCTGTACCTCCTGAAACATTCGGATATCCCTCTCATCATAATAGCGATGCCCCATAGAGTTACGTTTTATATCAAGCTTAAGCTCGTCCTCCCAGTAACGCAGTACATGCGCCTCAACATTCAGCTTTTTTGCCGCATCCTTAATGCTCATTTCTTCCATATCAGATTCCTCCTTGTACAATATGCATTCCTTCTCAGATATCCTGATACCCTTCACTTTAACACACATATTCAGGTTATTATGCATCTTTCGCGCACAAAATTCCGCCCAAATTCCACATCGTACGACGCTGCCGTTTCTGCCGGTGAAAGCATTCACAGTACCATGTACTAAAATCTCAAGTAAATTGATTTTTTCTGTGAATATGTATATAATAGTTTATATATTTATTGTAGCTATTCTTCATCAATGAATAATAAGGAGGATTTTATGTTTAAATTAAGGAAGAAACTGACTGCTATCGTACTGGCTGCCGGTATGATGCTTTCCATATGCGGATGCTCCAAAACAACGGACAACACATCCGAGGGCAATACCGAACAGGTAACCATCGAGCAGACAACAGACACTGATGCCGCCGATGAAAGTGCGACCACGGAAGAATCCCAGCCTGTCATGGCTGATCCTTCCTCTCCGGAAGCTCTGGAGGAGCAGGAGGAATTTTCTGAATATCTTCAGGAAACCTTTGATGAAAATGTCGTGAGTGATACCCTGACACTTCACTATACGCTGGCGCATCCGGAAGATTACGGTATCACACCGCCGGAGGTCACCTATGGAGACACCGATATCTCAGAAGAAGCAACCGCAGAGGACAAAGCGGAGACGGAGGATGAAATTGCAAAGCTCGAGGAATTTGACTATGAACTCCTGACAGCAGACCAGAAATTTACCTATGATGTATTATACGAGTATTTGCAGACAAACCTTTTGTCCTATGAGAACCCTTATCTCTATGAACCATTTGCTTATACCAGCGGTCTACACAGCAATCTTCCTGTTACATTAGCTGAGTATACATTTTATGACCGGGATGATGTAGATGATTACCTAAAGCTCCTTGAATTGACACCGGACTATTTTCAGGTATGGCTTGACTTTGAGCAGATAAAGATTGACAAGGGCTTGTTCATGAATACACAGTCTGCCAATGAGGTTATCAGACAATGTTCGGATTTTATCGCCACACCGGAGGAAAATCTGCTGATTGAAACCTTCAATGCAAACATCGGAGAAGTGCCTGACTTAACGGCGGAACAGGCAGAAGAGTATAAACAAAAAAACCATGATGCGGTCATGGAATATATTATTCCGACATATGAGAATACGATTGCTTTCTTCAAGAAAAATAAAAATGCAGGAAAAAATGATCTGGGACTCGCATATTTCGATGGCGGAACAGAATACTATGAATATCTGATTAAAGACAAGGTCGGTTCCGATAAAACGCCGGAGGAAATCATCGAGCTTCTCGACGACTCCATTGACGGTGTGATGTCTGAATTTTACAGCATTGCCATGAGCGACTATGAAGCATACATCAGCTATTATGAGGATATGGAATCACTGTATGACGATGTAGATCCAAAGGAGACAATCGAGTTCTTTGAGGATGCTGCCTCTGACAGATTTCCGGATATTCCGGACATTGATTTTACAATCGAACCGGTACACGAATCACTTGAGGATATCGTCAGCCCTGCATTCTTTATGACACCTCCGCTCGATGACTACGAAAATAACGCAATCTATACGAATCTGGAAAGTGACGGGGCAGGTTCCCTGTGGTCCACGCTGGCACATGAGGGTGTACCGGGACATATGTATCAGTTTGTATACTTTTTGTCCAACGATCCTGAACCGATCCGCAGTCTGCTTAATTTTAACGGCTATCAGGAGGGATGGGCAACCTATGTGGAGCTCATGTCCTTTGACTACTATGACGGATACGACAATGAAATATATGCGGACCTTGAACGTATCAACAGCGAATTGAACCTTCTTGTCAGCGCACGTGTCGAAATCGGCGTTAATTATGAGGGCTGGGATTTGGAGGACACCGGCAATTATCTCACCGAGAACGGCTTTAACGGTGATGCTGCACAGGATATTATGGATTATGTTATAGCCGAACCGGGAAATTATCAGATGTATGTGCTCGGCTGGCTGGAATTTAAGGAACTCAGGGAATACGCTGAAGCAGAGCTTGGTGACAGGTTCAATGAATGCGATTTTCATAAGGTTCTGCTGGATGCCGGACCCTGCCAGTTCTACCTGCTTCGCGACAGGGTAGAAGCATATGTGAATACTGTTAAATAAACGCTAAACCTAAAAATATGAAGTCATTTTTTAAATTAAAATTATTGACTTCTTTGAAAGCTGCCTATATACTTAGGTTGGCTAAAGGTTTAAGTCGATTATTACAATCGCTTCCGGCATTGTAATGAAATATATTATTTAGGAGGAAAAATCATGTCAACAAAAGCAAACTACAAACTTGACGAAATCGGTGCCGGCAAAGTCGGTTTCCCTAAAACAGGTGAGGCCGTTACAAATACACGTGCCATCATCGAAGCTGCTTATTACGGAAATAACGTAGTTAAGGTTAATACCTTAAAGGAGGCTTACAACCTCGCAAAGAATTCACCTGGTACCATCGTGACCGATATGCCTGTATACCGCGGTGAGGAATTCGGTCTGGACGCTGATGCAAAGGTATTACTTTTCAATGACGGTGCTGTTACCGGGCGTTACGCTGCTGCACGTCGTATCAAGGGCGAGCCTGGCGTAGATGCTGCAAAGCTTGACAAGGTTGTTATGGATGCAATCTACAAGACACGTTTCAAGAAGCTTTATCATGCAACCTGTTTCGTAGGTCTTGATCCTGAATTTATGGCAAAGGCACATCTTCTCATTCCTGAAGGCGAGGAGAATCTTCTCTATAACTGGATGCTCAATTTCCAGTACATGTCTGACGAATATGTAAAGATGTACAAGAATTCAAAGCCAATTGCTGACGGCAAGGAGCCTGATATCTACATCTTCTCTGATCCGCAGTGGAAGCCTACAGAGAGTCCTGACGTTGATTACAGCTGCCTGAGCGATCCGCTTACGCTCTGCTATTTTGATACAAACCAGAACTGCGCTGCTATCCTTGGTATGAAATATTTCGGAGAGCACAAGAAGGGTACACTTACCATGGCATGGGCTCTTGCAAACAGAAACGGTTATGCATCATGCCACGGCGGACAGAAGGAGTACTCTCTCGAGGGCGGCAAGAAGTTCGTTGCTTCCGTATACGGTCTGTCAGGCTCAGGTAAATCAACACTGACACATGCTAAGCATGGCGGCAAGTACGACGCATTTGGCGGTATCAAGGTGCTTCATGATGACGCTTTCATCATCAACTCCGATACATGTGCATCTATCGCACTTGAGCCAACCTACTTTGACAAAACAGCCGATTATCCTACAGGATGTCCTGACAACAAGTATCTGCTTACAGTTCAGAACTGCTCAGCTACGATGGATGAGGACGGCAAGATTCAGCTTGTTACCGAGGATATCAGAAACGGTAACGGACGTGCTATCAAGTCCAAGCTGTGGTCACCAAACCGTGTAGATAAGATTGAATCCCCTGTAAACGCTATATTCTGGATTATGAAGGATCCTACTATCCCGCCGGTTGTTAAGCTTAAGGGTGCTGCTCTTGCATCAGTTATGGGTGCAACACTTGCAACCAAGACTTCAACTGCAGAGCGTGTTGCAGCAGGTACAGATATGAACGCACTTCGTATTGTTCCTTACGCTAACCCATTCAGAACATACCCTCTGGTAAACGATTACGTAAAATTCAAGAAGCTCGTTGAGGAGAAAAATGTTGACTGCTACATCGTAAATACCGGTGATTTCATGGGTACAAAATGTAAGCCTGCCGATACACTCGGCATTCTTGAGACAATCGTTGAGGGCAAGGCTAAGTTCGAAAAGTGGGGTGACTTCGAGGATATCGAAATCATGTACGACTGGTCAGGAAAGACTGCTGACTTTAAGCCAAATCTTGAAGATCCTGATTACAGAGCACAGCTCAAGGCTGCTATGCAGAACCGTGTTGATGCAGTAGAGAAGTTCGCAACTGCCAAGGACGGCTATGACAAGCTTCCGGATGAGGCACTCGCAGCATTGAAGAAGCTCGTTGACGCATTATAAGATATCAATCAAAACGGTGCTGGAACGAAGGTTCCAACACCGTTTTTTTGTTGCATTGCCACATGAAGATAATCGGGCAGTTCAATTTTTATCCCTGATAATGCTTTTCGGGATCTGCAAATTTTGTATACTTTCCTATCCAGCGCAAATCAACGCTTCCTGTTTCACCGTTGCGCTGCTTTGCTATAATAATCTCAGCAGTCTGCGGCTTTGTCGTTGTCTCCGGATTATAATACTCATCACGATAGATAAACATAACCACATCCGCATCCTGCTCTATGGCGCCCGACTCACGCAAATCCGACAGTACAGGCTTGTGTTCAGGTCTCGAATCCACTGCCCGCGAAAGCTGTGATAATGCGATGACCGGAACATTTAGCTCCCTTGCTATGTTCTTCAATGCACGAGACACATCCGATATAAACTGCTGCCGGGACTCCACATGCCTCGTTGTACTCATCAATTGCAGATAGTCCAATATAATCAAGCCGATATCGTGATTCTGCTTCAGCTTTCTGCATCTGGAGCGCAGCTCAGAAACCGTTATAGAGGAATTATCATCAATATACAATGGTGCCTTGGCTATCGCCTCCGTGCTCTCAATAACCTTATCCCAATCATCATCAGAAAGCTCTCCAAGCTTCATGCTTTTTGAATCAACCATTGCATCGATGGCAATCATACGGGAGACAAGCTGTTCCTTACTCATCTCCAGTGAAAACAGCGCACATGGCGTATTATGCGTCACAGCAAGGTCATGGGCAATATTCAATACAAATGCCGTCTTGCCCATTGCGGGACGTGCTGCGACAAGCAGCAGCTCACCGCCATGCATGCCTGTCAGCATATTGTCCAAATCCGTAAAGCCTGTAGGCAGACCGGTTACCTTGCCCTTGTTTCTGGCAGCCTCCTCAATCTCCCCGATTACATTAATCACAATCTTGCTAATCGGAACAATGTCTGAGGAACCGTTTCTGTTCTGCACCAGCCGGAAAATATTCTGCTCCGCCTCCTCCAGAATGGTATCTACCTTTTCATTTGCCAGATAGCTGTCCTTCACCGTATCCTCACACAAACGAATCAGACGGCGCAGTGTTGCCTTATCCTGTACAATCTGTGCGTAATGTGCGGCGTTCGCGGAGGTCGGCACCGCAGCGATAATCTCGGCAATAAATGCCGGACTGCTGATTTCCTCAGGAACCTCCTTCATACGCAGACGTTCACTCAAGGTCACCATATCAACCGGCTTGCCCTCATTGTAAAGCTCTACCATCGCCTCATATAAAATACCATATTGGGCATTATAAAAATCTTCTCTGGAAAGCAGATCAGCAATATCCGAAATCACATCCCTGTCCATCAGCATCGCGCCAATCACTGACTGCTCTGCCTCCTTGTTATGCGGCTGTATACGTCTGATACTATTCTCATCCATCTGTTTCATCCTCTAAAGTAAACTTAAAAATCACTAATAAACACGGAAAATCTGTCGTATCCTTTATGTACACTGTGTCATGCCATTCTATATATAGAATGGCATCCCACAAGGTATATTCTGTTATTTTTCTTCGGTCACCTTTACGCTGAGCTGTGCAGTCACCTTTGTATGCAGCTTGATATCCACGATATGCGTACCCACGCTCTTAATCGGCTCCCTGAGTACAATCTTCTTCTTATCAATATCGTGTCCAAGCTGTTTTTTAACTGCCTCGGCAACCTCCTTAGACGACACGGAGCCAAAGGTTTTTCCACCCTCTCCGACCTTGATTGACAGGGTGACATTCTCCTCCTTCATCTGATCCGCCAGCGCCTGCGCCTCAGCCAGCAGTTGTGCGGCCACCTTATCCTCATGCGCCTTTTTCAGCTTTAACTCATTCAGATTTTTCGGTGTTGCCTCAATGCCCAGCTTCTTCGGCAACACATAATTTCTTGCGTATCCGTCGGACACATCGACAATCTGATCTTTTTTACCCAGACTTTTTACATCCTGTAAAAGTATAACCTTCATAACAAATTCCTCCCGTCATCGACAACCATTAATTTCTATAAATCGCCTTCCTTGTACATCGTATCAAGAAGGTCCTTAATCTGCGCAAGCGCCTCATAGCTCGTTGTATCCTTCAGCTGTGCTCCCGCAATATTGGCGTGTCCGCCGCCGCCCAGCCTTTCCATAATCACCTGAACGTTGATATCATCCACGGAACGGGCGCTCACATATGCCACATGCTCCTGCTCTGTCACCACAAAGGAGGCCCGAACCCCCTCCACATTAAGCAGATCATTTGCCACCTTCGCTGCCACCACAGTCGGCGCATCCGACTCATTTGGCTGTACAGAAGACAACGCAAAGGCGTTCATATATATCTCTGAATTTAAAACACCCTCTGCAAGCTGCCTGTATGTGTACATATCACTTCTGAACATTTTCCTGACTCTGACAACATCCGCACCGCTTCTGCGCAGATATGACGCTGCCTCAAATGTTCTGACGCCTGTCTTCGTCACAAAATTATCTGTATCTATAACAATTCCAGCATACATGGCATCTGCTTCCACCGGCCTGATCCTGACCTTCTCATCAATATACTGCAGCATCTCCGCCACCATTTCGCAGGCTGATGAGGCATACGGCTCCACATAGGACAAAATCGCATTTTCAATCTTCTCATTCGTTTCCCTGTGATGATCAAAGACAACCACCGATTTTGTCAGGTCAAGCAATTCTTCACACTCCGTCATACTCGGCTTATTGACATCCACCACAGTCACCAGTGTCGTATCATCAACACTGTCAACCGCCTGTTGGCTGTTGATTATCATATCCTCACCATAAACACTGTTACCGCTGAAGCCGGTAATAATCGGACGGATTGCCGATGTCACCTCATTGATGACAATATGCGCATTCTTTCCGAGTGTCTTCACCAAGCGATATACGCCGACCGCAGCTCCAAAGGAATCGGCATCCGGTCGTTTATGTCCCATGATAATAACCGTATCCTTGTTATTGAGCAGCTCCTTGAATGCCTGTGCCTTTACACGGGCTTTCACTCTGGTCGTCTTCTCCGTTCCGCCGCTCTTTCCTCCGAAATAGGATATTTTATCTCCATACTTGACGACCGCCTGATCTCCGCCGCGGCCAAGTGCAAGTCCGATTGCAACTCTCGCGTACTCATATGCCTCAGTAAAATTACCCGCCTCAGCGCCCACACCGATACTGAGTGTAATCGGAATCTCATTACCTACATTAATACTTTTTACTTCATCAAGAATTGCAAACTTTGTCTCCTTGAGCTGTGGCAGATATTTTTGCTGGAATACAAAGAAATATTTATCCTTCTCCATCTTCTTGCCAATCGCATCAATCGTTGACATATACATATTAATACGGCGGTCCACCAGCGCCTCAACCAGAGAGTGCCGCACCTCCTCCGTATTGTCCATAACCTCGTCGTAATTGTCGATATACAGTAAGCCTGCAACCAGCCTCTGCTCCTCATTTTCCCGCATGTACCGTCTCAATTCAGTCACATCAAACAGATAAAGCGCAATCAGACCTTCCCCGTCAGGCTCAACAACAACGTCCCCATCCTCAAACACACCTTCAAAATGAATTTTTTTAATCAGTGCGCTATATCTGGTATCTGCAAACGCAACATCCAGATTCATCTCCTTTTCGCTGCCCAGCACCTCAGTGCCTATTGCCGGAAAAAATACTGAAATATTCTTTCGGATTCTCTTTTTGGAACCCTCTGCTATCTTCTCGACAAACAAATCATTGCCCCAAAGAATCTTGCCGTCCGAATCAAGCAGTGCATACGGCACTGCCAGCTCTCTCAGCAATTCCTTTTGTATCTGTCCCTGCTCCAGTGCAAAGCGCAGCAAAATAGGCATAATACTTGATTTGGACCTGATATACAGCACAAACAGTGCAATTAATACAATCGCCACCACAATGCTCACAATCACAGCGCATTTTCTGTTGATAAAATACAGAGAAATGCACATTATAACCAGCAGCATTGATATAAATACCGGTGCCAGCAGATAATTTTGAATTTTCTTTTTCATAACCTTTTCGTAATTCATAGTATCCCTCTTAACAACTGCCCGCTACTTTGACAACTGTGTCAATCTCTCCTTAACCTGCTCCAGCGTCTCCGTATATTTCGTCAGCTTTGCGCGCTCCTCTTCCACCTTCGCTGCCGGAGCTTTATCCACAAACTTTGGATTGGAAAGCATACCGGACGCTCTCTTGATTTCTCCCTCAAGCCGGTTTTGTTCCTTTGTCAGCCGCTCAATTTCTTTTGCAACATCAACGAGCTCGGCAAACGGCATATATACCACCGCGTCATGAATAACCACAGAAACCGCATCCTCCGCAATGCCGTCCCTGTTTTCCTGCACAATGACATCACTCGCATGTCCGAGCATTCCAAAGAAACTCCTGCTTGCCGTAAAAATATCACGGATCCTTTCCTTTGAGGATACAACATAAACTGTCGCTTTCCTGCTCGGCGCAACATTCATCCCGCTTCGGATATTTCTGATTCCCCTCACTGCCTCCTTGATTTTGTCCACGGCAGCTTCATCATCCTTAAAATCATAAGCCTTATTATACTCCGGCCAGCTGGAAATCATAATTGATTCCTCATCTGTCAATGTGCAGAAAATTTCCTCCGTAACAAACGGCATATATGGATGAAGAAGCTTCAGACCGCTCGTCAGCACGGTTTTAAGTGTCCAGAGCGCCGCAGCCTTCGTCTCATCCTCGTCATTCCATAATCTCGGTTTCACCATCTCGATATACCAGTCGCAGAACTCCTCCCACAGGAAATCATACAGCTTAGATACCGCAATACCCAGCTCATATTTGTCCATGTTGTCCGTCACTTCGACAACCAAATCATTCATTTTAGATAAAATCCATCTGTCTGCGATTGTCAGCTCTGAAAGTGAAACATTGGAAATATCAGCCTTCTCTATATTCATCATGATAAATCTTGATGCATTCCATATCTTATTCGCAAAATTACGGCTTGCCTCCACGCGCTCCCAATAAAAGCGCATATCGTTGCCCGGTGCATTTCCCGTTACCAGCGTAAAACGAAGTGCGTCGGCACCGTATTTTTCTATAACCTCAAGCGGATCAATACCGTTTCCAAGCGACTTGCTCATCTTGCGCCCCTGGTCGTCACGGACCAGACCGTGAAACAAAACGGTATGGAACGGCAGCTCACCCGTCTGCTCGATAGACGAGAATACCATCCTGATAACCCAGAAGAAAATAATATCATAACCCGTAACCAGCACATCCGTCGGGAAAAAATAATCCAAATCCTCCGTCTTGTCAGGCCAGCCAAGCGTAGAGAACGGCCACAGCGCTGATGAGAACCATGTATCAAGAGTATCCTCATCCTGCTTCAGGTCTGTGCAACCGCACTTCGAACAAGAGCAAGGCGTTTCCTTTGCCACAATAACCTCACCGCAGGCCTGACAGTAATAGGCAGGAATCCTGTGTCCCCACCACAGCTGTCTGGATACACACCAGTCTCTGATATTATCCAGCCAATTATAATATGTTTTATCCATTCTCTCAGGAATCAGCTTCAGCTTTCCCGACATAACCGCTTCCTTTGCCGGCTTTGCCATCTCGGACATTTTTACAAACCACTGTGGCTTCACAAGCGGCTCGACAGTTGTCTTGCAGCGGTCATGCGTACCTACCATATGGGTATGCGGAACGGCCTTAACCAAAAGGCCCTGTGCTTTCAGGTCCTCCAACATAGCCTTACGCGCCTCGTATCTGTCCATACCGGCGTACTTGCCGCCCAGACTATTTATTGTCGCATCATCGTTCATGATATTGATTTCTTCCAGATTATGGCGCTGTCCGACCTCAAAATCATTCGGATCATGCGCCGGTGTAATCTTCACACAGCCTGTTCCGAATTCTTTATCTACATAGGAATCCGCAATTACCGGTATCTCGCGGTCGGTAAGCGGCAGCCTGAGCATCTTGCCGACGATGTCCTGATACCGCACGTCATCCGGATTGACCGCAACTGCGGTATCACCGAGCATCGTCTCAGGTCTTGTGGTGGCAATCTCAACAAATCTGCCTTCCTCGCCCACAACCGGATAGTTAATATGCCAGAAAAATCCATCCTGCTCCTCATGGATAACCTCTGCGTCTGATATGGATGTCTGACACACCGGACACCAGTTGACGATACGGGAGCCTCTGTACATATACCCTTTTTCATAGAGCCTGCAGAATACCTCGGTTACCGCCTTGTTATTCCCCTCATCCATCGTAAAGCGTTCTCTGTCCCAATCGGCTGAGGAGCCCATCTTTTTCAGCTGATTGACGATTTTACCGCCGTACTCTCTTCTCCAGTCCCATACACGCTCCAAAAACTTTTCCCGCCCAAGGTCTTCCTTCTCAATTCCTTCCTTCTTCAGCGTCTCAATTACCTTAACCTCGGTAGCGATTGCCGCATGGTCTGTACCCGGCTGCCACAGCGCGTTATATCCCTGCATACGCTTAAAACGGATCAGAATATCCTGCATCGTATTGTCAAGGGCATGTCCCATATGAAGCTGCCCGGTGATGTTTGGCGGCGGCATCACAATTGTAAATGGTTTCCTGCTTCTATCCACCTCTGCGTGAAAATATTTATTTTTCACCCATTTCTCATACAATCTTCCCTCAATCTCAGAGGGATTATACGTTTTCTCCAATTCCTTGGCCATGATGTAAAAACCTCCAATGTATTTGAATATTAATTGTCTATCTTAATCTTGTGTGGTGCAAGCAGTTCTCTGATGTAGCTCTCCATCCCCGCATTTGCGGCTACTGCGGCCCGAAGCGCAGTACAGGCGTTATCCTGAATTTTTTCGCAGGTTGCAATGCGCTCGCGCAAATTCTGCCTTCTCTCATTGAGTCCGTGCTTAATCTCTACCATCTCGCGCCGGTCCGTGATTGCGCCCACCTGTTTCAGCCATACCTGCGGATCCTTCACACCGATACGAGTCAGCTGTGCTGTCAGTGTATCGTGCAGCACCCGAAGCTCGCTGTTTGCCTGATAGTATTTTTTCTCGTCCCGCACCATGGTATTGTACAGCTCGAAACGATATTCCAGCTCCTTTGCGGAGCTAATATCGAATTTATCATATATATAATCCAACGCATTTGTATTGTTTATATATTTGACCTTGACCTTGTTCAACAGTGATATGGCGCGGTTTAATTTTGCATCGGTATCACGCACCTCATTTTGCAAATTGCTGTATCTTATATAAAATATGACAAACGCAATCATCGCCACAGCACCCGTCAGGAGCGCATATAGTGTCACACTCTTTTTTGTCACCAGCGCATAAGCAAACAATCCGCCGCTCGTGAGCAAAAACAGCACGAGCAGCGTAATAATAATTCCACGCAGACGTTCCGCTCTGTCGGTATATTCCAGCCTGTTATATTTGAGGTCTTCCTTTTCCCCCTCCAGATGCCCCATGTCACTCTTCAGCATGGAATCCCGCATCTCCATATCATTCAGGTTCTTGATGGTATCAATGACCTCGCCATCGTAGGCACTCAGCAGATTATACTGTTCAACAGGCAGAAGATTCTCTGATTGTATATAGCTTTGCCTGTCTTTGTCAAGTCTGTCTATCTGCTCCGCCGTCTGAATCAGCTCATTTGCCATGGAAATCGGCAATTCCTCTATCCTCTGGATATCCGACAGATATTCCGTCACAATCCGGTATTCCCGCTTTGCTTCCTCCATATGCGCCGACACGTCAATCAGCTGTTCGCAAAAATCCTGCACCAGCTTTCTCTCATTTGCCAGAGCATGCTTCGCCCGTACGGAATGAACCTCGACGGTATCAACCGGCTCATCCGCCGTTTCCTCAGCCGCAGCTGCACGATCCTCATCGTCATATTCATTTGTTTCATCCGGCTCATCAAGCAGAAAGGCGCGGATTCTATCAAATAATTTCATCAAATTGCCTGCTCTCTGAACTCATCCTTAAGCTGCCCTAATATTATGTCCATTCTCTTATCGTAATCAATCATATCCTTATTCATGCGGTTGTAAATGGCTCTCTGCAGCATTGTATAAATTGTCATTTCCCGCACATCATCATTGGAATCGCCTATCTCCAGCATGAGATTTTCAAAATGGTCGTCGTCCAATTCATATTTGCGCATTTCCTGTCTTATGGTTGCGGAATCATTTCCCGCCGCAAACACAAGCAGATAGCCCTTAAGCGACTCCTCGTTGTTATTCAGCTCATATGCCTTCAGAAAATAGCTCTTCGCATCCTCCGTATCCAGATTATTCGCTGACGCAATCGCACGGTTATGGTATACATTTCCCAAAAACACACGGTCCTGTATATCCTGCTGGTTCTCAATGATATCATCGTAAATAGATGCTGCCTTTATATATCTTCTATATCCGAGATAGCCGTCCGCCTTCAGCTTTTTTCTCTGGCTGGCCGTGAGGCGGCGGTACTTCTGCCATGCCTCCACATAGGTTTTGATTTCCTCCGGCTCGTAGTAATCGCCCTCATTTAAGATTTCTACCAGCAAATCCTGTGCAAACGGCGTTTTATTTGACAATGCAACAAGCTTGGCAGCCAGCTCCGGCATATCAAGCTCATCCCGAATCCAGTCAAACAATTTATCCGACAGGGCGGACTTGCTGATCAACACCGTGTTATTGTATATGTAAAAGCACAGCTCCTCGTAAGTGTTGATTTCTACCTTGGTATTCAAAAATATGAAAGGGTGTGATGCCTCTTTTTTTGTACATAAAATTACTTTTGACATTATACCTCAAACTCCTTACGATAAATCTTATTTGTTGTCGGAAACAGTTTTCCGAATCCCATATCCTTTATAATTACTGCACCCTTGTGCGGATCCTCAAATTCAACCTCAACCGAGAATTTTGAGGTTTTATTCGGCCGTTTCGGTATTCCGTGCAGCTTCACAACCTCCCTGATTTCCTGTCCGGTCTGTCTGCTCCTGTACACAATTGTCAGCTTATCCGTATCATCCAATATGACATTTATTTTACCGTGTATGTTGTACCACTGCCGTCCGCCAAGTACAATCGGAATGAATCTGTCATCCTCATCCCCGCTGGAGATTCCGACGTCATATACCACATTCTCCTTCGTCTCCACAAAATACCGCCTGTAAAACTCCTCATACTCGCCTCCGACGGCCTTGTAGCACGCACCCTTCGTATAAATATTCTGCCCTGCAAAAACGCGTCTGCCCTGACACAGGATATTCCTTGACTTATTCATCCACTTCTCCGAGAACCCGAGTCCCGTCAGAAATACCGACGATATGTAAGTCTTTTTCATTTCATAGTCCGCAATTTTGGCGAAGGTGACATCCATCAGTATATTATCACCGCCAAACAGCGCCATATTAAACTGCGCTGTATAATCCTCATGCACAACGCTGATTATCTCCGGCTCCTTGCCTCTGGTTATGTCGATTCTGTAATAATTAAGACCGTCTGCACTGTAATCAAACAGCGCTACGCTGTTCACCCACAAATCACTGCTCTGATTGAAAATATAGTAAAGTCCGCTGTCAAGGTGACTTGTGATTTTGACACAGTCCGCCGGTACGCCAAGCTCCTTGTGAAAGCTTCCCAGCACCTTGAACAAATCCTTGTTGTATTCCGGTATGGTGATAACAAGCCGCTTGGCGGTAGCGCCCTCATACCTGTACAAAAATGAATCAACATGCATTTTCAGCATATGCAGAAACAGCTGCCGAAACGTATATTTTGCCCCGTCGACATCCACAGTCTCCTCACTCCGGGCATTGCGGTACAGCTCGTCCAGAATGATACCGTCCTCCTTGAAACGCGCCTCGGAGGCCTCGGAGCCCACATACCAGTCTCCTGTTTTCTTACTGTAAAACAGAATATTCGGCATCATATAAGTTTCTTTATTATTTAATTGATTAACTGTCTCCGGCTCACGCTTGATATCATTATAAAAACTAATCTGCGTCGAGTCTGAGCACAAATCCATTCCGATATAATATGCTTCTGCCATACTTTCCTCCATCCTGCATATACAGCCATACTATTTTATAGCAAGGTCAGATTTTCCTCAAATAAATGAACCGTATTCAAATATACATCCAGCGTCTCAAGCAGCTCATTATCCTCACGCATTTCCTGATTAACGAGCATACTGTTGATAATCTCAAACCTGTTTCTGTCCTTTCGGTTGAACTCCTTTGTCTTGAGCGACTCACTTTCAACCACATAGGATGTGCCAAGAATGTCATCGTCTATGCTGTAGACAAGACGCTCTCCATGGAACACAACAAATTCCTTCACATACATGCCCGGAATCATCTCATCCACACGTTCCTTCTTATAAGTAAGAGACTGTCTGGTACCCGTATCAAATGCATAGCGCACCGATATCTGCTTGCCGGGATCACTCTTGTATATCAAATATGTCTTTAAGAATACATCCTGCGGCAGCTTGATAAAGGTCTTAAAGCTCTTATAAAACGGTAATATCTTGCCTGCATCCATAAAACGTCCTACCGTCTCGCTGATCCACTCCCGCTGATCCTCCGTATATCGGTCGAGTTTGGAAAAATAGGACAGCAGCGCCATTCTCGAAATCTCATCATCAATATTGCCCTTCATAATCTCCAGATACAGACAGTTGAATATATTTCCCGGTGTCTGTTCATCAAGGAGCAGGTAATTGCGTGCAGCAAAACGCAGGAACGCCTTTACCACAAGACCTCTGCTTCTTCCCTCGTAATAGGCGGAGAATATATCATAAATATATTCGACATTTCCCATTGCAAACATCATCTGCGCCAATGTATTTTCAGCCAGCAGCGATACATCCTTTACGCGGTTTCTGGCAACCTTAAACAGGCCCGCGAGCTCATCCAGGTCTCCCTTGAAATGGTTCATAATATAAATCAGCATCCGCTCATTTACCTTACCTGTTTTATACAGATGCACACAAATTGCAAGCAAATCCTCATTCAGGAATCCATTGGAATCCTCCACACCATAATCCGCCAGGCGATACAGCTCCTCAGAGTCAATCTCATCGAAGCCGTAAAGCTTGACAGCCTGAAATGCCTTGTCAAACATGTTCATATCGACCAGATATGCGATAATCGTCCGCGCATTTGCATGGTTCAGATATTCAATATCCAGCTTACCCAGATACTTCACAAGCACATCTGCATCCAGGTTCTCATGATAATACTCAATGATATTCAGATATGCCTGCTGCTTATAATCGTAAGATATTTCATCGCAGTTGACAATATCTCTTGCCGCATTGACCTCAACCGCTTTTTTATATGTGAAATCACCCAGTTTTTTGTAATTATACAGCAGTACACGGTAATCCCGCGGACTATATTTGCAACAGATATCGAGATATGCTTTCTCATCCACAATCCGCTCGAGTCTGTACGGAATAGATCCTGCGTAGCGGTTGCCCACGCCGTCCTCAAAGATAATTGACGCCGTATTTGACAGGATTTCCACATACGCCTCGCCGTTTACAATCGGCACGCGCTGTACCTCCTCCAGCTCCTGATGCGTGACGATGACAGCTCTGACGCCCTTGTTAAAGCATACCAGTTTCCTGCGGAATATAATATTAATCAGCTTGCCGGCATACAGCGGGCTGACCGTCTCCGGATCCAGAAACTCATCGTACAGCACAGTCAAATCGTCGCTGACCTTGCCCTTGATAATCATATTTTCCATGAAATCCTGCATGGTCATGCTGTATTCGTGATACACCTTCATGTGCTGTGCCTTATTGTAAATAACATTCGCATACAGATACGCAAGCTCCTGCTCATTCAGGGTATTCTTATAATTCAGGTACATTAATACCGACTGCGGTATCAAATCGTACCTTGAGAAATTCATACTCTTGACAAAGCACTCGTTTAAGCCAATGAACTTCAGAGACTGTTCCACTGCGTCACGGTAAAATCTGTGGTATTTGTTCTCCAGCTTATTCGCACCAATCAGCATTGAGCAAATGCTTTTCAGCACCTCTATATTCTTGTTTTTATCGTAAATTGCCTCCATAATGCCAAATATCTTGACATCAAATTCTTTAATTGTGCCCGCCAGACGGATAAATTCATCAATCACCTCGTCAGAAATGTATTGATGCCGCAGTCCCCAGCGGACAGCAGTAATCTCCAAATCCGTAATCCTCTTGAGCAGCAGCGGATTATTGTTCCAAAGCTCGCACAGCTCCAAATACATAATGCAGCTGTTATAACCGTTTTCATACAGGTTTCCGATTTCCTTGTACAATGACATCGGATCATTTGTATATGTATCATCAAGAAACAGCAGCAGCCAGAAATAAAAGATTTTATCCTCCTGGGTTCTGAAATTCCGTTTAATCAGATTTCTGGCTCTGTTAATTGCATCCTCATCCTTCCTGAGAAGAGCCTTCAGATAGGCATAATAGCAATCCTGACGCGGATCAAGCTTTGCGTTATCCACATCGGCCTCAATACGAAGGAACTCCTGCTCAACCTTCACCAGCTCGCCCTGCATAATGTTCATATGCATGATTCCGATACGGTACAGATCCTCCTCGGGAACATAACGTGCCAGATTGCCAAACGCAAACTGAGATCGCGCCACATATTCCTTGAGCGGAAGTCTGTCCATGCGGTAATCCAGATACGCATGTGTAAGCTTTGATATATTCGTCTTTACCATATGGTTCCTGTTGTTGGAGCGCGGAGACATAGCCTGTCTCGACTGCGGCCGCGCCAAAACAATCTCCACCTCTATGGTCTGATAGATATTTTCAATGATAATCTTGCCGGAATTTGTTCCGTCCGGAATATTCTCAGGCGAAATCAGCACATCGAGAGAGAACATATTGGCACAAAAATCGGAGCTGACAATATTCTTCCGTGCCGGAATAATAAAATCAGCCTGTGACTTCACAGTTGAATTGGTGTACCCCCATGTATTTTTACTGATGTCGATTGATATCTTTGACAGCTCCGTCGGCATCTCCACATTGATTTTTGCTTTTGCCACAGACAAGGTCAGTGCACGCTTTTTATGCACATACACCAGAAACTCCTCCAGCGCCTGATTCACCGAATGGCTCTCCATCAGGCTGGAATAGATCCTGCTGAGCATCGGGTCCCGGTCAATGAAGGTACGCTTAAAATCATCCCTTGTAAAAACCCTGACCGCCTCTCCCCAGTTGCTTTCTGCCAGCGTTGCAAATTTAAACAGGTCGTCAATCTTCTGTTCTCCGTACTTCACATACGGATTCGTAATATCGATATCGTACAGAATCTTAAATTCTCCGCCATCAGTGATAATACTGATATGCCCCTTATAATTTTTTCCCGCCTCCAGACAGGTCGCGTCAAATGTATATTTAACATTGAAACGCCGGTTGATATAAGTATGATTGTCAAATCTGAGCATATACCTGCTGTCATATACCATCGCTTTAATCACATGGTCATTTGTGCTGTTCACAGAAAAGCTTCCCTCATATACCGTACCTGATTCAATATTTAATTTTAAGAACTTTTCCGAGATTTCCACCTCAGGCCTGTCAACCTGAAACTCACCCTTCGCGTAATGTTCTACAATCGCTTTCATGTGTTCCTCCAGTCCATGTCATCATTCTCTCAGACTGTTTTTACAGACTTATGTTGAATTTGTCCTTGCCATAAAGCCGGGAGCAAATTATAATATTATAATAACACAACATAGATTATAACAGAAGATTTCAAAATTTAAAAGAGATATAGTGGTTATTTATCGAATTTTATGAGAGGGGCAAGAAAAATGAACAATCAAACACTTCGGCTCGAGCAGTATGAAACAGTATTATACAACGCAAACATGAATCCGCTCGGAATACCAGAATCCGTAACAAAGGCTCTGACAGAGCACCTTTCCGACATAATACGCTATCCGGCAGATTACTACGATAAGCTCAGGGAATCTATTTCCGCGTATGCAGGATGTGCAAAGGAACACATCGTACTCGCGAGCGGATTTTCCGATTTATTACGGCTGTTTATGGCTATAATTGCGCCGGAGAAGGTGCTTGTGCCGATTCCCTCCTCCGAAGAGTACGAGAAGGTCTTATCCATCTTCAGCTGTGAAGCTGAATTTTACGAGTTAAACGAGGCGGACGATTATGTGATAAACATACAGGAGCTCATTGAACATCTCAATGATTCCTATGATATGCTTATACTCGGAAATCCAAACAATCCAACCTCACAAATCATCACAAGAGACGACATGACCTTGCTCGCCAAAGCATGCAGACAACATAATATCTTTCTTATCATTGATGAGATGTACATAGAGTTTACGGAACTGTACACCGAGCTCACATCTGTTCCGCTTGTGGAGAACTTTGACAATATCGCCATACTCCGCGGTATTTCCAAGTTCTTCTCGGTTCCCGGTCTGAGACTCGCCTATGCCATCATGAATAATCCGGAGCATATGTCCATCATCAATATCACGAGCACGCCGAACAATATATCCACGCTGACCGCCGCTGCCTGCACGGAAATGTTTAAGGATAAGGCATATATCAGCCGGTCCCGCTCCCAGATATTTACCGAGCGCAACCTGATTTATTCCGCCATGGCAACAAGCAGACAGCTGAAGTTATACAAGCCCTATGCGAATTTTATGCTGGTAAAGCTTCTGAAAACCGACGTGACAGCCGGAACCGTGGCCGCAAACTGCAATTTAAAGGGACTCGTCATAAGAAATTGTTCCGATATCCGCGGTCTTGATGAACAGTTCATACGCTTCTGCTTCATGAATCCGAAGCAGAACGATTTACTGGTGAATACCATATTAGAGCAGCTGTAAGACTATCGGGGGATTCTGCCATACGTTTTAACGCACACGATACAGAAAAAGACACTTCGGCTGCTGCCGCCCCGTATTACGAAAAACACGTTTGCACTCGGATAAGCACATAACGCTGTTACCCCGCAAAGGCATACCATATAAATCCGGCAAGCTGCTCCGCGGTGTATCCTGATTTCAGGATATCCGGCACAGTCTCCGCTCTCCTGTATCCATTTTTTTCGTAAAATCTCACCGCACGCTTATTATCCCTCGATACACACCAGTAGATTGTCTGCAGTCCCAGTTCCTCCAGCCCTATTCTCAGTATTTCCCTCATGCCATAGACAGAATAACCCTGTCCCATGGCACATAAGCGTACAGTGATTGCAAATTCCGCAATTTTCAAAGCGTGGTCAATATGTTTCAGGCTGACCGTTCCCATATATACATCATCAGCATTAACAATCGCCAGATTAAGATTTATATCATCATTTTGGCTCTCTTTGATAAATTTATCACAATCTGTTATCTTTTTTTCTGCGAAATCCGCGCTCATATACTCAACTACATTTCTGTCATGCATCCATTCAAGCATATGCGGCGCGTCCTTGTACTGCAGTTTCCGAAGACCTTTTTCCATGTTGTTTCCCTCAAAATACTATTCTGTTCTGTTTAGTCTGCTGTCTTTTACAAGCTCCTCTATTACCAGATTGGAGGAAGCTTCAACGTGTTCTCCAAACACGGTTCTGATAAGGCTCTGTCTTTTATCATGCAGAATGTCTTCCCCATTCCTTAGCTGCTCTAACTTATCGAACAGTTCCTTCTCATTATACACGGCATAACACCCGTCAATAAGTGTTTTGGCCCACTCTCCTAATTCCACCTCAACATTTGAGGCACAATATATGATGGGTTTCCCCGTGATGAAATACTCAGATATCACACTGGAAATATCGCTGACTAAAACCGAGGAAGACCACATTGTCGCCGCATATTCCTTTTCAGTGTCCAAGCTGACATTTTGTGTCTGATTCACTCTATCCTTATAGGCTTCCACCTCTTCCCGGCTCATCTCTCCTGTTTTTAAAAAATTGTCAAATGCCAGCGGGTGCGGGCGAAACAAAAAATCCATGTCTCTATGCCCGTCCGCATAATCCAACATTGAATCCTTGTAAACAAAAAAATTACTGCCGCCCATGGATTTATCGGTTGTCCACCTCGGAGTCCATATAACGCGGAAGACATTATCAGAAAATTCCCATGCCGGCGACGGAGCTCCCTTTGCCTTGAGTATGTTCTCTAACCCGGGCATTCCTCTGAATACGGATTTCTGAATGCCCAGCCTATGTCTGAGTTTAAAATGGTTTATGTTTTTACGCATTGAAAATTTATTTTCCGCAAAATATAAATACACATTCCGAAAAAAATCTTTATTCAATGTTGAGCTATATGTCTCCTCCAGCAGCGTATATGCGTATAGCAATACACATATTTTTGTATATCTGCTGAGCTTCCGGCTGGAATATTGTTTTGGCATATAATGATTATATGGTCTTGAAAAGAATATATAGTCCAAATTCAGACTTTCCAAATCCAGCCATTTACTCCTGCCAATCAGGGTATTCACAGCTTCACAACCGTGATTCACATAGTACTCATAAGTATCATTTGCCGTGTCCTCAGGGTTGATAAGCCTGTTATTTTGAATTCCTATCGGAACACAAAGCAAAAAAACCTCAAATCTCGAATCAGCCTTCATGGCACGATATACCGGTTCCATTTTCCCCCATGCCGGAATATATTGACACATAAAGCCCACCCGCAGTTTATCACCATTTCTTTTTATACGCCCTTCGTGATAATAGTTCAGGTTTGCCTGACATCCCCGTGCAAACGAAACTCCTGCATACAGCATAGAGCTTATCAAATTCTTAAAATTCATGGCACAGACTCCTTACATATTTTTTAACATTTTCAGGTACTCCAAAAGCTTTTTTCTTAAAAAGAACACAATACATAATGCGGTCAGTATAACTCCGCATCTTACGGCAAAATGATTGTACAGCATCGACGCAACACCGGTCAGGACCGCAAATGCCATAAATATGACTGCCAAAGCCTTAATATTATAAGCATCATTATCCATGCCTTTTTCCATCAAAATATGTCTCATCGCACAATAATTTGCTATTACAAATATCATATAGCTGACCATTGTTGTATAGCCCGCAGCGACAAAACCGAATTCCGGAATCAGCCATGCGTTCAGCAGAATATTGACTAGTGCCGAGGCAATGGAAGCCAGTATCAAATGTCCTTTTTTCTCATAATAAAATTCTACATTAATAAAAAGCTGGGAATAAAACAACAGCAGGACACTCATTGAAACAGGCGGAACAACCCACATTGCCGACCTGTATTTTTTCCCTGCCATAATAAAAATAATCTCAGGTGCAAGCCAGATAACACAAAGCAGCAGAAAAGCCATCAGAATCGCAATAATTCCCGCAATTTTCCGGTTATCCTTCTTTTCGTTCCTCTTTATTTTTTCGTAAAACCACGGAACATAAGAGTTATTAATCGCATTTAACACAAAGGTCAATACCATCGATAAAGAATATGCGACACCATAAACAGCCGCTTTATCCTTACCGCAATAATGGCTGATCATAATCCTGTCACTCTGGTTAAAAATAACCTGTGACAGGTAATAGAAAACCAAGGGAAGATTAAAGCCTAACGCATATTTCCAGAATTCCTTTGTATAAATTCTTTTCCCCTTCCGGAGATTGCAGATAAAGATGATACCCCCCACCAAAATGGTCACAGATGCATATCCTATAATTCTCGCATATCCTTTCTCCTCCGTATTTACAACCAGAAAATATGCAAGAAGCGGTGCCAGCAGAGAATTTAATAATGTAACCGCTATAACCCCTATATATTTATATTCAAACCTCTTTTTCCCGCTCCAGAATAAAATCCCGGCATTCGCAAGTATTTCAAATGTCATCACAACAACCAAAACCGCAGGAAGCTCCAAAAGCTCATTCCAAAAGCTTCGCAGCGGCAGATATATCACAAAAAATATACCGGCAAGCAACAGGCAGACGCCTTCAGCCGAGGCTATATAGGCATCTCTTTTATCCTCATATTTAATCATTGCCTTTGAAAATGAACCATACGGCAGGTTCAATGTTAAAAAAATACTTAGAATTGCCGACCAGGACGCATAAATTGTATACTGTCCATACTGCTCTACCGTGAGAAGTCTGGTAAAAATAGGCAGCGTAATAAAGGACAATGCATTTTGCAATATACTGCAAAGCGCGTATGCCGCAGATGCCCGCACCTCCACAGAAATATCTTTAAAACGTGTTAAGCTTTTCAATGACATAGCCAATCTCATCCTCCGTCATCCCATAAAACATCGGGATACTGAGCTCCGTTTCCGATATATGTTCCGCAACCGGATATGTTCCTACGGGAATCTGCAGGTCCGCATATGCCCTCTGCAAATGTATGGGAACCGGGTAATGCTTATTTGTGCCGATTCCATTCTCATTTAAATACTGTTCCAACGCATCCCGTGTATCGCAGCGCACACCAAATATATGATACACATGCTCCACATCATCACACATAACCGGAAGCTTAATCTTCGGATTCCTTATCTCCGTCAAATACCGGTTTGCAATCCGCCTTCTTTCTTCATTCCAGCGATTCAGCTCATGCAGCTTCACGCGAAGAAATGCAGCCTGCAGCTCATCTAATCTTGAGTTGTTTCCTTTATATATATGGTGATATTTATAATCAGAGCCATAATTACCGAGTGCCCGCACCTTATCTGCCAATTCTTCGTCGTCTGTCACGACCGCGCCGCCATCGCCAAGCGCACCGAGGTTTTTCCCCGGATAAAAGCTGAAGCCTGCCGCATCCGCAAGATGTCCTGTTCTTACCCCTTTATAGGCGGCGCCATGCGCCTGTGCGGCGTCCTCAATCACCTTCATGTTATGCCTGCGGGCAATCGTCAATATTTCGTCCATCTTTGCGGGCTGACCATATAAATGTACCGCCATAATTGCCCTCGTATGTTCTGTCACTGCAGCTTCAATCAAAGCCGGATTAATGTTAAAGGTTTCCTCCTCAGGCTCCACAAAAACAGGTACGGCTCCGGTATAAGATACTGCCAGTGCAGTTGCGATATAGGTATTGGCCGGAACAATAACCTCATCTCCGTCCCCAATTCCATAGGCACGCAAAATCAGATACAGTGCGTCCAAACCATTTCCGCAGCCGACACAATATTTTGCCCCGCAATATTCCGCAAATTCACGTTCAAAGGCATTAAGCTCCTCTCCCTGAATAAAACAATTACTGTGAAGCACCATCTGAAAGGCACCATTTATCTCATCATTTATCTCCTTATGCATTGTCTCAAACGACACAAAGGGTATTTTCATCATCTCATATTCTCCCATTCGCCATATTTACTGTCATTCAACCGGATGTTCATGAATGTACGCCAGAAAATCATCATAATTCCGAATATAGTCGTTCTCGTCATAATACCCGGATGCTAAAACCATTAATACCGCGTCCGGAGAAAAATCAAACATTTCTCTCCAAAGCACATTGGACACATACAGTCCCTCGTAAGGCTTGTCGAGCGGAACAATCGTCTGTTCTGCCCCATCATCAAGCAAAATCTTACAAGTACCGTGAATACAAATCAAAATCTGTTCCAGGGATTTGTGTGCATGGAAACCGCGTCTGACTCCCTCTCCGGTATCATACATATAATATACTCTTTTTATCTGAAAAGGAATATCTTTCATTTCCTCCAATGCAACCAGCTGTCCTCTTTCATCTCCATGCTGTTGAAATGCATATTTTGTAACCTGCATACCGTTCCTCTCTATCTATAATAATCCTATTTTATGTGCTCCATAATCCTCTTACCGTTGCATCCATCACAGCCTCCGGGTATATCCCTCACAATTTGCTGCCGCAGCTGTCATGATTGCTCCCATCTCCTACCTCAATATACACAGACATTATAGCTATTCTAAATCCGTCTTGTCAACATGTACCTTCTTTCATATTGATGCGCATTTCGGACTGAAGCTGATTCGCTTTTTCTTTGGCGACACCTTCGGAACATGCTATCTAATTATCGGTCCGGGCATCCTGCTGCTCTCCGTTTTTATTGCCGTATTTGCATCGCTTGCGGGAACGGCAACAACCTTCCGTGTAGCAACGCCTCTGATGGCAAGCGTTGTAGCAGCCTTCCCAATCGGCGCGGTTATCGTAATGATTGCAGTCAGCTTTTTGAAGGACGTAAAAAATACATGGAGGAATTGAAGGAAAAAAAGCAGCAGTGATATAATTTGACATTTCAAGTTTTTTTTGCTATTGTCAGTTTGTTGATATGTCTACCGGTTAATGAAATGTATATTGAGAGGCAAATATGCAATCAGTCATGTTTATTTCTCTTGGGTTTTACAACTACGATGATAAAATCGAGCAGGCGATTTGCGCCTTAGGCTATTCCGTCACGCAGTTTACACCGATAGGGAAATACACCACAACGGAAAAAATAATAAATGCCGCCACAAAAGGACGTTTTTTGAAACATAAATGCCGTAAACGGCAAATCAAATATCTGCTGAACAGCACGAACACCTACGACTATGTGTTAGTTATTGTCGGACGACATTTGGATTATGATATCCTGAAGGAGTTTCGCCGCAGACAGCCGGGAGCCAAATTTATTCTGTATTTATGGGATGATGTGGCAAGAGTTGAACGCTTTGAGCAAAACAAATCCCTCTATGATGAAATCTATTCCTTTGACTTAAACGATGTCGCACATTACGGTTTTAAACATCTTCCTTTGTTTTTTACGGATGTCCATGAATATAAAGGGGAGGAAAAGTCATACGTGCTCAATCTGTCCGGGATTCTCCATTCAGAGCGTCTGCTTATATGGGATAGGATTGTAACCTCCTGTATGTTGGATGAAAAGCGCTGCTTCCTTTTTTTGCTCGGTACCAAGGTCGTACATTTTATTCAGGCAGTGCTTCCGGGAAAGGGCCGATGGATGAAGAGAAAATACATCCATATACGCGGCAAAAAACTTGAGGACATGGCATGCATTATGAAGCACTCCAAGGCTGCGCTTGACGTGCAGTTCGGCTCACAATGCGGTCTTACAATGAGAACATTTGAGAGTCTCGGCGCACATACCAAGCTCATCACCACGAATCCGTATGTAAAGCAATATGACTTCTATAAATACGGAAATATATGCGTGATTGACCGTAAGAATCCGCAGATACCGGACGAATTCTTTTCAACTGCGTATCAGGACATTCCCGACGATATCGTACAGCAATATACACTCAGCCATTGGGTATATACTATGTTAGGGCATGCACATTAAAACCGAAAGGGCAGACAGGGTATGGAAAAGCTTCTTTACAATATTTTAGAAAAAATATATTATGTGCTTCGCTGGTTTTTACTCTATCACAGATTAGGGCAAATGCACCCGACAAGCCGCATGGCAAAACCGCTCCGTCTTGTCAATCCGCGTTATATCCGAATCGGAAAGCACGTAACCATCCTGCCGCAGGCAAGGATAGAATGTATCAGAAAATGGAACAATGACGCATTTCAGGGAGAGCTTATTATCGGGGACGGAAGTTCCATCGAACAAGGCTGCCACATTATCGCCGGTGACCGATTGGTAATCGGCAAAGATGTTACAATATCCGCTTTTGTTTACATCGCAGACTGTGAACACGACATATCGGATGTTACAACGGGCGTTATAAAGCAGCCCCTGCATATCCGTCAAACCGCAATCGGCGACGGTGCATTCATAGGGATAGGCGCCCGCATCATGCCAGGCGTTCATATCGGTTCCCACGCCATTGTAGGCGCCAACGCCGTTGTCTGTCATGATGTTCCGGATTATCAGATGGTTGCCGGCGTACCGGCACGCAAAATCAAAACATATAACTTTGAAAAAAAGGAATGGGAATAGCATGAAAATATTAGTAACAGGTGCAAACGGCTATATCGGACAGGGTGTTGTAAAGGAATTACTTGATGCAGGGCAAAGCGTTATTGCCACAGACTTTTCCACAGAGCATGTCGACACGCGTGCAGACTGCCGTTCGGCTGACTTATTCGGTATCAATGAACCCTACGACTATTTTGACAGGCCTGACGTCCTGTTACATCTTGCATGGAGAGACGGCTTCCGGCATGCCTCCGAAAACCATATGAACGATCTGCCAAAGCACTACAGCTTTATACAGGCTATGGCAGCAGGCGGCGTACCGCAAATCACAATCCTCGGCAGCATGCACGAAATCGGTTTCTATGAAGGAAGCATTGACGAATCAACGCCAGCCAATCCGCAGAGTCTGTATGGCATTAGCAAAAATGCGCTTCGCCAGTCAGTCGCTCTGCTGGAAAAAGAATATTCCTTCGTCAACCAATGGATTCGCGGCTTCTATATCGTCGGAAATGTAAAATACGGCTGTTCTATCTTCTCTAAAATCGCGGAAGCTGCAGAACAAGGCAAAAAAACCTTTCCGTTTACGACCGGCGAAAATCAGTATGATTTTCTTGATTACGCGGAATTTTGCCATCAGGCTGCTGCTGTCACGATGCAAAAACAGGTGACCGGAATTATCAACTGCTGCTCCGGCAAGCCGATGAAATTGTCCGAGCGCGTAGAACGCTTTATCAAGGATAACGGGTATGATATCACGTTAGAATACGGTGCATTCCCCGACAGGCCTTATGATTCCAAGGCAATTTGGGGTAATAACAGTAAAATCATGAAAATATTAGGTGCGTAATCAATATGAAAGAATTTAGTGTCATCGTTTTATGTTATAATTCGGAACGCAAAGCACTATACCGAACGCTCGCTTCCGTTTTGAATCAAAAGAATATTGATATGGAAATCATTCTTGCAGATGATGCCTCCTCCAACCACTGCGTGCAGGAAGGCATTGAATATCTGAACAGTAAGCAATACAGCTCCTACAAGATAAAAAAACACAATAAAAATGTAGGCACGGTACAAAACATCCTTGACGCACTAGCTCTCGCGGAGGGCGAATATGTAAAATGTATCGGTGCCGGAGATATGCTGTATGGAGAATCAACCCTGCAGCAGGTTTATGCTTTCATGCAGAAAACCGGCTGCACTATGTGCTTTGGAAAAATGCAGGCATACCATGAAAAAGAAAGCCGAATAGAAAAATTACCGTTTTTTGTTCCGGCAGATATTAAATCACACCAAAAAGGGAACCTCAGGCGCATACAAACAAACATCATTCAGCATCACGGCTGGATTGCCGGTGCAAGTATGTTCTATCACACTGACAAATTTATGACATATCTTCCGACGCTGCTTGGCACCGTACGCTACTGTGAAGATTTATTGCAGATTATTCTCCTCATCAACGACGAGCCTATCGCATATATGGATTCCGGACTCATGTATTATGAAATCGGAAGCGGTATCTCTACAAATACCGGAAGCGGTAATTCCGCCCGTATGCAGGGTGACCACGACCGTTTTTGGGCGTTGCTTCAAAAGCAGTATCCAGCCAACGGTCTGATTCAGAAGGGCAGCAAAATGCATAGACTGGAATGCATCACTCCCGAAAAAAAACGTCAGCTTCAGATTATCCTTCACAATCCGGGCTATGTGTGTATGATGCTACGGACAAAATTGCAAAAGCACCGTTATCTTTTATAATTTTCCAAGCAAAAACAAAGCTCTCACCATGAGCTCATCCACGATATTTTGTCTGAACCTGTGCGGATAACACGTCTTTTTCAGCGCCGCAATCAGGTTGTATTTTTTCCGGACAAATAGCGAAAGCAGCCTTTGATCCTTCCTGTTTAGCCTGTCCTGATACAGGAAGTAATATTCTCCAAGCATCATACGAACATTTTTAAAATAACCGCCCAAAACAAATTTTTTGATGCGCCATATCTGGTGCTTCACAAAATCCATCCCTCCCGGACTGACATTACTTCCGGTTCTTCTGTATTTCACTGTCACTCTATCATCATATATAACCTGTCCCATCCCTGCACATATCAGATAAACCCACCAGTCATGTCCACAGGAATGATGCGGAATATGCTCCAGAATAATCTGCCTCGCAGAATCGTTGAACACCGAATTAAAGCCGAGCGGCATGCAATCCACTATCGCATTCACAAACGATGGTTTTTTTTGTGTTTTTTTATCTGCCGTATGAGAGATAAAATGCAAATCGCCATCATAATAATCATAATTGGAAAAATAAAGCAACGGCATAGCTTTGATGCAAGCCTCCTCCGCAGAATGCAGACGTTCCACCGCCATGGCAAGCTTATCCGGCATCCAGACATCATCCTGGTCGGCAAAAGCATAGTAATCAGCCGGTGCACAATGTTCTATCAGCCGGAAAAAGCTCCTGATGAACCCGACATTGGAACCCGTCTCCAACACAATTTTTCCTGCTGCCTCATACTCACGCAAAATTTCAGCCGTCCCGTCGGACGAGCCGTCATCCCTTACATACAGAGTCACATCCTCCCACGTCTGTGCAAGAATACTGTCAATCTGTTCTTTTATATATTTTTCCCCGTTATAGGAGGACAGCAATACATTTACCTTTTTCATGGCATTTTCTCCACCGGTTTTACCGTACTCTGGCAATAAAGCCCGCCCCATTCTCGTAGATTCTCTCCAAATTATCATAGACATCCTGTGCCATATTATACTCCTCGCTGCCAAACAGGACAACAACATAATCCAAGCTTTTTTCGGTCACGAGCGTCTGCATCGCCGCCCCGTCGCAGACAGGCACCCATGTCCCGCTGACGGCACGCATCCACATATTATCCTCCCAGCAGCCCACCATACTGACTGCATCGGTAAGTGCCTCATCTATCATATCTTCCCTGATATAGCGGTACAAATCCAATTTATCTTCGTCATATATCGGTGTAAATACAAAATCATAATTAAAGGAATATATTTCCATAAAGGGCGAAATGTGTGCGCTGCCATACAAAAGCGGTTTTCGATTATATATATAGTCGTCTATATGGAATACCAGCATAAAAGCCAGTACACACCACACGGCAAACCCGCCTGTCACCATTACTCTCGCCTGTTTTTCCAGCCAGCCGAGACCGATATAAGCCAAGACAAAAACCAGCAGCCAGACGACGTAATAATTTTTATAATAATAGTACCCGGAAGCCTTGCCTTTCCACACCAAAAGAAACAACGCAAGCGTGAAAACAACCTCCAAATACGCAAAATACAGCACAAGACAATTTTTCTTTTCTTTTATTAATCTCCACATACCGCCGATTGCAAACGGCAGCGGAATCACAAAATCCGTAAATAGATTTCTATAGGTTCCGCCCTCAAGATTTATTTGGGACACTACCGTCACGCCTGTGCCTGCTCCGAATATCCCCCGGTATGTAAACCAGAGCCCGATTGCCGTCGGAATGAGAAATACCGCCAAGCCCTTCCACACAGTATTCACAGAAAATAATCTGCCGTTCTGATACTGCCGTACCAGCATCCATATAAGTATGCCGAAAAAAATGACCGGCACAAACATGACATAGGATTCAAATACCCCGAGACAACCCAGAGCAAGCAACGACAGGGCAAGCCATTTTGGAATATTCTCGTGAAAAATTTCATCCGCCGCCGCAATCACGTACAAAATCACTGTCAGACTCATACCGAGATAGGAAAAGCCAAACAGCGTACTGTTTAACGGATACCCAAACAGATAAAGAAACGTCATAATGACGCCCGCTATTTTCATGAATCTGTCCGCGCTGTATCTGCGGATGACGCCCCAAAACATAAATCCTGCCAGATACAGGTGAAGAATATCACCCAGCACATAAATCTTGTAATATGTCCCGGCTGAAAAAAGCGGTCCTAACAGCTCCATGAGAATACCGTTATGCAATGCCGAATAATACATCGCATCTACGCCCTCTTCATATATCACGCGCATTGCCGCGGACAGATGCGCAGCTCCATCAACAGCATTATAATGCAGACAAAGTCCTGTCCCATACCGGACAACACCAAAGAAAGCAATCGCCGAAAAAAGCATAAGTACGAATATGATATCCGCCCATTCGCACAGATACTGCTGTCTTTTCTTTGTCCGGAATATAACATACCAGCACGCCAAGCCAAGCAGTAGATTAAAAATTCCGATAGAAACGATATTGACTGGCAAATGTGCCAAATCAAGCAGTGCCGCAGTCAATGTCTGGTAACACATGATTGCCACGGCGCTTAACGGCAGCCATGTAACCGCATACAGCTTTTTATCTGATTTTTCCATAAGAAAAAATCCGCCAAAAAGCGCAAGCAGGGATATCAGATATAATATTGAAGCAGGTATAGACGGTTGCATAGCTTCTCCTTTGTAAAACAGGTTTCATATCCTGACAGTTTCTGATATGCATTATACTATATTCGGTAAAATGAAACAATTATTAAATGACATCTATAATTTATCTGCTGCCAAATTATCAAAAAAAGAGACTCACACTAGGATAAGTGTAACAGTCCCTTTCCTTTCCGACCTGCATTCATTCATCAGTCCTGAGTCGCTGCGCTGATTTCATCCTCAACATTTTTCATGGCTTCAAGCGTCATGGCGAGAAGCTTATCAAGCTCCCATCCAAGCTGCGCAGCGCCCCGTTCGATTACCTCCCGTGAACAGCCTGCGGCAAATCCCTTACTCTTATATTTCTTCTTGAGCGATTTTAATTCCATGTCCTTCGTACTTTTTGACGGACGCATCAGTGCAGCCGCCCAAATTAAACCGGTTAATTCATCTGCCGCAAATAATACCTTCTCCATCTCATGCTCCGGCTCCACATCTACCGTGATACCATATCCATGTGACACAACCGCGTGGATGATATCCTCCGACACACCGCCTTCTCTTAAAAGCTCCGGTGCCTTAATGCAATGCTGCTCCGGGTAGAGTTCAAAGTCAATATCGTGAAGCAGCCCGACGATGCCCCAATACTCCGCAGCTTCCCCGTACCCGAGCTCATTCGCATACCATTTCATGACCGCCTCAACGGTAAGCGCATGCTGAATATGAAACGGATCCTTGTTGTATTTTTTTAATAGCGAAAATGCCTCTCCTCTTGAAATTTGTGTCATATTCCGCCTCCCCGTCTGTCTCCCGGTAACTGTCTCATCTGCCATTTCAGTATCTCCCTTCTTATTCATTAATCCCAGCATATCACCATGAGCAACATTTGTAAAATTCTTAAACTCTATTGCTTGTTATAGTTATAAGCTATAAGCTTAAACATTTTTCGGCTTCTTCCGGCTTCCTGTGTCTGCATCCGTCACTCTGTTTTCATTTCCCCAATCACACAGCTTATCAAGCACCTTCACAAGCGAATGTCCCCGACTGCTTAAAGATGTTGTTTTTACTTTTTATTTTTCGTTCTGCTTTCTTTCTCGACTTCTCCTGCCTTTTGTCATACATATCGTGAATCCATTCTTTCACAGGAGCTTTCCATTGCTCGCTTTTACCGGGAATGAATGTCCGGACCATGATTTGTTTGCCCTTGAGTAAATCCAATCCTCATCACCTCCGAAAATGGGCGTGAAAAAAGCGCCTCCGAAGAGACGCTTTTCTGGCAACTGCTATGCAAAACAAAATCACTTTGTCTGCTCAAAGAGCCAGTCTCTGACAGCGGTCAGGCTGTATCCATAGTTGAAGGACGCCATATGCTCCATCCCACTTTCTCCTTCTTTGAATACTGACCCCGTTTCAAAACGTATCATGTTCGCATCAAGTCCAAGGCTTAAAAGCTCCGCCACCGCCGACGACTGTTTTTCCTCGTTGTCTTGGGCACTCCATGTTCCATAGCTATACGAAACGCCGTCCTTGTCAAACATAGCCATCACTTCATCTTGTCCGCCGGATGCCTTTTCGTCACCGCCTGCAGTAATGTAGAAAAATGGTTGATTTTCCAGCCCCTGCAAAACGGATATATCCCACTGCCCCGATACATACATGCTGGCCGCAAACAAATCGGGATAAGTTGCGTTAAAGTAAA
>CAYOOW010000021.1:0-44812 GCA_964405715.1 uncultured Bacteroides sp.
CTTTTATCTGAAAATCTTTTTAAAATACTTCTTGACTATTTACCAAATTGCTTTCTAAGTTACCAAACACTTAACAGCTTAAAGTAAACAGCTACTATTATTCTAACACAATTTCAAAAGAATAGGTAGAATTTTTATACCCTGCTTCCTAAAAACGTAGGTCAGATTCCATCATCACACCTCCCCTATTTATCTTCATGTGCTTAACATAATACCTCTTTATTCTTAGATAATTATGGAAAAGGGAGTGGTTATTTATCACTTCTAATGAATCTGACACAATGTATCAACCTTAATAGCCCAGATATCATTATGCTTCTTATCATATAAACCTAAAAACTTTCCATGATTATCAAAAATTCTATGACCAGTCACTATCTCATTTGATGCAACTAGCATAGCCTTAAACAAATGTTCATCCTCATAAAATGAGTTATTTGCATTCCCAAATCGCAATCATAAAACTCCCAATTGTACTTTGCAGATGGATCGGCAACTAAATAACCCTCAACATTAAAACCAATATCGCAATCATGAATCCTCGAGACAGCTTGAGTTACAGGAGTTATAAAAAACCTAACATTGGAATAGATTCCAGTTGTACAATCATAAATCTCAATACCATCAAAAGCATAAGTTGCAAAACGGGCGGAAGATGTACCATTGTCTTCTAATGCTATACTACCATTATGAATACCATAATCACAATCAGAAATAATAGTATCACCAACATGCAGATTACACCCAGTAATACCGACCTTAAAAGAAGATATTTTAGTCTTTCCCGTGTATTTTTCTCTAACAGTTGGTAAATGCATAGCATCATTGTAACCAATACTAGCCAAATTATTGTAACGCATACTGTCAACAGATAAAGATTTAAAAGTCGCACAGCCATCACCATTAATATCACACACACCAGCCTGCGCATTATCACCTAAACCTTTTATGCGGTCATCAATTTTTTGAATCGCAAACTCCGTTCCCGACAGGGCAAGCTGGGGAGCATATCTCGCATCTGTTCTTGGATACTCCCGGCAGCAGCACGTCGTTTTTCCTCGTTCTTATACAGTCCCCTTGCAAGCTCCTCTATCTTTTCCTCGAGATCGTTTTCCCTGCTGCTCTGTATCAGCACAGTGGCATCAGGGACATCCGCTGCATCGAAATAACGCTCGATACCGCCTGTAACGGCTATAATGTTGTTCACCGCCGCCGCTGCAAACATGGAACATAAAAAGACAAGCCATTTCACATGACTTGTCTTTTCTTCTTTCAGTATTAGGGTTCAACCTATAGCTTCTAATTTCATTTTTAAATTCTCTTTTGCAAAACAATGCCCCGGCAGCCTTACAAAATGAACATCAGATCTCCATAAGACGGCATCGGCCACATTTCCTTATCAACAAGCATTTCGAGCTCGTCAACAGGCGTGCGAAGTGCTTCCATCGCAGGAATAATCTTATCTCTGCAGAACGTGGCGCGCTCAGGTCCCTCTGCCTTCGTAAGACTCTCATCGACAAGACCAATCAGAACGTTCTGAGCTTCATCCGCCGCAACAAGTCTCTCAGAAATCTTGCCAAGAAGCTCTTCCTGAACGGAAACGTTAAAGCCGCCTGCCGACTTAACTGCATTAATCGAATCCGCAAGAACTGTAGTATACTTTATTACAGCAGGAATAATCTGCTTTGTTGACATGTCTATCATAGTCTTCGCTTCAATATTAATAGCCTTGGAATAAATCTCATACCGAATCTCGGCTCTCGACTCAAGCTCCGACCTGCTGAACACCTTGAATCGCTCAAACATTGCAACAGACTTATCGGAAATAAGCGCAGGGATTGCATCAACCATAGTAGGCAGATTCGGAAGGCCGCGTTTAGCCGCCTCCTCCTGCCACTCCTTTGAATAGCCATCGCCACTGAATAAAATTCTCTTATGTGCCTTTGCATACTCAATTATAAGCTCTGTAACTGCCTTATCAAAATCTTCTGCCTTCTCAAGTCTGTCACAGGCATCACTGAATGCTTCTGCAGCAATAGTATTAAGTACAACATTACATGTTGAAAGCGAGTCTCTTGAACCGAGCATACGGAACTCAAACTTGTTGCCTGTGAATGCGAATGGTGATGTTCTGTTTCTGTCCGTGGCATCCTTGTTAAAATCAGGCAATGTCCTAACGCCTGTGTCAAGCTTCTCACCCATCAGAGTGTAAGTAGCTTCACCCTTATCAATAAGCTGATTGATTAAATCCTCAAGCTGGTCGCCGAGGAATACCGATATAATGGCCGGCGGAGCCTCATGTCCGCCAAGTCTCTGATCATTACCAACGTTCGACGCTGAAAAGCGAAGCAAATCCGCATGCTCATCCACAGCCTTTAGTATACATGTAAGTACAAGGAGGAACATCTTGTTCTCATGAGGATTCCTGCCCGGTTCAAGCAGGTTAATACCATCATCAGAAATAAGCGACCAGTTGTTATGCTTACCTGAACCATTTACACCGGCAAACGGTTTCTCATGCAGGAGACATCTCATGCCATGGCGGCTTGCTACCTTCTTAAGAATTCTCATCATAATCTGGTTATGGTCCTGTGCAATATTAACAGGTGCATAAATAGGTGCAAGCTCATGCTGTGCAGGAGCCGCCTCATTATGCTGTGTCTTAGCGGCAACGCCGAGTCTCCAGCACTCCTCATTTACTTCCTTCATATATGCAGATACACGCTGACGTATCGTTCCAAGATAATGATCGTCCATCTCCTGCCCCTTAGGCGGCATCGCGCCAAAAAGCGTGCGCCCGGTGTATATCAAATCTTTTCTTTGCAGCCATTTTTCTTTATCTACAAGGAAATATTCCTGCTCCGCTCCAACCGACGGTGTTACACGCTTAGCAGTTGTATTGCCAAAGAGTCTGAGTAATCTTAATGACTGCCGGTTAATGGCCTCCATAGATCTAAGCAATGGAGTTTTCTGATCAAGCGCCTCACCTGTGTAAGAGCAAAAAGCTGTCGGAATACAAAGAATTCCACCTGCCGAATCATGCCTTACAAATGCAGGAGAAGTACAATCCCATGTTGTATATCCTCTGGCCTCGAATGTTACTCTGAGTCCGCCTGACGGAAACGAAGAAGCGTCCGGTTCACCCTTAATCAGCTCCTTACCCGAGAAAGATAAAAGAACCTTTCCGTTGTCCATAGGGGCACTGATAAAGGCATCATGCTTTTCCGCCGTAACACCCGTCATAGGCTGGAACCAGTGACTGAAATGTGTGGCGCCCTTCTCTATCGCCCACTCCTTCATCTCATGTGCTACTACATCTGCTATCTCAAGGGACAGCTCTTTTCCCTCCTCAATAGTCTGCTTCAATTCCTTATAGATCTTCTTTGGTAAACGCTCCTGCATCACTGCATCATTAAAAACGTCGCATCCAAAGAGTTCCTTTACATCAACAAACTCTTCCATAAAATTAATCCTTTCATGTATGTTAGTTACAATTAATGTGCTCATTATATCACAACAGATAAATTTCAGCTATATGAAAGAAAAATAAGTTGCGCGGAGGATTCTCCACTGCCGTCCGTCTTGTTTTTTCCGTAAAACTATTCTATAATCAACTACAGAAAAAAATGCTGTATGTAAGCCATACATAGAGCATCCAACTAGCACGGAGGCTATTATCATGAGTGAAACTTATTCCGACTTTGCCGCTGTCTACGACCGGCTGATGGACAACATTCCCTACGATGACTGGTTTGCCTATCTGCACAGTCTCCTAAATGAATATGGTGTATCTTCCGGGATTGTTGCTGAGCTCGGCTGCGGAACCGGAAATATCACAGAGCGCCTGGCTGCCGCAGGCTACGATATGATTGGCATCGATAATTCAGCTTCCATGCTGGATGAAGCAAATATCAAGAAAGAAAAAAACAACTCCGGCACATTATATCTTTGTCAGGATATGCGCGAATTTGAATTATATGGCACTGTATCTGCCATCATATCTCTGTGCGACAGTATCAACTACATTACAGAGCCGGAAGAACTTCTCGAAGTTTTCAGGCTGTCCAACAATTATCTTGATACAAACGGTATTATGATATTTGATTTTCATACAAAACATTATTACAAGGACATCATCTCCAGTTCCACCATCGCAGAGGACCGGGATGATATCAGTTTTATATGGGATAATTATTATGATGCGGAATCAAATATAAACGAGCTTGCATTAAGCCTGTTTATACGCGCAGATGACACGCAGCAAGCCTCCCCATACGGCGGAGGCTTATTCCGAAAATACGAGGAGTTTCATGTCCAGCGCGGCTATACACTTGCAGAAATGCTGTCACTGGTACAAAAATCCGGTCTGCAGCTTTTAGCCGCATATGATGCATTTACACATCAACCCGCCACAGAAGATAATGAGCGAATTTACATTATTGCACGGGAGCACACCTCTTCCGGTCTGAAAAAAGAGATTGCAGACACCTACACCCACGATGTATAATGCCTGCCTTGTGTTAAAATATTTTATCATGAAAAATGAAAGGAATAATGGAGGACATTATGAACGATTATATTATAAGAGGTATGGCGGCGAACAATCAGGTTCGTTTCTTTGCCTGCAACACGACGGAAACCGTTGAAAAAGCACATATTACACACAAAACCAGCCCGGTTGTAACCAACGCACTCGGACGTTTGCTCACCGGGGGCGTTCTGATGGGTGCCATGTGCAAAAACGACACGGATAAGCTCTCAATCCGCATCCAATGTCAGGGACCGATTCAGGGTATGCTGGTGACTGCCGATTCCAAGGGAAATGTCAAGGGATACGTCAGCGAGCCTGCTGTCATGCTGCCTGCAAAGGATGTGGCAAAAGCAATTGACCTTGGCGTTATGAGCGTCATTAAGGATATCGGACTCAAGGAACCATATGTGGGGCAAACGCATCTTGTTTCCAGTGAAATAGCAGAGGACCTGACTTATTATTTTGCGACCAGCGATCAGGTGCCTTCCTCCGTGGCGCTGGGTGTCCTTCAAAATGCAGACACCACAGTCTCCAATGCAGGCGGCTTTATAATACAGCTCATGCCATTTGCCGAAGACGGCCTGATAGATGCTCTTGAAAAAAGGCTGAAAGCTTTCTCTTTCACCGGCCTTCTGGAGCAGGGAAAATCTGTTGAGGAAATCATTCATATTTTATTTGAAGGCTATGATACGGAAATCACAGATACCATGCCCTGTGCCTATATGTGCGACTGCAGCAAGGAGCGTGTGGAGCAGGCGGTCATAAGCCTCGGACGCAGGGAAATCGCAGCCATGATTGAGGATGACAAGCCGGTCGAGGTCGTGTGTGATTTCTGTCGGACAAAATATACCTTCTCTCCGGAAGAGCTTCTCTCCATCCTGAAAAACGGAGTTGCACAGTAAGTGCCAGACAGTCTTATTGTCTCGCGCTTACTTTACTGGTATTTCTCAGAAATTTCATGCAAAAGATCCCGCATGCTTTGTCTGACGGAAGCAGGCTCAATAATCTCCGCCTCGGAACCGAGGCCGGCAATCCACCCAAGGAACTGATTGCTGACCGCAACATCAACATTTGTAATAAAATGCTCCCCATCCCTGTCAGGTATTATCATAATGTCCTTGCCGAAACGGTCTATCATCACTCCAACCAGACGATTTGTCATTCGAAGCTTTACTCTCTGCTCCTCTCCGCCATACATGCCAAAGGTCTTTTTAGCATACGCGGCAAGATCAAACTGCTCAAATATCTGTTTTCCGCATCTTGCATTTGTTGTCAGGCAAAGCTCTGTCAATTTATCCACACGAAAATGTTTTATTTTGCAGGCATCCTCATCATATCCTATCATATAATAATTCTCATCATCCCATGTAAGCGCCCACGGACTGACCTGATACACCTTACCATCGTGCTTTGGCTCCAGCTCTTTTTTCAGATTCCATGAATTATATTGAAATGTCACCTGCACATCCTGATGAATGGCGCGGTGCAGCGCATCCACCGAAAGATATATCTTTTCATTCGGATTTTTAATTCTGTTCAGCACATAAACCTGACGCTGTAATTCCTGCGCCTCATATCGGCTGGCAAGATTCTCCAGCTTACCTATCAAATCATTTGTTTTGCTGGATGTAATAAATTTTGCAGCCTGCACAGAATCAACCAGAAGCTTTAGCTCCGCAATCTCGAAATCTCTGGAAACCAGCTTATAATATACTTGTTTTCCGGCTTTTTCCTTCACAATGTCCATGCCATATGTACGCAGCGTCTCCAGGTCATCATACAGACTTTTTCTCTCCGATTGAATCCCCTGCTGTTCCAAATATGCAATCAGTTCATTCATTGTAATGCCGTGATTCTCATCCGTATCCCTCATAAGCTTATCACACAGATACAGAAGCTTCATTTTTTGATTCGCATGCTTTGCCATTTTACTCCACCCTACAGGAGTTTTCCGAACTCCAAAACCTTGTCAATGCTGCCGTCAATCTTAAGCTTACCGAGCGTAAATGCAGCTACAGGATCCAATTTGCCATCCATAAGCGCAAGAAAATTCTTTGACTTCATGGTAATCTTTGCCTGTCTGTCATAATACTCATATGGCTCCACAGACAGCTTTCCATCCTTTACCTCAACATAGAAAGCACCTTCACCCTCCCCGGTGATATTTACCTGTATTGCCAGAAAATCAGATACCTTGCTCGTATCAACATCCTTCAGTCTCTCTCTGACCTTTTCCACAATCTCTTCATACGTCATAACACAATCCATCCTTTCTTAATATGTTGTTTCGATTATATACAACATATCGATACACTGTCAATGTTTTTTGTTGAATTTCACTATACTATAGTCAATTATTTTACTATTCGTCAAATTCAGACGATTTATTTTCTTTTTCGCGTTTCACAACGGATATTTTCTTCATAAACGCGACACAGAGTAATGCAATTCCCGTTCCTATAGCCGCACCTGCCAATACATCTGTCGGATAATGCACGCCTACATACATTCTGGAAACAGATATTAATCCTGCAAGCACCAGTGCCGGTATGCCATATTTCTTAGGCAGCATACAATACAACACAACCGCAGCAGCAAACGCATGTCCCGCATGTCCTGACGGAAACGAAAAGCTTTTTTCCGCGGGAACCAGTCTTGTGAGACCTTCAATCGCCTCATACGGCCTTATCCTTGCAACAAGATTTTTGAGTATCAGGTTCATCACCAGAAGATTGGAAAGCAAAGACATTCCTACGGTAAAGCCTGCTTTTCTGGTACCTGAAAATATAAGCAGTAAAACGGCAATCACAATCCATATCAATCCGTTATCCGCAAGCCTGCTCAGGCACTTCATAACAGGCGTCAATATATCGTTTCTGAGATTCTCCTGTATCCACAGGAGTATATTGCCATCCAGTTCCATCAATTTTTCCATAATATATTCTTTCTCCGTAAAATCACATTTTATATTGCCGAAGCGCTTGTAAGTACACAATATCACACCACAGCTTTTCCTGCAAGAACACATTGATTATCAATTGTACAAATCTTTATTTTCTGTTATGATATCGTGTGAAAAAACATATATGATTGCTTTCCGGTTATATTCCGAATAATCATATGAAGGTAATACAAAAAATATACAAGATGAGGTTTTTGAAAATGGATTTAATAGATTTACATGTACATTCTAACGCGTCTGACGGTTCCCTGACGCCCGAGGAGGTTGCAGATGAGGCGATACGGGCAGGACTCTCGGCTATCGCGCTGACTGACCACGACACCATCGACGGTATCCCCGCAATTTTATCATACACTGCCGGCAAGCCGCTGGAGATTATACCGGGCATAGAGCTGTCCTGCTACTATGAAAATCGCGAGGTTCATATACTCGGTTTTTATATTGATTACCAAAATCCTGCATTAAACGCCGAGCTTGCCGCCTTAAAACAGGCCCGCGAAGAACGCAATCTGAAAATGCTACAGCTGATGCAGGCGGACGGTCTGCCTGTCACTATGGAAAAGCTGTTACACGGTAATCCAGACAGCGTTATTACCAGAGCGCATTTTGCAAGAGTTCTGGTTGAGGAGGGTATCTGCAAGACAAAAGACGCCGCGTTTAAAAATTATATCGGTATCGGCTGTAAATATTATCTTCCAAAGCCACAGGTCACCTGCGAGACTGCCATGCATATTCTTACAACATACGGCAAAGCTGCTTTTCTTGCGCACCCGCTCCTATATCATCTGGGTTATGCACAGATTGAAGAGCTGCTGATTTATCTCAAATCATTGGGCCTTAAGGGTGTTGAAGCATATCACTCCTCCAACAACACATATGAAAGTGACAAGCTCCGCTCCATTGCACACAAGCTCGGCTTATGCGTATCCGGGGGCTCTGATTTCCACGGTGCCGTAAAGCCGAACATCCAAATGGGAAGAGGACGCGGAGGTATGCGCATACCAATGCACATTCTCGACGAAATCAAAAAAATATGCTGAATCAAAATTAATATTTCACGTATATAAGCCACCTGTCAAGAATCATAAAACAGGTGGCTTGTATACATAAATCACTAATTTAATTCATCCAGAGTTTTTGCATATGCAGGGAGAAATTCGGTTATAAAATCCTTTACCTCAGGATGTTCATCTGCCAAAGCATTGAGCATGCGTTCCGTCGCCTCCTTCGCCTTGACAAACTCCCGATTGCCCGTCTTTTCTTCCTCCATACATTTAATCATAGCTGACAGCTTATCCGCAGCCTTCACCAGCTTCCACTCCTCAGCATATTCAGGTCTTTTAAAAAAGATATCGTCATAAGCCGCCCTGATATCCTCCGGCAGCTGTGCCAGCAGCTTGTGATTCGCCTCATCCTCGATTGATTTGAATGCCTCCTTGATTCCCGGATTATAATACTTAATCGGTGTAGGCATATCCCCGGTAATTATTTCGGATGCATCATGATACAGACCTATCATTGCCGCCCTGTCCGCATCCAGCTTCTTTTGATATCTTGCATTTCCTATCACACAAAGCACATGTGCTATCATGCTGACCTCCAGGGAATGTTCCGACAGATTTTCCGGTCTGGTATTCCGCATCAATGCCCACCGCTCAATATATTTCATTCTCGCTACTGTTGCAAAAAAATTGTACTCCATACTTTTTACTCTCGCCTCAACTTTTCAAAATTGACAGAGGTATCAACCAGCTTTACCTTCTGGTATTGCTCGAAAAGCTTCATAAACTCCTGTCCCGTAAGATTCTCTTTCTCTATCAGAACCTTTGCAATGGCATCCAGAGTGTCCACATTCTTTTTCAATAATTTATACGCCCTCTCATAGGCTTCCTTAATCATGTTCTTAACCTCTGTATCCACCTTGGTTTCCGTCTCGGAGGAACAATTCAGCACCCTTCTTCGGTCAAGATACTCACCCGTAATTCCCTCGAGCTGCACCATACCAAACTTGTCTGACATTCCGTACATGGTAATCATGGTTCTGGCTATATTTGTTGCTTTCTCGATATCATTTGAAGCACCGTTAGTAACGGAATCGAATTTCAACTCCTCCGCTGCGCGTCCTGCCAGCAAAGTAACAATCTCCTCCTCCATTTCCTTTTTGCTCTCAAGCTGCTTTTCCTCATCCGGCACACTCCACACATAGCCGAGTGCACCATCCGTTCTCGGAATAATCGTAATTTTTTGAATTGGCAGCGTGTTTTTCTGCAATGCGGAAACCAGCGCATGTCCCACCTCATGGAATGCAACAACCTGCTTTTCTTTCGGACTTAACAGCTTTGCTTTCTTCTCCTTACCGGCAAAAACCACCTCAACCGAATCAAGCAGATCCTTCTGTCCGACCAGCTCTCTGCCCTTCCGTACAGCCGTCAAGGCTGCCTCGTTTATGATATTTGCCAAGTCAGCCCCCACTGCACCCGATGTAGCCAATGCTAACTCTTTAAAGTCCACAGTCTCATCCATCTTCACATTTCTGGAATGAACGCGAAGCGTATCGATACGTCCCTGCATATCAGGCTTCGATACAATAATTCTCCTGTCAAACCGGCCCGGTCTGAGCAGCGCCTTATCCAGCACCTCCGGTCTGTTCGTTGCTGCAAGAACAATAATTCCTTTTGACGTGTCAAAGCCATCCATCTCCGACAACAGCTGATTTAAGGTCTGTTCCCGCTCGGAATCGCCGCCCGAATGTCTGGTATCCCGGCTTCGGCCAATCGCGTCAATCTCATCGATAAAAATAATACAAGGTGCCATGCTGTTTGCTTTCTTGAACAAATCCCTGACTCTCGATGCACCTACACCTACATACATCTCAACAAACTCGGAACCGGACAGGGAGAAAAACGGTACGTTTGCCTCTCCTGCCACAGCTTTGGCAAGCAGTGTCTTACCTGTTCCGGGAGGCCCCACAAGCAAGGCTCCCCTCGGAAGCTTTGCGCCAATCTGCAGATATTTCTCCGGTTTTGCAAGAAAGTCAACCATCTCCGACAGAGATTCCTTCGCCTCATCCTGCCCGGCTACATCCGAAAATGTAACCCCGGTCTCTTTCTCAACATACATTTTTGCATTGCTCTTTCCGACGCCCATGATGCCGCCGCCCTTGGTGGCACTGCGCATAATCAGCATCATCAACAGATAAAACGCCAAAATCATAACCGCGTAGGACAGAATTGTAGACAGGATGGCATTGCTTCCCTCATCTATCTCCTCAAAGGTTACCCCTGCTTCAGCCAAACGCTCCACAATACTGAAATCATCCGTCCTGACAACATAATACGACACATGATTGACATTTCCCTGTTCCTGCCGGGCAGGCTCAAATGTAATCTTGTCATTGTATATTTTGACATCTGCAACCTGCCCCTCTTCCAGCATGTCCAAAAATTCGCTGTACGCAATTTTTTCCTGCCCCGCTGCCTTAAACCGGCTGTACGTCTGCCAGAAAACCAGAGTAAGCACAACAGACAAAATCAGGATTAAAACTGTTGCCGAGGGTTTTTTCTTATTGTTCCCGTTATTATTATCGTTGTTGTTGTTTGAATTGTTGGAATGATTATTCTCATTATTATCCATCTATGTCTCCAATCACGAAAGGCTATCACACCAAGTGCAACAGCCCTCATTTTTTATTTATACAAAGGATATTTGTCAGTGATACTCTTGACCAAACGCATCGCCTTGTCATTGTCCTTATCAATCACTGCTGCCTTAATCGCATCCGCTATGATAATCATGTCCCCTTCCTTTGCGCCGCGCGTCGTGACTGCCGGTGTACCGAGACGAATACCGCTCGTGACAAACGGTGACTTCGGATCATTTGGAACCGTATTCTTATTCGCAGTGATATGCACAGAATCAAGCAGCTTTTCCACTTCCTTACCTGTCATATCGAGATTCTGCAAATCAACCAGCATCAAGTGATTATCCGTACCGCCCGATACAATCTTGAAGCCTCTCTCCATCAAAGCAGATGCCAGCGTCGATGCATTCTTTACAACCTGCGCCTGATACTGCTTATACTCATCCGAAAGAGCCTCCTTCAGGCAAACCGCTTTTCCGGCAATGACATGCATCAGCGGGCCGCCCTGAATACCGGGGAATACGGCTTTGTTGAAATTATATTTCTCATTTACCTCATTGCTCGATAAAATCATACCGCCGCGAGGTCCTCTCAGCGTCTTGTGTGTTGTGGTTGTCGTCACATGTGCATACGGAATCGGACTCTCATGCAGACCTGCTGCCACAAGCCCTGCTATGTGGGCCATATCTACCATAAGAACCGCGCCGACCTCATCAGATATCTGACGAAATCTCTTGAAATCTATTGCTCTGGCATACGCCGATGCGCCTGCCACAATAAGCTTTGGCTTACATTCCTTTGCGATGGCGAGCACCTGATCATAGTCTATAAATCCGTCATCATTGACGCCGTAAGGAACGACATTGAAATATTTACCGGACATATTGACCGGTGAACCATGCGTCAGATGTCCGCCATGTGCCAGATTCATTCCCATAAATGTATCGCCCGGCTCCATGATTGCAAAAAATACCGCCATATTTGCCTGTGCACCGGAATGCGGCTGAACATTCACATACTCACATCCGAAAAGCTCCTTTGCGCGTTCCCTTGCAAGGTCCTCCACCACGTCCACATATTCACAGCCGCCATAATAACGTTTTCCCGGATATCCCTCTGCATATTTATTCGTCAGCGGGCTGCCCATGGCCGCCATAACAGCCTTCGATACAATATTTTCAGATGCGATTAATTCAATGTTGTCATTCTGCCTGTTGATTTCGGCTGTCATCGCAGCTGCAACCTCAGGATCAAAATTAGAAATTTCCTCAAACCCGTACATCCCTGTTACCTCCGTTTTTTATACTTTTTTGCATATTCGATATTATCTCATATCATATTTTTAGTGTCAACTATCTTCTCCCTCATCACACTTGCCTTCTCTCATACGATATTCCTCTATATAGCCTGATATCTGATAATTAACCTCTGCACCATATAAGATAATCTGCATGCCGATATACAGCCAGATAATAATCAGTATGATAGATGTCAGACTGCCATACATACGGGAAGCTGAAGAGATGTGCTGAATATAAAATGAAAACAGCTTAGTCATCAGCATCCATGAAAGCGCAGCCAATGCCGCGCCGATGACCTCGTGCCTGACTCTCCCCTTTCTCCCCGGGAGCTGATAATATATCAACAGCAGAAAAAAGAAGATAATCACAAAGGTGAACGCACTTTTCAGACTCAGAATCAGAATCGTTTCATTTGCCAGTTCCGGCTTCCATTCTATAATCTGCATACCTATTTGTTTTCCGAAAACATGCACTACCATTATAACCAGGCATAGCAGCATAAATATCAGCGTATAAACCGCACTGGTCAAGCGGGTTATAAAAAAATTTTTTCTTTGCTCCACCTCATAAATTTTATCCAATCCATAGGTGAGCGCCTGAATCCCCTTCCCCGCCGACCATAAACTGACCAGCGCCGTGATAACCGTAAAAGAATTGCTGTCTGAAAACATAATTTCGTCCACTATGTACAGAATATATGATTTGAGCTGTTCCGGCGCCACATCAAGCAGATAAAAAACCACGTTTGTGCGCGCTAAGGAGAACTTGGAGGCTATCATAATCAGGAGCATAATAAACGGAAAAAAAGACAGCAATACAAAGAAGGTAGTCTGGGCAGCATATGCAGCCAGACTATCCTCCGATACCTTTTTAGAGAACACCTTCACTTTTTTTATAATTTTATTCACCATATCCTGATTCCTGTTTTACTCCTCAGCATCTGCTTCATCTTCCACTTCATAGATAGATATCAAATCAATATATGAATAATAGTGCCGTAAAATATACTTATAATTATATCCTTCCTCAGCAAGAATATTCGCGCCGTTTTGACTCATACCGGAGCCATGTCCGAAACCGCCCCCATATATCACAAAGCCCCCATCCGTGCTTTCAATATAGTAAAACGGACTTGGCAGCGAGGTCCATCCTGTCACGGTGCTTCCGTCCTGCCTGATAATTTCCTGATTAACCGGCGTAATCAGATTTCTGATATTCGTCTGCCCGGTCACCTGAATGGTTGCTTCGGTTCCCTCAATTTCCATAGCCGCCACAACACCGCTTTTTGTCCGTTCCGTAATATGAACAGACCGAATCTGTCCAATATCATCTATCTCCTGTGATACAAAGGCCCCCTCTTGATTTTTCACTTTAATATTGTCAACCGACATGCTGATTCGCTCCTCCAGCATGGAATTTACAGCCTCGGATATCCCGTCCGTCGAATATTCCACCCGCCATCTGTAGTATGGCATATCCTTATCTATGACATCGTAATCCATGCTGTCATCAATAAACTGCCTGAAATCCTCTTCGCCTGACAAATCCAGCTTATTTTTTTCTATTGTCTCCACATTTGATTCCAGATATGGATATGCGCTGCCGCCCCATATCTCCTCGTTCGTGCATGTCATACCGCCTGAGGTGGAAAAATGCAGCGGAACAATCACGCTTCCGTCATAAGTCGGAACGATACCATAAGTGTCCTTCACCGCCTTTATGCTGTCTGCGGTCTCTTTCACGTTATTATATACCTGACACAGACTGGAATCATCCAAATCCGCATGGTAATGGGCAAAGCTTTCATCCTCCATCCTGGAATACGCATACCCTCTTGCACAGATTGCCATTGCAGCAAGCGCTTCCTCATGACTCGAGGACGGCATTTCACTTGCCACAACACTATATAAATATTCCTCCAGCGGCAATTCATTTATGATGTGCAGCACCTCCCCATCACAAATCCTCACCTCTATTTTTCCTGCATAAACCGGAATGCCATAGCTTCTCGACAGTGTATTAATACTGAAATGCCCGTTTTTCTCCCCCGCTTCAAAAATGATCACATCTCCGTTTTGATATTCGTCGGGGAAAATCGCAACACGCTCCCCCGCCTCATATACCGCTTCCGTCTCATCCGGATAAATCACCTTATATTGCACATCTCCGGCAATCTCGGCACTCTTCATATCATATGATGTATAGTCGTCATTGCTCAGTATAACACGAATGTCATCACACAACAATTCCTCATCAATCACGGCACCAATAGCCTTATTTCCATCCATGGCAAGCGAAACACTGCCATATCCTGTCAAAATCTGCATGCTTTCCTCACAGAATGCCGCATCATATACATTATAAATACAAAAGTCATCCGAACATTCAACCAGACTTCCATCCTTTAGCCGCAGGCTCCCATCCGTTATCCGTTCCACTGTGACATCATTTACCGTCTCCGGTATATTCACATCACATACACCCATATTATTGATTGTAATACATGCTATGCAGCCATTCTGTACGGCTTCCGTCTCCACACCCACACCTGAATCCGATACCGGATAATTTTTTTCCAGACCTCTGTACAAAAATGTGCAGCCATCCTCATTCAAGGCAGTGAGCCACACATTGCGAAGGATTACGGAGGAGTCTCCGTATCCGTTTATCTTAAACACATTACTGTCTTTTATGTACACATCCATAATATAGTTCATATATGCGTCTGCAAGCTCTATGTCCAGAATATACTCGTTTTCGCCATCTGAAATAATCTGTTTTTCACCGGTCCCGTCCATATAGGCGTCATAAATATAAACATCCTGCCTGTGCAGGCCCGATACAACCCCGGACTCAACAATATTCTGATATATCAAATCAAACTGCGCACGCGGCACAATATCCTGAGCCTGCAAGCCACCCAGAACCTGTACATATAATTCGTCCGGAGCACCTATAATATCAAACACATTTTCAATGTACTGCACATTGATTGCCCGGCTTTTTGCAAGCGGATCTATCAGACGGTCAAGCGCCTTCTCCGTCTCATCCGAATCAGCGAGGTACGAAATCATATTTTCAACCTCGCTGTACGTATAGCTGTCGGTATTCTGCGGTATTTCTTCTGCATCCCCTGTTTTCTCATCGGCATTTTCCACTATCATGCTTCTCATCTCACCTGTAATTACAGCAAGTATTGCAAGAGCAATAAATGCCAGTGCAAAGCCTGTTATCTTCCTTTTCATGGCAGAATAAACCCCCAAAAAAATAAAGCAGCAAACCTGCCGCTTTGCAAGTGTTTATAATATATATCCGGAGTGCCGTTTCCTGCCTTTTGACTCCTAGCAAAGCTAGGTGGGCAACCGCACGTAGTTTTCTGTCTTCCACTGCAAACGGAGGCCTGACATCTGACTCCGGTATAGGAATCCCGTTTAAAGTAAATGTAGGTTCAAAATAAACAGGAGGTGTCGTACACTCCAGATATATGTAAGCTCTTTATTACATTATATCTTAATTATATGTTGTTTTCAAGATTTTATTTATCCAAATTATCCTGATTACATACTCTCAATTTTTCTACGAAGCTCGAGCATCTTATTATCCATTTCCGCCATCACATCAGAATAATTCCGAATCTCCCGCTCGATATTATCCAATTCACCGGCACTTTTCTTATAGCACATCTGATTATCAAGCTCAGCCCAATAATCCATGGCAAAGGAGCGCAGCTGGATTTCCACCCTGACCATTTCCGTCATCGAATTGTAAACAATCGGCGTATCCACAATCAGATGCAGACTCTGATAGCCTGATTTCTTCGGTTTTTTCACATAATCCTTTTCCTTAATTATCTTAATATCCTTCTGCTCTCTGACAGCTTTCTCAATACGGTATATGTCATCACAAAAATAGCAAACGACACGGACGCCTGCTATATCATTCAAATTATTTACCGCATTTTCAAACGTCACATCCAGTTCCTTTTTCTCCAGCTTCTTGCATATACTTTCAACTGTTTTTATCCTGCTGAAAATATTCCGCACAACCGGGCGCCCCAGCTGTTCCGCCAAATCAGCATGAATATACTGCAGCTTCGCAGCAACGGACTCTATCCCATATTGATATTTTGCTTTTACCATAGGCTGTTCCATCCTTTCCCTGAACAGCTCTTTCCTGTTATTTGTCCTGATTTCTTTCTTATTCGTCAAAATTTTCTACTCCGTTTTCTTTTTATCATAACTTCTTTTTAATATCGCATATATCCGTGCCAAGTTAATCTAAATTTAAATATATGTAAAAAAAATAGAAATATGACAAAAAACAAACATTATAGTATTTTCAAAATATGCTCATGCTCATAGCCGCACAGGTAAATTCATCATAACAGGATGGTTTTCTATAATACATCTCAGCACTCCCTGCTTATTGCACAAAAAATTAAGACTGTACTCTGTTCATATATTTTTCCCATTCAAAGACAGCCTTGCTGAAAACGATATGCAGACTATAGGAATCCGCCATGGTATTGTCCGTCTCGTCTGCAAATTCCACGCCCAAGGTATAGTAATACATGCCGTTTTCTTCTTTATCTTTGTCAAGCACATAAAGATATGCGCCCTCACAAAGCTTCGGAAATGCCTTGATTTCCTCCTCCGAAAGCGCGGTGTCAGCCACCTCGCGAATCAGCACATCATTTGCATCATAGTATCTGTAGCCGTCCTTTACAGCATCTATGATTCTGCCGTCAACCAAACGCACATATGTCGTACCCGCATAGCTGTCCGTATAATTTGCATTCTGCGAATTATTACTCTTTACAATCAGCGCCTCAAGCTCCAGACCAATCCCTGTATCATTCAACTCAAATCTGCTTATCTGACAGTCATCAAAACGAAATTGCTCTATCTCGTCAACACTTTTAAAACTCATGTTTTTCTTCAACTTCCCTTCACTTTTTATTTAAATAATGTGAAAATATCCCTGCATATCCTGTTATTTTACATATGTTACAGGTATTATAGCATTTGAGCTATAAAAGTCAAAAATAAATTACATACAATATCTAAAATACACACTTCATATTCAGGCATCAGATGCCGACATAATATATAGAGTACTGTATTTTTTAATCAGGTCTCGGTAAATGGATTTACCGTAACATTTTGACAGACGCAGGCAGCGTCTAATTGTGGTTAGAAAGGATGCGATACCATGATTATTAATTTCAGCAGTGTAGCTATGTCTTCAAACAGAAGCTACAACAGTATCAGACAGGAGGAAAAGGTTTCGGTCACGGAACGTCCCGGTCAATCCTCAGTAACACTCAAAATCTCTGAGGAATCCCAGCACATGATGGAGCAAATGAAAGCGTATAAGGCTTCTCTTCAGGAGCAGGCAAAACAGCGGGAAGCTGACAATCTCCGTGACATTGCCAGAGCCCATACAGAGAATGCCAATCCAAACAGGACAGCCTCCATAGAGGACAGCCCTGAGGTTCTCATGCTGAAAAGACTTTTGGAAGCATTTAACAGAGCTTTCAGAGGCAAACGACACGGCTTGAACGGCAAAAGCTATAATACCGGCATGTATAACAGCATGATAACACAGGCGCAAAAAACAACCTTATCACTGGAGAATATGCGCTTATCCGGCGGCAGCTTTACTTCAGACTCCGGCTTTTCAACCGGTAATTCACGCGGAACCCTGACAAAAACCACTGTTACTTCCGGTTTTTTTGCCGAAACAGAGCTGACAGCCTATGAGGCGACAGGAATCGCAAAAACAGCAGACGGCCGTGAAATCAGCTTTGGAATCAGTGTGGAAATGTCCAGAGGTTTTTCACAGCGCTACGAAAAACTGACGCAGGAGGATGTTATACTTTGCGATCCCCTTGTCATCAACCTTGATGCGGGCACTGCAAGTGTATCCGACATGAAATTCCTGTTTGACCTTGACAGTGACGGTACAGAGGAAGAAATATCCTTTGCCGGCAAAGGAAGCGGCTTTATAGCCTTGGACAGGAACGGAGACGGAAAAATCAATGACGGTTCAGAGCTCTTCGGAACCAAAACTCAGGATGGCTTTGCAGAGCTTGCTGCCTATGACGAAGACGGAAACGGATGGATTGACGAAGCCGACAGCATCTTCAAGGATTTGAAGGTATGGACAAAGGATGCAAACGGAAATGATGTACTTATGGATTTGAAATCTGCCGATGTAGGCGCTCTATATCTCGGAAGTGCATCCACTGAATTTTCCCTGAAGGACAACCTCTCGAATGAAACAAACGCAGTTATTCGCAGCACCGGCGTTTACCTGAAAGAAAGCGGCGGGGTTGGCACCCTGCAGCATGTTGACATGGCAGTATAAACGATAAAGCATTGAATATGCCGCATTGGATAATATGAAAAGGATATATGTATCCCACATTATCTCAGTGCGGCATTCCTTTCATGTATTAAAGTATCACTTGCTGTTTCTGCGGTAAATACTGTACAGCAATCCTGTTTTCCGGCTTTACATCACACAGATACAGCACACCCAAAACGACGGTGATACAATCAAATCATCTCACTGTCCTTTTCCGGAAGCTGTCCACGGGAACCAGAAACAGGGAAACTATATTTATAATCGTAAGAAGCACCGGATATATATAACAAAATCCAAAGACTCCACTGAGCAATAATACAACGTGCAGCGTGATTCCAGTGCCCGCACCCGGATTCCCGAATCTCAGTGCCATGCACCATATCATCCCTAAAATAAAGGAAATTATAATTGAAGATAAAACCGGTCTTTTTCTTCTCCGACAGCGGTGTGCTCCTCTATCCTGCTGATATTGTATTTGGCAATCATGTACCCCGGTCTGCAAAATGAAAATACAATCCATATGATTCCCACAACAAATACCGTGTAACGCACCACCGGAAATTTATCCCGGTATATGCTGATTACAACGCCCGCCATCTCCACCGCAATCAAAAGCAGTGCCGGGAAAACCAGAATCCGCAGATATGTCAAATCATATTCCTTTATATACATAATCATCCTGACCGCAGATGATGCAATCATAATATAAGTACATGCTGACATTACAGTAAGCACAATGTTAAGTACTCTGTGTTTTCTGAATACGTTCAACGAAAAAAGTACAATGAGCAGATTCAAAAATGCTACGAACAAGAGCTGGAAAAATCCCTGTCTTGCATATCCTGCATAGGAATAACCATCCGGCAGCATCATATCACTCGCAAAAAGATACATAATCTGTATCACAGAAAACACAAGATATACAAACGTCAAAATACCTGTAAACATAATCCCGATAACCGGCTCTTTCGTCCGTCCGTCCTTAATTTCACTATCAATATTTTGGGTGAGCATTTTTACAGCCAGCCCATATACATACATAAACACACAAAGTACAAATAACGGAAATAAAATAATATCACCGGATATATGAATATCACCAATAATATCATCCACAATATTAAAAAAAACAGCATCAGCGCTTGCAAGCAAAAGCACTACGACGAAAAGCACCGGAATGGCAGTCACGACACCGATTATTACATATTTTACGTTGCTGTTTTTCTTTTGTTTCCCCGTTTTTTTCATCACTGCATAGTCCCGGTAGGGACGGTCTATATACAATATTGGAGAAAATGTCATCTCCAGCAGAGCAGCTATATATTTCCCGAATCCCCATGCATGATCATCACAGAATATCTGAATCAACACACAAAGCACAAGAAGAAAAATTCCTACATAATCTACACCAATGATAAATGTATCAGCCGTGCAACATACCGAGATTCCAAGAAGAATGATTCCTGCATAATACGGATACAGCTTTCTGCTCTTTAAGATGTCCCCATAACGGGCCTTCTCTGCTGTCCCGCCACCGGTCTGCAATCTGACCGAACAACAGCGTATATATACCACCGTCGCAATCGTTACAACGACTGTCATAATCCCCGATATATTCAGATATAGACATACACCAAATACCAGCGCATATATCAGAGTTGCCCACCCTATGGCATCAAAATAACTGAAATATGATTGTTCATCCGGCGCTGAACCATGCCAGTTTTCCCATCCTATTTTGTCAAAGGAATTATCTTTGGAATTTATGGTTAAATCAGATTGCTGCTTCGGTTCTGATTTCATTTGCCATTCAGATTCGATTTCCTGTTTTGTATTAGTTTTCGGTGCTGTATCGGTTTTCAGTGTTGTATCGGTTTTCGGTTCCGGCTCAATCTGCTGTTCCGGGTTTGTTTTGGATTCTATTACAGTTTTTTTGTCTTCTCCCGTCTTTATCACCTTCTACTGCTTCCGTGCCGTCTCATCCGGCACATATGTGATGATATCACCCGGCTGGCAGTCGAGTGCCTTACAGATTGCTTCAAGTGTAGAGAATCTGACTGCTTTCGCTTTATTATTTTTCAGAATAGACAAATTTGCCATCGTAATATCAACTTCCTTTCCTCCATCTCACGGATATATGCCGTGATTACATCATTCTTTAATTCCGAAACATGTTCCATCTCATCCTGCGTATATCCGATACTTTTAACATACTCTACCAGCTTGGGCTGCAAATCCTCCAAGGATGTATTATTATGATACTCTCCGGCATACGCAGTCATGTCAACACTGCCCATGCTGTAGCCTGATACTGTCGTATAAAACGCACTCATGACATTATACAAATCCCCGGCTCTGGTTCGGAATGTCTCCAGATATCCGCCGATATCATCCCGCGTCTGCAGAACCATTTCAGACAGTCCCGCATATGCATCACCCATGTTGTCCGCGCTTTTTAAGTCAAGCCCATGATATCCGACACATTTCCTGCCACAGTCTTGCAGCAGCCCAGAATATCCAGCACATCCGTTCCGAGCGAGTTCAGCTTTTCATTTAACGCGTTTAGGAAATCCTCCTGTATGATGGCATTCTAAAACTTCCTCTCCTGATTGAAACATTTCATAATTACACGGAAGACCTTTTTCATAAAAATATTTTTCACAGGTTTCCCTCAATTCTTCTCTCTCCTCAAATATGTCATCACATATAGCAATCTTCATCATCAACCTATTTCTCCACGATGTCAATACTTTCTAAAACCTCCTCCATTTTTCCGGAAGGTTCAATACTTTTTTCAGTTATATTCTCTATATACACATAATACATATTCCCTGCATAATGTACATAAACATCAACATATACCGGAGTGCCTTCTTCCTCTGATATTTTATTTTCAGAGGAAAAATGATATGCAGAAAATATCAGTCCATTATATGTTTCTTCTGTTTTATCATATGAACCTATTTCGTCAACAAGCTCTTCCTCTATATAATTTTGTGTAATATCTATGGCAACATCGGAATATACCATGCTGATAATAAACATCTCTGTCTTATCCCTATTTTCATAATATTTTTTTGCCGGCTTAGAGTCTTTCTCATTTAATACAAACTCTCCGGGTACATATGATAGTTTCATATCCTCATAACTAATCTCCGGCATCCCTATATCAGAATACACTTCATGTATATCAGCCTGCACATTTTGAATCATTTCCGTAGATTCTCTTAACGTTTCCAATTCTCGTTCCATTTTCTCTTCTCTTCTTTTATCATTCAAATATGCAACAAAACCAATTACGATTGACAACCCTATAATTGCCCACCATAATTCCATAGACATTTTAGTTTGTCTTCTCTTTATCTTGCCATCATCCTCAACCTCATCTAATGGTTTTCCACATGTTTTACATACTTCACTGCCCTCCGGCACTATACTGTTACAATTTTTACATCTAATCATACTGTTCCTCCATATACACAAATAAAACTATCTATCTGTTTCACATGATATTAGACACTTTTCTATTAAAGTAGCATATATTAATATTCTTGTCCAGTATATTGACTCGAATAAGGCCTGTGATTTTACATGCCATATTATTTTTTCTTATTTGCCTTATGCCCCATTCCAAGCTCTTCCGGTATAATATTATGTTCCAGAACCACAACCTTATCACACTGGAGCATCTCTATTGTCTTTACATCAAGCTCAAACAACTCCGCAAGCTCTTCATTTGTGACCGGCGGACGGAACCTTCTTCTGTGAAGCCTTCCGAACCTTCTGATATTGTAATTTTTCCAGAATATAAGCAGCACACAAACAATTAAGAATGCAATAAACAGTATATAAAAATATCTCTGTATCTCAAGAACCATTTCTCTTGTATAGATTGTAAACTCCGGCAGGTACCAGCCGTTATGTATTGCCAGTGTGCCATATATCAGATATATGATATATGACAGCAGCAATGCCCATGCCGCAATTGTGAGAATCCATTCAAGTACCTTTTTCCATCCTTTCTGACGGTCATAAATCAGATGCTCCTCCAAATCGTACTCAACCTTTTGCGGAAGCGGATTCGTGAAGCTGTCCAGTTGTTCATTCATTCTATAACCCCCTGTCCGGACTGTCCCATGTTGCAGTCTTCTTTCTTCTTTTAAACAATGACGGCAGCGAAACGATTACAATTATCGCATTGATATACCAGTACAAAAACGGATACCATATCGCAACAATTCCGTTTTTGAGCAGATTCTTATCATACCGGCTGTCAAGAAGCATCGCCACAACAAACTGAATTGTACAAACCACAGACAAAAACAGACTCTTCCATATGTATGGCAGAGCAAGCCATTCGCCAAACTTAAACCATCCTGCAATAAGAATAATCAGCATAAGCAGCCAGCACAATGCCCATACTATGGATAAAATCTGCTCCAGATATACCAGCAACATCCTTCTGGTCTTCCAGCTTCGGAACACATCATGATGACGTCTCAGAATTTCCATTCCACCCTGCGCCCATCTCTTTCTCTGCTTAAAAAGTCCCTTCACCGTCTCCGGCACAAGCATCATGCAAAGAGCATTCGGTTCATACCTTACATCCCAGAACTTCTTCTCAAGCTTCCATGTTACACCAATATCCTCTGTAATCATGTCCCTGTCCCACAGCCTGCAATCAAGGAGCGCCCGTTTCCGAAAAGCCACAACAACTCCTGATACCGTCATAACCTTTCCCCATATACGCTGCGTGCGTTTAATCAGGCTTACAATGCTTGCATACTCACACAGTTGGAGCTTTGCAAGCAGCGAACTCCTGTTCCTTACACGCGGATTCCCCGTCACGGCTCCAACCCTCTCTCCGTTATAAGGATTGGTAAAATGCGGAACAATATAATTTAATGCATCAGGCATAATGTAAGCATCCGAATCCACACCCATCAGTATCTCACCCTTTGATGCAAGCAGTCCAAGATAAAGCGCATTTGCCTTTCCGTTATTTTCCTTTAAATCAATAAATCTTAATCTGTCATACTTTTCCAGCAGACCTGTTATAACAGCAGATGTACTGTCACTGCTGCCGTCATTTATCACAATAATTTCATAGTTGGGATACTGAATTTTTGAAAGCTCTCTGATTGTATTTTCAATCGTTTCCTCCTCATTAAAACACGGTACCAAAATAGAAACCATCGGTGTCTCATACAACGGCAATGGTTTTCTTCTCTCATTGCTAAAATAAAATATAACTCCACCCACAACCCATGTTACCGACATAATCGCCGGGTACCAAAATACAAACAACTCAATCATTCTCAACATCGTAATCACCTGATTTCTTGTATTTTGTTTCAAACAACTGTTAGTATATCATTATTTATGTACAATATCAAATTCACACTCAGTGGTACATTTTCGAATAAAAGAAGAGACAATACAACGAATTGTATCATCCCTTCCATCTGCGCACACTATCGTACTTTCCTATGTATTTGATTAGTTTCTGCCTCCATGTCGCACTCCGGCATATTGACGGAAAAAACCGGAATACAATTAATATTTTAATCTCTCACTCCCCGAAAATTTCTCTTCATTCTCACAATAAGTGAACGCCCCATCCTCATAACGAATCAGGCATTCATAGTTATAGTATTCCATAAAATACACATGCCCCGAGCTGTCATATGCGATAATGATTCCCGGACACCCATACTGGCTGTAAAACTGCTCACAATTAGCCCCAATCGGATTCGTCTGGCTTCCGTTGAATTTATAAAACTTATAGTCCGAACCCGACGCAGAATGCAGCTCCTCGAGTATATCCTGTGCCAGCACATAATTCGGATAATCCGAGCTTCCCTCAGTCACCGGTGCATTATTCTGTGCTCTGCTAAGGCTGTAATTTGTCAAAATACTGCAGTCATGCACATTTCCTGACGAATCAATATACTGCTTGTCGATAATAAAATTCAGCTCCTGCCCCTCACCGGTAGCCACAGAATGCTGAATGGCCTGTACAATAACCCTTGCTTCTTCGGTTGCTCTTGATGCCCTTGCTTTTCTGATATATCGAATCACATTTGGCACAATCAGTCCTGCCAAAACCGCCATAATCGCAATAACAATAATCAGTTCCACCAGTGTAAAAGCCTTATTTTCCTGAAATATTTTTTTCCTCCCCTGATTGCACATTTTCCTCACCCTCCCTCAAAGACATATCTAATATATAAAACATTTTAAGCATGTCCTAAAACATCTCGGTCTCCTGTTTATATACTAAACTATTTTATCTGTAATTGCAATAAAGAAATACCGCTAAATAACAATGTTTTCATATAAAAAAGACTATCATGGTACCGGCAGTGCTTATCAGGTAAGCCCCCAGCCGCAACTATGACAGTCTTATTTATATTTACTAATTGCAATTTACAGAAAGCTTGAATAACCGTTCAGGAATGTATCTACCTCCCTCGCAGCATCCCTGCCCTCACGAATCGCCCACACAACAAGAGACTGACCGCGGTGCATATCACCACAGACATACACCTTATCCACACTGGTCTTGTATTTTCCCTGTTCCGTCTGCACATTTGTCCTCGCATTGAGCTCCACGCCAAATGAATCGGTAATGTATTTCTGTGCACCGAGGAAACCGGCCGCAATCAGAACTATATCGCACTCAACCATATACTCGCTGCCCTCTATCTCGGACATATTCATCCTGCCTGTCTCCGGATCCTTATCCCATGCAAGCTTAACACACCTTGCGGCACATACATGGCCTTCCTCATTCTTTATGAACTCTTTTACCGTGGTCTCATAAATTCTCGGATCCTCTCCAAATGCTGCGATTGCCTCCTGCTGACCGTAATCGGTTTTCAGGACTCTCGGCCACTCAGGCCAAGGATTGTTCTCCGCACGTTTTTCCGGTAATTTCGACATCATCTCAAGCTGTACCACACCTGTCGCCCCCTGACGGATCGCAGTGCCCACACAGTCATTTCCTGTGTCACCGCCTCCGATCACAAGCACCTTTTTACCTTCTGCATTTACATACTTATGATCCTCAAAATCAGAGTTAAGCAGGCTTCTGGTCGTCGTCTTCAAATAATCCACTGCAAAGTAGATACCCTTTGCGTCTCTGCCTTCCGCCTTGATATCTCTCGGATTGGCAGCGCCGCATGCCAGAATAACCGCGTCATACTCAGACAGCACCTTGTCTGCTTTCATGCCGCGCACCTTGGAGTCAGACAGATATGCGGCCATTTCATCTCCGTCTGCAACAGGCAAGCCCACGGTATTCTTAGCAGGGCCTACCTCCACTCCTGTCACAAACTCTACACCCATCTGCTTCATACAGTCTATCTTCCTGTCAACGATATCCTTTTCCAGCTTCATATTCGGTATACCGTACATAAGCAGACCGCCCACACGATCGCTTCTCTCAAACACTGTCACCGAATGACCTCTTTTATTCAATTGGTCTGCCGCAGCGAGTCCCGACGGACCGGAGCCAATAACCGCAACCTTTTTCCCGGTTCTTACCTTCGGGGGCTTACAATTTACATAGCCCTTGGCATATGCATTTTCAATAATGCTCCTCTCATTTTCCTTTGTACAGACCGGATCACCGTTTATATTGCATGTACACGCCGCCTCGCAAAGCGCAGGGCACACCCGGCTCGTAAATTCCGGAAAATTGTTCGTTTTAATCAGCCGCTGATATGCCATCTCCATATTGCCGGTATACACATTATCGTTCCACTCAGGAACCAGATTGTTGAGCGGACAGCCTGAAGCTGCATTCCCAATCATCTGTCCATACTGACAGAACGGGACACCGCAATCCATACAGCGGGCAGCCTGAAGCTGCTGTTCCTCCATAGAAAGAGGCTCGTGAAATTCATGAAAGCTCTTTATTCTTTCAAGAGGCGGAGTCTCTTTGCCGGTCTGCCTCGCATAGTCTAAAAATCCTGTACTTTTTCCCATGACTGATAGATACCCCTTTCCTATTTATTTTTTATGGCATAAAATGCTTCAATCAACGCCTGCTCACTGGAAAGCCCCTTAACCTCCATCTTACCGATCGTGGACATCATCTTCTTGTAATCGTGAGGTATAATCTTCTTAAACTTAGGCAAATACTCCTCAAAGCTTTTCAGAACCTCCTTACCCCTCTTAGAGTTCGTGTACTGAACATGCTCTGTAATCATATCCTTCAGCTCCATGACGTCATACTTATCCACTACAGGCTCGACGCCTACCATCTGCTTATTGAGCTTCATATACAAATCGCTCTCCATATCAAGCACATACGCAATACCGCCGCTCATACCGGCCGCAAAATTCTTTCCGGTCGTTCCCAGAATAACGACACATCCACCTGTCATGTATTCGCATCCATGCTCGCCGACTCCCTCTACAACTGCTGTCGCGCCGGAATTACGAACAGCAAAGCGTTCACCCGCAACGCCGTTAATGAATGCCTTTCCCGAGGTTGCACCATACAAGGCGACATTACCGATAATAATATTATCCTCAGCCTTATACTTGATTGTGCCAGGCGGATAAACGATAATCTTACCGCCCGACAGACCTTTGCCGATGTAATCATTGCTTTCACCGACCAGTTCCAGCGTAAGACCCTTTGGTATAAACGCACCAAAGCTCTGTCCGCCGCTGCCGTTGCATTTGACGATAAAGGTATCCTCCTCCAGCGAAGTACCGTACTTTTTCGTAATCTCAGAGCCAAAAATTGTACCGAGAGAACGGTCCGTATTCTTGACATCAATTTCGATGCTCTTCTTTGTCTTTTTCTCCAATGCCGGTCCCAGCTTCTTCATGATCACGGTCTCATCAATAGTCTTCTCCAAACCGAAATCATATACATTTTTATTGTGGTAGCTGATTTTATTCTGTTCATCATTCACATATGGATTATTGATAATTCTTGTCAAATCGACATTGTATTTCTCTGCCTTGTCATTTGCCTTAATTAAATCAGTTCTTCCTACCAGCTCATCCACTGTACGTACGCCAAGCTTTGCCATATACTCACGCAGCTCCTGTGCTACAAAGCGCATAAAGTTCACTATATATTCCGGCTTGCCCTTGAATCTCTTCCTGAGCTCCGGATTCTGTGTAGCCACGCCTACAGGACAGGTGTCAAGGTTACAAACCCGCATCATAACACAGCCCATGGTTACCAGCGGAGCTGTTGCAAAGCCAAACTCCTCAGCACCGAGAATCGCTGCGATGGCGATATCACGTCCGGTCATCAGCTTACCATCAGTCTCAAGAATAACCTTATTTCTAAGATCGTTCATGATAAGTGTCTGATGTGTTTCCGCCAAGCCAAGCTCCCATGGAAGGCCCGCATGGTGAATGGAATTTCGAGGTGCGGCACCGGTTCCTCCGTCAAAGCCCGATATCAATATAACCTGTGCTCCCGCCTTGGCAACACCGGCGGCAATTGTACCGACGCCTGACTCCGACACAAGCTTAACCGATATTCTGGCATCTGTATTGGAATTCTTACAATCATAAATAAGCTGCGCCAGATCCTCTATCGAATAAATGTCATGGTGCGGTGGCGGTGAAATCAGTCCTACGCCAGGCGTTGAATGTCTGGTCTTTGCAATCCACGGATAAACCTTTCCACCAGGAAGGTGTCCGCCCTCACCCGGCTTGGCGCCCTGTGCCATCTTAATCTGAATCTCCTGTGCGCTGGTCAGATACTGTGATGTAACGCCAAAACGCCCCGACGCAACCTGTTTGATTGCAGAGCACTTGTTGACGCCGTTTTTCGCACCCTTCATACGCTCCAGGCTCTCACCACCCTCTCCCGAGTTTGACTTACCGCCCAGCATATTCATTGCAATCGCCATTGTTTCATGTGCTTCCTGCGATATAGAGCCATAGGACATAGCACCTGTCTTAAACCTTTTGACGATAGAGTCAACCGGTTCAACCTCCTCAATCGGAATGCCGCCGTTCTCCGGATAATTGAAATCCATGAGTCCCCTCAAATGATATGTCTTTGTCTCATCATCGATTGCAGCCGAATACTGCTTGAATAATTCATAATTTCCGGTCCATGTAGACTGCTGCAGTAAATGTATCGTATTCGGATTGTACAGGTGTTCCGCCTTGCCACTTCTCATCTTGTGGTCTCCCGTACTCTCCAGACTTAAATTTGTATACAATCCCAGCGGATCAAATGCCGAATTATGCAATTCCTCTATCTGTTCCTGTATCTCCTTGATTCCGACACCGCCAACACGGCTCACCGTATTCGTAAAGTATTTGGAAACCAGCTCCTCAGACAGTCCCACAGCCTCAAATATCTTAGAACCCTGATAGGACTGCACGGTAGAAATACCCATCTTCGATGCGATTTTAACGATACCATGCAGAATCGCACTGTTATAATCATCCACTGCCGCATAAAAGTCCTTGTTCAGAAAATGGGAATCTACCATATCCTTAATTGTATCAATTGCCAAATACGGGTTGATTGCACAGGCACCATAACCGAGCAGCGTTGCAAAATGGTGTACGTCTCTCGGTTCAGCGCTCTCAATAACAAGGGCAACCGACGTTCTCTTCTTTGTGCGGACCAGATGCTGCTGCATAGCCGATACGGCAAGCAGAGACGGAATTGCCACATGATTTTCATCTACGCCTCTATCGGACAAAATCAAAATATTTGCACCGTCACGATAGAACTTGTCAGCCTCAATAAACAGTCTGTCGATTGCTTTCTCAAGTGATGTATTCTTATAATAAATAATCGGGACAACCGCTGACTTCAGATACTCTGTGTTCAGGCTTTTCAATTTCAGCATATCCGTGTTCGTGAGAATCGGATTATTGATTCTAAGTACCCGGCAGTTCTCCGGCTTCTCATCAAGGATATTACCGTCACGTCCCAGATAAACCGTCGTTGAGGTTACGATTTCCTCTCTGATTGCGTCAATCGGAGGGTTTGTAACCTGTGCAAACAGCTGATGGAAATAATTAAATAAAGGCAGTTTCTGGTTTGACAGCACAGCGAGCGGGGTATCAACTCCCATCGCCGCAATTGCCTCGGAACCATTCTGCGCCATCGGCAGGATTGAATTTTTAAACTCCTCATAGGTGTATCCAAATGCCTTCTGGAGCTTGCTTCTCTCCTCATCCGACAGCTCAGGCACCCTCTGATTCGGGATACTGATATCATTTAAAAATGTAAGATTGCTGTCCAGCCACTCACCATACGGCTGTGCATTTGCATACTGATTCTTCAGCTCATCATCCGATATCAGCTTGCCGTTTACCGTATCTACAAGCAGCATTTTGCCCGGACGCAGTCTGTCCTTCAGGACAATATGTGCAGGATCCACATCAAGCACACCAACCTCAGAGGACAAAATCATATAATCGTCATCCGTAATCATAAAACGGGAAGGTCTGAGTCCGTTCCTGTCAAGCACCGCTCCCATGTAGTCGCCATCCGTGAACAAAATAGAAGCCGGACCGTCCCAAGGCTCCATCATAGTGGCATAGTACTGATAAAAATCTCTCTTTTCCTTCGGCATATACTTGTTGGAATCCCAAGGCTCCGGAATCAGAATCATAACAGCAAGCGGGAGAGGCATACCGTTCATGACAAAAAATTCAAGCGCATTATCCAAACGTGCCGAATCAGAACCGTCCGGGTCCAGAACAGGTGTAATCTTATGGAATTCTCCCTTAAAGTACTTGGAATCCATCGTTTCCTCTCTGGCAATCATCCTGTCCTCATTTCCCCGAATGGTATTAATTTCACCATTATGTACAAGGAATCTGTACGGATGCGCCCGCAGCCAGCTCGGCGTCGTATTTGTGGAGAAACGGGAATGCACGAGGCCAATTGCGGATTCGTAATCCTCATCCTGCAAATCATCATAAAATCTTCTCAGCTCCCCTACAAGAAACATGCCCTTATATACTATGGTTCTGCTCGACAGCGACGGTACATAGGTATCCTCATTACTCTGTTCAAATATTCTTCTGACAATAAACAGCCTTCTGTCAAAATCAAGACCTCTGTTTACATTTTTCGGTCTCTTGACAAATGCCTGCATAATGCACGGCATGACATCCACGGCCTTTTTACCGAGAATATCCGGATTCGTAGGAACCTCTCGCCAGCATAAAAACTCGAGTCCCTCCTTCTCCACGATAATCTCAAACATCTTCATCGCCTGTTTGCGCTGCAGCTCGTGCTGCGGAAAGAAAAACATACCAATACCATAATCTCTCTCCGCACCGATATTTACTCCCAACTTCTTTGCTGCTTTTGAAAAAAACTTGTGGGAAATCTGCAGCAAAATGCCGACACCATCTCCGGTTTTACCCTCAGCATCCTTACCCGCACGATGTTCCAGATTCTCAACGATTTTCAATGCATCACTGACAGTCTTATGCGTCTTGATACCCTTGATATTGACAACCGCGCCGATACCGCAGTTGTCATGCTCAAATCGAGGATCATACAAGCCTTTCCCGGCAGCTTTGATTCTTTCATTCATCTGCTCCATAAATGCTTCCTTTCTCTTATCCCCAGTGCAATTCATCCTGATATGATGAAACGGAATAAAAATATGATGTAAGTATCATACAACATATTTTCCGACCTGTAAACAAAAATATCCTGATAGTTGTCTAACAATTTGACAATTATCAAATAATTTATGTAATAATCAATCTTATTAAATTTTTGTCGCTCAATACAGCGGTAAATCTTAATTATATTAAATATCTTTTCCTGTTTCTCCCAATATACTCCTTGAAATAACCTAATTAAATCAAGTCTGTGTTTACCGAAGCAATTAAAAAAGAGCCTTCCTATACATGCTCATGATACAGCATATATAGGAAGGCTCAGCTTCTTTGAAAATCAATTATTGTTCAGCCACATACGGCGTAATTGTAATCTCCTGTGCTCCAACTCCCGTTTCACTCTGGATTGCAGCGCTGATTCGCTGCACCTCCTGCGTCGGAGTGTAGTTCTCGGTATCAAACAGGAATTGATGCAGTGCCGAAACATTTGACTGCAAATCGGCAGGAACCAGTATAGAACCCTTTGTCGGGTGATTAACCGGACTCCATGCAAACGGAAATCCAACTGTATTTCCCAGCTGATAATCTAACAGACCCTTTGCCAAATCTATCATCTCATCCTTGCTGATACTTGTACATACATTCGGAAATACATCGTCAATAATACTGTTGATGGTAGATAAATCAGACGATTTTGCTTTTATAATCATCTTTGACAATACTTCCCTTTGGCGTTCTGTTCTGGTAATGTCACCCTGATCCGTACTTCTGATACGTGCATAGGCAGTAGCCTGCGTACCATTTAAAAGCTGCGGTCCCGTGGTGAACACACCGTCAGAATATATACCTGTTATATTAATCTGTTCTGAGATTCCCGAATTAATAACTGCAAGCTCACCCTCACTGATATCAACGTTAATACCGCCTAAATCATCAATTGCCTTTGTCAAAGCCAAAAAGTTCACAGTTACAAACTCTGTAATCTGCAGATCCAGATTTGCATTTAATGTCTGAATCGCAAGCTCAGGTCCGCCATATGCATACGCTGCATTTACCTTGGTTGTAAGACCGCTGCCGTCCTCAATCTCAAGCAGGGTGTCTCTGTATACCGATACAATACGAACCTCTTTGGTATCATTGTTAATGCTCGCTATCATGATGGAGTCACTCCGGTTTCCCTCTTCCATGGATGTGTTGCTTCTCGCATCAATGCCAAACAGCGCGATTGTCGTATATCCCTTCTGCGCCTCATTCGCGCCCTCATTTATTGCCAGATTTTCCTCCTGAATGTCATGATACTGAACCTTTTCGTACTTCTCATTGAGATAATGTACCGCATATCCCACAACCATTAATATAGTGATGAGAACCTCAACGAGAAACGCAATTCCCCATTTTGCATTGGTACTCAATCTCTTTTTCTTCTTTTTATCACTCATATTCTCAAACCTTCCATATTAAATAACATAATATTACTATATCCTTGTTTCACATTTGTATATCATACATTATTCCTCAAAAAAAAACAATACATAATTCGCTTTTAGACACTTTTCTGCTCTTCCTCCGGTACATAAATCATTGTAATTCAAGTATCTCTATGCTATACTAAATTATGTATCTCAAAACCAAACAGGCGGTATTATTATGAACCATTCCATGAACACGAACGAAATTATTATAAACGACAAGCTGACAATCACAAACAAGCGTTCATATCTTTGTGTTGTAATGCCGGCGTACAACGAAGGCCCGCAAATCAAAGATAATCTGTTATACGCCTCACGTACGATATCCAAATTTATTAAAAACTACCAGATAATTGCAGTCAATGACGGCAGCTCTGACAATACGAAGGCAGGTATCATGGAAGCATCTGTGCTTGATCCCAAAATATCCTATATCAGTTATCACACAAACAAAGGAAAAGGTCACGCAATATGTACAGGTGTCAAATATGCTGACGCGGAATATATAGCATTTCTGGATTCCGATATGGAACTTGATCCCTCCATGCTTCGCTATTTTCTAAAGGCCCTGCAGGCGACCGACGCGGATATAGCAATCGGTTCCAAGATGCATCGCGATTCCAGACTGGACTATCCGTTATCCAGAAAAATTATCAGCCTCGGGTACTATATCATATTAAAATTACTTTTTAACCTCAATCTAAAAGATACCCAGACCGGCATCAAATTATTTAAGGAAAACGTGATTAAACCGATTTGCGCCGGAATATCAACCGATGGCTTTGCTTTCGATATAGAAATTCTGGCTACCGCCGCATCAAAGGGATGTAAAATACTCGAATTACCGGTTACATTAAAATACAGCAGACGAAGCGGGAGCAAATCCAAGGTCTCTTTGCAACAGATTTTCCGGGTTTTCCAGGATACGATTCATATAAAAAGAGAAATCGAAAAGAAAAAATCCTAAAGCCGTCAAACAGGAGGAATTTATGCCGCACAGCAATATACACGAGATATTGAAAAAACATGGTCAGACACATATTTGCCGTCATCTGGAGCAATTGTCCGATACGGAAAAGCAGCCGCTGATTCATCAGATTGAAGACATTGATTGGCAGTTTCTGAAAAGCCTTACTTCACGCCCAACACAAATATCGGGAAATATAAAGCCCATAGAGGCAATGTCAGTCGCTGATATAGATAAAGAGAAGTCGCATTATAAAGCAACGGGCTTACAGGCAATCCGTGAGGGCAAATTATGTCTCCTGCTTCTCGCAGGCGGTCAGGGTACCCGACTCGGCTACGAGAATCCAAAGGGAACCTTTAACATGGGAACCACGCATGAACTATACATTTTCCAGCTTTTAATAGAACATACGCTGGACGTTATCCGCGAATCCGGAAGCTGGATTCATATGTATATCATGACAAGCGATATAAACTATGCAGATACCGTGCATTTTTTTGAAGAGCATAATTATTTCGGGTACAATCCGGAATATTTACATTTTTTCTTACAGGAATTAAACCCTGCCACTGATTTTGACGGTAAGCTTTTGCTCTCCTTACGCTGCTCACTTGCACTGTCTCCAAACGGCAACGGCGGCTGGTTCAGTTCCATGCAGAAAGCAGGATTGCTGCAGGATATCTACGCTTCAAATGTGGAATGGATTAATGTCTTTGCCGTAGACAATGTATTGCAGCGAATTGCCGATCCCGTGTTTTTAGGCGCTACCATAGAAAGCGGAAAAGCATGCGGTGCCAAGGTCGTGAAAAAAGCCGCGCCGGGTGAAAAGGTAGGCGCCATGTGTCTGGCGGACGGCAAGCCGCATATCATAGAATATTATGAGCTTTCAGAGGAAATGATGAACCAGAAAAAGCCTGATGGTTCTCTTGCATACGGCTTCGGAGTTATACTCAATTACCTTTTCCCAATCAGCCGTCTGAAGACCACATTGAGCTCTGAGATGCCGCTGCATATAGTAAAAAAAGTCGTTCCATATCTGGATGAAACAGGAGCGCAAATCACGCCGGAGCAGCCAAACGCCTTCAAGTTCGAGACGCTCGCCCTCGATTTAATGCATGAGATGGATGACTGTCTTGTCTTTGAGGTAGAACGGGAGCATGAGTTTGCACCCGTAAAGAACAAAACCGGTGTGGATTCTATTGCAACCGCAAGGGAGCTGTTAATCAAAAACGGATATATTCTATAGGAAGCGGTTAATTCAAGGCTTCTCTGAGAACCTCCAGATTACTCTGCATGACGGACAGATAGGTAACGCCCGCCTGTATATCCTTGCTTGTAACCGACTGTAAGGAATCCAGCGTTAATATCTTCTGATTATGGCTGACGGAATTGTCAATCACTGCCTGCGCCACCCTCCGGTCTGAGTTCTCTATAACCAGAACAACCGGGATATCCAGCTCGTCCAGCTTTCCTGACAGGAATGCGATTGTCTCAAAGCTCGCCTCGGTCTCTGCGCTGCACCCGTTAAATGCGGCATAATAATCCAGCCCGTAATCGTCCGTCATGTATCTGAACGGAAAACGGTCTCCGAAAAGCAGCGTATGTCTTTGCGCGCTCTGAACCATCGAACTGTACTCCGCATCCAAAGCGTCAAGCGCTTCGATATAGCGTTCCATATTCTCCTCATATAAATCCTTATTCTCCGAATCCGTCTGTGCAAGCACATCCGCAATGGCGGCTGCCATTACCTGTGCATTGCGCAGCGACAGCCAGATATGCTCGTCATATTCTGTCCCCTCCATCTCATCCCCATGATCATGCTCCTCATGGGAACCGGTATCCATCCCCTCAACGATTTCTTCCTCCCTGACGCTGTCACCCATGACCTCCATCAGGTTGATAACCTTCATATCATCATTTGTCGCCTGCTTTAAGGCATCCTCCACCCATGCATCGGACTCTCCTCCTACGTAAATAAATATATCGCACGAACCAATCATGACCATATCATCGGTTGTCGGCTGATAATTGTGCAAGTCCGCACCGTTATTCATCACCAGCGTCAGCTCATATTTCTCCTCATTTCCCGCTATCAGATTTTTTACCCAGTCATAATGCGGAAATGTTGTACAGACTATACTAATCTTATCTCCGGAATCCGGCAGGCTTTTTCTGCCGCAGCCGAAACACAGACTCATGCCAAGCAGCAAAATAAAAAACCATATCATAAACCTGTTTTTCTTCATAGAACGATTCCTCCATATGCATCTCGTTTTCAACAATATAATTTGCAAGTCATTTGCATTTTAAACAGTTCATACTGTTTTGTCAAGCTCTAACGGAAAACAATTTATGCCAGCCTTAAAATTATATTGATGCACATCATACGTTCTGTGCCCTCCTGCCTTATCTCGGCAATAATCTCCCCCTTCATCATATGCATAAGCTTCCGGCATATATAAAGCCCGAGACCGCTTCCCGGGTTTTTCTCTATATTGGAACCCCGGAAAAAGCTGTCAAAGATATGAGGGAGCTCCTTATCCGGCAGACCGCAACCCGTATTGCTGACGCTTATGGTATATGTTTCCTCCTCACGCGAGGCTGCAACACTTATTTTTCGTCCGTCTCCATATTTGATTGCATTTTCTATAACATTCTGCAATACCTCCACAAGTCTGTCGCAATCACCATACACAAGACAGTTGCTGTACGAACCGACTGCAAAGGCAATCTGATTCAGCTTCATTTTATCTGTATAGTAGGCTTTTATCTGCTCCATGGCGGCTTTCATATAAAACTCTTTATTTTCCACCTCAAATGAAAGGAAATCCTCATTGGACGCCCTGACAATCTCCGCGATATAGCCCTCTATCTCGTCCACCTTACGGCTTATATTCCCGACAATCTCCAGCTTCTTTTCCTCTGACTTGTACAGATTTTTGCGAAGCGCTCCGGAATAAAGCTTAATCGCGCTGAGCGGCGTTTTGATATCATGCGAGAGGGACAGAAGCAGAACCTTTTTCTCTTTCTGCAACGCAAGTTCCCGAACTTTATTCTCCTCCAGCTTCTCCCTTAACAAATCCATGCCCCAGATAAATTTTCCGAATGCCTTGCCGCTGTTTTCCTTGAGCGGTATGGTCAGATTGCCCTTGGACAACTCATACGGGATATCTGACAGTCTGTGAAACGGTTCAAGAATCCTCCGGCGGATATAGAGCAGCAAAAAAAGACAGGTCAGATACAAAACACCTGCCATCAGATTTACAACCAAAATCATACTGCCGTTTATCTTCCGCGCCTGATTTATCTCATAGATAATTTTATAGCAGCAGATATCCGTCGCAAAAATCACATAATTCTCCTGCTGCCCCTCAAAAAGCGCTTTCTGCCGTTCCGTCGTCATCGCTTCCATATGAAAGGCGTAAATTTCCTGAATGAAATGGTATGTCCCGCCTGAAAAGCGCACCACCGCCTCCAGACTTTCGGGCGGCTCACCCTTTATATCCTCGTAATCCTGAATTGCTTTTTCAACTCTGTTGATATATACCCTGTATTCCTCTCCATCGTCCTCAAACGAATATTTTATCAGGAACAGATTTGCTGCAATCCCCAGCAGCAAAAAAACAAGCGTTACGAGAACTATCAATTGATTTATTTTTTTCATATCCTCTGTCTCCTGCTTTGCCTGTCTTCACTTCACTATTGGAAACGGTATCCTACACCCCACACCGTAAGTATTCTCTCCGGTTTCTTCGGTTCTCTCTCCAGCTTCTCGCGGAGCCACTTGATATGAACGGTCAAGGTCTGCATCTCACTCTCACTGTCAAAACCCCATATTTTATGAAACAGCTCCTCCTTCGTCATCACCTTTCCCTTATTCTCCATCATGTATAGCAGAAGCTCAAACTCCTTTGCCGTCAGCACAAGCTCATTTCCGTCAAGGTAAGCATGCCGCCCAAGCTTGTCAATACGGATGTTTCCGTCCACGATATCACCCTCCGAATATCTCCGCTTAAAGATTCCCTTTACCTTTGCAAGCAGAATATCGATATCATAGGGCTTCTCGATATAATCGTCCGCGCCGAGTATAAGACCGTTCAGCTTATCCTCCTTATCACCCCTTGCACTGACAATCATAATCGGTGTGTTGAAGGCTTCCCGTATTTCTCTGCACACGGCAAATCCATCCATACCCGGAAGCATAATATCCAGAATAATTAATTTTGCTCCCTCCTCCCGGTATATCGAAAGCGCTTCCTCACCTGTCAATGCAAGGTAAACATCATATCCCTCTGCCGCGAGGAAATCGGACAGCAGTCCTCCGATTTCCTCGTTATCCTCCACTATAATAATATCCGCCATACTATCCCTTTCCCGTACATGTACCGTCTACCAGCCCATCTCACTGAGCCAGTGATTGACGCTCCGGTTCCTGTCCCGTATCCTTGTATCGTACTCGTCGTCCGTCCCTGTGCCCTGCACCTTTCCCAAATCCAGTTCACCCCTTATATTACCATCTTCTATATAGAGAATTCTACTGCATTTTGCAGCAACTTTCATGTCGTGCGTCACCAGCATGATTGTGGTTCCCTCCGCATTCAGCTTGTTCAGCTCACGCATTACATCCTTGGAAGCGCTTCGGTTTAAGGCTCCGGTCGGCTCGTCTGCAAATATAATCTCAGGTCTGTTTATCATGCTCCGGCATATACACGCCCTCTGCAGCTGCCCGCCGGACACCTCAGTGATATCGTTATCTGCAATATCGCTGATTCCAAGCTTACGCATCAGCGTTCTGCAATATTCATTCACTTCCTGTCTGAAGGAACGCCCTTTATTCGACTGATACGCCGGCAACAGAATATTATCTATCACAGACAGATTTTTAAGCATATGCATCTGCTGGAATATAAATCCCATCTCATTGAGCCTCACCTCCGCAAGCTCCTTCTCACTCAAATCCGTGATGCGCTTATCTGCCAGCATGACTTCCCCCGCCGTCGGGCGGTCCATACCCGATACGCTGTAGAGGAGCGTTGATTTTCCTGAGCCGGACGGTCCCATAACCGCCACCATCTCTCCCTCATCAATTACAAAATTAATATTTTTCAGAACGTTATTCTGCCTTTTATTTGTTATATATGTCTTACATAAATCCTTTACCTTCAATGCCTCTGCCATATTTTTTCCCTCCAATTTATCAAAACACTTTGTCACTGCTTATCATTTCATTATTCCATATTATTTACTTCCTGCACCGAAATCCTGCGCACACTAAGCATAGTCAATATGCATCCAAGTACTGTAGCCGCAAAAAGCGCTGCAGGATAAATCAGGTAAACCTCCGCCGGACGGATTTCAAACCGGATTTTCCTTGCACCCATAAACTGAAACACCTGCCCGGCGGTAATCTGCGAAAACGGCGTGCTCGTGACCATGCCAAGGGCAATTCCAAACAGCAGTACAATCATAATCCGCTTCGTCTGCCATTTTATGATATCGAAATCGGAAAAGCCGAGCGCTTTGAGCATACCCATCTCGCCCTTCTCTCTGATTAAGAACATCTTCTGCATAAGGACGACAATCAATATATTGATTGTGATTACAACCACAAGCAGCATCACCTTCAGAGAGCTTAATATATCAGACACGCCGCCTATCATTCTGTCGATAAATTCCTCAAACGTTTCTACCTTACAATCCGGCATAGCCTCACTCGTCTTTTTCATTGCAGCGGCGATCTCGTCCGCGTCCGCATCACCGCAAAGCGTAATCTGAAATCCAAAGCCGCCTGCAACCGTTGTGTAGTCAAGCTCTGTGTCCTCCGGAAATCTGATACCCTCACCCATGTTATTCATGGACTGATACAGTGCCGTTATGATATAAGGTTTCTCCACGCCTCCGCAAGTCACATATACGGTATCACCTATCCCGGCGCCAATCTTCTCCGCTATCATATGCGTGACCGCTATCTCGTTATCATATTGCGGCGGTGTTCCCTCATCATAGGAATATTCCTCCGTCTCAGTCCCCAAGCCCTGAAACGCGATAGACTGGCATGACCTATCACCCTTTCTTATTTTTAACCGGAACATGACCTCCGTCGTAATCCGTTCTACCGGAATTTCATTATCCCGCAAAAGCTCTTTTGTCTCATCCATATAATCATAATACGCCTGCTTTGTCCCCTGTAAAATCAATTCATTAACGACTCTGTCGCTGCTTACATAATAATCACAAGCCGGCAGGGAGAACCACGCCGCGATATTCTTAGAGCGGAGCGTATTAATCGTATTGACCGGCATGACCACAAGCCATACGCCTATCATTCCGGCAAACAGCAATACCAGATATTTTTTCAGTTCACTGCACACGTCGTTCACAGCCAAAAACGAGGTTGCTCTCATATGCGTCTTCGCGAGCTTAATGGCTCCTTTCTTCTGAAACCGCTCGCCGCTGTTACCGTTTCTGATGGCATCCAGAGGTGAAAAACGCTTAATCTTTCCCGTTACGAGATATGCAAACAGGACGACAATTCCACATACCAGCAGACTCAGCGCAAGCGGTAAAAAGAGATGATAGCCTGCATCCTCCAGCACCATGAGCTCCGTCGCCGATGACAAAAGCAATCGTGAAAACGGAATACTCGTGCAAAATCCGAGCGTTGCACCGAGCAGCGCAATCGCAAAATACTTGGTCATATATATTTTCCTGATTGAGTATTCCGGCATCCCGATTGCTTTCATAATACCGATTTCCTTAAAGTCCTCATTCACTGTGAAGATAATCGTAAATCGAAGCATAACAATTGCGATTGCAATCAGACACAGACTGACCAGAAGCAGTACGCCGATAACGACCATATACATACTATAAGTGCTCTTTATTAGTGCACGGTCACCTGAGAACGCAACATTGACCCCACAGTTGTTGTAATCCTGCTCAAACGCATCAAAATCACTGCAATTGACCGAATACATTCTCCCGTACGGCAGTCCGCCCTCCTCCAGCAATTCCTCAAAATCATTCTCACTCACGATAAACCGGATCATACCCATCATGTCCGAGCCAAGGAATGCGTCCTTACAGTAGCCCGCTACTACAAAGCGCTTCTCATATCCCGAATCCGTTTTCAGCTTTATGATATCTCCCTTTTTGATATCATTTATTGAGGCTGCTCCCTTTTTCAAATATATGAATCCGTCCTCAAGCCCGGTAATCTCGTTGTTATCCTCGTCAAAGAACTTCTGCTGACGGATATGAAAGCTGTTTATAATTATTGAGCCGTTTAAGGTGAGCTTCTTATCTTCCTCTGTTGAAAACTGTTCATCAGCGGCATATAAGATATCATCCACACCGTAATCCGTAACATTTTCATTACCGGCAAGCAACGCCTCAATGCTGCGGTCATTCTCACTCGGCTCCGCCCTGCTTCCTCCGATTGCCGACACGATTATAAAATCCGATACCTCGGCACGATCCATGAAATAGTCCATTCCACCGAGCACGACCGTCAGATTATTGACGCTTCCCGCAATAAACGTCGTGGCAAGCATGATAAATATCAACAGAATACAATTGATGGATTTCTTGCGTTTTAAATCCTTTTTCAATATCTTAAAATACATATTGCCCCTCCTTTTTTGTATTTCTGTTGATTATGATATTATATGAATTATTAAATAATCCTTAAATCCTCAAAGCCATTCCAGCACGAACACAACCAGACACGCAAGGACAGGAACCTGAAACAGGCTCCGTCTGCACCATGCAAGAACAATCGCCACAAGGAAGCCGCACAGATAGCCGAAATGGCTGCGAACCAGCGATTCCAGGCGTAAAAGAAACCGCCAGATACCCCAAGGCAATTGGAACACCTCCTTGCAGGCCCTCGCGGTAATTTATTTTGTTCACTGACTGCATAGTATATCTCCGCTTTCGTATCATATATTTTCGTTTATTATCACTCGCATATTATACCAGATATTTTAAAAAAAGTATACGGGAAATCAATCCGGCTCCCCGAGCCGGCTCTCTCCCGTCGCATAATCAATCTCTATACCCGGCTGTATATTATAGACAAACACATTAAAACAGATTCCGTCGCCCGCATCCTCCACGGACCACGCTTCCATCTGTACACCCGAGGCAACCAGATTGTCCCCCTCAAACACGGGCGTCACACGATAAAGTACATGATTGCCCGTTTCACGGACATAATCAGCCACCATGTTCTCAAACGGAAGCATGCCCTCGACGTTGAGATATCTTGTTCCGGTAATCAGATTTTTTTCGTTGTCATTCTCCCCTGTCAGCTGATACCCAATCAGATGACAACGGTTGTACAGATAATTATCCTCTATCACTTCAGGATACTTGACGGTATGCCATCCCGAGGGCTTTATGTGACCGATAGCCTCCCTCTCCTCAGTCGGCATAAGCTCCTTACACACATTGGCATACGCGGTTCCGCATCTCCCCAGTTTATCAAGCTCACTGTAACGCTCAAAGGGCTCCGTCGTGTATTCTGATTCATCAAACTCCGGTATGTTTCCGTTTCTTTCCTCGTACGTCTGCTTTGAATCAGCAGCAATATATCCTGTCTTCCCGGCAGCCTGTTTCCCGCCGCCCTGCTCCTTTGTACGCTGTCCTGTATGCAACATATAAATGATACAGCCAATAAAGATAAAGCACATTGCAGCCAAAAAAAGAATTGCGGCACATCTTATCCGTCTCATAGCTACCTCCTGTCTGCAATAAACCATAAATAAAACAGTCCACATCAATTGATGCCTCATCGCTTTAAAATTAACATACATATACCGGGAATACAAGCCGTTTTCCACATACTTGCTGAGTAAGCCGCGCCTTTCATATAAGCTTCAGATGTTATTTAACCTCAACATCCTTAATTCTATAGCCGAACAGCCAGAATGGTGATAATTCATATGTATACTTCTTATTTAGTACATAATTATTGTTCTCGTAATAGAAATTGATATAAGGAAGCTCATCGTTTACAATCTCACAGATATCAAGCAGCTGTTCGGAACGCTCTTTCGGATCGGTGGACGCAGTCTGCGAATCAAACAGCGCGTCAACCTCCCCATTGACATACATCGCCTGATTCGTGCCGCCCTCAAAGGCGTTCATGCCCCACAGCAGACAGAGCATGGTTGCGGATGGATCAGGGAAGTCTGAATACCATATAAATTCATACATATCATAATCTCTTGCCCCATTCTCATCAAGAATCATTCCATAGGCATGTGCATTTGCCACCCCGAGCATTTCGGTTGCTTTTCCCTCCTTAAAAACACCTGTCAGCTCCCCGTCGGGAAATCTTACGATATTCGGCGAAATTTCATCTGTTTCAAATTCCTCCAGTGCCTTCGAGTTAAGCCAGATGCTGTGAGAATCCGCAGCTATCATATATACGGGAACATCCGGAAAATATTGATCCAGCGAGCGCTTGGTCGGAAGTCCGGCATTTCCCCATGTAATGGTAAGCCAGCCGTTTCCCACATACTTGCTGAGTCCCGGAGTTATAAACTGTAAAAGACTTCTTAATCAAAATAAACACGAAAAAGCCACAGCATAGCATTTATGCGATAATAGCGGAAAGGAGGAAATTGATTATGAGTCACGAATTAACAGCACTATACGAGAGGTTGAGCCATGATGACGAGTTACAGGGCGAGAGCAACAGCATATCCAACCAGAAAGCAATGTTAGAGGATTATGCGGAGAAAAACGGATTTACAGGCATACGCCACTTTACGGACGACGGCATATCGGGCACCACCTTTGAGCGTGAGGGGCTTCAAGCCATGCTTGCCGAAGTGGAAAAGGGCAATATCGGAACTATCATTGTGAAAGATATGAGCCGGCTGGGAAGAAATTATGTGCAGATGGGTATGCTTCGGGAGCAGTTACGCAGGGCAAATGTAAGACTGATTGCGGTCAACGAGGGCGTTGACACAGGTTCGGGATTTGATGATGATTTCCTTCCGTTCCGGGATGTAATCAATGAATATTATGCAAAGGACATCAGCAAGAAAATCAAGTCCACATTTAAGGCAAAAGGCGAAAGCGGAAAGCACGTTGCGAGCAGTCCGCCGTACGGTTATCTGAAAGACAGCGAAGATAAAAACAAATGGGTGATTGATGAAGAAGCAGCGCCCATTGTCAGGCGGATATTCCGAATGACATTGGAGGGTTACGGTCCGTATCAGATTGCGGCACAGCTATCAGCCGAGCATATCCCTATCCCTGCCTGCCACCAAGCGCAGCTGGGCGTAGGATTGTGGCAGAGCAGGGAAATAAAAAATCCCTACAAATGGGGAAGCTCCACCATAGCGCACATTTTACAGAAACACGAATATCTGGGGCATACGGTCAATTTCAAGACACGCAAGCATTTCAAGGATAAAAAAAGCCATTATGTGGACAAAGAGCAGTGGTTAATCTTTGAGGACACCCATGAGCCAATCATCGACCAGGAAACCTTTGACAATGTACAGCGCATCAGGGGGCAGGTCAGGCGTTATCCCGACGGCTGGGGCGAAGCGCACCCGCTCACTGGACTGATGTACTGCGCCGACTGCGGCGGCAAGATGTATGTCCACAGGGTAAACAACGGGAAACGCATACCCATGTATACCTGCAGTAATTATTCCAAGATACCTGTAGGCACGCTTTATAAATCGGCGCACCGCATCAAAGCGGATCATGTCATGGAGATAATGTCCAAGACTATAAAAGAGGTCATTCGGTATGCAAATCTTGATAAAGGGCGTTTTGCGGAGGAAATACAGTCGCAGATTGAGGACAGGCAGACAGTGGATTTTACCGAGCAGAAAAAGCGGATGGCAGTATGTGAAAAGCGCATCGGGGAACTGGAAGTGCTGATTGCCAGGATTTATGAGGATATCGCATTGGGGAAACTGTCGGACAAGCGTTATACCATGCTCTACAACCAATACGAG
>CAYOOW010000022.1:0-41330 GCA_964405715.1 uncultured Bacteroides sp.
TGATTCTTGCCAGAAGCTCCTTTGTGTCAAAGGGCTTGGTCATATAATCCGCCGCGCCGCCCAGCAGCAGATCAACCTTATCCTGCACGTCAATTTTGGCGCTGAGAACGATGACCGGGATACCCTGAATGTGCGGCAGGACTTCCTCACCCGATAAGCCCGGCAGCATCAGATCCAGCAAAACCAGATCCGGCTTGTTTTGTGAGAGAAGATATAAGGCTTCCGTGCCGGAATAGGCGCGTAAAACACGATACCCCTCCCGCGTCAGCACCTCGGTCAGCATATTGCCAATATGAATATCATCATCTATGATTGCGATTGTTTTCATTGTTCCGAACTCCTAAAATTTTAGAAAAAAACCATGATTTAAGAAAAATCAAGCCAAGCGTATAATCAATTTATTTCTTACAACGGACTTGCCCCCTGCTCCTGCAAAAACGTCTGTATCTCAGATATTGACTTCGTGTACATATGCTTCAGCACAAATCGATACCAATTGTGGTCATCGTTATTGAGCAGGAGCTGATGCCCGGAACGATGGATGAGATATTCGCTCATATCCCAGGGGAGATTGGCGGCAAGGCACATCAATCATTATATTATCTCTGAAACATCTTAAAAATAAAAAAGTCTCTGCCACTGCGATTAGACAGTAGCAGAGGCTTCCAATATTGTTTAGACTGATTAAGTTCTAAGCTCCAAACAAACAATCGCTTACTTGTTAGCAATAGCTGCCTGTGCTGCAGCAAGTCTTGCAATCGGTACACGGAATGGTGAACATGATACATAATCAAGACCAATCTTATGGCAGAACTCAACTGATGAAGGATCTCCACCGTGTTCGCCGCAGATTCCGACATGAAGCTTCGGATTAACCGGCTTACCAAGCTTGATAGCCATATCCATAAGCTTACCGACGCCTGTCTGATCAAGCTTTGCAAACGGATCATTCTCGAAGATCTTTGTGTCATAGTAAGCGTTAAGGAACTTACCCGCATCATCTCTTGAGAAGCCGAAGGTCATCTGAGTAAGGTCATTTGTACCGAAGCAGAAGAAGTCTGCCTCTTTTGCGATTTCATCAGCTGTAAGTGCAGCTCTAGGAATCTCAATCATCGTACCAACCTCATACTCAAGGGCAACGCCTGCAGCAGCGATTTCTGCATCGGCAGTCTCAACAACCACCTTCTTAACAAACTTAAGCTCTTTGACTTCACATACAAGCGGAATCATAATCTCAGGCTTAACGTCCCAGTCAGGATGTGCCTGCTTAACCTCGATTGCAGCACGGATAACAGCCTTCGTCTGCATCTTGGCAATCTCAGGATATGTTACGGCAAGACGGCATCCTCTGTGTCCCATCATAGGATTAAACTCATGCAGACCTGCGATGATTGTCTTAATCTGCTCAACTGTCTTGCCCTGTGCATTTGCAAGCTTCTTGATGTCAGCTTCCTCGGTAGGAACGAACTCATGAAGAGGCGGATCAAGGAATCTGATTGTAACAGGATTACCCTCAAGAGCCTCATAGAGTGCCTTGAAGTCTCCCTGCTGATAAGGAAGAATCTTCTCAAGCGCTGCTTCTCTCTCCTCAACGGTATCTGCACAAATCATCTCACGGAATGCAGCAATTCTGTCCTCCTCGAAGAACATATGCTCTGTACGGCAAAGACCGATACCCTCTGCACCAAGCTCACGAGCCTTCTTAGCATCTGCAGGTGTGTCGGCATTTGTACGAACCTTCAGTGTTCTGTACTTGTCGGCCCATGCCATAACACGTCCGAATGTACCGGCGATTGTAGCATCTACAGTCTTGATAATACCATCGTAAATATTGCCGGTTGTACCATCGATAGAAATGAAATCACCCTCAACAAATGTTTTTCCTGCAAGTGTGAATTTCTTGTTCTCCTCATCCATAGCGATATCGCCGCAGCCTGATACGCAGCAGGTACCCATACCACGTGCAACAACGGCAGCGTGAGATGTCATACCACCACGAACTGTCAGAATACCCTGTGCAGCCTTCATACCTGTGATATCCTCAGGTGACGTCTCAAGTCTTACAAGAACGACCTTCTCGCCCTTTGCTGCCCACTCAACAGCATCATCTGCCGTAAATACGACCTTACCGCAGGCAGCACCGGGAGATGCACCAAGACCTTTTCCAAGCGGTGCAGCAGCCTTGAGCTCCGCAGCATCAAACTGTGGGTGAAGAAGGGTATCAAGGTTACGAGGATCAATCATTGCAACTGCCTCTTCCTCAGTCTTGTGTCCCTCATCTACAAGGTCACATGCGATTTGAAGCGCTGCCTGTGCTGTTCTCTTACCGTTACGGCACTGAAGCATAAAGAGCTTCTTGTTCTCAACCGTAAACTCCATATCCTGCATATCATGATAATGATTCTCAAGGATCTCACAAACCTTAATGAACTCTGCATAAGCCTCCGGGAATTCCTGCTCCATCTGCGCGATAGGCATTGGTGTACGAACACCGGCAACAACGTCCTCGCCCTGTGCGTTCTTCAGGAACTCACCCATAAGCTTCTTCTCACCTGTTGCAGGATCACGTGTAAATGCAACACCTGTACCGGATTCATCATTTAAGTTACCGAATACCATAGGCATTACGTTTACTGCCGTACCCCATGAATAAGGGATATCGTTGTCTCTTCTGTATACGTTAGCTCTTGGGTTATCCCATGATCTGAATACTGCCTCGATAGCCAGCTTTAACTGCTCTACAGGATCTGAAGGGAAATCCGTACCTAACTGATTCTTGTACTCAGCCTTGAACTGCTCAGCCAGCACCTTCAGGTCTGCTGCAGTAAGCTCAACGTCATACTTAACACCCTTCTCTTCCTTCATCTTGTCGATAAGCTGCTCAAAATACTTCTTACCAACCTCCATAACAACATCTGAGAACATCTGGATAAAACGTCTATATGAGTCATATACGAAACGCTCGAATGCAGGATCCGGATTACCGGCAATCATAGCTGCAACTACTTCGTCGTTCAGACCAAGATTCAGGATAGTATCCATCATACCGGGCATAGATGCTCTGGCACCGGAACGTACAGAAACAAGCAATGGATTCTTAAGATCGCCGAACTTCTTGCCGTTGATCTCCTCCATCTTTGCAACACCCTCCATAGCCTGAGCCATGATCTCATCATTAATCTTACGACCATCCTCATAGTACTGTGTACAAGCTTCTGTTGTAATAGTGAATCCCTGAGGAACCGGAAGACCGATACTTGTCATCTCTGCAAGGTTGGCACCCTTACCACCAAGAAGATTACGCATGGTCATGTCGCCTTCGCTGAACATATAAACCCACTTGTTTGCCATTTGTCATATACCTCCTAAGTAATGTATTTTTCTGTGATGGCAAACTATGGCAAGTCCCCATCACACTGTGATAAATTATACCATAAATATGACAAATGATAAACAGCTTTTTTTATTTTTTTGGTAAAATATACACAATTTAAAAGCATACATCCGTTTTTCATTATGTATTCTTCGTCAATAATACAATTTTCTAGGTCTAAATAGCTTCAGCTTCTTATTTTTAGATATTTATGCTAATTTTTATTGTTTTTTTTGGTATTTTTGTTAAAATAGTATTTAAGAATATATGAGGGGGATATTGAGAATGAAAATACAGGACTTTTTTGATATCAAAAAGCTGGACAGCATCATGTCTGACTGGTCAACAGCGACAGGACTGGCAACCATTGCTGTAGATAAGGACGGCAACTACATATCAGGGGAAATCGGCTTTACTGATTTTTGCATGAAATATACGCGCGGTTCCAAGGAGGGCTGTCGCCGCTGTATCCAGAATGACAACACCGGAAAAGGTACATATTACTGTCATGCAGGACTGATGGATTTTTCTATTGACATTGTTGTCGAAGGGGAAGTTTTGGGCAAAATTATAGGCGGACAGGTTCTTCCAAAAGAACCAAATGAAGACGAGTTCCGCAAGCTTGCCAAGGAACTTGGAATCGATCCTGATGAATATATCAAGGCGCTCAGAAAAGTTCCGATTAAAACGGAGGAGAGCATCCGCGCATCTGCCGATTTACTTGGCAAGCTCATCAATATGATTGTTAATCTTGAATATCAGAAATATAAAAGTAACCTCCTGCTCAACACGATGTCTGAATATATAAACAAGGCGGTTGAACTGATTACGGATATCCATACAAAATCATCAGAGCTGGACAAGATTGAAAACAAGCAGAGGATTCTTTCACTGAATGCCTCCATCGAAGCAGCGAGAGCCGGTGAATTCGGCCGTGGCTTCAATGTTGTTGCAACCGAGGTTGGCAAGCTCGCTGCCAATTCAGGTGAAATCAACAAGTCCATCAAAACATCTATCATAGAATTAAAGGATGTCATAAAACATCTTGACTCCAACAGATAACGCTTCAAAATAATGTACTGTATTAAAATAATATGGCATGTATCTGTGTATGATACATGCCATATTATCTTAATTCTACAGCCTCATCTGTCATAATATAATTTCTGTAATATACACTTTAATAGTACAGCTTCTTATCAAAGTAATCTTTTAAATCCTCGATTTTCACTCTCTCCTGCTCCATGGTATCACGGTCACGAACCGTAACGGCATCGTCAGTCTCGGAATCAAAATCATAGGTTACGCAGAACGGCGTACCAATCTCATCCTGCCTTCTGTATCTCTTACCGATATTTCCTCTGTCATCAAATTCGCAGTTGTAATACTTGGACAGCTCGGCATATACCTTCTCTGCACCCTCATTCAGCTTCTTGGACAGCGGAAGCACGCCAACCTTAACAGGTGCAAGCGCCGGATGGAAATGAAGCACGGTTCTTGTGTCTCCACCCTCCAGCTCTTCCTCATCATATGCGGAGCACAGGAAAGCAAGCGTAACACGGTCAGCTCCAAGGGACGGCTCAATGACATAAGGAACATATTTTATTTTCTTCTCGTCGTCAAAATATTCCATAGGCTCCTTGGAGGTATTCTGATGCTGTGTCAGATCATAGTCTGTCCTGTCAGCAATACCCCAAAGCTCACCCCAGCCAAACGGGAACAAAAACTCAATGTCAGTCGTCGCCTTACTGTAAAATGCCAGCTCTGCCGGATCATGGTCGCGATACCGCATCTCAGCTTCCTTGATTCCAAGCTCCTTGAGCCAGTTAATGCAGAAATCCTTCCAATATTTGAACCATTCCAAATCCGTATCCGGTTCACAGAAGAACTCGAGCTCCATCTGCTCAAACTCTCTTGTACGGAACGTGAAGTTACCCGGTGTAATCTCATTTCTAAATGATTTACCTATCTGCCCGATACCGAACGGAATCTTCTTTCTGGAGGTTCTCTGTACATTTTTAAAATTAACGAAAATACCCTGCGCTGTCTCAGGTCTCAGATACAGCGTTGCAGCAGAATCCTCCGTAACGCCCTGAAATGTCTTGAACATCAGGTTAAACTCTCTGATATCAGTAAAATTGTGCTTGCCGCAGCTCGGACAGCAGATATGCTTCTCCTCAATATAGTCAGCCATCTGATTCTTCGTCCAGCCGTCAACACTGCCCTCTATCTCAATGCCGTTTTCCTGCATATAATCCTCGATAACCTTATCAGCCCTGAATCTCTCGTGGCACCCCTTACAATCCATCAGCGGATCAGAGAAACCGCCAACATGTCCCGAAGCAACCCATGTCTGCGGATTCATCAAAATGGCGCAATCCACACCTACGTTATACGGATTTTCCTGAATGAATTTCTTCCACCATGCTTTTTTTACATTGTTCTTGAATTCAACACCGAGATTACCGTAATCCCATGTATTGGCAAGTCCGCCGTAAATCTCTGAGCCCGGGTAAATAAATCCTCTGGATTTTGCAAGCGCAACTATCTTATCCATTGTCTTTTCCATTGTGTTATCAACCTCTCTTCCTCCCGCACCGGTGTGTGCAGGATTATCTGAAACAGTAACCATTTTACATATATTCCGTTAATATTTCAAGCTAAAGACGAAAGAATTTCCAAAGATTTGAAATTTTTGTCCACATATTGCTGTCGGAAATGCTCTGCCACATAGTCGAGCTCCTTCCATACCTCATCAGTCAGCATAAAACCATACAGCCTGTTTACAGGCGCTGACAATATATATTGAAGCGTATAAATAAGCGAATCCGAAACCTTTTTTGTAATCTTATATTTTAAAGCACAGGCTGCACAAAGCAGACCTCCCTTTGCCGCATCAAAATATCCGACCTCTCCTGCATTGCATTTTACGCACGTATAAGCATGAATCCCCTGTCCCTCGATATCCATCAGACGCAGCTCATATATATCACATATCAGCCGGCACGGCATTTTCCCCTGCACCAGAGCCTTCAGCGTAAAATACAGCAGATTCAGATTGTTGGTACAAAAATCCCCCTCTCTGGTATAATACGACATGAACTCGCAAAAATACGCTGCATAACACATTTTTTCCATGTCATACGCAAGCTCCGAAAAATATTCATCGACCTCCGCCCTGACAAGATTATAGGCGTCCCTGCCCGCAATCACGGTAAACTTACCCATGACATAACTCTGACTGGCAGCCCGGAACATACTGTTTGGACGTCTTGCCCCGTTGGCAAAGACAGTAATCTTTCCCCTCTCCTTTGTCAGGATAACAAGCCTCTTGTCATATTCTCCCACCAGAGCCGTATATAAAATTATTCCCGTCACAATCTGTTCTTCTTTCATAACAGCTCCCTCAGCATCTCCTGTTCGATTTTGTCATCCGCGGTAACGATTCATCCGTACACGAACCGTCAATATAATGATTATAAGCAAAACAACAATCACGGTAATCCATGCATAAGCAGGCACCTCCGTAATATTATAGCAGCGAACATTAATCCACATCTGATTAATTGCTTTATTGGCATTATCGTCGAAATACTGCATGATAGCGCTTCTCTGCAGCACATCCTCCGGCGGATACTGCGCATAAAGCTGCCTGTTCACCTGATCGGCTGCCGCCGTTATCATATACTCCTCGGCTGCATTGTCCCCGCAGAAAAAGAAGCCTACCGGATAACTGACGGTATCCGTCTCATCCTCCTCTGCTCCATAACACCAGTCCACATACTGATAAACCGTATTATCATCACCCCCGGATATAACAGACGTATACCCGATATAGTACATATTTCTCACGGCATTGTCCGGTCTTGACAGATAGTTTACGAAAGCCTCTGCCGCATGCTGCTTTTCAGAATTGCCCGCAATACCGTTCTTTAGCATAATCCATCCGTCGAACCACAGGTTTGTACACTCCTCAGGCACGGCAAAATCAAGATAAAAATCATCCTTCTCAGCTTCATCCATGGCATATACCGCATCTCCGGACCATTGGTAATTGGCAACAACCTTTCCGCTTATCATATCAGCCTTTCCGCTGTCTGTCTCAAATGAATACACATTATTCTGCATATCCTGTAATAAATCCTGCACCTCGGCTATCGTATCCGGTGATACATCGTTCATGACCGCAGTCAGCCTCCGGTGATAATCGGCATCCTCCATAAATTCCGTATCTGTCAGCAAATCTGCCCGAAGGGCGCCCAATGCGGCAAAATACGAATCTCTGACATTGTCCTTGATTGTGACCTGTCTGGCAAACTTACTGTTGTTAAAAACAGCCCATGTCCCCGCCTCCCCGGCAGTCATTTTCTCGGGATTATACAACACCCCCGTCACACCCCACATGTAGCCGGCCGAATATTTACTCCAGCTCTCTCCGCCTATCATGTTCTCGTCAAAGGTGTCCCGGATATAATCGGATACCCCGCGGATATAATAATTGTATTCATTCTCCTCATCAAAGAACTCCTGTGAAAACGGCTGAAGCCGGTGCTCCGCCATCAGCTTCATAATCATATAGTCGGACGGGCAGACCAGATCATACACATCACCAAGCGTCAGCTGATTATACAAATCCTCATTTGTACCAAAGCAGGAATATTCCACCTCAACCCGTTTTCCATAGGTTTCATAGTACCATGCCTCAAAATCATCGACCAATGAATTCTCACCATATATAACAGTTCCGTCCTCAAGCTCTATCGCCTCGTCCTCAGCCCATTCTCCGAGGTCAATATACTCCTCCCAGTTACAAACCCGAAGTGTAATGACATCCTCATCACTCTTCGCCATAGTCTTTCCCGTATCCTGTCCGAAGGAAACAGCACTCGCACATACGAGACTCAGGGCAGGCAAACATGCCATAAGGACAGCGGCAGCCCGCTTCACCGGCTTTTTTATATTATGTCTCATCTGGCAGCCTCCCTCCTTCTGTCCGTTGTCACAGCTGCTGCGGTCATATCCGGCTTTTTCTCATTCCTGCCGGTCATGTTCATAATCACGGCAACCAGCACAACAATCAGAAAAATGATGGTGGATAACGCCCAAAGAGCCGTCTTTATCTCCGTATGTGAACCCTTTGTTGCATTTACGACATAAGTACTGATTGTATCGAAGGTTGCCGGCTTCGTATAGCTTGCTATAAAATAGTCATCCAGTGACAGCGTAACAGCAAGCGCAAATCCCGACACAATACCCGGCGCAATCTGTGGAATCACCACCTTACACAGTGCCTGTGACGGAGACGCACCCAAATCCAAAGCCGCCTCATATAAACTGCTGTCCATTTGCTTCAGCCTCGGCATGACTGTCAGATATACAAACGGCGCCGATAAAACAACATGTCCGACCAGCAGCGGAATATAAGTGTTCTTGCTCACACCACACGATACAATCAGAAGAATACAGATTGAAAAGCCTGTCACAACATCCGCATTGACTACAGGAACCTGATTCACCATCCCAATCACATTCGATGACAGTTTTCGGGAATAAAATGCGCCTATTCCTCCCAATGTTCCCAGTATTGTTGCCAAAACCGCAGATGTGAGCGCCAAAAGAACAGTTCCCCAAATCATTTTGGACAGCTCCGGTTTTGTAAACAATGTAATATAATTCTGCACGGAAAAACCGTGTATCGCTCCGATATTCGACGAATCCGTAAAGCTGTATACCGCCAGCACCAGTATCGGTAAATACATCACCACAATCATGATACAGAGAAATGCATATCCGACGATTTTTTTCATTATAATACTGCACCTCCTCTTCCCGTATCATCATCCGCATACCGGTTTGTCACCAAGGTAAATACCAGTATAATGACAAGCAGCACCAATGCAATCATGGAACCGTTATGCCAGTCATAGGCAGAGAAATAACTGCCAATCAGACTTCCCATGATATATGTGCTGTTATACAGCATATCCAGTACAACATAATTTGTCATGGACGGCAGAAAGACCATAACTACACCGCTTATGATTCCCGGAAGAGACAGCGGCAGCGTTACTTTAAAAAATGTCTGAACGCTGCCCGCACCAAGGTCGTTTGCCGCCTCAAGCAGACTGTTATCCAGCTTCATCAGAGTTGTATAAATCGGCAATATCATAAACGGTAAAAAATCATATGTCATACCAATCACCGAATTTAAAAAGGGATAGTATGCAAGATTTCCCTCTATCACAGTCAGAATCTCTTTTAATGCAGTTATCCTCAATGTAAAATTAATCCACATCGGAATCACAAAAATCATGACGATAACTGATTTACGCCGTATATCGCTTACGGCGAGAATATATGCAGCCGGGTATGCCAGAAGAAGGCAGACACAGGTCGTCACCACGGCAAGAGCAAAGCTGTAAGCCAATGTTCCGATTGTATTCGGACTTGTAAAAAAGCCCGTCAGGTTTTCTGCAGAGAACCTTCCCTCTCCATTGGTAAAGGCATAATATATAATCACAAGCAAAGGTGCAATCACAAAGCACAGCAAAAACAATGCATAAGGTATACACAATTGTTTTCTGGAAAAACGCAAACCACCCATCTCTTATCTCCTTCTCATATGTATTCCTGCAGCTATCGCTATTTTTTCAGGGAAAACTGTACCTTATCCTCCGGAATAATCAGACTGACATAGTCATCCATATTCCAAAGGTATTCATCATTTACAATAAAATCTTCATCCATATCGGACCTTACAACATAGCTGTAATGATCACCCTTATAAATCATATTGATGATATGTCCGCAGACAATTCCCTCCTCCTCATCATCACTCATCAAAATATCATTCGGACTGATTGATAAAATCACGTTCAATCTATCCGGCTCTATCGTATCTCCGTGAGCATCCACAAGAACATCATCCTGATATGCGCTGTTCGGCACCAGTCCGGTCAGATCGCACTGAAACGCACCGTCCAGAAATTCAAGCTTATAATTCTTATCAACACCTGACTCAATTCTGTTTACGGTATTTTCCGCAATCATAATGTGTATACCTTCCGGCTCAATCAGAAGCCCGACGCGCTCTCCAACCATGGCAGACTTTGTCGACTGAATCACAATCTCATTTTTTCCGGACATGACCGTAATCTCATAGTGGACGCCTTTAAATATAACGGATGCAACCTCTCCCTGTATCATTCCGCGCTCAGGCGTTGTAATCTCCACATCCTCCGGTCTTACAACCGCATCTATCAGGGTTCCATGCTCCACATCATCCACACATTCAAACTCTGCCCCGCAGAAACGTACCCTCCTCTTCCCGGTCATGATACCGTTAAAAATATTGCTCTCACCGATAAAGTCGGCAACAAATGCATTTTTCGGTTCGTTGTAGATATCCTCCGGCGTACCAATCTGCTGCATTCTGCCCTCGGACATAACAACAATCTTATCCGACATTGTAAGAGCCTCCTCCTGGTCGTGGGTTACATATATAAAAGTAATACCAAGCTTTTCATGCATGCTGATAAGCTCAAGCTGCATCTCCTTTCGCATTTTAAGGTCAAGCGCTCCAAGCGGCTCATCCAGAAGCAGTATCTCCGGCTCATTGACCAGCGCCCTCGCAATGGCGATTCTCTGCTGCTGGCCGCCCGACAAGGTCTGTACCTTTCTGCTCTCGAAGCCTTCCAGATCTACCATCTCGAGCACGCGTTTCACCTTCCTGACAATCTCGTTTTTCGGCAATTTCTTTAATTTCAGTCCAAAAGCAATATTATCAAATATATTCAGATGCGGAAACAGTGCATACCGCTGAAAAACCGTATTAATCGGTCTTTTATTAGGCTGGAGGCTGCTGATATCCTTCCCGTTCAGCAATATCTCTCCCTCGCTTGGCATATCAAAGCCCGCTATCATACGAAGCGTCGTTGTCTTTCCGCAGCCGGATGGTCCGAGAAAGGTGACAAATTCCCCTCTCCTTACGGTCAGATTAAAATCGTCAACCGCCACAAATCCATCCTCAAACCGCTTGGTTATATGTTTCAATTCTATTATATTATCAGCAACCGCATTATGCTCCACTCGCCTTTATCCTCCTTGTCATCCCTGTCTCTTTCCTGTGTCCGATAATTCCGAATATCATTTTGTCACTCATCCCGATAGCCATAGTTCCGAATCAGGGTGTTACTGTCTCTCCAGTCCTTTTTCACCTTAACCCAGAGCTTCAGATTCACCTTCGTACCAAGCAGGTTTTCTATGCTGATGCGTGCCTTTGTACCTATTTTTTTCAACATGGCTCCCTGCTTTCCGATGATAATGCCCTTGTGGGAATCTCTCTCACAAATTATCGTCGCATCGATGTCCATCAAGCCTCTGACGTCCGTTGTTGCCGGTCCGTGCGCTGCGGCAGGTCTCTCCTTCATGCGGTCAACCACCACAGCAATACCGTGCGGTATCTCCTTATCGAGCAGCCTTAACGCCTGCTCCCTGACCAGCTCAGACACAATCTGCCGCTCCGGCTGATCCGTCACAGTATCTTCATCATAAAACTGCGGACCATACGGAAGAAGCTTTTTTATCGTCCGAATCAGTTCGTCCGTATTTTTCCCCTTTAACGCTGATACCGGAACAATAGCATCAAAATCATATACCTCTTTGTAGGTGTTAATCGCATCGACTACAGCGGTCTCCTCCACGGAATCCGTTTTATTGATAACCAGAATGACCGGTGTACGCACCTTCTCAAGCACCTCAATGATATGTCGTTCACCCGCACCGATAAAGGTTGTCGGTTCCACAATCCACATGACCGTATCCACCTCAGCTAACGTCCCATGTGCCACATTCATCATATATTCGCCCAGCTTGTTTTTTGCCCTGTTAATACCGGGCGTGTCCAAAAAAACAATCTGTGCCTCATTATCCGTATAAACGGTCTGTATTCTGTTTCTGGTCGTCTGTGCCTTACTGCTTGTTATGGCTATCTTCTGCCCAATCAGCCGATTCATCAGGGTTGACTTGCCCACATTCGGCCGCCCGACAATAGCCGCAAACCCGGATTTGTAATTTTCTGTCATTGTAATCCTCCGTATCCATCCTCACTTCCTAAAAGACGCTGACAACCGTTTTGAAATTGTCCGCGGCAGAGGCTATCTTTTTCTCATCCCCGATGGCACAGATAATATCACCATCCGTTGCCGCTTCCACATATGCTGCCAGTGACCGGATTGACTCTGCGGTTGAGGAAAGCACCTCGTCGCGCTCTCTCTGTAAATCCTCGTCCGTCAATCCCATCAGATAAGCAATATAACTGAAATTTCCCTCCGCAGACGGTGTAAGCGGCGTATCAAGCTTGCTGATTGCACCGATGATATACTTTGTCATATCACGCGCATCCGCATCAAAGCCTCTCACATATTCCGCCGCATGCTTATATACCTCATACGTCTCCATAAGGTTCGGATCACGATAGGATGTGAAGTATGCATTTCCACTTCTTGAAAAGCTGCACATGCACCCATACGCGCCGCCCTTTACACGCACATTAATCCACAGGTAATCAAAAGAGAATATGGAGGAAAGCACAGCCAAACCGCCGTTATACACAAGCCCTCTGTCGCAGAAATTTCCCGCTGTCGCAATATACTGCACCTGACTGGCTGTCTTAAAGCCCTCATTATATGCCCGGGGAACAATCTGCCCGGCATTCTCAAACGCAAGCCGTGAGGAGAGCCTCTTTGACAGGGATGAAACTGCATCCGTCAATACCTCTTCAGGCTCACAATCAGCTGTATAGGAAATCTCCAGACCATTGCGCCATAATATTTCTCCCAAAACTGTTTTCAGCGACTCAGCCAATGCTTCATATTGGTTGTCAAAATCATCATCCAGCTTTTCCAGATATTTATAGTAATCTACGCCCTCTGTCAGCTCCTTCACGACACCAATCGGTGAAATATAGGATAACGCCCTGCCTGCCGCCGTAATATGTCCTGAGCTTACCAGATCATTTTTCAGGTTTGACCTGCTCTCGGCAATAATCTCTCTTAACCGCTTTCTGTCATCTATTCTTGATGAGAACAAAATCTCCTCAATCAGCTCCATGCCTTTATCAACCTTATCATCCAGCATCTTCGCATTGACTAAAAGCTGCACACAGTATTTTCCGTTTTCTCTCCGGTTCGTTACTGCTGTCGCAAACCCGATTCCGCCGGTATGGAGATTTATTTCATTTGCCAGCTCATTATAGCTGTAATGCTCCGTATCCACATATTTAAATATATCCGTTAGAAGTGACACCACAGGCAGCTGCTTATAATCGAGATCTGTCAAATCAAAATTTAATGTGAGGTAGCTGATACCGTTCGTAAAAATTTTATGACTGACTATCTTTACCATCTCTATCTCACAAAAACGATTCTTAATAGTTCTTGCTTTTTTATCTATATCAGATATGGTGAGCATCGGAATTGTCTCCAGCTCCTCCTTCGTGCTCGGCTTGCTCTGGTACTCCTTGAGATGCTTCACAGCTTCAGCCATGCGCGCAATCTCCTCCTCAGGCAGGGCAGCCTTGCGGGCTGCAAGCCTTGCCGCCTCCTCAGCCTCAATTTTTGCATTGAGACCTTTCTGCGGAACAAGCTGCACATATGTCTTATGATTATTGTTTAACAAATATGTCCTTATAATCTGTTCAAAATAGCCGCTGTCAACATCCTGCTTTAATGCGTCAAACACTTCATTCATAGAAAAAAGCTCCAAGGCGGCGTTGTCGTCATACAGCCATGTGTCAAACGCGTTCAGTCCAAGCATAAGTCCCTTCGGAAATCTGCCGTAATTTCCCTCCTTATGCTTAAACTCATAATAATTGATAGCTGCCTGCAGCGATTTTTTATTGATGCCCTCATCTGCCAGCTTTTGCAAGGTCTCGTCAATGATTCTGACAAATGTATCCCTGTCATCCGCGTTTGCATTCTTTGCTATGATAGAGAATGTCGGCTGCCTGATGCCGTCATCGTAGGATGAAAATACATCCTTTCCGATACCCGCATCAATAAGCGCTTTTTTGAGCGGCGCTCCCGGTGCCGCAAGAAGCGCATGCTCCAGCACGGAAACAGCCATACACAGCTTCTTGTCCAAACTATGTCCCACTACCACATTATAGGCAAGGTACGTATTGTCCTGCTCATCATCCACATCTGCCAGAGAATAATATTCGGTAACCTCCTTCGGGCTTTCAAAGCAGGGTTCATCCGTAAGCGCCGAATCTATATCAAGATAATCAAACTGAGAAAGATACGCTCTGTCTATAAAATCAAGCTCCTCCGCACTATCCATATCCCCATAAAGATAAATATAGCTGTTGCTTGGATGATAATACCGCTTATGAAAACAAATAAAATCCTCCTGTGTCAATTCCGGAATATATGCCGGATCTCCTCCCGATTCATATCCGTAGGCAGTATGTCCCAGAAGAGATTTTTGAATCACGCGATAAAGCTGCTGCTCCGGAGAAGAAAATACCCCCTTCATCTCATTATAAACAACACCGTTAATCTTCAAATCTCCAGTCTCCCCGTCAACCTCATAATGCCAGCCCTCCTGCATCATGATTTCTTTTCTTCCATAGATATTCGGATAAAAAACGGCATCCAGATATACATGCATCAGATTATGAAAATCCTGCTTATTCAGACTTGCCACAGGGTATACTGTCTTATCGGAATAGGTCATTGCATTTAAAAACGTGTTGAGAGAGCCCTTGCACAGCTCCACAAAAGGATCCTTAACCGGAAAATTCCTTGAACCGCACAGTACGGAATGCTCCATGATATGCGGCACTCCCGTATCGTCTGCCGGAGGTGTTCTGAAGCCTATCGCAAACACCTTGTTTGTATCATCATTCTCAATAACCATCACTCTTGCTTTGGTTTTATTATGCTGCAGGACATATCCGACTCCGTTTACCTCCTTCAATTCCTGCTTTTCAACCAGTGTATATGCTTTCAAACCATCTAAATTACCCAAATCAATATCCTCCATCTGTCTTAATTATTATCTATATAAGATTGTCCGGTCCAAAGCTCATCGGAAAAAGCTCCGACAGGGTTTTGACGATGTAATCCGTCTCGCTTTTTGCCATGATAACCAAAAATGCATCCGGATTCACAAATTCCCGAAGCACCTGCCGGCACATTCCGCAAGGGGATGTATAGGTATCCATCCTTGCCGGCTGTTCCTCCGTCATACCTTCCCTGCCCGCCACAATCGCAATTGCATGAAATACGGTATAGCCCTCACTGACCGCCTTAAAAACGGCTGTGCGCTCTGCGCAGTTACCCGGTGAATATGCCGCATTTTCAATATTACAGCCTGTAATAATCACACGCGTCTCCGATTCTCCCTCGTCGGTCTGATTTGCAGCGTCGGCCAGCAGCGCCGCCCCAACCCGAAAATGCGAATACGGCGTATATGCCCGCTGTTGTGCCTGCAATGCCATACGAATCATATCAGCGATAATATCCTGCGATAATACTATGTCATCATTTCTTTTATCCGTCATAAGATAAATCTCCTCTAGCCTGCAAGAAACTCAACTGCAGCCTTTAACCTGTTATCTTCCGCTCCCGTAAATGCTATTACATACCGTTCCTGCGCTCCGTCACCTTCCGGTTCAATGCGCTCTCTTGCACATTTTATCTGCAGACGCTCACCATACTTAGACTGATTTTTATATTCTACCCTGATTTTCGATATACTCAGTCCCTGCCGTACATACTCCGCAGCCATCTGAATGTACCGTGCATTGCTCATATGGCCATTAAAATCAATGTCGGCATGATGTACACAAACCATTTCAACATCACGCATGACATCAGGCAGCTTGATTTTACGTGCGGCTTTCTCCATCGGATACCGCGGTTCCGGATCATAACCCCGGCTGTCCTCCCCGAGTATCCTTGTCGGTCTGCCGAGCGCCATATCCATCAATGTCCATATAGAATCCGCACATACAATATCATTGCCCTTTGAATCCGTAATTATAACATTTCGGAACCCCATGGAAGAAGAAAAATCGTAGGGCCATGTCTTTACCACAACATCCTCAAACATAACCGGATAACGTTTTATCTCTATATTCCAGCTGATTGCAAACCATGCCCGTTTCTTTTCCTGCATATATGCGATACCCCTGCCAATCGACTCGGAATTTATATTGACACAATCCTGTAATGCGTTCATGATACCGCTCACCGACATGCGTGAGGCCGCATCAACATCCGAAAACAATATTTTTTTTTCGTATCTGTACATTTTTACCTCCCTGCGAAAATATATAAGAAACCTATAATATTATAAAGCCATAAGCCCGGATAGTAAATAAATTTTTACAAAAAATCCGGTGTCGCAGCACAATATTTTAAGATTTAACGGTAATTCCTGCTTAATTTTATTTGCTAAAATTCCGATTATGTATTATATTATTAAATATTATATTAAATTATTTTATCAATGATAGGTTTGGCAAGATATAGCCATTAAAAACAAGGAGTGATTTCATGAATGAATTTGAATTCTCATCTGTTACGCCTGAGCTTGAAAAACTGGCGGCGCTTTGCGAGAAAAACGACATAATAGATCCTGCACTATATACAAAATATGAAGTAAAACGCGGTCTGAGGGATTTGGACGGGAGAGGCGTTCTGACAGGGCTCACCGAAATATCTACCATCAATTCCTCACGCGTGATAGACGGCGTTTCCACCCCGATTGAAGGCGAGCTTTTCTATCGCGGCATCAATATCTTTGATCTTGTACATGGTTTCACCAAGGAAAAAAGATTCGGGTATGAGGAGACCGTATATCTTCTCCTCTTCGGAGAACTGCCGAATCAGGAGGAATTAGAATCCTTCAGGCATCTGCTCGGCTCTTACAGGAAGCTGCCGCATCACTTTGTGCGCGATGTCATTCTGAAGACTCCAAACAGTGATATTATGAACGCACTGGCCAAAAGCATCCTGACATTGAGCTCCTATGACTCCAATACTGCAGATACATCTATTCCGAATGTTCTTCGCCAGAGCATTGAGCTGATTGCGAATTTTCCGGCTCTTGCCGTTTATTCCTATCTCGCATACAGGCATTATGATTTGGGCCACGGTCTGTATATTCATCAGCCAAAGCCTGAGCTTTCCACCGCCGAGAACCTGCTGCGGCTGTTACGTCAGGACAAGCACTATACAGACACGGAAGCCAGAGTTTTAGATCTGGCATTGGTGCTCCATGCAGAGCACGGAGGCGGAAACAATTCAACCTTTACCACACATGTTGTCACCTCCTCCGGCACGGACACCTATTCCTCTGTTGCAGCCTCACTCTGCTCCCTGAAGGGGCCAAAGCACGGCGGTGCCAATGTGAAGGTAAAGCTTATGTTTGATGATTTAAAAGCACACGTGAAGGACTGGAATGATTTGGATGCCATCCGCGCCTACCTCTGCGACCTCCTGGATAAGAAAGCATTTGACCACGCGGGTCTGATCTACGGCATGGGACATGCAGTATATTCCATCTCCGATCCGAGAGCCATCCTTTTTGAGCAGTTTGTCGGTAAGCTCTCAGAGGAGAAGGGAATGCAGGATGAATATAACCTGTATGTCAATGTCGCCCGGTTAGCCAAGGAGGTTATCGCCGATAAACGTAAAATTTATAAAGGCGTCAGTCCGAATGTAGACTTTTTCAGCGGCTTCGTCTATACCATGCTCGGTCTGCCTGACGAGCTTTTCACCCCGCTCTTTGCCGTGGCAAGAATCGCAGGCTGGAGCGCCCACCGTATCGAGGAGCTCACAAACGCCAACAAGATTATACGCCCGGCATACATGTCAATCGCAGAGCCAAGAACCTATGTACCGCTTGCAGAGCGTCCGTAAAAATAACAGGATGGATCTGCCGCACCAAGATAATATGGCATGTATCTTAGTGCGACAGCCCCATCCCTTTGTTGTTCTGTATTACCGTATAATAAGATTAGCTCCGTCATAGTCAAGTGTTATGGTATCACCCGCGTGAAGCGTGTTGCCAAGTATGCTTCTCGCAACCAGAGTTTCAACATTCTTTTGCAGATAACGCTTCAGTGGTCTTGCACCATAATGCGGATCATAACCGGCCTCGATGATATGATTGCTTGCAGCGTCAGTCAACACCAGCTTCAATTCCTTATCTGCTATTCTTTCATTCAAATCATGAAGCAGCAGATTCACAATACCGCCGATGGACATCTTATCAAGCGGCTTAAACATAATAGTTTCATCCAGACGATTCAGAAATTCCGGTCTGAAGTGTCCGCGCAGACTGTTCATGACCTTTCCGGCACAGTCAGGCGTGATATTCCCCTGTGCGTCAATGCCCTCCAGCAGATATTCGGAGCCGATATTGGATGTCATAATCAAAATCGTATTCTTAAAATCTACCGTCTTTCCCTTGGAATCTGTGATACGTCCGTCATCCAACACCTGCAGCAGCACGTTAAATACATCCGGATGTGCTTTCTCAATCTCATCAAACAGTACAACCGAGTAAGGCTTTCTTCTGACCGCCTCAGTGAGCTGTCCGCCCTCATCATAGCCGACATATCCCGGAGGCGCTCCAATCAGTCTTGCAACGCTATGCTTCTCCATATATTCGCTCATATCAATACGAACCATATTGGCTTCATTGTCAAACAAAGCCTGCGCAAGCGTCTTGGCAAGCTCGGTCTTGCCGACACCTGTCGGGCCCAAAAACAGGAATGAGCCGATAGGCTTTGTCGGATCCTTTATCCCTGCTTTGGAACGGATAATTGCATCGCTCACAAGCTCCACAGCCTCATTCTGCCCGATTACTCTTTTGTGAAGCTCATCTGCCAGATGCAGCGTCTTATTGCGTTCACTCTCTGTAAGCTTTGCAACCGGTATACCTGTCCATTTAGATACAATTTTTGCAATTTCTTCATCTGTCACACACTCATGAACCAGACTGCGTTCTTTCTCGGTTACATGACCTTCCAGCTCTTCAAGCTCCTTTTTAATCTGAGGCAGCCGCCCATACTGCAGCTCGGCTGCCTTTTCCAAATCATAGCTGCGCTGTGCAATCTGAATTTCATTTTTGACAGTCTCCAGCTCCTCACGCAGCTGTCTGATATGCTCTACGCCCTTCTTCTCATTTTCCCATACTGCCTTCATCTGCTTGGACTGCTCGGAAAGCTCCGAGAGCTCCTGCCGCAGGGTTGCAAGTCTTTCCTGACTCAGATGGTCATTCTCATTCTTCAGAGCCGCCTCTTCTATTTCCATCTGCATAATCCTTCTGGATATCTCGTCCAGTTCAGCCGGCATAGAATCAAGCTCCGTCTTAATCATGGCGCAGGCTTCATCCACAAGGTCTATCGCCTTATCCGGCAGGAAACGATCCGTTATATACCGATTTGACAGAGTAGCGGCGCTGACAAGCGCACCGTCGCTGATTTTTACTCCATGGAATACCTCGTAACGGTTTTTAATTCCTCTTAATATAGAAATGGTATCCTCGACTGTCGGCTCATTAACCATGACAGGCTGAAAACGTCGCTCCAGCGCGGCATCCTTCTCAATATATTTTCGATATTCGTCCAGTGTGGTTGCACCGATACAATGAAGCTCTCCTCTTGCAAGCATCGGCTTCAGCATATTTCCGGCATCCATGGAGCCCTCCGTCTTTCCTGCTCCCACAATGGTATGGAGCTCGTCTATAAACAGAATGATATGTCCGTCTGAATTTTTTACCTCGTCCAAAACAGCTTTCAGGCGCTCTTCAAACTCACCGCGGTACTTTGCTCCGGCAAGCATTGCGCCCATATCCAAAGCAAATATCTCCTTGTCCTTCAGCGAAGCAGGGACATCCCCGCTTACAATACGCTGCGCCAATCCCTCAATCGCCGCCGTCTTACCGACGCCCGGCTCACCTATCAGTACCGGATTATTCTTGGTCTTTCTCGAAAGTATGCGAATGATATTTCGTATCTCAGTATCTCTTCCGATAACCGGATCCAGCTTCTGCTCCCTCGCGCGCTCTACCAGATTATATCCATATTTATTTAACGTATCGTAGGTTGCCTCCGGATTATCGCTCTCCACGCGCTTATTTCCACGCACCTCAGCAAGTACCTCAAGGAATTTATTACGCGTGATTCCATATCCCATAATAAGCCCCTTGACCGCCTTATTCATCTTCTCCAGAATACCTAAGAACAAATGCTCCACAGAGACATAGGCATCCCCCATCTGCTTCGACTCCTTCTCTGCCTGAATCAAAGCCTTTGAAAAATCGGGACTGGTAAATAATTTGCCGCCGGACACCTTTGGCCGGTAGGCAACCAGCTTCTCACTCTCCTTTGCAAAGCCTTCCACATTAATTCCCATATTCTCGAGAAGCTTCTCAATCAGACTGTCATCCACCGTAAGCAGACTGTACAGCAGATGCTCCTGGTCAATCTCCTGATTGTTATATTCGTATGCCAGCTTCTCGCAGTTTTCAATTACTTCCAAAGATTTTCTTGTAAATTTTTCTGCATCCATAGTTCTATCCTCCTTACAAAAGTCAAATTATCCCTACCGGATTATCATGGCGGCATCAGATAGCATTTGTTCTATCTGTTCTATTTAAAATATAACACATTAATTTAATTTGTCAACTGTTTTTTCCTTTTTAAATATCAGTAATATGGACAAAACACTGAACACAGCCAATATTTCATAAGCGGGATGCCTGATTTATCATAGTCTGATACTGATATCGCCGGACAACAGATATTCCTCTGTCCCGTCATCGTACCGGACCAGCAGCCTGCAGGCGTCATCGATTCCCAAGGCAAACGCATCACGGCTTTTTTCACCATAATTGACCGTAATATGCCTGCCAATTACAAAACAGCGTTCCCTATATCGTTCAATATATTCGCATTGGTTTTCCCCGGTATAGTATGCCATGAAACGGTTCAAAAATTCCGCAGCCAGACGGTTTTTCACATCGCACTGCATATCATCAAAAACAGTGCCTGCAATGTCACGGATATCGTCCGGAAATCCGCCTGACGGACGGTATACGTTTATGCCCGCGCCAAGCACCGCATACTCCAACAGACCGCTTTCCATACTAAATGACGCATCCGTCAAAATCCCGCAGACCTTCCTTCCATCCATATAAATGTCATTTACCCACTTAATCTGTGCCCTTCGGCCGGAAACCGCTTCAATTGCCTCACACATCGCCACCGCTGCCATTGTTGTAATTCTGACAGCCTGCTTTGCAGAATAGCCGACCGGTCTCAAAAGTAAGCTCATGTATATTCCGGTCTTATCCGGTGAATAGAAGCTGCGCCCGCAGCGGCCTCGCCCCTCCGTCTGCCCATTTGAAAATACGGCATATCCCTCGGCATGCCCGCCGACTGCTTTTTCGTAAACAAGCGTGTTCGTTGATTTTACTGTCTGCAAAACACAAAGCTCCATATTATGACATTCGGGGTTCAAATATTTTTGAATTCCCTGTGGGGACAGTATATCTGTTTTCGGAGAAAGACAATACCCCCGGTTTGTGACTGCACTGATATCATATCCCTCACTCTGAAGCGATTTTACTGCTTTCCAAACGGCTGCTCTTGATATGCTGAGCTTTTGTGCGATTTCTTCACCGGAATAAAACACGCCCCTGTTTGATTCAAATAATTCTAACAATTGTTCCTTTGTTTTCATATCCAACCACCTGTGTTACATTCTGCAATAAATGAACAGACATGTCACATCTATATAGGATGAGGCTGCCACAATAAGATAATATGGTATGTGCCTGCATATGATTCGGAAAAACCGCTTTCGCCCGATTGCTCACGCAACAGTTTTTCTACATCATACATGCATGCCATATTATCTTACTGCGACAGCCTCGTCCCTTATTTCATAAAATACATTCAGTTCCAAGCCTTCTGTCGCACAGCTTTTCCGTGCTTCTTATTCTCATGCACATTGCTGCTATGATACGCATGGTCTCAGGTGACTACATCATACCCATGCCGCCACCCATGCCGCCTGCCGGCATAGCCGGAGCATCTTCCTTAACATCAGCCACAACAGACTCTGTTGTCAGGAATGTAGATGCAACAGAGGTTGCATTCTGAAGTGCAGTTCTTGTTACCTTGACAGGATCAATGATACCTGCCTCGATCATATTCACATACTCCTCCTTGTATGCGTCAAAGCCCATACCTGCCTCTGATTCCTTAATCTTGTTGATGATAACCGCACCCTCAAGACCGGCATTTGCTGCAATATGGGCAAGAGGAGCCTCAAGCGCCTTAGATACGATCAGAGCGCCTGTCTTCTCGTCTCCCTCAAGAGAATCAACCAGTGCGGACAGCTTCTTTGTTGCATGGATATATGCGGAACCGCCGCCTGCGATAATGCCTTCCTCAACTGCTGCCCTTGTAGCATTGAGCGCATCCTCAAGACGAAGCTTCGCTTCCTTCATCTCTGTCTCAGTAGCAGCACCGACACGAATAACGGCTACGCCGCCGGCAAGCTTTGCAAGTCTCTCCTGAAGCTTCTCCTTATCAAACTCCGAGGTTGTATCAGCAAGCTGTGTCTTAATCAGATTAACTCTTGCCTCAATATCCGCCTTAGAACCGAGTCCGTCCACGATAACCGTATTCTCTTTTTCAACCTTTACGCTCTTAGCACGTCCAAGCTGCTCCATGGTAGTATCCTTCAAATCATAGCCAAGCTCCTCAGAGATAACCTGACCGCCTGTCAGGATTGCGATATCCTGCAGCATCTCTTTTCTTCTGTCGCCATAGCCGGGTGCCTTGACACCGACTACAGAGAATGTGCCACGCAATTTATTTACAATAAGCGTTGTGAGCGCTTCGCCCTCAATATCCTCAGCGATAATCAGAAGCTTCTGTCCGCCCTGAACAATCTGCTCCAGCAGCGGAAGGATATCCTGAATATTGGAAATCTTCTTATCTGTTATAAGGATATACGGATTATCAAGCTCTGCAACCATCTTCTCCATATCTGTTGCCATGTAAGCTGATACATAGCCTCTGTCAAACTGCATACCTTCAACCAGATCAAGCTCAGTCTTCATAGTCTTGGATTCCTCGACGGTAATTACGCCATCCTTGGAAACCTTCTCCATAGCGTCTGCCACAAGCTCACCAACGCTGTCTTCTCCGGCTGAAATAGATGCAACTCTTGCAATCTGCTCCTTTCCGTTAATCGACTGGCTCATATCAGAAATAGCTTCAACAGCTGTGTCGCATGCCTTTTTCATACCCTTTCTAAGTACAATCGGGTTTGCTCCTGCCGCCAGATTCTTCATTCCCTCGTTTATCATAGCCTGCGCCAAAACAGTTGCCGTAGTAGTACCGTCACCGGCCACATCGTTTGTCTTTGTTGCAACCTCCTTTACAATCTGGGCACCCATATTCTCAAACGGATCCTCGAGTGTAATTTCCTTTGCGATTGTAACGCCGTCGTTTGTAATTAACGGAGTGCCAAAAGACTTATCCAGAACTACGTTTCTTCCTTTTGGTCCGAGCGTCACGCTTACGGTATCTGCCAACTGATTTACGCCTGCTTCAAGAGCCTTTCTTGCTTCAGCTCCATATTTAATTTCCTTTGCCATTTTTATTTGCCTCCTAATCTGTTTCCATCTTACTTATTGTATCTGTTATTCTGCAGTGGTTAAAAATCCTGACCTGATAATATTACTCTACAGCTGCAAGAATATCTGCCTGCTTTACAATGATATACTCATCATCTCCAAGCTTAACCTCAGTGCCCGCATACTTTGAATAGATAACCTTGTCTCCAGGCTTAACCTCCATAGGCACCTTATGACCGTCAACAACAGCGCCGGGACCAACCTCAACAACCTCTGCATACTGCGGCTTTTCCTTTGCCTGTGATGGTAAAACAATACCTGACTTTGTTGTCTCTTCCGCAACCGACTCCTTTAATACTACTCTGTCTCCTAAAGGTGATAACTTCATTTTTATTTTCCTCCTAACATTTTTTTACTTTCAGCACTCGCTTTACTTGAGTGCTAACATATTTCTTATTGTAACCGTTTTTTAGAAAAAATCAACCCCTAATTTTAACTTTTAACATTTTATACACAATTTTTATGAACCTCACAGCCCATTTCATATGTATATTATTTTCCCAAACCGTTTTCGCGTCCATAACAGAACAGATACTGCTGTACATACCCCGCATATTCTCCGAAATGCAGGGATGCAAAGGCTTCAATCTCTTCCCTTGCAGTATCCTTTCCGAAGTACAGAGCTTCCATTATCCGTTTCATCCACACATCAACCGGAAATACCTCCGCATGTCCAAGTCCGAAAAGAAGCACGCAGTTTGCCACCTTTTCTCCTACACCACGTACAGACATCAACGCTGTTCTGGCCTCAGCTGCCGGCATTTGCCTCAGTTCCTCCTCCCTGAGCTCCCCATCATATACTTTTCTCACCGCATCACATATGTATGGCGCACGAAAACCAACCTTACATTCACGAAGCTCCTCCTCGCTTACCTGATACAGCTGCTCTGGTGTAGGAAACACATAACCGGACGAACCGTCCGGTCTGATTACCCTTGTACCATACCGTTTGGAAAGAATATCGACGAGGCGGCGTATATGCGGTATCTTCTTATTCTGAGATATAATAAAGGAAATCAAGGTCTCAAAAAAATCCTGACGCAGAATGCGGATTCCTGCTTTCGCTTTAACTGCCGTTTCCAGCCTGTTATCCAGCATGATGATTTTGTTTTTTATACTTCCATAATCCGTGTCCATATCAAAGTAGTCCCGCCAGACCTTCTGATACTCCTCCTCTGTCGTATCATACAGCACAAGCCGGTCTGTACCGTTTATATGGTTCATCTGCTTCACATGCAAAACACGTCCTCCGGCACACACGATGTACTCATGGTCTCCCAGGCATTCATAATGAAAGCACTGTCCGCATTCCAGAATATCCGCAATGTCAAAATCATTTACCCCGTCCAATATCAGATTATGATTCCTGCTGTATATATTCATATTCTCTTTATCTCCTGTTTATTCCCATAACTTTCTCTGCTTTTATCAAACCGAACCTTATCATAAATCTATTGGAATTGTACAGGATGCAGATATGTTTTGCAAGTCTGCCCGCAATCATATATAATACATGATATAGCAGATATTATATATTGAAAGACAGCAAATAATACGATAAAGGAGAATATTATGGCAGAACAATTATACACAATTCCCGTAAATGACGCGTTTGAATCAGACTGTGAATGTCCGCTCTGTGCCATGCAAAAGCAGCTGGAGCAAAATGCCGTCGAGTACACGATGGGACCGAGCTATATGGAGGATGATAACCGTGCAATGACAGATAAACTCGGTTTCTGCAGTCACCACATCCGCATCCTCTACGGTGAAAAAAACCGTCTGGGACTGGCACTCATGCTCAAGACACACACAGACAAAACAATTAAGGATTTAAAAGAATTAAGTGAAACCAAACCCGCGGTTTCCGGAGGCCTCTTCAAGAAACAGGCGGCATCCTCCGTCGGGGAATACATACGCAGATTGGAAAGCACCTGTTTTATCTGTGAGCGCATAGACAAAACCTTTGAGCGCTATGTAGATACCATTTTTCATCTCTGGAAGAAGGATAAAGCTTTTCGGGAAAAATTCAGCAAAAGCAAGGGCTTCTGCACCTGCCACTATGGGACATTATATGATTATGGCAGCAAAAAATTATCTAAGGACGCATACAGTGAATTTCTTACCGTGCTTAACAAGGTCTACTTTGACAATATGGAACGTGTAAACGGAGATATCGGATGGTTTATAGATAAATTCGATTATCGGTATAAAAACGAGCCATGGAAAAATTCCAAGGACGCACTGCCAAGAGGAATCATAAAGGCCAATCACACCTTCGTTGAATAGCGTGCTCTCCTTTTTTTGTTACATAATAGACGCCGCAATCTCATACTGCATCAGTGAATTATATTCATATCCGGAGTTGCGCTCCTCAATATACCGCCCGAACTCATCTCTCGGGTAGTAATCCCGCAGAAACTGACGATACTCATTCAGCTTTCCTCTGTATATAATCTCTAACTCATCCCATACACGAAAATCCTCCGGGCGAACCAAGCCCGGCTTTTTTTCAAACATATTAACCTCCGCCTTGTTCAGAACATAATATACAAACTGGGAACAAAAATAATTATATTTGCGCTCAATTGCACGATTACACATAACACCGAATATACCGATATAGTTATACCGGTAAAATGATTTGTCGCGCTTAAATTTATTTAATATTCTTATAATATTCTTATATTGCTTTGCTGTAACCCACAGTCTGGCAATCTGACAGGTCGTATTAATATCCCTGCCGAATACGCCCGCTGTGATGTCTTCCGATATAAATCCGCAGTCAAACGGATTTCTGACTTTTTTTCTGGCAAAACTGTACATTTCGTTTAATTCTATGTCCAAAGCCAGTGAGGTATGCGCATACGGCTGCTTAGTCCACATTTTAATCACATTAGACGGCCATGTGGAGGTTTTTGAAACCATGATGTAAACGCACTTATTTTTTTCCGTATTTTTTTTATGATTTATCTTTTTGATATTTCTTTTTGAGGATGAATGCATATTCCCCATACGAAAGCCCCCCAACCTTTCACATAATTTTACATCATTGAAACGGCAGTATTATCTTTTTCAATATCTTCCTTAATCATTTTCTTTAATGCCAATGCCTGTTCCTTCAGCCTCGGTGAGATGTCCTTCGCTGTTATAATTCTTCCCAGCAATTTTATCGCCTCATCGTATTTTCTTAGTCTTCTCGCCAAATCTGCCATTACATACTGCAGCGTATTCTCATCCATACCGGCAATTGGGAACATCTCATTGGAAATGGCGTTCAAAAAACCATCATAGGCATTCTTGATACACTCCATCTCATTCAAATACAATTCCTTGATTTCTGCATCTCCGCGTTTCAGTGTCATCCGTTTTCCCCGCAAAACCCACGCCAGCTTCATACTTGTATAAGCTCTCTCACTGTTTTTGGCTTTTTTCACCACCGTCGTGAGCAAAGCAAGCTTATATCTGGCAATTGCATCATCATAAGTATACATCTCCACATTATTATCAATGCCGTAAAAATGAGAACCTATATTGCTGTACAGGTCTTTCATCTGCCTTACAGACAGCTTTCCGAAATACCTTGTCAATGCTGCATATCCGCATTTATCGCAGACAACAGCGTCATATTTTATCGGATCAATCCCATCATAGATTGGTCTTAAATCAGAGTCCTTTCCTATTAACTTAACCTTGCCAACCCTGATGGATTTTGATTTAAATGACAAATCACACACCGGGCATGTATAATGCTTATCAAAGAGAGCATCCTTCTCACGCTCCACAGGATTAATCACAGACTCTGCCTGAGCATTCCGCTTGCTGCCTGATGCCTCACTCACTTTCTCTTGCTCAAATACTTCCGTATTCTCATACTCTCCAAGACCAAACCTACCCATATCAGAAAACAGCCCCATATCTTTCCTCCTAACCCGGTTTGTACGAGTTCTTCAAGGACACAATCCGATTAAAAACGAGCTGTTCCACCGTTGTATCCTTTGTATCAACACAAAAATAACCATGTCTCAAAAACTGATACATGTCCCCCTTCCGTGCGCCACGAAATGCCGCCTCAAGCTTGCAATGCTTCAGCACGGTGAGCGAGTTCGGATTATAATTCAAGGTCCCGTCGTCGTTAAGTTTTCCCTTTTGCTCATCGACAATATTTTCATACAAACGAACCTCAGCATCAATCGCACTCTCCGCAGATACCCAGTGGATTGTACCTTTCACTTTTCTGCCCTCGAATCCGGAACCGCTTCGTGTCTCAGGATCATAGGTACAATGAATTTCTGTTACATTTCCGTCTGCATCCTTCTTAAAATCAACGCACTTAACAAAATATGCCCCCTTGAGACGTACCTCGTTTCCGGGGAAAAGCCTGAAATACTTCTTTGGCGGAGCCTCCATAAAATCCTCTCTGTCAATATAAAGCTCGCGGCTGAAAGCAACCTTCCTCGTCCCTGCCTCCTGATTTTCCTGATTATTATCAATATCAAAATACTCCACCTGATTTTCCGGATAATTATCAATAATCAGCTTAACAGGATCAAGCACGGCCATCATGCGGTTGACCTTCATCTTCAAATCCTCACGGATACAATACTCCAGCATGGCATAATCCACAGAGCTCTGCGACTTGGAAACGCCAACCATATCCATAAACATCTTTATCGACTCCGGCGTGAAGCCACGCCTTCTCAAAGCCGACAGAGAAACCAGCCGCGGATCATCCCAACCGTCCACAATGCCATCCTCAACAAGCTTTTTAATATATCTCTTGCCTGTCACAACATTTGTCAGATACAGCTTGGCAAATTCTATCTGTCTCGGCGGCCTCTCATATTCAAGCTCTGTGACAACCCATTCGTACAATGGTCTGTGGTCCTCAAACTCCAATGTACATATAGAATGTGTAACGCCCTCTATCGCGTCCTCTATCGGATGTGCAAAATCGTACATCGGATAGATGCACCACCTGTCGCCTGTATTGTGATGTGTCATTCTTGCAATGCGGTAGATAACCGGATCCCGCATATTCATGTTCGGACTTGCCATATTAATCCTTGCACGAAGCACCTTGCTTCCATCAGGATACTCACCATTCCTCATACCCTCAAACAAGGCAAGGTTCTCCTCCACGCTTCTGTCTCTGTACGGACTGTTTTTTCCCGGCTCCGTGAGCGTTCCTCTGTACTCCCGGATTTCGTCCGCTGTCAGGTCACACACATATGCCTTTCCTTTCCGAATCAGCTTTACAGCGGCTTCATACATTGCGTCAAAATAGTCAGATGCAAATAATACCTTACCGCCAAAATCAGCGCCTAACCAATTAATATCATCTATAATCGACTGAACAAATTCGGTTTTCTCCTTCGTGGGATTGGTATCATCAAACCGGAAATTAAACTGCCCTCCGTATTCCTTTGCCAACCCATAGTTCAGCAGTATGGATTTTGCATGTCCGATATGCAGATAACCATTCGGCTCAGGCGGAAATCTGGTAACGACCTTTGTGTACTTTCCCTCAGCCAAATCCTTCTCTATTTCCTGTTCGATAAAATTCTTTGAGATTACTTCGCCTTCCATGTAAGCCTCCTTTTATTCTGTCAGAAATGATTCTCCCCTGAAAATAATCACTAAGTATTATCATACCATCAAATCCATACTACGTCAAACGCTGATGTTTTATTTCTCATCTGTTTTTGAAGCCGTATCCTGTGCCGCAGATTTATCTTCTGTCGGTTCATCCGCAAATGCACTGTCCAGACTGACATCATAATCTTCTTTTATCTTATTTTTGATAAGCTCTGACTGCTCCTCAAACGCATCATATGCAGACTTCTTTTCCTCATGTGTCGTTTCAGGTTCGGCTTCATCAGACCTGATGACCGGGATAACATCAATATGTCCATCACGCGTCTTTGGTGTCGTATCCTTAATTTTCATCATCGGAATCTCATTCAAGGCTTCCGGTGACATCATCATTTTTTCCTCTGATGCGTCTTCGTTTTTTTCCTGATTATTTTCTATTTCTTTTTCTACGGCTTTTCCCTCAGCTCCGGTCAGATGTGCGATTATGTCCTCCGCCTGCTCCAATTCCTGCTTCAGATTTCTTCTCTTAACCGCAAATACAATCGTCAGAATCAGGAAAAGCAGACACAACACACCGATTCCACACATAATATAAAACAGTATTTCCTGTGTAAAAAATCCTGTATCATCATCCACAACCGCATCCATAGGCGTCGCGTCCGCTGCCGTCGCCGTTTCAGGCTCCTCAACTGCAAACTGCTCCGGCACGTAACGCATAAATGCATCCTCTTTCGCATCATAAAGGTAAAACCCTTCATCGCCGTCGATATTCATCGCATAAACCAGATAGATATCCTCATCTGCGGCATTTACCGATTGATACACCGCAAGCTTATTTCCCTTCAGACTAAGCTCTGCCTCCACATATCCCTCCGGTATCGGTATCCCCGCCGGAACCGGTAATATGATATAGCGGTTAAAGCCGGATGAATATTCATAATAAGGGAAAAAGGATTCCGTGTCCTGATCATATACAAACCACGCATACTCGAAATCTTCATCACAAAGGCAAACCAAAATAATTTTTTTATTTGGTGACTCATATGCCATAATCTCCCATTTCTGATACTGAATTGTGGTAGCAGAGAAACGTTCGGGAACCTCAAGCTCTGTCGCATCATTGACAAAGCGGTATTTCTTTCCGTCTATCACAACCTCTGCATCCTCGAGAATCTCTCCGACGGCAACACGTATATTGTATATTTTCACCGCGCCGTTTTCGGCTGTGACCGTTATCCTAACAATATTCTCGCCCTTCTGCAGATTATCTCCGCCTGACACGCTGACGGATGCCTTCTCGTCCTCAGCTGCTGCACTTACTATAATGCTTGTCGCATCCTCCTCCAGCTGAACAAAATATGATGTCTCCGCTGCCGAGAATTTCGGATCAAGCGTTCCCGGAGATACCTGCAGGCTGGTCAGATTACAGTTTGACGAACGGGTATCCTCCTCCTTCTCCGTCGTGCTGTCCTGACCTCCGTCCTCCGTCGTATCATGACTCTCCGTGCTGCCCGCCGTTTCTACGGTCACATTTGCACCGGCATGGGTAATTGAAACCTGCTCATAATTTATATTATAAACCTCAGAGCCACTCGTCGAAATGTAGCATGAACCGTTTGCAATTGCGGTGAAATAAAGGGATGTGGAGCCGGTCCCGCCAACCAGTCTGATGGTTCCGCCGCTTCCATTTGCCTGAGCTGCCCCGCTTCCGGACACAAACTGGAGAACCGAAGAATTATAGGTTACGTAGATATCATACTGTGATACATCCGAACCGCTTACGGTGACCGTCGCCGTTACACTGCCACCGATGGAAACCGAGCCTGCAGACAGTGCAATCGTGACGGATGCCCCCGCTGCCCTTACATTTATATTTCCGATATTCAAGCACAATGCCAATGTCAAAAACAAAGTAAATATTTTCTTTGCAATCTTCATGTTCTTTCCTCCCGTAATCGTATCTCTAATTTGTAATTAGCTCAATACCGACAATATGGCGCTGCAGGCGCACGATATCAAGCACTGAGGTCTTACCGTCGCCATTCACGTCACATGCGGTATCTGACGCATCAAGTCCGACAATCACCCTTTGTATTTTTACAATATCAAGCACAGATATCTTGCCGTCGCCGTTTACATCACCCTTTGTCGTTCCGTCTGTTCCCGGTGTCGTGGTTCCCGGCGTGGCCGTTCCACGCACGACGGTAAGTGTATATGTCCGCGTCGCACCACTCTGCGCCGTCACCGTAATATTTATCGTGTTTGTCCCCTCCGCCAGCCGGTAGGTTCCCTGTCCCGATATCTTTGCCGCACTGTTCACCGTGCCGGCAGATACATGAATACTGCTTACAGAAGAGGACACAATCAAAGAATAATTTGTTGTCTGATTAATGCCAAACGTCGGCGTCAGCGAATAGCCGTCCACCGAAAGTGATTTCAACCAGTTATTCGGATTTCCTGAATCCGCAGGCTTTGACACCGCCGAACCCGGCATATTGTTATAAACCGGTATTTCAAATACCATTGACGATGCAAGAAGATTATTATTTTTATACGCATTATAGTTTGTCAGGCACTCGGTTGCCGGAGCCTGTACATTCGTCATATACTGGTGACTGAACAGGCAAGCCTTGTTCGTAACATTAAATTTCTGTGTATATAATGTATTTTGTCCAACCGAGATATAGGATGCGCCCAGAAACTGGGAACCGCCGGTAATTGACTTTGACACGGAATTCCAAGGTCTTCCGTAGGAACCCGACTGTGCCGCCCATGCAAGTCCATTTGTCACAGGCGAACCGTTTGCCGTATCGGTTGCTCCGATATTGAAAAAATTATATATTCCGGGATACGAGGAGCTGTTGCCGTTTGCGGCGACCCCCGCTGTAGTTCCCATCTCGAGCCGGATTCTGGAGGCAATATGATACGGGCTCACGCCGCTTGCAGCAGCTGCGTCCATGATAATCTGTGCATAGGTTTTTGTCTCTCCATTCGGTACCGTCTGATACATAAATGTACCCTTTAATATAGCTTCAACTCCGCTCTCATTCTGAGCGCCGGCCTGATAGGACAGACTTTCAAACACAAAAATATAATTTTCATACAGATAGGTTCTCGGATCAAGATAGTATGCAACCAGCTCATCCGATGCCGCATACCATGTCGTCCCGTCGTACGGACTCCACTTATCCGAAGCATAATCATATCCCACCGTAGTGGAGCGCCAGTTATAATGCGGGTACGAGCCGGAGCCATATACCAGATTTTTTATCTGTCCTGTCTTGTTTACCTCATTTGAAACAAGCGTACTCCAGTCAATACCGGTCTGGACAGCCTTAAATTCCCAATTCGGATAAAGCTCATGCAGTCTTCTCAGATATGCCTTATAGCTCTCAGGGAAACCCTGCGCCGCAAGCTTTGCCTCAAAATCCGCATCCGATGACGGCTCTGCAGTTCCTGTATCACTCGAATTGATTGAGACAAACTGGGAAGACACATAGCCTGTATAGTCATTGCCGCCATAAGAAAGCGAAACCTTATACCATGACGAATTTGTTGTGTCCAACACCGAAAGCTGCTGCCCGCTCATCAGCATAATAGTCACTCCATTTGCGTCCTTTAAGGGAGTTCCGCCCGGCGTTTCCCTAAAATAGACATAATCAGCGGTAATACTGCCGGAGGATGCAGCCTTAGACCTTATATCCGGCTGACATGGAATTATAATCTGAAATATAAGAATAAATATTAAAAATGCACAGATGAACCTGTTTCTGTTTCTCATATGTATATACCTCATTGAATTATGTAAACTTTTTCATAGTTAAACATAATAAGTATACCACAATATATGGTACTGTGCACTATTTTTTTACAAAACTCCTGAAGAAAAACTCCTGAAGAAACTACAAGACAACAAAAAAAGAAAGCTGCTGACGGGAATCGAACCCGTGACCTCCGCACTACCAATGCGACGCACTACCGACTGTGCTACAGCAGCTTGTGTATTTTTACACAGCTATGATAATACTTTATTTTAAATATAATGTCAAGGGAAACTTCATCGGCACAATTTCGCCCTGATGCGCTGCAGAGCATTATCTACAGCCTTCTCTGTTCTCCCCAGCTCCCCCGCAATATCAGAGTAGGAAAGACCTCTTAAAAACAGGCGCAGCACCGCATTCTCCAAAGGACTTAACTCTGATTTGATTTTCTTCGCCAGAACAGACTGCTGTTCTCTCTCTATAATCATATTTTCCGGATTCGATACATTCTGCTCTGCCTCCAAATCATCCGCCAGCACCGTTCCGTACGCATCATTCTCCGAATAAATGGATATATATGTATTCAGCGGTGTATGTTTCTTGCGGTTGGAATTACTGATTGCCGTCTTAATCTGTCTTCTGACACACAGCGTCGCAAACGTTGCAAACGTCGCACCCTTATCCGGCTCATAGTCACGAATGGCTTTGAACAGGCCGATCATCCCCTCCTGCGTCAGGTCCTCCGTCTCGGCGCCAATCAGATATACCGCCCGAATCTCCCTTTTTACAATACCGCCATATTTTTTCAGCATAAATTCCATGGCCTCTGCATCCTGACCATGTATCAGACCGATTATCTCATTATCAGACAACGTATTATAGTCCATCCATTCTCCTTAATTATCCATCATACCTGTAAATTAATCCTTATATGTCCTACCTGTTATTCATCCTCTGCCGCACAACCTCATAGGCAAGCACTCCTGCCGCAACTGATGCATTCAGGGAATCAATGTTCCCCCTCATCGGAATAGAAACCACATAGTCGCATTTTTCTTTTACGAGTCTGCTGACGCCATTTCCCTCATTTCCTATCACAAGTCCCATAGAACCCGTCAGGTTACAGCTGTACATAATCTGTCCGTCCATATCCGCACAGGCAAACCACATGCCTCGTTCTTTCAGCTCGTCTATGGTTTTGGCGATATTCGTGACCTTGGCAACCGGCGTATAATAAATTGCTCCGGCGGATGCCTTTACCACAGTTGCCGTAAGTCCCGCCGCCCTGCGTTTCGGGATAATTACCCCATGTGCACCGCACAGATTCGCAGTACGGATAATTGCGCCAAGATTATGCGGGTCCTCTATCTCATCCAGAATAAATATAAACGGCGGCTCGCCCTTTTCTGCGGCTGCGGCAAATATATCGTCTATGTCCGCATACGTATACGCAGAACAGATTGCCATAACGCCCTGATGCTTTCTGTCACCCGACATCTGATCCAGCTTTTCCTTTGCCGTAAAGCTTACTATGACATCCCGCTTTTTTGCCTCCCGCAGAATTGAGCTTATCACTCCATCCCTGAGACCATCCTGCACAAAAAGCCTGTCCACCGTTTTACCGGCACGAAACGCCTCAAGCACCGCATTTCGTCCTTCTATCCTGTGTTCATCCTCACGGATATCATCATTGTTATATCCCATATGATTCCTTTCTGCCTGCATATGCCATAACCGTAAATCAGTCGGAACACATCAGCCATTCATATATTTTTCAGCCATATATTTTTCAATCATTCTCCCTACAAATATCTGCAGCCTGTCTATATTGCCCTTCAGATACATATAGCCATACAAGGCCTCAAGCCCGGTTGCTTTTCGATACTCTCCCACCGTGGCATTCTTCGCCTTGGAATGTGTCGTCGCATTCCTGCCGCGCTTATAAATCTCCAGCTCATCCTCCGACAGTTCGTCCATGATACAATCTATGAACGCTGCCTGATTTACCGCTTTCACAATATTGCTTACATCCCTGTGATATTTATAAGTCTGCTTGTTGACATGCATCACAAAATAACTCTTTACCATGAGATCAAGCACACTGTCACCGATATAAGCCAGAGCTAACGGAGAATACTGATATGCATTCATTTTCGTTCTGTCCTCATTCCCGCTGTTCTGACACATTATGCCTGCACGTCTCAATTCATGTATTTTATTTTCTGCATCGCAGCCTGTATTTTTTATGACCTCTTCCATCTCACGCCTTCTCTTGTATCCTCAAGGATAATCCCTTTTTCAGTCAACAGATTACGGATTTCATCCGCCCGTGCAAAATTCTTTGCCTTCCTTGCAGCCTGGCGCTCCTGAATCAGCTTCTCGATATCCTCATCCAGCAATCCCTGCTCCTCTTTTACGTGAATGCCGAGGATATCACACAGCTTGCTTAACGTATCGTACACCCGCCTTGCATATGCACCTGTGCTCTCACCTGCGGCAACAGATGTATTTGCAAATTTCACCAGCTCAAATATTGCGGATATTGCATCCGCAGTATTCAGATCATCCTCCATGGCGTCCTCAAACTTCTTCACATATCCGGAAACCTCTTTCATTTTCTCCGTTTCCGCCTCTGTCAGGCTGTCATCCGTGCCTGCACCAAAAGCCTCCTCCAGCCTTGATGCCGCCGTCCTGATTCTCTCCAGACCATTTTTTGACGCCTCAACCAAATCAGCCGAAAAATTGAGCGGACTTCTGTAATGTGCAGAAAGCATAAAGAAGCGGATGACCTGCAAATCATACTTCTCCCCAATCTCCCTCACGGTAAAGAAATTTCCAAGCGACTTGGACATCTTCTCATTATTTATCTTCAGGAAGCCATTGTGCATCCAGTACCTCGAAAACTGCGTATCGTTTGCAGCCTCGGACTGGGCAATCTCATTTTCATGATGCGGGAAAATCAAATCCTCACCTCCCGCATGTATATCAATGACATCACCGATGTATTTTTTTGACATGACGGAGCACTCCAGATGCCAGCCCGGTCTTCCCTCTCCCCACGGTGACGGCCATGAAGGCTCGCCCTCCTTCTTCGGTTTCCAGAGAACAAAATCAAGCGGATCCTCCTTCTCATCCTCCCCCGATACGAGCAGCTCGCGAAATCCGCCTCTCAGGTCATCAATATTTTTCTTTGACAGCTTTCCGTATTCGGAGAAGCTTCTCGTCCTGAAATAGACTGTTCCGTTCACCTCATATGCATGCCCCTTGTCAATCAGCGTCTGTACCATCTCTATCATATCCGGTATTTCCTCTGTCGCCTTCGGATGCGTGGTCGCCTCGCGCACATTCAGAGCCTCCATATCCTTCTTGCATTCGGCGATATAACGCTCCGAGATAACGGAGGCTTCCACCCCCTCCTCATTGGCACGCTTGATAATCTTATCATCCACGTCCGTAAAGTTTGAGACATAATTTACGTCATAGCCCTTGTATTCCAGATACCTCCTGAGCGTATCAAATACAATCATCGGGCGTGCATTTCCGATATGGATATAATCATATACGGTAGGCCCGCATACATAAATCCCTGCCTTGCCCTCATGAATCGGAACGAACTCATCTTTTCTTCTGGTTAGCGTATTGTAAATTTTCATATTATTCCCCCGTCACTTTCTGTAATTAGTTATAAAATATTCGATTCCCATTTCTTTGTCAATAGATAAGCTAATGTGCAAACTGAGAATTATACAGATTTGTATAAAATCCGTTCATAGCCATAAGCTCCGCATGGGAACCCTTCTCTATAATATTACCATCCTTCATCACCAGAATGATATCAGCCTCCCGTATTGTGGATAACCGATGCGCAACAATAAAGCTGGTTCTGCCCTCCATCATCCGGTTAAAGGCTTTTTGAATGCGGATTTCCGTCCGGGTATCTATGGAGGAGGTTGCCTCATCTAAAATAAGCATCGGAGGCAGGAGCAGCATGACTCTGGTAATACACAAAAGCTGTTTCTGTCCCTGTGACAGATTTCCGCCGTCCTCCGTGATAAACGTATCATAGCCCTCCGGCAGACGCTTGATAAAGCTGTGTGCATGCGCCAGCTTCGCTGCCTCTATGATTTCCTCATCTGTCGCATCCGGCTTACCGTAAGCAATATTTTCCTTTATTGTACCCGTCTTCAGCCATGTTTCCTGCAATACCATTCCGTAATTGCAGCGCAGACTGTCTCTGGTGAGCATGCGGATATCCGTACCATCCACACTGATACTGCCGTCATTTACATCATAGAACCGCATCAAAAGATTAATCAGGGTACTTTTACCGCAGCCTGTCGGTCCGACAATTGCCACGCGCATACCCGGCTTCACATGCAGATTCAAATCCGTGATTAATGTCTTGTCGGGAGCATAAGAAAAATCGACATGTTCAATATCAATTTTTCCGGCTGCCCCGGCGAGTGTCTTTACATCCTCCGGCTCGGCCGTCTGAGGCTCCTCATCAATCAGCTCAAATACCCTGCCCGCACAGGCAATTGCATTTTGCAGCTCCGTTATAACATTCGATATCTCGTTAAACGGTTTTGTATACTGGTTCGCGTAGCTTAAAAAGCAGGTCAGCTGACCGATTGTTATGCGGCCGGCTATCGCCGACAACGCGCCGATAATACCGACTGCGGTATATACCAGACTGTTCACGAATCTGGTTGCCGGATTTGTGATGGAAGAATAAAAGGTTGCATTCATGCTGTCCTTTTCCAGCTTATCATTGATATCCGTAAAGCGCTCGAGCGCATCATCTTCATAACCGAACGCCTGCACGATTTTCTGCTGTCCAATCATCTCATCCACCAGAGAGGTGAGATCTCCCCTCGTCTCCGACTGGCTTCTGAATAATTTATAGGTTCTTCTTGCTATAAAGGATGCCACAAAAAGTGATATCGGGGTAAGAACAACGACGACAACCGCAATCGGCACATTAATATAAAGCATAAATCCAAGCGTTCCCAATATCGTTGTCACACCGGTAAAAAGCTGTGTAAAGCCCATGAGCAGTCCGTCGGCAAACTGGTCGATATCCGACACGATCCTGCTGACGATGTCACCGTGCTGATGCGCGTCAATATAGGATAACGGAAGCTCCTCCAGATGATTAAAGGCCTCGATGCGGATATCCTTTACAACGCAATAGGTGATATGATTATTTATAATATTCATCAGCCACTGCGATACAACCGTAATTGCAACCACAATGATAAACCGGACTATAATTTCCCTGATTCCATCAAAATCAACCTTTCCCGGCTCAACAATCAAATCAATCGCATTTCCCGTGAGAATAGGTGCATACAGCGTAGATGCCACCGATACCGCCGCACAGATAAAGGAAAGGCTGACAAGAAAACCGTATCTTTTTATATGCTTTAATACACGCTTTATAATTCCCGCATTATCTGTTTTTTTCTCCTTATTCCGCATCACGGCTCGCCTCCTCTCTGTTCTGCGAAGAGCAAATCTCCCGATATACCTCACAGTCCGCAAGTAAAGCATCATGCGTTCCGATTCCCGCAACCCTGCCGTCATCCAAAACGACAATCTGGTCTGCATACATAATGGACGAGGAGCGCTGCGACACAATAAAGACCGTTGTATTGTCAGTCTCTTCCTTAATCGCCTTTCTGAGCGCCGCGTCCGTCGCGTAATCCAGTGCGGAAGAGCTGTCATCCAATATCAAAATCTCAGGCTTCTTCACCAACGCACGCGCTATCGTGAGTCTCTGCTTCTGTCCGCCGGAAAGATTTTTCGCCCCCTGATTCAGCCGAAAAGCAATACCGCCCTCCTTTTCCTCAACGAAATCCTTTGCCTGGGCAATTTCAAGCGCACTGTTTATCTCCTCCTGCGTCGCGTCCGCCTTTCCCCAGCGCAAATTATCTTCAATACTGCCCGTAAAAAGTACCGCTTTCTGTGGAACCACACCTATCTTATCAATCAGCTGCTCCTTCGGATACATTTTCACATCCACACCGTCAATCAACACCTGTCCCTCCGTACAGTCATAGAAACGCGGAATCAGATTAACCAGCGAGGATTTTCCCGAGCCTGTACCACCGATGATGCCGATTGTCTCCCCCGGCGCCACAGTCAGGCTCACGCCCTCTATTGAGGATTCCTTCGCGTTATGATAAGTAAGTCCGGCATTCAAAAACTGAACCTTCGGCACGGGGTTGCCGCCACCTGACGGCTTCTCCACGGTCTCACTCCGATACAGCTGCGTACTGTTTGTCTCAAATACGCTGCTGATACGATTTGCACATGCAACAGCCTTTGTCTCTGTAATAATCAGATTTGCAAGCTTAATCAGCTCAATGAGTATCTGGGACATATAATTTACCAATGCATATACTTCACCCTGTTTTAATATTCCAAGCTCCACTCTTTCTCCGCCCTTCCAGATAAGCGCGGCAATGGAAAGATTTACCACGGCATAGGTGAGCGGGTTCAAAAAAGACGATATCCTGCCGACAAAAATCTGACCTTTCGTCAAATCCTCCGTGACCGCATGAAACGCTTCTTTCTCATGATTTTCCTGATTAAAGGCGCGAATCACTCTCATGCCCGACAGATTTTCCCTCGTCTTTAACAATACCGTATCGAGCTTGCCCTGTACCTTTCTGTAAAGCGGTATCGAAATCAGCATGATGCCAAACACGATAACAATCAAAACCGGCAGCGTCACAAGAAACACCTTAGCTGCCTCCACATCTACGGTAAACGCCATAATTGTCGCACCGAAGACAATAAACGGCGAGCGCATAAACAGCCTGAGGAACATATTGACTCCGGTCTGCACCTGATTCACGTCACTCGTCATACGTGTAATCAGGGTTGCGCTTCCGAGCTGATCTATCTCCGTATAAGATAAGGTCTCAATATGTCTGAACAGGTCATACCGCAGCTCCTTGCCGAAGCCCATCGCCGTCTTTGCCGAAAAATACTGGGCTGTAATCGAGCACACCAGACCGATTACGCCAAGTGCAATCATGAGCAGCGCCATCCTGTAAATATACGGTTTATCATTATTTTTAATTCCGTTGTCAATGATAGCCGCCATAACAAGCGGAACCAGCAGCTCGAAACTTGCCTCCAGCATCTTAAAAAGCGGTGCAAGCACTGCTTTTATTTTATAATGTCTAAAATATTTCATCAGGTTTTTCATAACAATTTCCTCTATCTGCTGTATTTGTTGATTCCATATCAAAGCCTGTATATACCGTCGTGACCTGCACCGTCATACCTGTTTTCATTTTTTAGAAAAGACGTATTGACCGTCGCGGCATATTCCCTTATGATATTATAAACAATAAACATATTTTTTCAAGCGATTGGGAATATTTTAATTTCAGGCTGAAAAATATGCGGAAAGGATAAGGAAATTGTATGGGTAATAACGAGAATTTTGATGAAACGGATGAGGCGAAGGTTTCAATGACTCTGGATGACGGTACGGAGCTTGAATGTGATGTAATCGCCATTTTTCCTGTAAACGGTCAGGACTATATCGCCCTGCTCCCTGACAAGGTGATTGACGGATATGAGGAAGACGAGGTCTTTCTATATCGTTACAAGGAGCTGGAGGGTGAGGATATCGACCTGTCCCAAATTGAATCGGAGGAGGAATATGAGGCAGTAGCCGACGCCTTTGATGAGCTGCTTGACGAGGAAGAATTTAACGAGCTTGATTCACGGGAATAATACAGGTATATATGGTGCTGTCGCGCGAAAATAATATGGCATCTATATGTATGATGCAGGAAAACCGTTTGCGAACGCCGGTACTTAGCGATGGATTGAACACTTGGCGAGGTACT
>CAYOOW010000023.1:0-40765 GCA_964405715.1 uncultured Bacteroides sp.
CTTTTATCTGAAAATCTTTTTAAAATACTTCTTGACTATTTACCAAATTGCTTTTTATATTCTGAGAAAATTCTCTAAGATTGTCTTTCCGTGCGGTGTAAGTATGGATTCCGGATGAAACTGCACACCATATATCCGGTACGCTCTATGCTCCACTGCCATAATCTCACCATCCTCCGTTTGTGCAATCACCCGAAGCGTCTCCGGCAACGAAGCCGCCTCCACTGCAAGGGAATGATACCTTGCCGCCTCTATCTTCCCCGGCATTCCGCGAAAAATGACGCAGTCCGTATCTAATGCTACCACGGACATTTTCCCATGCATCAGCTGCTTTGCATATCCTACAACTCCTCCAAAGGTCTCACAGATAGCCTGATGTCCGAGGCATACACCGAAAATCGGTATCTTACCCTTAAAATAGTCTATCACCCGCTCGCAGATTCCTGCATCCGCCGGACGTCCCGGGCCCGGAGACACAATAATGTGAGACGGTTGCATCCGTTCAATCTCCTCCGGCGTCATCTCATCGTTCCGAATCACACGGATATCCGGATTAATCCCTCCCACAAGCTGGAAAAGATTATAGGAGAAGCTATCGTAATTGTCTATCAGTAATATCATTCCTTATCCTCCCTTATCCTCCATCATGGACTGTCACACTAAGCGTTTAAAATGTATATTTTAAATGCTTAGTGCGGCAGCCTCATTCCATATAAAAACTACATTTCATTCTGTGACGTCTCAATTGCCGTCATAACTGCCTTTGCCTTATTAATACATTCCCTGTATTCATTCTCAGGCACACTGTCCGCCACGATTCCCGCTCCCGAACGGACAAACACCTTTCCGTTTTTCTTAAACGCAATCCGTATCGCAATACATGTATCCAGGTTTCCCGTAAAATCTATGTAGCCGATTGCACCCCCGTAGATACCCCGCTTATTATTTTCCAATTCATTGATTATCTCACATGCACGAATCTTCGGTGCACCGGACAAGGTTCCTGCCGGAAGGATGGCATCCACTGCATCCGTCACCGAACAATCTCTGCGGAGTGTCCCCCTGACTGTTGAACCGATATGCATGACATGGGAATACCGTTCAATCGACATATACTTTTCTACCTCAACCGAACCAAACTCGCTGATTTTGCCGATATCATTTCTCCCCAAATCAACCAGCATATTGTGCTCCGAGCGTTCTTTTTCGTCAGCCAGAAGCTCCCTTTCCAGAGCCCGATCCTCCTCCCTGTTTCTCCCTCTCGGTCTTGTCCCGGCAAGCGGGAACGTATGCAGCACTCCGTTTTCGAGCTTTACCAGCGTCTCCGGTGAAGCACCCGCAACCTCTATGTCATCTCCGCTGAGGTAGAACATATACGGGGACGGATTTATGGTTCTCAATACACGGTAGGTATTCAGAAGACTCCCCTCAAAATCTGCCTCAAGCCTGTTGGACAATACAACCTGAAAAATATCTCCTTCGTATATATATCGTTTTGCTTTTTCAACCATTTCACAGAAGGCTTCCTTCTCGAACAGGCGCCTATAACCGGAGGTAAGTCTTGCCGGTTCCTCCTCAGCCGGTTCACCATGCTTAATCAGCTCTATGATAGATGTAATCTCCTCCACGGCTTTTACGTAATTATCCATTAAATTATCTGTCTTCGCATTGACAATAATAAGCATTTTCTGTTTCACATTGTCAAAGACAATCACCTTGTCAAAAAGCATCAAATCCACATCGTTAAAGCCCTCCTGGTCCTCTGCGTCAAGACACAGCTTCGGTTCACTGTATTTAATATAATCATATGCAAAATATCCGACCAGTCCGCCTGTAAAAGGCGGCATACCCTCTATCTTAGGGCTCCTGTACTCTGAAAGGATTTCATTGATACAAATCTCCGGATGCTTTACATTCTCCTCCCGAATCACAGAACCATTCACGTCTGTCACCTTCAAATGTCCGTTCATACAGGTCACACACAGCTTTGGCTTATAACCTAGAAACGTATATCTGCCCCAGTTTTCCTGATTTTCCACACTCTCCAGCATATAGCAATGCTTACTCGCACGCTTCAATACTCTGAGTACCTGTATCGGTGTCGTAAAATCAGAATAAATTTCCTTGCACACCGGAATCACCTTGTAATCCCCTGCCATCTCCGATGCGGCTTCCAATGTAGGTTTTATCATGTCATACCTCCCTGCTTTCATTCTTTCCGTTCACATGTCAGTCCGCCATACAGGATTTTTGCAATAAAAAAGTCCTTGACAAACTGCTGCATTTGTCAAGGACGGATAATCTAATCTTCCGCGGTGCCACCTTGCTTCATGATAAAATCATGCTCTTATGAGATACCATTATATCTCCCGCAACTAACGTATGCAAACGTCATGGAATACTCGGTACATATACCTTTGGCCATGCCCTCAGTGGTCCATTTGCTATACTGCGTTCTGTCCGGCTCTCAGCTGCCCGGACTCTCTGTGAGTGCACATATAACGTTATCTCCACGTCATCGGTTTAGAATCATTATAATCCTTTTTTCGGATATGTCAATTATGAATTTAAAGATTCACCAAATTTTTCTGTTTACTTGCCTGCAACTAACTTTCCAATTCATTCAATCGCTCAGCCAGAGTCTGTAACTCACTCACAATACTGCCAACCTCATTTACAATTGAACTATTTTCCTCGCTACATTCAAGCGTAACATTCGAATGTGCGGTAACCTCCTCTGTTGCAGCCGAAATTGTCTGAATACTATCCACGATTGTCTCATTGGAATTTGCAAGCTGTGAAATGAGTTCTGCCAGCTCCACCGTAAGCTTTTGTATATCCTCCGTTCTGCTTGCAATTGTCTCAAACCTTGAAGCTGTTTCAGTCGCAGCAAGGCTTTGTATTTTACTGTTATCCATCAGATAATTGACTACGGTTACAACCTCTTCCAGCTCTGAAGATATGTTACCTATAAGCTCCGTAATGTCCACGGTTGCACTCTGTGTCTGCTCAGCCAGTGTGGATATTTCTGAAGCTACAACTGCAAATCCTTTACCTGCCTCTCCGACTCTTGCAGCCTCAATGGAAGCATTTAACGAAAGAAGGCTTGTCTGAGAGGTAATTCCATCTATCAGCTCCACAATATTTTGCATCTGACCTGCATATGCAGTCAATTTTCCAAGCTCCTCAGACACCTTAACGCTGGCCTCATCAGACACCTTAACCTGCTCAATGAGCTCATCTATCTTTCCCTTACCAATCTGAACTTCCTCATTTGCCTCTTCCATATCAGAATTGATTGTATCAGAAACCGATTCAACCCTACCGATAAATTTCTGGATTTCTTCAGTCATAACCAACTGATTTTGTACTGACTCCGCTGTGTCATTGGTTCCGTTTGAAACCTCCTCCATTGAACTTTTCGTCTTAGCTACAGAGTCCTCAAGAATATCCATCTTCTCCGATACAACCACAATGTCTCCAATCATATTCTCAGAAATCTCCATAATGCGGGCGAGCATTGACTGTACAGTTTCTTTCTCCCGTGCAATCTGACTCATCTTATCATCATTGTTTTTTGCCATTAACTTCGTCGCCATCATCATAAATACAGCATACAACAGAGAAAATCCTATTCTGATTTCAACATTAGGTAAATCTGCAGAAACAATTTTCCCTTGTACACCAAGATAAACAACATCTAACGCATTAATACCGAACAAACACCACGCAAAAATATTACTGAGTCTGAAGTCTCCATAACTCATAATGAAAGTTCCCACAAGCACACCATAAACGAAAGCAACCGGAGAAACTGTCGTAAATACAGTAAACGCATAAAATGCTAAATATCCATATGTAAGTATATGTTTGATTTTTTCGTCATTTTTATCTTGTCTGTACATTAAATGCATGACCAAAAGCGGTGCCAGCGAAAGCAGTGCAAATATCACATAATATCCTATCGTACGATTTCCCTTTATAACTTCCAAAAGATAACATAGCAGCAGCACCACATTATAAATCGTATACCCCATTATGACAAATGCATTTGTCTTTGATGTGCCCCTCATATCTGCGGCCATTTCCCCCGCTTCATCAGGTACAATATTCTTCACCTGCTCTCTCAATTTTTCCTGTTTTTCTGCTTCCATTCAGTTAATTTCCTCCATTCGTTAGAATCAATCAGCCGCAAATTCACACGGCAAAAGCATAATCTCAATATCCTGCATATCTATATACAGTATAATATAATCACTGCACAAAAGTAAAGAGTCTGTGCAGCTTTCATCAATTCATATTCATACCGGATAGCTGTCTTACCATATCCAAATCGTCAGCTGTCACTCTCATATTGGTACACAGCGTCTGCCCGCCTGAGGTAGTAATATTGATCTCTATAATACTCCCCTCATCTATCGTCTTCGCTGCAGCTCCCAAAAACTTCGGTATCTTCGGATGATTGCTCTTGAAACGGTCAAGCATCCCTTTGATCTTCATAAGTGCCATTGGATTCATGTTTGATTCCTCCTGTTATTTTATCATTTTCATTTATATTGTATCATCCTTCAGTCTTCCCGCCGCTACGTTCGGACTTATCATTGTTTGATAGGCGTAATCCCACAGAACCTGTGAGCCTGTCGGTGTCACTTTATTTCTTGCCAGTACCTGACTCAGACGTACGCCCCGCTCCGACCAGCTTTTCCCCTCAGAAGCCGCATTCAGCATGAGAGGTTGAATATTATCCATAGCACGGGCAAATCTGGCCTCCGGTGTCTCGCATATCTCAAACTCATCAAACAATGCCCGAAGCTTTTTCTGCTGATCTGCCGGGAGCATTCCATATAGCCTGTCGGCTGCGGAAATTTCCCGCTCATGCTGCGTTTTTTTTGCCTCCTCATCATATGCATATGTATCACCCGCGTCAATCTCCACGACATCATGCAGCAGAATCATAGTCACGGTTTTAAGAATATCTATCGGCTCATTCGCATATTCACTCAAAAGTATTGCCATAACCGCCATATGCCATGCATGCTCTGCGTCATTTTCCTTTCTGACGCCATCTGTCAAATATGTCTGCCGCGCAATAAATTTTTCCTTATCGAGCTCCCGGCAAAAATCCATCTGCCGCTCCAATCTTTCATTCGTCATATTTTTCACCTGTCTTTTCACATTTTTCTAATCATTAATCCGCACCCTGCCCATCACTTTTCAAGCAGGCGTTTATACAATGTATCAACACATATTGCACCGACAGGGGCTGTTATCAATATGGACAAAACCGCTACCGTAAGCACAAGCTGTCCGCAGTCTAATCCCATAGAAAGAGGAATCGCGCCGATTGCAGCCTGAACCGTCGCTTTCGGAAGATATGCAAGCATACAAAATACTTTTTCCTTTCGCGTCAGTTTTGTCTTCACAAGACATAACAGCACTCCCACCACACGAAATACAAGCGCCAGCAGAACAAGCACAACCGCCATCACACCTGCGGTTACGGCATATTTCAAATCAACCGATGCTCCTACCAGCACAAACAACATAACCTCCGCTCCAACCCACAGCTTGTTGTATTTGCCCGCCAGTCTGATTGCAAGCACGTCATATCTCTGCTTTATCACAATTCCTATACTCATAATGGCAAGGAGCGCCGAAAACGGTACAATATCCTCCAGTCGGTTCTCCGCCTCAATCAGTAAAAATGACAGGCTCAGGATAATCAGTATTTTGACGGAATCCCGCATATGCAGCTTTTTGAAGAAACAGACCAGACACAGTCCGACAAGGATGCCTGCCAGTATTCCCAATACAATCGACACCGGAACCTGCAAAATACTTCCGACCTCCATTTCTCCGCCTGCTGCCATACTCGAAAATACGGTAAACATAACAATAACAAATACATCATCCACCGACGCTCCGGCTAAAATCAGATGAGGGACGCTATGCTCCTTGCCATATCCTGATTCCATAATTTTAATCATCCTCGGAACAATGACAGCCGGGGAGACCGCAGCCATAACACTTCCCATTACGGCAGCCTCAAGCACCGTAACCCCGAGAAGAGGCGGTGCCAGCAGAACCGTACCGAGCATTTCAAAACAGGCAGGGACAAAACACATTAAAACCGCCGGTCTTCCGACTCGTTTTAAATCCGCTATATTAAGGGACAGGCCCGCTCTGGTTAATATGATGACAAGCGCCAGCTCCCGCAAATCCGCCGAGGCGGCAAGCAGGGAATCATCCAGGAGATTAAGCATATACGGGCCAAGCACTATTCCCGTTATAATCATACCCAGAAGGCTTGGCAGACGCAATCTCTGAAATATACCACCGAGAAACAGTCCACACAAAAAAATCAAAGCAACACTGGTAAGCATACTATTCACCCTCTTTCGTTTTCTCAATGCACTCCCGTACCTATTCCTGCCGTGCCCACTCAAAAGCGTATTTTACCGCCTTTTTCCATCCGTTCAACAGCCTGCGCCGTTCCGGCTCCTGCATCCTCGGATGAAAATCTCTGTCAATCTCCACATTTCCCGCAATATCCTCCGCAGTCTGCCAGTATCCAACCGCAAGGCCCGCCAGATACGCGGCGCCAAGTGCGGTCGTCTCCACACAGTGAGGGCGTATCACAGGTACATTTATTATATCCGACTGCATCTGCATAAGATAGTCATTTGCGCTGGCGCCTCCGTCTGCCTTCAATGCGTTCAGACGAATCCCGGAATCCTCATACATCGCCTCCAGAACGTCATTCACCTGATATGCAATGGAATCCAGTGTCGCCCGCACAACATGGCAGCGATTTACGCCTCTGGTGAGACCGACTATCGTACCTCTGGCATACGGATCCCAATACGGAGCTCCGAGTCCCGTAAATGCCGGAACAACATAACACCCGTTTGTATCTTTTACCTTTCGGGCGAGCTCTTCACTGTCCGAGGCTTTATTTATAAAGCCCATCTCATCCCGAAGCCATTGTACGGCAGCTCCTGCGACAAAGATAGAACCCTCCAGTGCATAGGTCACCTTTCCGCCGAGACCCCATGCGATGGTAGTCACCAGACCATTTCGGGAATATATAGGTTTTTCTCCCGTATTCATTAAAAGAAAGCATCCCGTCCCATATGTATTTTTCGCATCCCCGGGTGCAAAGCAATTCTGTCCGAACAATGCGGCCTGCTGATCCCCCGCCGCGCCTGCAATCGGAATCTCGCCGCCAAGTATGGCAGCGGTTGTGGTTCCGTATACCTCACTGCTCGGTCTGACCTCCGGCAGCATGCTTTCCGGTATATCAAGCAGCTGCAATATATCCTTATCCCAGCTTAACGTATTGATATTAAACATCATAGTCCGGGACGCATTGGAGTAATCCGTCACATGCACACGTCCCCCGGTCAGCTTCCAGATGAGCCACGTTTCCACCGTTCCAAACAGCAGCTTTCCCCGCTCTGCTTCTTCCCTTGCACCATCCACATGCTCTAAAATCCATTTTATTTTCGTCGCCGAAAAATAGGCATCTATAATCAGGCCTGTCTTTTCCCTGATTACATGCTGTCTGTCCGCCAGTGATTCGCAGTACTCCGCTGTTCTCCTGCACTGCCACACAATAGCATTATATACGGGAACCCCTGTCTCCCTGTCCCAGACAATTGTCGTCTCTCTTTGGTTTGTGATGCCAATGGCGGCAATCTCCTGCGCAGTAACACCGATTTTGGACATCGCCTCCACCGCAACACCCATCTGCGTTGACCATATCTCATTCGCATCATGTTCTATCCAGCCCGGCTTCGGATATATCTGTGAAAACTCCTTCTGTGCCATACTTGCAATTCTGCCCTGCCTGTCAAACAAAATGCATCGGTTGCTGGTTGTGCCCGCATCCAGCGCCATAATATATTTTCTTTCGTGAGCCATCCCCGTCATGTAATCCTCCCATAATTATTTCTGTATACAATCTTACTGCGTACCGAAAATACGCTGATATCCATAAGTTAAATTCCCGGCTGTTCCCGCCGTTTCCACACTATCCTGCCCATCTGAGACCATGTCCTGCGCCATCCTGTCAACCTGATCGTCCGATACGGTTCTATTCTCACACACCGTATTTCCACACCCGCTGCAAATTCCCTCGCAAGCCTGATTCGGATTCTCCGAGAGGACTGCAAAAAAGACGACGCTCTTTGAGGGTGACAGCACCCCATATTCATTGGCTGATATTTCATCATGCTCCATAAGTCTTTCATATGCCGGCTGGCTGTCGCACAGATTTTTTCCGGTTTCCTCGCTCGCATCCGCTTCTGTTTTTGTCTGTTCCTGCTCTTCCGGCTGTTTATCAGCCTGCTTATCCGGCTGTCTTTTCTGCCCCTTGATATCCCGAAGCAGCTCAGGTATGGCAGACGCCGGAATCTCATCACCGATAAATACATAACGCTTCACATATCGTCTGTGAAATCTGGCATATGCGGCATTGAACTCGCCGTACATCTGAAGCAGAAGCTCAGATGCCAGGCAATCAAGCATATATGCTTCTTCAAGCTGTCCGTTTCTCATATAACGCTCCTGCAATCGGTCCACGCCCGCCCCGAGCGTCATGGACACAATTGCCGCCGGTCCGTCATCAATCGCCTGCACCCCCGTGACCTTTTGGTTGATACGGTAAGCCGCATATGGTCCCATACACATTTTTATCTGCTGATAAACCTGAACAAGTCTCTCCTTGTCCGATTCCGAAAAATGGTGTTTTGAAATCACCTGATTTATAAACTCATCACTATTCTGCTGTTCAACCGACATTCTGACTTTCATGTGGCATATCCCCTATCCTTTGGAAATAAAATCATATATATGTTTATATACCCTGTTTTTGCCCTTTTCATTCAGAACCTCATGGCGCATACCGTTAAACAATACCGCCTGCACATTTCCATAGCCGCGATTTTTCAGGAAACGTACACTTTTTCCGAAATTTTTCGGGCTCAGATTACAAGGATCCTCCCTGCCTGATACAAACAAAACAGGAAGTCCGGGATTTTCCATATTCCATCCCTCTGCACTATAGGTATGCAGTATTAATTGAATGAGCTGAATATAACCGTCCACCGTAAAGCAGAAATTACAGTGCACATCCTGATTATACTTTTCTACCACAGCCTTATCCGAACAAATCCATGCATGTATAATGCCCTCCGATTCAAATCGTTTTTCATATCGTGAGTGAACTACCATAGAATCCAGAAGCTTTGAATGCGCATGTCCTCCTTTGATATGTCCAGTCACAGCAGCCGCCGCCAATCCTAAAACTGCTCCGGCAGGCTTAGACGGACTTCCGAGAAGTACGAGCTTATCAATATCTGCGTCATATTTTTTCAGGTAACATCTGGCAGCCAGTGAACCCATACTATGTCCCAGCAAAATATACGGCACATCAGGAATTTCTTCCTTCACCATCATAGTAAGCTGATGTATGTCCTCTACAATCCCCTCATAACCACCGTCGTAAAAATAGCCCAAATCCGCATCTGACTCCACACTTTTGCCATGCCCTCTATGGTCATGTATCACACACAGGTAACCTTTATTTGCAAGATATTCCATAAAATCATAATATCTCTCCTTATGCTCACACATTCCGTGAACCAGCTGAACCACACCCTTCACATGCTCCTCCGGTGTCACAGCCATACAGTCAATTTCCAGCTTATCCGCATTGGAAAAAAACTTAAATTCTCTATATTTTACTGCCATCTGCATTCCTCCTGTCATTCCGCAATTCCCAAAATATCAAAAATCAAACGTTTCATTCAGCTCTGTATAATCATGAATCACCGCATGGACATGATTAAAACCATCTGTGCTCAAGCCCGGATTATCACCCTTTACTGCCACGATATGTCTGATACCCGCCGCCTCCGCCGCTGTGATACCTGTCACAGAATCCTCGAACACCAGGCATCTTGAAGGTTGTTTTTGTAACAGCTTACATGCAACCAGATACATATCGGGATATGGTTTTTCCCTGATTCTCTTATCCCTGTACACCAGCTTATCCGGTTCAAACCATTTATACAAATCAAAGGTTTCAAAATAGTACATTATATTGGAGAGACTCGTCGTAGTCGCAATTGTCCTCGGGATATCATATTCCACCAGATAATCCAGAAACTTCATCAAGCCGGGCGCCAGCGTAAGTCCCGCCTTATCCTCATTACAAAGTCTGCGGTAAATGCCTTCCTTTTCCTCAGAAAACTGTTCCAGCATGCTATCCGATATCTCATATCCCAGAAAATGCTCCATAATCTGTCTGGCTGACTTTCCTGAAATATGCTTCTCAATATCGTCCGAATTCACCTGAATACCCGTAACCTCCTCCACATAGGAAGTCCATGCATGGATATGTTTTTCCGAATCAAAAAACATGGTTCCGTTAAAATCAAATATAACTCCTATAATATCCTGCAGCTTCATATCTCCCATTCTCTGCTATACCCCGTTCTTTTTACAAATATCCTCGAGACAGCATCTGTCACAGTATGGCCTGGTTCTTGCCGTACACACCTCTCTGCCGTGATACACAAGACGGTGACAGAAATCACTGCCCTCCTTTGGCGGAACAAGCTTCCAAAGCTCCATCTCCACCTTCTTTGGCTCTTTTATATTATCCACAAGTCCGATACGGTTGCACAATCTGATGCAGTGCGTATCTGTAACAATCGCCGGTTTTCCAAATACATCTCCCATAATCAGATTTGCACTTTTTCTTCCGACTCCCGGAAGCTCCAAAAGCTCATCAAAGCTCTCCGGTACATTGTCATGATACTTCTCATGCAGAAGCTTCATGCATGCACTGATATCTCTCGCCTTGCTCCTCCCCAGACCACAGGGCCTCACAATCTCCTCTATATTATCCACCGAAGCTTCGGCAAGCGCTGCCACAGTCGGAAATTTGGCATATAGTGTCTTTACGACCACATTCACTCTGGCATCCGTACACTGTGCTGCCAGACGTACCTCCACCAAAAGCTTCCATGCCTCATCATACTCAAGTGTACACTCAGCTGCGGGATATTCGCTTTTCAGCCTGTTTATCACTTCCAGCGTGCGCTGTTTTTTTGTCATGTAAATTCCTCTTTTCATCTCATATACGAAAAAAGCGTTTTCCACAAGCAGAAAAACGCATTTATTCGCCAACGTACCTATACGGTAAGCAAAACCTTTTTTGCTCTGGCGTACCGTTTCAAAAGGACATCATTGTACTCGGAATCATCTCCGGGTAATCTGGACACATCACTGTTGTGCTCGAGGTCAGCCAGCTTTACACGGGTCGCGATATCATTTGTCCTGACAATCTCAATGTAATCAGCATAATCCATACCCTTATCTCTTGTAATACAGCGAAGCGCATCCAATATCTCCTCCGGAAAGCCTTCCGCCCGGATGTCTTCAATCGTATAATCGGTATCTTCAAGCACATCATGCATCAGAGCAACACAAATATCATACTCCTGACTCATCTGTTCAGCGACATGAAAGGGATGAAAGACATAGGGAACACCCCCCTTATCCATCTGTCCGTCATGTGCCTTGTAGCATAGGCGCATCGCTTTTTTTGTTAACTCCGTATATAACATCCATCTGTCCTCATATGACATATATTAATATTATCATCAATCTGAAACTATACATATATCATAACAGAAACAGGCAGGATTTCAACCTTTTTTTATCTCGCCAAATTGACTATGGTAAAAAAAATTTTTTTCGTATATAATAACAGATAATAGAAATAAGACATTAAATTTATCATGTCAATTTATATTAAAGGTCATTTATTTGGCCATTTTAAAAAATTGTCCATGTCATGAATTATAACTGCATAAACCGGAGTGATAAAATGGATTTAAGAGTACAGAAAACAAGAAACAGCATATATGACGCTTTTATTGAATTGCGGTCAAAAAAAAGCCTTGAAAAAATTACGGTACGGGAATTAACGGATAATGCAAAAATCAGCAAGCAGACCTTCTATCTCCATTACAGAGATATCTACGATTTATCGGAGCATCTTGAGCATGAGCTGATAGACTCCATGCTGAAGGACATAACGTTTCCCCAAAATGTTCTACAGCATGCCAGAGAAATTACACTGCAGTTTTTTTCACGTATTATTGAACAGGGGCAGTTATTTCGGATCATTTTCTCCGATTCAAGAGAAAATGTTCTGGTCGATAACATAGAAAAAATATTTAAGAGCGTCGTCTACCGCCAGCAGCCTGAGCTGAGAGCAGACCTGAAGACCAATATATATATCACGGTCCTTGTGCAGGGCTGCTACCATGCTTATCAGCAATATTCGACAATCGATCAGGAACGGGTTGTCGAAATATTAAGTGAAATATGCGAAAGCATCACGGCGCTGTATCATTCTGACCGGTAAATTCAAAAAAAATCCGCTGGGGAAAGCGGATTTTTCTGCGTTATAAAAACGCGAAGGAGAAATGTGTGTCTTTCGACACATATATGAATCTTGGGGGATTTCATATATATATCAAAGACAATATATTGGGGATATATTGTCCAGATACCGATTATACAGACAGACACTTTATCATATGCGCATTCTGTCATTCGCAGCAACATGTAAATCTCTTTTGTGTATTAATGTCTTGTCTGTTGTTGCCATGATACACAAAAAAAAATGTCAATTCTATCATTTTTATGTCTTTTTTTATATTTTTTTGTTATACTATAATAAATTTTAACACGAAATTCGACATGAAGCTATCAGAGGGCATTTCTATGAATATACGAGGTACATTTCTATGAATTTTAAGCATGAACTGAACAATAAATTATTATTACAGCGGGAAGAGAACACGAAACATCTGGAATATGAGAAAGAATTCGGACTGTATAAAGCGATTGCGGCAGGGGATATAGAAGAGGTCAGCAAAAGACACAAATGGTATATAGAGACAAACGGGTACACTACCTCCAATGCAAAAAACGGTACGCTTTCCCAAAATCCCCTGCAAAACCGCAAGTTCCATTTTGTAATTCTCGCTGCCATGATTACACGATTCTGTGTTGAAGCCGGGTTAGAGCGGGAAACGGCCTACAGCATGAGCGATATTTTTATCCAAAAGGCTGATTTATGCACGACAGTGCCGCAAATCGACACACTGCAGGCCACTATGATTCAGGAATTTACGTTGAGCATGCGCAATAACCGGAAAAAAAACGTATACTCCAGACCTATTGTAAAATGTATTGATTATATCTATGACAACCTGAACCAGAAGCTTAAGGTACAAAATATTGCCGCTTACCTAAACATTAACCCGTCTTACCTGTCCAGATTGTTTTCCAGAGAAGTAGGAATGTCACTATCTGCCTATATCAAAGATAAGCGTCTGGATGGCGCCGCACAGATGCTGCAATACTCTGATTATTCCATCACGGATATTTCAGAGCATTTTAACTTCTCATCCCAAAGCCATTTTACCGCGGCATTTCAGGAAAAATACGGCATAACACCCAAACGCTACCGGGATAAATATACAACAAAATCAATGCCCTCTAACGGATAAAATTCGTCCGAAGCTTAGGTTCACGGTCCGGCACGGCAATGCCGGACTTTTTTCCTGCCTCAATACATTGAAGCAGCCATGCCATGTTGTCGGCAAGGATACGCAGCGTCTGCATACCCTCCTCATCCTGCATCACCTCCTCAGGCGTATTTCCATGCACCTGATTCCAATAATTCGATGTAACAATCGGCATATTACAGATGCTGAAATACTTATTCAGCTGGTCAAACGCGGCAGATGCGCCTCCTCTTCGGCAGCTTACCAGCGCTGCGCCCGGCTTTCCGTCCATACAGCTTCCGCCGACATAAAATGCACGGTCGAGAAACGCCGTAACCTGACCGCTGGCACTCGCATAATATACCGGTGAACCCACAAGCATACCGTCGGCTTCACGCATTTTTGCAACAAATGCATTTACCTTGTCATCAAACACACATTTTGCATTGCCCTTGCAGGCTCCGCAGGCAACACAGCCTGCCACAGGCTGCGTCCCGATTTGGAAAAGCTCTGTCTCCACACCATGACTCTCCAGTTTCTTTCCCACCTCCGTGAGTGCTGTATATGTACAGCCATTTGCCCTCGGACTTCCGTTTAACATCAAAACCTTCATAATCTTAAACCTCTCTCTTTTATTATTTGATCCATTTACTGTTCTGCTATTTTCGCCGCCAGCTCCTCCAGATACATCCATCGCTCCAGCTTATCGGGCAGCTGCCTGTTTAATGCATCCTGTTCCTCACAAAGCCTCTGAAGCAGCAGGGAATTGCTTGCATTTTCCCCTATCTCCGTCTCCTTGTCAGCTATTTTCTTCTCAAGCTCCGCGATATCCTGCTCTATGGTCCCATATTCCTTCTGCTCCTTATAGGAAAACTTTAATTTTCTTTCGTGCGACCGATTCCCGCCATCCTTTTCTGCAGACTTCCGTTTATCACCTTTCATCGTGCTCTCACTATTATATGAACCTTTTCCCGTATTTGATACCCTGCTGTTTACAGAAGCTTCCACTGCACGCATTCTGTCTTCATAAGCCGTGTATCCGCCCTCACTCTGCGTCAGGCGTTCATCCTGCCCAAACGCAAATATCCTATCTTTACAGTCTGTCCAAGCTCAACTGTTCTGCCATCAGGCTCAACCATACCCAGAATAATCTTTAACAGCGTACTCTTTCCGCAGCCGTTTTTTCCTATGATTCCTATCCTGTCATTTTTTAAGAAATGATAAGAAAAATCATTTATAATTGTTTTTCCGGCATATACCTTACTGATATTGTCCAAATTAATCGTCGTCCGTCCAAGCCGGGAGGATACGGAGCCGATTTCAACCGATTATGCATACTAACCATCGCCCCATAAAGCATCTTGCCCTCCTTTGTCAGATACACCTTTTTCCCCTCATAGCCAAATAACAACACATCATAATATTCCTCAAGCTGTCTGATATGCTTGGAGACTGCCGGCTGTGTGATGCCAAGCCGTCTCGCTGCTCTGGTAAAGTTCATCTCCTGACATACGATCAAGAAAGTTTCAACACGAAAATCTAACATGCTTCCTCCTGCTATATACTATATTCCTAAATCATTGCAAAGCTCAGGCTGCAATGTATATTTCACATAATTGTTATGATATATTTTTCCGGCAGGAACAATTTTTACATAGGAGGAAATAGAAATGCACTTTATCAAGAAGAATTGGATGGGTTTCTGGTTTGTCTGGTTATTGCGATTCCATCCTGGTTTCTCGGCAAACAATTTCCACATCCCTGATTATCGCATTTGTCCTCTGCAAAGTAATGCATATTCCGGGGAAAATATCCACACTGATCGGTGTTGGTTCATCTATCTGTGGTGGTTCTGCCATCGCCGCGACTGCTCCGGTTATTGATGCAGATGACGGGGAGGTCGCACAGGCAAACCGGTGTGAGTCTTTTGATGCAGCATATTCCTAACTTATGGTAAAATAGAGAAGCTCCGAAGTGAAATGCCATCGTTTCACTTCAGAGCCTACCTAAAAAATAATGTAATTTTCATCTAAATCTCCTTGTTCCATCTAAGCATAATAGCTTACTGTACTTTCTTCCGGAAGTTCCTGTTCAAGCTTCTTCTGAAGCTCATCATAGAAATACGTCTTTTTCCGTTTCTGTCGCCTGAAATCCTCTTGTTTTTTTTGTTTTGGATTCATATAGACAGGGGCAACAAGTTCCACTCTATGTAAACCTCTACCGATATAGCCCTCTGCTTTCATCTCCCCCTTTCTCTATGTATCAATGATGTAATAATTTCTCTTTCATTAATTATATCGGAAGATACCTACTATTCCTTAACTCCCATTAATATGTTTTGATTGAATATAGAAAAAACAGCCGCTTCGCATTTTCCGGCGATGTTCATACATCAAATACAAGCATTTGCTTTTACAAAATTTCAAATCAACTCACTAACTCAAACATTTCATGTTGAAGCACATATTTATTGTAGGCTTTAATTCGTTCTGACTCCGCATGTTTATCTGTCTTTAACAGCTTTTGTTTTGTTTCTTCCGACAACTTCAATTCAATCCCATTAACAGTAATATATCCTCTTGAAATAGCTCTATTAACCATTGCAGAATCCGAAAAATGAACAATAAATGAATTGTCTTTATTCCCCTTGGTTATTCCTAAAGTGTCCTTCCCGGAGGTTGCAGTCATTTTTTTCTCTGTTTGCATCCTTTCGTTTGCATCCGTTGAAAATTCGTAAAATTCAAATCTTCTGTTGCTTTCAATCTCTCCGCAAAGCTGAAAGTTGTACTTGTGTTACTTGCCATTTTAATTTAGCTTTAATTAATCACAATCAACATTAAATCTATATTTCCCACAGTAACGGCATCTGAACAAGTATCCTGCCAGAGAACCTCCCTTCTCCAACCACTCATGCCCTTCAAAACAGTTGTAGTCTCTGTTCAACGTAAATTCACCTAATGTATCATTTATTACAACCGGCATTAAGTACTTTTCAGTTTTCTTTTTCTTCAACTGACTTACCATTTGATTGGCGGTAAAAAGTCTTGGCTCCGCTACATCCTTTTCCAAAATTTTTTTCACATAGTAGCACTGAAATTTATCATCCGGCTGAGGAATATATTTTTTTGCCAATATGCGATAAATATGTCCATTTTTAAATCTAAATCCATGATTAGCTTCAAACAGTTTTTTCTTTTTAGGAACTAACCAATCCAACCGGTTAAAGCCTTTATTTTCAAGTAACTTACCAGTTCTTACATCTAATGCCGCATCAAATCGTGCTCGTTCAAGATGATGGTTAATTCAAATGTCGTCCTTCCTGTAGTTCCAACTCTGCGCCTTTTCCAATTTTCATCTTGGTTGTCTCAAGTGCATTAGCCGAATAATTACGTTCTATTTGAAGCTTTGCCGTAAACTCCGTATCAAATGGCACATCTGCTCCATATTCATCATTCCAAAAGACATTTGCGAATCCTCTCATTCTTCTGTTGTCCACGATTTAACAAGATACTCAATATAAGTCTTGCCATCTAAAACAACACATATTGAATCACTTTCGCTTGCGCCATAGTAGACATCAAATTCACATGAGGAATCAGCTAATTCAGAAAATAGCGTCCTATACCCTGCGGTAATCATTTCCTCTCCAGGAAAAAGATCGTCTTCTTCTGCTTCCACTATATTTGCATTCTTTTATTCTTGCAGACCCTCACTTTCAGAAGGAATGTATGTGATCTCATCTTCTGTATGGAGTGTACCATCCGCATATTTGTATGTCATATATTGATATGCATTACTTCCTGATGCCCCCAGTTCTATTTCAGCCGTCCACCAAAGCGGAGCCCACTGATCAGGCCCGTAGGCAATCCCACCGCTGTAATGTGAAACAGAAAAAATCACAGTGTCATCCGTCCATTCTATCTGATAAGCGCCACCCGTTATCGGGCGTCCTCCATCATCTATAGAAAGTGCCGTCTCGTATTCTACGAGAATAGAACTTGTTTTTTCATAAAGGGACACTTCCCCAAACAAAAGCATTGCGTGTTCATATGCAACTATCACATGCTCTCCGTCAGGAGATTGAAAAGTATAGTAAGTATCACCTGCATGAACAAGCCAGTCAAGGAAAGCTCCTCCAAGCAAAAGCAGCGTCATTGCAATCGCCCCAATCATAGCCAAAACAGGGTGCTGTGCATTACCCCTCATTTTATATCGGATTAGCGAAATAATTGCAACAATCATCCATGCTGCGATAAATAAAAACCAGAAAAAATCTTCCCGAAACCGGCCAACCAATATAACCTGCCCTTTTTGTGCTGCATATACATGAAAACAAATCAGCAGGCAGCCATAAAATGTTAATATACCATATATCAACAGTCTTATTTTTTTTGCCACACTATTTTGCCTCCTTAAAAAGTGGTTTTATTGGGCAGTCACTTACCCATCATTTAGCATTATACGCCCGAATTATAAAGAAATCTACCGCAAACTACAGTTGGTTTCTAACTCCATATCACTAACGACACATTCTGAATTATTACATCCCTCCTTGAACTACCCTTATTCAACATTGTCATCTATAAAACTGTGTTCCATTAGCCTTATCACCTCTGATTTTGGAGCGTATAATCTAAGTTCGACTTCTCTTTGTTCCTCATAATTCAAAACCCCATATGGACATTTTCTTTATCTCCTCATAGTCAGCTTATTTTCTTAATTTTTTGCAGCCTGAAAGCCACGGTAAATGATATCATTCCTGCCGGGTCCGTTCGATACCATTGTGATTGGGAATCCGATCTGCTTCTCAATGAACTCGATGTATTTACGGCAATTCTCCGGCAGCTCATCATAATTCCTGATGCCTCTGATATCCTGTTTCCAGCCCGGAAGCATCTTTAAAACAGGCTTTGCCTTCTCCAGCTTGGAAGTTGTCGGGAAGTCTGTCGTCACCTCTCCGTCAATTTCATAGCCCACACAAACAGGAATCTCATCCAGATAACCAAGTACATCAAGCACGGTAAACGCAACATCTGTCGTGCCCTGAATACGACATCCGTACTTGGAAGCAACACAGTCAAACCAGCCCATACGTCTCGGTCTTCCCGTTGTTGCACCGTACTCTCCGCCATCACCGCCACGACGTCTCAGCTCATCCGCCTCATCGCCGAATATCTCACTGACAAATGCGCCTGCTCCGACTGCGGAAGAATAAGCCTTTACAACAGTGATAATCTGCTTTATCTCATAAGGCGGAATACCTGCCCCGATTGCACCGTAAGCAGCCAGCGTGGAAGAGGATGTAACCATCGGATAGATTCCGTGGTCCGGATCCTTCAAGGAGCCAAGCTGTCCCTCAAGCAGGATGTTCTTACCTGCCTTGATAGCCTCATACAGGTACGCAGATACGTCGCATACATATGGCGCAACCATCTTCTTGTACTCCATCAATGTATCAAATATCTCATCCGCATGAAGTAAAGGCTTATGATAAAGATGCTCCAACAATACATTCTTCTGAACTATAACCCGCTCTATCTTCTCGCGCAGCGCAGCCTCTTCAAAAAGCTCACTTACCTGAAAGCCTGTCTTTGCATATTTGTCTGAATAAAATGGTGCAATACCTGACTTCGTGGAACCAAAGGACTTTCCTGCCAGACGTTCCTCCTCATATGCATCAAACAGCACATGATACGGCATCACCATCTGTGCTCTGTCAGATACCAGAATCTTAGGCATCGGCACATTCTTATCCCTTATTGATTTAATCTCGTTAAACAGCACCGGTATATTCAGTGCAACACCGTTGCCGATAATACTTGTCGTGTGGTCATAAAACACACCCGACGGAAGCGTATGTAAAGCAAACTTACCATAATCATTTACGATAGTGTGTCCTGCATTTGCACCGCCCTGAAAGCGAACGATGATGTCAGCCTTTTCAGCCAGCATATCCGTAATCTTTCCCTTACCTTCGTCACCCCAATTGGCTCCAACGACCGCCTGTACCATAATGTATCATTACCTCCATCATACATTTCTTATACGCTATTTTTCACTGTCCTGCGTCCCTGCGAAAACAACGCTGCCCCAAAACCATCCACAGAACCATCTAAGTATAGCTTACCGCACATCATAAGTAAAATCAATATTAATTATAAATGATATAATTATAATTTATATCATATTTCATACAATCTAGTTATCCACACCGTTGACAGATATCTGATTTTCCTGGTTCCTCAACAGCGCAAGCAAGGTAGACGCAGCCTTTGTCATCGGCAGCTTTCTGTCTGAAATCACGCAGATATCCCTCTGCGGTATCTCACATTCAAATGCAAGCCTGAACAATCTGCCGTTTTCTATCTCCTCCTTGGCAAAATCCTCCACGACGCATCCGATGCCAAGGTTTCGCACCGCAAACTGTGTGACAATCGCACTGGTTGCCAGCTCAAATTCAGGATACAGCACAACACCGTTTTCGCGCAGAAACGCATCAATATACCGCCTTGTACTCGTTTTCTGCTCCAGACAGATAATCGGATAGGAAGCAAGCTCTCTATATGCCAGCTTTCTACCCCTTAGCCCGGCAAAACGCTCTCCGGCTACAAAGATATCCTGAATCCTTCTGCCGCTGTACACCTGAAAACGGTCATCCACCTCAAGCGGCGAGCTTACCACTCCAAAGTCAATCCGCCCCGCCAGCAGATGGTCTATGGTACTCGGCGTCGGCGCATTTGTAACGTTCACCTTGATGCCCGGATACAATCTGTGAAACATCTCCAGATACGGCAGAAGATAAAACTGCAGTGTCATGTCAGACGCACCGATACGAATCTCCCCGCTCTCCAAATCAAGCATTTCCATCAGCTTGCGCTCTCCGAGCAGAATATTCTCATAGCCCTTGCTGACATAAGAATAGAGCGTCTCTCCCTCTGCCGTGAGGGTGACACCCTTGGAACGGCGCACAAACAAAGCAACGCCCAGATTTTCCTCCAGCTGCTTCACAGCCTGACTGACAGCAGGCTGCGACAGGCACAGCTCCTGCGACGCCTTTGTAACGCTGCCGCAGCGTGCCGCATAATAAAAAATCTTATAGTATTCTAAACTGATATTCAACCTGTCTCTCACCATGTTACGTTTATATCTCCATGATTTTTATCACACGCAAACAGCAGCATTGCGTACAGAAAAAATAACCGTTTTACATCATCAGGTCTCTCGCAATCGCGAGGTCCGACTCGTATTTTACACTGACGCCATTTATCTTCTGATACTCTTCCTCGCCCTTCCCTACCAGCACGACCAAGTCGCCCTTTCTCGCATCGCCAATTGCCTTTCCGATGGCAGTCTTTCTGTCCGGTACAATCTCATAGCCCTTATCCTTCGGAATGTACCGTGCGATATCCTCGCAAATATGGGTAATATCTTCAAACTGCGGATCTACGGCAGTCAGATAAATATAATCCGAATTACCTCCCACAATCTCACCGAACTCCTGTCTCCGGTTAAATGCCTTTCCACCGACACAGCCGCCGACAGACACGATTCTCCGATTCGGATAATCCAATTTCAACGACTCATACAGCTTTGAATAACTGAGCTTATTATGCGCGTAATCAACAATCACCGTGACGCCGTCTTTTTCAAACACATTCATCCTTCCCTTGACTACTGTCACCAAAAGACCGTTTCTGATATTCTCATCCGATACGCCTAATTTTTTACCAAGTACAATGGAAACCAACGCATTCTCTATATTGAATCTGCCCGGAATATGAATCTCAAACCGTTCCCGATATCTTCCGTCACAACTCACCGCATCAAAAGCGAACCCACACGTGAGCTTCTCAACATTGTCATAATAATAATCCGCACTGTCGTCTGTACCGTAGGTAATCACCTCTTTACCGCTGCAGGCGGCATATATCTCATCATAGCAGTCTGCATTTTTATTCAAAATCACGGTTTCGGAATTTTTTACCAGCTGCATCTTGCAGTGCAGATAGTCAGCAAAATCAGGATGCTCCAGCTTACTGATATGGTCTTCTCCTATATTTAAGAAAATACCGGTTTTAAACTCCACGCCATACACTCTGTCCTTCTTATAGCCCTGTGAGCTTACTTCCATCGTAAGATATCTGCAGCCGCTTTCCTTCGCCTCGTAAAACAGCCGATGCAAATCAACGGCCTCCGGCGTCGTAAGCAGTGACAGCTCATCCGTCACACCTGTATACGTATTAATCGTAGAGATAAGTGCTGTACGTCTCTGCATATGTTCATCCAGAATATTCCGGACAAAGCAGCTAACGGTCGTCTTTCCCTTTGTTCCCGTTATTCCTACCGTCTCCAAATCGCGAAACGCGTACCCGTAAAATGCAGCTGCCACAACAGCCATGGCCTTCTGTATATCAGAAACCAGAATGTAATCCGCATTGGTGTCATATTTGATTTCCGAAACATAACAGACCGCGCCGTCCCGAACCGCCTGTTCCAAATACTCCGTTTTATAATGCTGTCCCTTACAGAAAAACAACGTCCCCGTCTGCACCCTCCGTGAGTCATAGGATATATACGAAATCTCTCTGCCCGTTTCACAGCATGCCTCTATGAAATTGTTATCCTCAGCGAGTAATGCCTGTATTTCTTCTACTGTCAACAATGGTCTGTCTCCTTTTGTGTAGCTTACCACTTATAACCATTTTTTATACATTAATTTCCGCTTTCACACCAAGTATATCCTGATTTGCATCCAGTATCGGCTGAACAATCTCGTGCAGGAACTCCTCCGTCTGCTCCGGCGCACGTCCCACAAAATTCTTCGGCTCAAGCAGAGCAACAATCTCCTCCTTCGTCATGCCAAATGCGTCATCTGCCGCAATCAAATCCACCAGATTATTTTCATTGCCATACTTCTTAACCTGCTCTCCCGCCACCATGGAGTACTCACGAATCTTCTCATGCAGCTCCTGACGGTTGCCACCGCGTTTTACCGCATCCATCATAATATTTTCGGTTGCCATAAAAGGAATCTCTTTCATAAATCTCTGATAGATAACCCTGTCGTAAACCACAAGACCATCCACAACATTCAGGTAAAGGTCAAGGATACCATCTATTGCAAGAAATGCCTCCGGTACGGATATTCTCTTGTTGGCGGAATCATCCAGTGTTCTCTCAAACCACTGTGTTGCCGCCGTGATTGCAGGGTTTAAAGAATCTGCCATCACATAGTTTGCGAGGGACGCAATCCGCTCACTCCGCATTGGGTTTCTCTTATATGCCATGGCGGATGAACCGATCTGGTTTTTCTCAAAGGGCTCCTCTATCTCCTTCAAATGCTGCAACAGACGAATATCATTCGAGAACTTATGCGCACTCATTGCAATGCCGGACAGTACATTCAGGATTCTCGCATCCACCTTGCGCGAATAGGTCTGTCCCGATACAGGATAACACGCATCAAATCCCATCTTCTCCGCGATCCTGCCGTCTATCTTTCTGACCGTCTCATGGTCGCCGTTGAACAGCTCAAGGAAGCTTGCCTGTGTTCCCGTCGTTCCCTTCGAGCCAAGAAGCTTCTGCTGGCTGATCATATATTCAATATCGTTTAAATCGAGCAGCAGTTCCTGCATCCAGAGAGTTGCGCGTTTGCCCACCGTAGTCGGCTGCGCCGGCTGGAAATGTGTAAATGCAAGCGTCGGCAAATCCTTATATTTCTTTGCAAAGCCTGCGAGCTCATTTATCACATTAATCAGCTTTTTGCGGACCAGCTTCATAGCCTCCGTCATAACGATTACATCCGTATTATCACCCACATAACAGCTTGTTGCTCCGAGATGGATAATGCCTGCCGCCTTCGGGCACTGCTGCCCGTAAGCATATACATGACTCATTACATCGTGTCTGACAAGCTTTTCTCTTTCTTTTGCCACATCGTAATTGATATCATCCGCATGGCTCTTCAACTCTTCTATCTGCTCATCCGTGATTCTCGGCTGCCCGTCTGCATCCTTCAGACCAAGCTCCTGCTCCGTCTCAGCGAGTGCAATCCACAGTCTTCTCCATGTCTTGAATTTCATATCAGGTGAAAAAATATACTGCATTTCCCTGCTTGCATATCTTTCAGATAACGGGCTTACATACTTATCGTTACTCATCGTCTTTCTCCTCTTTTTTATTTTATTATAAAGGTATATATTTTAACGTTCATATTCGCCGCGGATATCCTCATGCGGCGGTTCAAGCGGCCATTTGCCCGTAAAGCAGCCGTTACAATACTGCCTGCCTCCGGTCAGCTCCGGCAGCCTGTCCAGATTCAGATATGCCAGGGAGTCTGCCCCGATAACCTCACATATCTGGTCAATTGTTCTGTTATAGGCGATCAGCTGGTCACTGTCCGGTACATCCGTGCCGAAATAACACGGATATAGGAAAGGCGGTGACGAAATCCTCACATGTACTTCCGCTGCACCTGCCTCCTTGAGCATACCGACAATCCGGTCACTGGTTGTTCCACGCACGATGGAATCATCTATCATGATAACCCGTTTTCCGCGGACCGCGTCCGCAAGCACGTTAAGCTTTACCCTGACGCTGGATTCTCTCTGGCTCTGCTTCGGTTTAATGAAGGTTCTGCCGACGTAACCGTTCTTCACAAACGCGGTTCCGTACGGAATACCTGATTCAAGCGAATAACCGAGCGCTGCTGCATTACCCGACTCCGGGACGCCCACAACCATATCCGCCTCGACCGGGTTGTCCTTTGCCAGACATCTTCCCGCAATGATTCTGGATTTGTAGACACTCATTCCGTCAATCACACTGTCCGGTCTTGCAAAATATATATATTCAAAGATACATCTTCCATGCTCCTTCTGACACAACTCACGATGTGATTCTATACCATTCGGACTAATCACAACGATTTCCCCGGGCTCAACATCCCTTACGAACTCAGCCCCTATCGTATCGAGTGCACAGCTTTCCGAAGCCAGAATATAGGCATGGTCGCGCTTTCCGATACAGAGCGGGCGGAAACCATACGGATCCCTTGCACCAATCAGCTTTCTCGGACTCATTACAATCAGGGAATAAGAACCCTGTATCTTCTGCAGCGCATTTTTTACAGCCTCCTCAACCGACGCCGTTTTCACACGCTGTCTCGCAATATGATAGGCAATGACCTCTGAATCTATCGTTGTCTGAAAGATTGCTCCGTCATATTCCAGCTCTCTCCGCAGTGCCGGTGCATTAACCAGATTTCCGTTATGTGCCAGACCGAGTGTTCCCTTAACATAGTTCAGTACCAAAGGCTGCGCATTTTCTCTCGTACTGGCGCCGGCTGTAGAGTAGCGCACATGACCGACTCCGATATTACCCTTTAACTTCTCCAGGTCATCATGCGTGAACACCTCATTTACCAGTCCCATCCCTTTTGAGGACAGCACCCTGCCTTTCGGTCCCTCCGTATCTGACACCGCAATACCACAGCTCTCCTGCCCCCTGTGCTGTAACGCAAACAAGCCGTAATATATGGTTCCTGCCACGTCATTTCCATCAAAATCATACATTCCAAACACACCGCACTCCTCGTGCAGTCTGTCATCCTCCTGATAATGCTCCATTACGTTGCTCATATGTAGTTTACCTTTCATTATAAAATCAGCATATATGTTAAAAATCCCATGTCACAAAGCCAAATTGTGACAAATAAATTATGCCCCACTTCCTCAAAACTGTCAATGATTTATTAATTATCCCTGAATTATCAATATTTTATATGGCAATATAAAATATTTTTTGATATAATAAGTAAAAATGTTATTTGGAGGGGTACCCATGCAGGAAAAGAGAAAATATGAACGACTCCCGATTAAATTAACGCTTGAGGTTTCCAACCTTTTTAAGCAGGATGGTGTTAAAATTGATTCTCTCGATACAGAAATTGAAGTATTCGACATTTCCAAAGCGGGAATTGGTTTCATGTCGGAATCAAAATTGCCGGTCGGATATTATTTCAATGCAACATTGGAATTTGAGAATACAGACGAAATCATTCTGTCTGTCGTGAAAATTTTGTACGTAACGCCGATTTCAAGCTTCGGCTATCGCTATGGATGTGAATTTGTGGGGCTTCCATCCATGTACGATCACATATTTGAAGAATATGCCAAATCACTCTAAAACAACATACTGCCGCAATAAGATAATACGGCATATATATATATATGATGTAGGAAAACCGTTTGTGAACGCCGGCACTTAGCGATTCATACACCGAAGGTGGAGGAAGAGCTTAGTGCCGCTGCGTGAGCAACCGAGCGAAAGCATGTTTTCCTACATCATATATACATATGCCGTATTATCTTATTGCGACAGTTCCTTGTTTTTTATGACAAATACTCCTTTAATGCGTCCTCCCATGCCGGAAATGTGAAATCCGTAGTGAGACGCAGCATATAATTATCCAAGACAGAATATGCAGGGCGTTTTGCAGGTGTAGGATACTCATCCGTTCTCAGGCGGTTTACCTTTACGTTCATGCCGGAATACTCAAATATCTTCTCGGCGAAATCAGCCCATGAACAGAAGCCTTCACAGGTTCCATGGAATAAGCCGTAATTTTCGGTTGGCTCAAGCACATGAATCATTTTTGCAAGCTCCTTCGCGCTGGTCGGTGAACCAATCTGGTCAGCTACCACACCGACCTCTCCCTTTTCCTCTCCCATTGCAAGCATCGTCCTTACAAAATTCTTCCCGTCTCCGTAAAGCCAAGCTGTCCTGACAATAAAAAACCGGTCAGCAAACTGTCTCACAAAATCCTCTCCCGCAAGCTTTGTCTTTCCATATGCCCCGAGAGGTGCCACCGCTGAAAACTCGTTATACGGTTCACTTGCGGTACCGTCAAACACATAATCCGTAGATACATGGATAAGCTTAGCACCGGTTTTCGTCGCAGCTATGCTCAGATTTCTCGGGCCAACCGCATTGATTTTATAGGCAAGCTCCCACTGCGATTCACAGGCATTTACATTTGTATGCGCCGCACAGTTAATGATGACATCAGGTCTTTTATCCTGCACGAAGGAAATCACCTGCCCGACATTCGTGATATCAAGCTCTGCCACATCGGTATTGATTATCTCAACCTCATCCGTCTCATATTCTTTATTTATTGCTCTTCCCAACTGTCCGTTACAGCCTGTTACCAATATCTTTCTCATGCTATTCCTCCATATTCTTCTCATCCTGATATGCTTCAAACTCCATAAGATTCACTTCCGGATGAAATGCTTCTGTGCTGTCCCGTTTCAGCAAAACAATTAATGTCTGAAATAAAAGCTTCAAATCAAGCCAAAAGCTATATTCTTCTATATACATCAAATCTAAAATAAGCTTATCCTTCGGCGAGGTATTATACTTGCCCGCTATCTGCGCATACCCTGTAATCCCGGCTTTCACTCTGAGTCTGTATTCAAACTCCGGCAAGACAGATGTATAGTTAAAAATATTCGCAAGCATCTCCGGTCTCGGTCCCACAACGCTCATATCTCCGAGCAGGACATTCAGGAACTGCGGCAGCTCATCAATACGATATTTTCTGAGATATTTCCCGATTTTGGTAACGCGGATATCATCCTCAATCACGGAGTAGTTCTCCACATCCTCCCGCATCGTCCTAAACTTATACACTGAAAATATCTTTCCGCCTCTGGTTACCCGGTTCTGCCTGAAAATAACTTTTCCGCCATCCTCAAGCTTAACGAGAATTGCCGTAATCAGCATAATCGGTGATGTCACTATCAACGCAAGGATTGAAATCACGATATCCATAACACGTTTTATCACCCGCTGTTCAAGCGTGAGTCCCTTAGAGTAGCATCCGTACATAGATACATCATCCAGTATCATATGCTTTGCACTCTGCTCTATTACATCATGCATGTCAGGATTAAAGTACACGTTTTTCATGTTCTGATAGCAAAATTCAATAATCTCCGTCCGTTCCTTAATCGGCACATCATAGATGAAAATCGTCTCATGCTCCATAATATCCTTTTTCAATTCCTGCTTTCTGTAATCAACCGCTTTACCGATATCATACTGCAGCTTATATTTTCTGACACTTCGCACAATCTCATTCAGGCTTTGCTGTGAGGAGGTAATAATCACACATTTCTCCGGATCATATATCTTAAAATAAAGCGAATTACCGCCATATACATATATCAAAATCACGACAAGCTGCACAAGAATAATCGGAATTAAGAGCGCCGGCTGTTCCAGCATAAATTCCTTGTTATTCTTCTCGTTCGTATTCATCACTGACAATGCCAGCATAGAGATGATATCTGTAAAGATCGTCGTAAGCGTCAAAGAATAAACAATCGGCCTGCTTTTTCTTTTTCCGATATCATATCTGCCATATATATTTGAAAACATATAGGACATGATAATATACGCTGCCACCGTTACGCCGGTCGTTCTGGACGCCCGCAATAGCCACCAGTTTTCCTTTGCATATGCTCCGTAAAAGATCCAGAACAGGAGCAGATACATTGTTGCTTTCAATACAAACGTAATAGTTGTTTCTAATTTTCTTAATTTTATCTTCATTGCTTACCTTATTTCCAACCGAACTCCATGCACGGTCAGACTCCCGCTTTGAATTATTGCGCCTCGTATCCTCTGTCCCTGATTGTCTGCACTACCTCATCCACATACTGTCTGCAAAGTGCGTCCGTCTTTGCCTCGACCATAACGCGAATCAAAGGCTCCGTCCCGCTCTCCCGAAGAAGGATTCTTCCGTCATCCCCCAGAGCAGTCTCCACAAGCTTTGCAGCGGCAAGAACCTCCTTATCCTGCATAACCTCTGTCTTACTGCTCACGCGAACATTCACAAGAAGCTGCGGATATATATCCAGTCCACGGTGCAGCTCCGACATTGTTGTCTTCTGCTCAATCATAGCTTCCATTAATTTTAACGATGTGAGTACGCCATCTCCGGTTCTTGCGTTCTTGGAGAATATAATATGTCCGCTCTGCTCTCCGCCGAGTATGTATCCCTTGTCCATCATACACTCATACACATATTTATCTCCGACTGCAGTCTTCTCATATCGAATCCCCTCAGCATCAAAGGCCTTATATAATCCGAGATTCGACATAACTGTGGTAACAACCATGTTATTTGTTAGTTTTCCCTGTTCTTTCAAATACTTACCGCAGATATACAAAATCATATCTCCGTCAACCAGATTTCCCTTCTCATCTACGGCAAGACAGCGGTCGGCATCTCCATCATAAGCGAAACCGGCATCCAGATTATTTTCCACTACAAACCTCTGCAGTCCCTCAATATGCGTGGAGCCGCAGTTTGCATTGATGTTGGTTCCATCCGGTGCGTTGTTTATCACATAGGTTTTTGCTCCAAGCGCGTCAAACACGGCTTTCGCAACCGTGGAGGATGCACCATTTGCACAATCAAGACCAATCCTGAAATTCTTAAACGATCCCGTCGGCAAAGTCATCAGATAGCCGATATATCGGTTTCTTCCCATGGAATAATCCGTTGTTCTGCCGATATTCTCTCTGGTTGCAAGTGGAAGCTCCGGTATCTTATTATCAATATACTGCTCTATTTCCTCCTCAACGGAAGCATCCATTTTGGAGCCCTGACTGTTTATAATCTTAATTCCGTTATCATAAAACGGATTGTGACTCGCAGAAATCATGATACCGCAGTCAAACGAATCTGCGCAGACAATATAAGACACGCTCGGTGTCGGCGTAACATGCATTAAAAAAACATCCGCACCGCTGGCGGTAAGCCCTGCTACCAATGAATATTCAAACATATAGCTTGAACGTCTTGTATCCTTGCCTATAACGATACGGGCACGCTCCCCGTTTTGTTTGTTCTTTCCGAAATAATATCCTAAATATCTTCCCACTTTATAGGCATGCTCTACAGTCAAATCTATATTAGCCTCTCCACGAAAGCCATCCGTTCCAAAATACTTGCCCATCTTTTCTAAGCTACCCCTTTCGTTTATGCAATATTAATGTGATTATATTCCAATTTCAAAAAAAAGTAAAGGAAAAGCCCCATTACCGAAATAATCGTTTTAAATTATATTCAATAACAGGGCCAATCATTCAGTTTTCTACCAAAGTTTTAATCCCAGCCGTCAAAATAGTCATCCTCAACATCCGCGTCATAAACCAGATCATTATTCTCCTGCTCCTTCGACTGCACATCTGTCTGTTCTTCCTCCGTCATGGCAATCTCATCATGCTCGGCCTGAATTCCTTCAAGCTCCGAAGTCTGTCCCAAATACATTCCGATTGCCTTCTGGTGATTTTGAATATTTACTGTCGTCCACTCACCGCCAAACTCTCCATCAAGCGTCCATGAAATCGGCGTCTCACTCTGAATCCGTACTCTTGTTGCCTTACATTCAAAGAACATTTCGTTGCCATCCATGTCATTGCTCAAAAGCGCGGTTAAAATCTGCTGCAGCTCTATGGCATTCTGCGGCATCTTAATAAACAGACAATCAAACTTGCCATCATCCAATACCACATGCTTTGCTCCGCGAATTTTGAAACCAGCCACCGAAAAAGAATTCGTCACCATGCCGTAGACATATTCTCCGCTCAAATGCTTTCCGTCAAAATCCGCTTCCAGCTTAAATCCATGATAGTTTGTAATATTCTTTAAAGCTTCCACAATATATGCAGAATGTCCCATTACCTTTTTCAACGACTGATTCGTGCTGTAGGATATATCCGTAAAAATGCCAAAAGCCGCAATATATATAAAATACTTATCCTCCATCATCCCAACATCGATAAAGGTTTCCTTTCCTGATACAATCTGTGTGGCGGCCTCAATCGGCTTTCTGGAAATCTTCAGGCTTCTGGCGAAATCATTGGTTGTCCCGACCGGAATATAACCAATCGGCACCTTGTTCTCACCCATTTTCATATAGCCACAGACCGTATTTTCCAGAGTTCCGTCTCCACCCGCACATACAATCAAATCATAATCCGCACCATCTGCACAGACCTTGCGCTCAGCGTCATCCGGCCCTGTCGTCGGATAAGTGACAACCTCATATCCTGCATTGGAAAAAATCATAATAATCTCAAATAATTCATTTTTTATAGCTGTTCTTCCAGCCTTCGGATTAATGATAAAGAGAAGCTTTTTTTTCAAGGTATGCATCCAATCCCTTCTTCCTCAACTTACAAGCCGGACAATTACCGCAACCGTCTCCCCTGATTCCGTTATAACAGGTCAGCGTCATATTTCTTACAAGCTCAAAACCGCCCAGCTCATCCGCCATCCTCCATGTTGCTTCCTTGTCAATCCACATTAACGGTGTAATTATATCAAATTCATAATCCATTGCCAAGTTCAAAGTTACATTCAGGGATTTGATAAACACATCACGGCAATCCGGATATCCGGAAAAGTCACTCTGTGATACTCCGGTAATAATATCCCGTACCCCGAGCTGCTTGGCATAAATTGCCACAAAGGTCAAAAATACCATATTCCGACCGTCAACAAAGGTATTCGGGGTCCCTGTTTCCGGTGCGCTCTCATCCACATCCATATCCGATCTTGTCAAGGAATTCGGTGCCAGCTGATTTAACAGCTTCATATCAAGTACTGTATGCTCCACATGAAGCTTTTCACAGATTTCCTTCGCGCACGAAAGCTCCAGCCTATGTCTCTGATTATAGTCAAAGGAAACCGCATATACCTTTTCATATTGCTGCTTCGCCCAAAGCAGGCAGGTTGTACTGTCCTGTCCGCCGCTGAATACCACAACCGCCGACGATTTACTCTTATTCTCCATCATATTTCTTACCTCCCGTCAAGCATACATATCCCGTACCACCGTTTTTATTTGAGCAGCAGCATCAATCGGTTCTGCAGCTGCATATCCTCCTGAAAACGCCCGTTCAGCGTGGTTGTCACTGTCTTCGCCCCAGTATTCTTGATTCCCCTTGCCGTCATGCAGCTATGGCATCCCTCAATGATAACAGCCACATCATAGGAACCCGTCACCTTGCTCATAATATAAGAAATGTCAGAACCAATCCGCTCCTGCAGCTGCAGACGCTTTGCTACCATATCTGCAATCCTCGCAATTTTGCTCAACCCCAATACCCTGCCGTTTGGAATATAAGCCACCGATACCTTCATGTCATACATGAGCGCCAGATGATGCTCACAGTAGCTGAACACCTCTATGTCCTTTACTAAAACCATACTCTCCGAAGAAAGCGCATAGTGCTGCGCTGCATTTTTATCCGAAGAATCGCCGCCCGGCTCCTCAAAGGATTTATTAAACATCTCAGCAATCTCATCATTGCTGTAGTTCATGCCCTCAAATACTTCCTCGTACATCCGCGCAACCCGTTCAGGCGTTTCCCTGAGGCCCTCCCGGTCCGGATCATCGCCCAAAGCTTCCAAAATTCCCCTGATATGTTCCTTAATTGCTTCCTTGTCGATTGCCATTCTATACTCCTTTTCTATCCGGCTCCCAAATATACTTATGCATCTGGAGCTGTAATTTTACCTGTTCCATATTGTGTCGTATCATGTATCCCACGATATCCTTCGGCTCAATACGCGCAAAAGCCGAGCTTAAATACACCTGTGCTTTTTCTGTCAGCCGATACTTCCCGATTACATCTCTTGCCGCATCCATATCATGCTCATCTGATACCACAAACTTTACAGTATCCTTCTTACTGAGATACTGATAGTTATCCGCCAGCATGTATGTTTCCATCCCGCTGCCCGGCAGCTTATAATCCAGCGTAAACACGATATTATCCCCGATATCTATATATGGCTCGAGACTTATCGAACCGTTTGTCTCAATCTCTATCCGAAGTGTATCATCACTCGCCAGCATGCGCAGCAGCCTGCCGATTGTCTCCTGCATGAGCGGCTCACCTCCGGTCAATGTCACATTGTGTACGCCTGTTTCTTTAATATAAGCGTACAATTCCTCCTCACTCATGATCTCATAGGGAGCATGCTCCGTATTCGCCCATCTCGTATCACAGTAAGAGCAATCCAAATTACATCCCGCAAAACGAATAAAGCATGCCAGTTCACCCGCTGCCTGCGCTTCACCATTGATGCTCACAAATTTTTCTACTACCTTATATCTGCCCATTTCCCCTGCTTTCCGCTCATGCAAGCTGACCCGGCACATAGGATGCACAGTTCCTCGGTGTCTCATACACGGTCGACTTAATCACCTTATAACCCTTGCCTGTCATCTCATCATAAAAAAACCTCGCAAAGTTCTCGGCTGTCGGCCGGAACATAACCTCAACCACCTTAAAATTCTCCTCATGCAGTGCGTCCAAGGTCTTTCTTTTCAAGCTCCCAATCTCCACAATCAGGCAATGATCAAGTGCTTCGGCAATTGCATTTAAATCATCCTTTACTCTGGAAAAATCTACTATCATGCCCCTGTTTTTACCGCCCATCTCCAGCGCATCACTTCCGACCTCTATCTCAGCCGTCCATCTGTGTCCATGAATATTTGAACACTTCCCCTCATAGCCGCCAAGAAAATGTGCACTGTCAAAGCAGGCATTTGTTTTCAATGTATACATAATCGCCCTCCTTTAGAATCATTCCACCCTATTTATATGTCCGCGCAAAAAGACCGCAAGCACCGGAACGCACCTACGGTCTTATCCTCCAATATATGCTGTCCTGGTTTTATTTATAGACAGGATGGTACAAACGAACTGTCTTATGAATATTTTACTATACTCCGAGGAATTTCTTTACCTCTGTCAGCATATCCTCCGTCTCGCATACTGTATTATGGCGTACAGGTGCGGTTCTGATATCCTCAATCGCCTGCGGAATCCTGACACCCGACAGTCGATTCAGTGCATCTGCAAGCTCATAATCGCTCTGTTTATCATATTCCGAATCGATTGCATTCATAACGCTTCTTGTAAACTTATACGGACTCGCTGTGGATGCAATGACAGCAGGGCGATCATCTCCTGTCTCTGCCACGTATTTGTCATACACCGCAGCGGCAACTGCCGTATGGGTATCTATAATATACCGGTCAGCTTCATAAATTTTCTTAATCGCTGCCGCTGTTTCAGACTCAGAAGCATAGTTGCCGTAAAAATCACCCAGCTCCTGCTTCATTTCCTCTGTAATTGTATACTCACCCTGCCCGTTCAGGGCCGTCATAAGCTCCTTATTCTTCTGCGCATCGTTACCGGCAATCCGATAAATCAATCTCTCCAGATTGCTGGAAATCAGGATATCCATAGATGGAGAGGACGTAAGAATAAATTCTCTGTTTTTGTTATAATTTCCTGTCATAAAGAAATCATACAAAACCTTATTCTCATTGGAAGCACAAATAAACTTATGAATAGGCAATCCCATCTGTTTCGCATAATAAGCTGCCAGAATATTACCGAAGTTACCGGTCGGAACAACCACATTGATCTCCTCGCCTGCCTTGATGCTGCCATCCGCAACCAATCTGGTATACGCATATACATAGTACACCATCTGCGGGACAAGACGACCGATATTGATTGAATTTGCAGATGAAAATTGATATCCTTTTTCTGCCAGATACTGATTCAGAACCACATCCGAAAACATCTTCTTGACGCCTGTCTGCGCATCATCAAAATTGCCCTTGATACCAACTACAAATGTATTGTCTCCCTTCTGGGTAACCATCTGCTTTTCCTGAATCGGGCTGACACCGTTCTTCGGATAAAATACAATAATTCTGGTACCCGGTACATCTGCAAAGCCTGCCAGAGCTGCCTTACCGGTATCACCCGAGGTTGCCGTCAATATTACGATTTCATTTTTCACATTATTTTTCTTCGCCGAGGTTGTAAGAAGGTACGGAAGTATCGAAAGCGCCATATCCTTAAATGCGATGGTCGAGCCATGGAACAGCTCAAGATAATATGCGCCCGCCTTATGTACAAGCGGTGCAATTTCCTTCGTATCAAATTTGTCATCATATGCGCTGTCGATACAATACTTTAGCTCTTCCTCCGTAAAATCCGTCAGCATGAGCTTCATGACATTGTATGCGACCTCGCGATAATCCATCCTTGAAAGCGTCTCAAGGGATACATCCAAAGCCGGTATCTCATCAGGTACAAACAATCCGCCCTCGCTGGCAAGTCCTTTTAGAATTGCCATAGATGCAGTCACTGTCTCCTCCGCATTTCTTGTACTCCTGTATATCAATCCCATCTCTCTACTCCTTGTAAATAATTATTTCTAAGTAACAATACCACATCCCATTTATAAAAACAAGATTTTCTCTATTGAAATACTACAAAAGCCTGCAAAAAGGCGTGAAAAAAACACTTGACTTTTATGTCAATCTTCCTGTAAAATGTACGAAGTTTGGCACGATACAAGCTGAGAAGCAGGCTGTTACGAAACGGCTTATACTTCCGCTTGTATCTTTTTTTTATATCAAGAATAACTTTTTAATCTGAATAGGAGGAGAAGAAATTTTATGGAAAACATACAAACAAACGATTATCTTGAAAAAGAAGGGCTCGGCAAGCTAATGCGAAAGTACGCCATTCCCTGTGTAATTTCGCTCCTGGTTGCCGCTCTTTACAATATTGTTGACCAGATATTCATTGCAAATGCTGATTATCTCGGCTCCTACGGAAATGCTGCTAATACAGTCGTATTCCCACTTACCGTGGTGGCGCTTTCCATTGCTATGATGCTTGGCGATGGATGCTGTACCTTTGTCAGCATCAGTCTCGGAGCCAGGGAAAAAGAGAATGCCCACCGGGGAATCGGCAGCTCGGTTGTCACGGTGATAGGAATCGGTATTATCGTGACGATCATCTTCTTGATTTTTCAGGAGCAGATTCTTGCCGCTTTTGGTGCACAGGTAAACGACGAAACCTTCCGTCTGTCAAAGGAATATTTTTTCTGGATTACCCTGGGCATCCCCTTTTATATGTTTGGACAGGCCATGAACCCGATCATCCGGTCTGATGGAAGCCCCAACTTTGCCATGGGAACTCTTTTAACCGGAGCTGTGCTGAACATTATCCTTGATCCAATTTTTATTTATGTGCTGAAATGGGGAATGATGGGCGCTGCGGTAGCCACTATCCTCGGACAGGTTGTATCTGCCATCATGTCCGCCGTCTATCTGGCGCGGATGAAGTCCGTCAGGCTGAACAGGGATAGTTTTAAGGTTCGGGCTTCTTTGCTGAAAAAAATTCTTCCCTTGGGGATTACCAGTTTCCTGTCACAGATTTCCATCGTTCTCTCCATGGCTGCGGTACTGAACATGGTTACAAAATACGGCGCGTTAGATCCGATTTACGGGCAGGAACAATATGCGCATATTCCTACGGCGGTCATTGGGATCGTGATGAAATTTTTCCAGATCGTCATTTCTATTTCGGTCGGTCTTGCAGCCGGATGTATTCCAATCGCAGGCTATAACGTCGGTGCGCGGCGGGATGACCGCGTAAAATCGCTGATGAAGCTGCTGTTGATCTCGGAATTTGCTGTAGGGCTCATTGCGTCTGTTCTATTTTTGCTGTTTCCGCTCCAATTTACCAATATTTTTGGTGCGAAAAACGAAAGTGTTTATTATACGGATTTTGCCGTAAAAACGATACGGATTTTCCTTTGCCTGCTTCCGCTGTCCTGCTTAAATAAGGGAACTTTTATTTTCCTGCAGTCACTTGGCAAAGCGAAACAATCCACCGCGCTTTCCCTGATGAGGGAAATCCTGTTTGGCGTTGGTTTGCCAATCATTCTTCCTGTTTTCATGGGGCTGGACGGCATTCTTTTTTTCATGCCTGTCGCTGACATCCTGACCGCAATCGCATCTGTCATTGTAATTGTCCGCACGAACGGTGCTTTGAATCATATGGAAAAAACGCAAACGGCAGAATCCGATGATGGCGGACCTGCTGACAGAAAAGATGCACATACAAGTTATATTATTACGATCGGTCGTTCTTACGGTGCGGGTGGAAGAAGTATCGGGAAGAAAGTAGCGGAACATCTGCATATCCCATATTATGATTCCGCTCTGCTGGAGCAGGCTGCCAAGAGCAGCGGGCTGAGTCAAAAGTTCCTGCAAAACATCGACGAAAAGCCTATTGACAGCAGTATGCTGTACTGTTCTGTCGGCTTTGGTACCAATGAATATCAGTCCATCGCGGGTCAGGCCCTTAAAGCGCAAATGGAAATCATTGAGAAAATTGCGTCAGAAGGTCCTTGCGTGATAGTTGGGCGTTCCGCCGATCAGGTTCTCGCCGGAACGCACAGGTTATTCCGTGTCTTTATCTCATCCGGCGAAAGCAACCGTATCAGGCATATTACGGAGAGAGAGCATATATCGGCGGTGGAAGCGAAAAAGAAAATAAACAAAGTTGATAAAGAGCGCGCTGCATACTATAATCAGCGTTCCAAAACCCGCTGGGGTGACGCGGAAGGGTATGATTTATGTATTGATACCGACTGGTTTGGCATTGACGGTGCTTCCGAGCTCATCACTTCTATCGTTACAGGCAAGTAAAAACGATTTCACATATTCCCGGTTCCCCACAGCCTTTCCGGAGGAAGCATCACAGATACAGCCATACCATATCTTCGCCCTTCTTGTGTTCACGGCGCTTAAAGTCCGATATTACAGGTCATCCGCTGCTTTTTGTGTAATCGACACAGCTACTCCTTGAAAATCACATTATCCTGGAGCGTGCCAGTCACGCTCCATGATATCATACAGCGCCTTTACCTCATCATCTTCCGTGATCGGGTGTAGGAGGAAATCGTCCAAAATGACAAGATCAAGGTTGATAATGGAATTAAGCATTTTTTGATACTGTTTATGGTCCGTCTTTCTGACGGCGGCGAGTTCGCTTGCAAGATCTTCGCAATGATAGTATCCCACACGGAATTCCCGGCATGCTTCTGTTCCCAAAGCTCTGGCAAGATATGTCTTTCCGCTATCGGAAGCACCGAAGATACAAAGGTTCATACCCTTTCGAATGAAGTTCAGCGTAGAAAGCGTTTCTCGTAGACAATACCTAAAACGCATATCATGTAATTGCTGTATCCCCATGCAATATAAATCAAACTTTTTAGCAGTTTCACGACACAAATGCTTATGAATTAAAAATCCCCCAATATCAATATCTCCAAAATGATAATATTTGACAAAAGGATTGTCCGAAATAACTTTTTTAAGAAACTCTATCTGATGTTTATTAGCAAAACCTCCCAAATACATCGTAGCAGTATCCTCATCTTTCAATCTTTGAAAAGATGTTTTGTTTTCAATTGTCCAATTACCTTTTATAAATATTTCCTGTTCTAATGGTGTAACATAAAAGCCTGTTTTCTTCATTTGCCTGTCCTCATTACTGTTTCCCGCTGTTCCCGGCTCACAGTCCTGCGTTCAGTTTTTAACTGCTCCTGCTGTAATTTCAAAGCCTGTTGCGATTTTGTGCCTATGCCGGTATTGTATTTACCTGATTTTGTAGAAATTTTGAAAGGATTTTTGTGTAAAATATATAAAAGAGATGGAGAGATAAAAAACAGCCCACTGTGTTAGTATCCTACCGCGTAACTGTTACGCTCCCGGACAGCCACACGGTGGGCTTGTGACGTTCAGTATGAATTTACCCAATCACTTTATTGGGATTCATATTTTTCCATCTGCTCCTTAAAAATGTTCTCACTCATATTCGCACGCGGAGCGGCATCTTCTACTTTGAGCAGACCGTCTTTCACAAGATCGAATAATATCTTGAGTGCTCCTTCAGCACGCCCTTCAGCACGCCCTTCAGCACGCCCTTCAGCACGCCCTTCAGCACGACCTTCAGCACGACCTTCAGCACGCCCTTCAACCATGGCTTCCTCACGAATTCCGGTTATCGCTACGCACATATCAACCTCTCCTTTCTCGTTAATTTTAAGCTTAAGATTAGATTTTGTTACTGTATTTGCTATTTCAGCTGTTAATGGATCCATGTGCTTAAATTCTTCTTTTTCTGAGACAAGCGTTTTCATGGCTTCCTTGTCTCTGCCACACCTTATGAATGCAGCCAGTTCCCTGAAATCTGTCTTGAACTTACCGATCTCTTCCGCAGTCATTGATACTGGTGAAACAAGATTGATCCGATATTCCGGCACATATTTCAGTATTCCTTCTTTCACTTTAGGAAACATCTGATGGAGACTTACCGGCCCGTCCCATGGAACCTGACCGAAGTAGACCACCAATGTAACCACCGGTACAAGTTTGTCATTCCTTTTCATGCCCGAAAGAAATTCCCCGCTATCACCTAAGTCATGTGCTTCCTTATGCGTTCTTGCATTCTCCGTTACCTGTGAAGAATAATTGATTGCATCGTAAAGCATATTTTTAACTGGCATTGCATAATGCACTTTATCCTGGTTTTCCACACCAAGGATCAAAACATATGCCGCCATACCATCTTCCATGATAACCGCACTTTTTAACACATCTCTATATTTTTGAACAGGGAAACTCTTTGCATCATCAGTAAACGGGAGCGCAATCTCTGCCGTGTTCATCTCCGTAAGAGATTCCGGCTTCAAAACCTGTTCGCCATCATACATAAGAAAATTAAAGAGATCTGCAAACACATTCGGGCGTTCCATATATTCTTTTGCTTTTGCATCTATCGCCCCCATACTGTTTACCCCCAATCGTCTAAACTTGCAACAGGCTAAACCACAGCTATGTTGTCATTAGTTTACCACTTTTCCGCCGGAATCGCAACGAAATCAGCAAAAATAATTGTGAACCGGATGTAAATTATTCAGCGGCATTGTTATCTACAGTTGCTTGTCCTTAATCTTCCATAGTGCTTTCTCCCAAAAAAATGACCCGACATGGTACGAATCGTTGAGAGGCGTGTCGGGTACTGTTACTATTATTTTATGCAAAGCAGTCTTGAAAATCAACAGGTTTCAGAAAATTTCTTTGTAAGCTGAAGTGAAAAGTTTATTTCCACTTTGAAGGGCTAAGTAGATTTTAGTCTTACACCTTCTTCCACTTCCCAAATTGTTGCCTTTAGTATTACACTTATGATACCTGACAGCCATCGGAAAGGCAGGTATCGTTATTATGAGCACAACAAACTCCGATATTGTCAATATCATTTTGCACTATTTCGGCTGTGGTTCTCCCAAGATCGTTCTTTCCTATCAGAGCATTTATTATTTGATGCAATAAACAATCACTCTGGATCCATCTGCGTATAATGAGAATTCTCCATGATATTCCCAGCCTCATCATATAGTGTATCATAAAAAAGATTCATATCAGGCCGAATTTCAAAGGTTCTACTGTGAGCATAGGAAGCAATCACTTCCTCTACTGCGCCACTGTCATCCCCTTCATATCTGGTATGGGAAATCACATCAATCACATCAATCCCATCATCTTCATCTTGGTAACTTCTAACGCATTCATTAGGTTGGGCAGGAGCTTTTCCTTCTTTTCCTTCAGAATTACGGAATTTGCATAACGCTTCATAAATTTCCTTTGCTTTCATTACTTACCTCCCATGATTCGTTTAAAAATTCTCTGTATAATGGGTAATTACAGCTTCATGACTTGAATATCAAAATTTCCGCCATACCATTTTATCAACCACGCCTGTATAAGACTGAATGATTTTTACCACTTTCGTGCTTACATTCTCCTCAACATAATCCGGCACTGGGATACCGTTATCACCATTGGCCACCATATCCACAGCTGTTTCTACACCTTGAATCAAATGCTTTGTGTCAATACCTGCGAGAACAAAGCATCCCTTGTCCAGCGCTTCCGGACGCTCTGTACTTGTTCGAATACAAACAGCCGGAAACGGGTGGCCGATCGAAGTAAAGAAGGAACTTTCCTCTGGCAGCGTCCCGGAGTCAGATACCACAGCGAAAGCATTCATCTGGAGGCAGTTATAGGCATGGAATCCCAGCGGCTCATGCTGGATCACGCGAGAATCCAGTTTGAATCCTGTCGCTTCCAGCCTCTTCCTGCTTCTAGTATAAATATTTTTAAATAAATGGACTTTATTTTCTTTTTATAGTATAATGT
>CAYOOW010000024.1:0-39516 GCA_964405715.1 uncultured Bacteroides sp.
TAAAAATATATCGGGAGATATATTGACAAATTTCAAATATTGAGATAGGAGGAAATTTGTATGTACAGATTGTTATTGCCAAGTGGCAAACTGGTAGTTGCAGACAGGATTGTGGCTATGGTGGAAAAGAGCATCTCAATGAATGGAGAAAAGCGAAATATGCTTGAGGTGTGCAGGGATTTGAAATTTAATCCCACAGCATTAAATCTTTTTCAACAGGTAAGAAGGGACAACCCATTTGAAAACACTGCAAGCAGTGTACTGATTGGTAATCTTGATACAGGGTATTTAAAGGACATACTGTATCGCTTATTATCTCAGGGGTACTACAGCTTTGCAGATTTTCAGTGTCAGAAAGCAGATTTTTTTGAGAAAGCTGTTATTGACGGCGGACAGTCAAAACCTTACATCTTTGAGAATTTTTTTATGCCGATGTTCGGAGGCGGTGGTTTGCCAGTCGGCGGTATTATTGATAATAGTGATAATGCCGATGAGGAGGCTTTTGCCTGTGAAAATGCTTTGGATAGCGAAGATGACGAGTATGATGAATACGATTACGATGAGTAACAGGGAGGTAGATTTCATATGCAGAAAAGCAATTTACCTCAAGGTGTCAGAACACTTAAGAGTTGGTTTGAAAAAGGCACGTTAGTATTTGACAATCCAATCCAGAGGGCAGGCTCCCAATGGTCAGTATTACAGAAGTCCCTGCTGATACACAGCATGCTGTCGGGGTATCCCATACCATCAGTTTACTTTTTAAAGGGGAAATCAGAAGATGGGACAACCATTTATGATGTACTGGATGCAAAGCAGAGACTGACAAGCGTATTTGAATTTATCGATGGCGAGTATTCACTTCATGCATCAACGCCAGAGGTTACAGTTGACGGAGTGGTCTATGATTTGGATAACATGAAGTTTGAGGACTTAAGTGATGAGTGCAAAGATGAAATCTTAGGCTACAGGTTTTCCATCTACTGTCTTGAGGACTGTACCAATGAGGAAGTGGAGGAAATCTTTGCAAGACTGAATAATTCCACGCCATTAAGCCCAATCCAGAAATGCAGGAGCGTGTTGGGTATGGAGCTTTCAGGGTGGCTTCGAGGATTATGCCAGTCAGATTTTATAGTTCACAGTGTATGTCTTACAGTCGCACAGGCTAGAAGAGAGGCTGATTTGGAAGTCCTGCTTCAAAGTATGCTTCTGCTTGATGCAAGGCATGAGGGGTACGAATATAAGTCTATTTCCACAGCAGAGGTCACAAGGTATTGCTCCTGCATCCGAGAAAATTATAACGATGATAAGAGGGCAATGTTTGAAGAAGTAATGGGGTATCTTGATAATGCCTTTGCAGGTGAGAAGCATAAGTTCCTGCGTAAGAGCAATATCCCTATGGTAGTCATGCTTGCAAAGACTGCAATGGAAAAGGAAATAAAGGCAGAGGATTTCAAGGTATTCATTGACAAGTTCAACAGCTATGAGTGTCCAAAATATCAGGAAAATATGGGTGCAGGAAATGTCAAGCGACAGAAGGTAAAGGGCAGACTTCTGGCTATTGCCGAGGACTTTGAGGAGCATTTTGGTATAAGTGACACAGATATCCTTGGTGAGTCAGTGGAAAGTGCCGAGGAGGACACGAATGAAGCAGAAGAAGATTAATGCCTATATTCTCAGGGTGTCTGACAATGGTATCCAATACAGGGGGTATGTTCAGGAGATAGAAAATACCCTTGAAGCCAAGCAGAAGCTGGTAGGCGGAACTATACAGGTAATATCCATCACACCAGAAATAGATGCAGTTTTAAACGATGAGGGAAAGTTAATTGGACTGCCTGTCAACCGCCTGTGGGTAGATGAAAATGACAATCCTTTAGATATATTTGTCGGCAATGTCATATGTGTCAGACATAGGGATGATGAATTTATCTCAATAAAGCCAGAGGATAAGGAAATAATTGAAAGGGTGCTTATTCCAATAAAGTATATAAGTGAAGTGCCACGAGAAGATGGTATAAAGCAGAGGATTATCTGTATGCGACCAGAGGCGGAAATGCCTGAGTATTCAGAATAGTGGCAGATGGGGCATCTTTTTAGAATTGCAGAAGTAATATAAGAATATGATATACATAAATATGATACAGAGGGAGTCGGCAGTAGTCGGCTCTTTTTGTATTCGGGTGCATGGCAGTTTTGGTTTCCTGTCTGGGGGTACGGCTTGCCTGTGGCGGTGTGGCTTTTTCAAATGCCCGACAGCCCCTCTTATTTGCCCCACGTTGGCTTTTGGTGGGCTTTGCCTGTACTTCCCCTATGACGGCTTTGGGCTGAAATTTGGGCGGATTACGGCTTTACGGGCGGTGGCTTATTATTCCTTGTGGTATGTGATTAATTCAGAAATATCAATATCAAGGTAGCTGCATAATTTACATATCAGGTTGGCATCTATACGTTGAAAATTCTGCTGGCAGTAGCGATTCAGGTTGCTTCGGGGTATGTCAAGCTCCTTGCACAGTTTATTTTTTGAAATGCCTTTTTCCTTTAAAATTTCTTCGATGTGGAGCATTAAATGCCCATAATCTGTTTCTGATTCCATAAGTTTACATATCTCCTTTACATTTTTTAATTAATTTTATATAATGAGGTGGTGTTTAATAAGTCACTATAAAGTAAGCTCACCAAATAGTGAGTGGATAGGAGGATAAAAATGAGAAAGAGAATTTTAGCGGTAATGCTGTGTTGTTTTATGGCAGTTGGGGTATGTGCCTGCGGTGAGACAACAGATACTGTTAAGGAAACAAAAGTTACTGAAGAGGCTGAAACCACAGAGGAGGTAAAGGCTTCTGAGGAAGAAGTAAGCGAGAGTGTGGAGATTGAAGGGAAAGTTCTTAAGCAGATAACATATTACGATTATACTAATTTTACAGATATATATGAGTATGAAAACAAGAATATAACTGTCACAAATAAAGATTTGATATTTTATACAGGTGGTTTTTATTTGTTTGATGATATATATTACACAGAGGTTGGATATGAACAGCTTGGAATTACTGATATGGAAAAAGATTTGGGAACGTTATCCAAAAGATTATATTATGGATGGGGGAAACTTGAGGATAGCGTTGAATATACCTATGACGAGGTTGGAAATTTATTGACTGAGGCTGAATATGGTGACGGAGGTATTGAAAGTTCAGTAGAATATGAATATGATTCAAAGGGAAATTTGTCAAAGGAGACACATTATACAGGCTCAGAAAGTCAAGTGAATTATTGGTGTACATATAGCTATGATGGAGAAGGAAATCTTTTAGAGGTAACTTATTATAGCAGTAATGGAAACTATAAGGAGATTTCTTATGATTATAACACAGAGGGAAAAGTAACAAAAGAATTCATACATTATGAAAGCGATAGCGATAGTACTGAAAGTGATAATGATTTTTGGCATGAATATGAGTATGATAGTGCAGGAAATTTATTGAAGGTTGTTGAATATGAAGGTGATGCAGTTAATTGGAGTGTTGAGTATGAGTATGACGGGTCAGGTAATATATTAGAGGCAACATGGTGTTATAGTGATTCAGGCACAGCTTCAACTAAACTTGAGTATGATGAGGGAGGAAATTGTTTAAGTATTATATATGGGAATGATGATAGTTCTTGTAAATATGAATATGACGAAGACGGAAATCTAATAAAATGTATAGAAGATAATTATAGAGAGTATATTTTTGAATATTATAGTGATAGTAATTCAGATGTTTCAGATGTATCAGGAATTCAAGACGATAATTCGATGATTGAATTTGCTTTAATTGCTTATCAAAAATATATAGATGGAGTTGAAATTCAAGGTTGTGAATTAATATACCTTGACGAGGATGATATTCCTGAACTTGTATTCACTAGTGATAATGCTTATTATGTACTAACATTTAAAAATTATGCGGTTTTAAAAAGCGACAGGCTTACAATCTATAGTTATGGCAAAATGTGTTATAGGGAAAGAAAAGGGGAATTTATGTTTGAGACAACATTTGACACAGGTTGCGAAAGTATCTATTTTACTTTAGTGGATGGAAATTTTTCTCAGATAGGATATGCATATTATGAAAACTATAATGGTAACATAACTTATGATACTTATAACAACGCTAATGTTAATAAAGCAACATATGACTCGTATAGAGCTTCCTTTGGAACATATGACAAATCTGTGGATTGTAAGTATTCTTCTGTAGATGAAGCTTATGAAAATTTCAGCGAGGTGACTTATGAAACCTTTTCTACATATGAAGCATATGTTACAAAGTTTGAGCTTACAAACAATATATTAACAGTTGAAACAGAAGATGGTAAAAGTTTGAGTTATCCTGTTTCAGAGGAATGTAAATGGGAAGAGACTGCTTTTGAAGAGATTTTGTCATCCATGACATATGAGGAGTTTAAAACTGAAATTGAGTCAGCGAGAGAAATCTATTTAAGGATTCAGGAACTAAACAGTCCTTATGAATTATACATAGAGATACAAGATGGCGTGATTGTCAGAGTTTATAATCAACATGTATAGCAGCTGATTTTATTTTAATTACTGTGTAGTTTTCAAATAAATCATTCATATTGGTATTATTAGTATTAAGCCTTGCATTTGCGAGGCTTTTTCCATTTCAGCATTGAGTTATTCATGGGGGTATCCTTAAAAAATTACTTGTCACAAGGAAAACTGAAATTGTCATAAGTTAAACTGTTTTTGTTCAAAGAAATAATGAAGTCGTTGTGATATAAAACTGTGGCTGTTACGAGTTAAACTGATTTTGTTCTGAGTAAAACTGTGCCTGTTCCAAGCAAAACTGATTTTGTTTCGAGTTAAATTATGATTATTCTAAGCAAAACTGATTTTGTTTCCATATAAATTGTGTTGTTCCAATCAAAACTGAATTCGTCAGCAGATAAGCTGATACTGTTTCAAGCCATACTGAAATCGTTAAAAGGAACGCTGATTTTGTTCTGAGTACAGGCTGATTTTAAACTGGCAGTTCTGTTGGAGATGTTTGTATCCTGTAAAGGGGTATCTTCTGACAGGAGTTGAAATAAATTTGTTCCAAGGCAAAACTGATTTTGTCCATACAAATCAGTCAATATATATTTTCTCTTTCCAAGACAGATGAACATGATTGCATCTGAATTTATATTGATTAAATAAACGATGAACAATGAAAGTTCATGGTTAATCAAATATTAAAATTCAGACAGGGTTTCTGGTGACAGAGCCTGCAAACAGGCTGTTCTGGGAAAAACTGAAAATATGTCAAGTGATGAACAAGGGAGGCAGTATATATGGGTAAAAACTTTTTTAAGGACATGAGTATTTTGGAACAGGAGTTACAGAACAATTCATATGAGAAGGGAGTATTCCAGAAGTTAATTGATTTTGTGGAGTCAGGGGTATTTACCAAGTCAGCCACAACATTATATCTATGCAGTAATTGGAGATTGACAAGTCAGGAAATCACACGCAAGTGGAACATGGAGAATTGTGAGGAAAAATCATCAGACACATGGAGATCACAGATTAGTACAACAAGCAGGCAGTTATATAAGCTCTTTCCAGATATGTATGAGGCATTTATAACAGGAGAGACTGCGGAAATACAAAGGATAAATGACACCATAGAGCTTTTAAGTGACGGAGATGAGTCCTATGAGGATATTTTTATCAAAGAGCTTGCAGGCTTGCAGACAGACTATTCAGGAAAAGAATACTCATTGAAGGAATGCAGTAAGGAGTTAGAAGTATTAAGCAGACTTACAAGAAAAAATATTTTTGACGATATAGACAATCTTGACATGGATAAGCTGGGCTATCTTAAAAAGGTGCTGAAAACTCCATTAGCATCAAACAGATACAGAGAAGTAAATTTGAATAAAGTTGAGATATTAAGGCAGTTAAGTGTATTGGACAATTTAAGGTGTGATGGGGTATCAAATGAAAGCATTCATAATTCAGACGAAAAAGCAGCAGAGGATAAAAAAGTAAATAATTATGAAAAGTATGGCTTCAGTTCCATGAGTGAATTGGTTTCTGTACTTGAGGAAAAAGCATCAGAAAATCCAAAGAGTGTAAGGCATGACGATATTGATGATACAGGCAGAAAAAAGATGAGAGCAGTTAAAAAACTATTTACTGCCGAAGGCTTGCGTGAGTTCATTGCCAGTGTACCGCCAGAAGATGTTTATACAATGTTATTAAATTTAATGTCAAAGTAAAGTACTCAGTCGCTTGCAATATTCCTACAGGGTTGTAAGATTGTCTTTGGGTAAAGGAGGCGATATAAGTGAGCGACAGGAAATGGTTAAGAGACTGGGGAGATTTTGAGTGGTCTGAAATACTGATGAAAATGCTTGCAAACGAAGTTGATGGTGTGAAGGGAGACATTGGTATTACCAAAGAGGAGATGAAGGACTATTTGGAGTGGTTAAGTATTCATGAGGAGAAGCTGTATGAGCAGGTTTTGTATACCCAAATGTTTAAGAAGATGGGACTTGACGATGAAACAGCTGCATATCTGGCAGAGCATATCGATGCATTGGTTACTTTCCTGCAAGACTCCGATGAATAGTATCATGGGGTATGTATCAGGCTATGGCATTATGTGTCATAGCTCTTTTTCTGGCTTAAAATCATACAAATGCACCAAAGAACCTGTATGAAATCTTGTAACAATTAGACACTTCCAAATCCCCCAAAACAGAGCTAACATCAACAGCAACCGTTCGTAAAAGTCCGTTTCAAATGGCGAACGCCGTTATTCGGCTCATTTAGCCCCTTTTAGCGGTACAGGCTTAAATACCCTTACCTCTCTTGGGAAAAGCCGACACGTGGGCGAATACGGCTTCATCCTGCGGTGGTGTGGATTTCCTTGGAAAAATCACGCTTGTGGTACGGTTTCAAAGGGTAAGGGGATGTTCCTTAGTCAGGAGTGTTCTTTCCTCTGTCTGGGGTACGGTTTCTCTCTTGCCTTGGAGTGGCAAGCTGGCGGTGTCCGTAATACCATGGTTTTACGGAATATCAGGATAACGCTAAAAAATCCGTTCGTAATAATGGGTTATCCCATTTACGAACGTTCGCATGTAAGCGGTGGCTTTTACGGAAGGTTTCTATGTATTTATTTTGCGGAAGGAGTGTTTGAAGCATGCAATCAAAGCAGTTTGGTTATGCAAGGGTATCAACTGCCCATCAGAACACCGACAGGCAGTTGGAGGCTCTGAAGTCCTATGGGATTTCAGAGAGGGATATCATTGTGGATAAGCAGTCAGGAAAAGATTTTAACAGAATGGGGTATCTCTCCCTCAAGGAAAATATGCTAAGAGAAGGAGATGTTTTGGTCATTAAAGAGTTGGACAGGCTTGGGAGAAACAAGCAGATGATTAAAGAGGAGCTTGAGTGGTTTAAGGAACATGGCATTCGTGTAAAAATTTTAAATGTTCCCACAACATTACTTGACTGTGAAGGGCAGAACTGGGTATTGGAGATGGTGTCCAATATTTTAATAGAAGTCATGGCATCCATAGCAGAGGAAGAAAGGGTAAAAAACCATCAGCGACAATCCGAGGGTATCGCTGTTGCAAGGTCAAATGGGGTATCCTTTGGCAGACCAAAGCTTGTAAAGCCCGAAGGGTATGAAGCCATCATGCAGAAGGTGGAACAGGGCGAGATGAAAGCAGTGGATGCCATGCGTGAACTGGGACTGAAAAAAACTTCCTATTATAAGCTCAGGTCTATGTATCCTGTGACGGAGGTTAATTGCTGATGTGTATCTTGGAGTTGTTTTATAAAATAGAGATGATAGACAGCTTTGCATCGGTGGAAGGTCAGATTTATCGATATTGGAGTGTTGATGACGATGGCAGGCTGATTTTATTACAGGTAAGAGAGGGCATCAATTCTGACGATATTGAGGCGGAACTTACATCAGAGTATTTTGACCATGATTACGTTTCCTATGAAAAGCTAAGACCATTTTTGGAAAATGAGCTGGAAATAAAAGGAGAAATCGAGACATTTCAGCCATCTTTCAGAGATGCCTTTACAGCCATCAGGGTGACTTGCGGACATGACTGTTGTGATATTACGCATAATTATGAGGGGTATGCTTTAAGAGCGATACCATCCTGTGATAAGAATTTAGTCGGCACATCCCTGTGGTCAGCAAAGTGGAGTACCCTGCAAAACTATATGATTGATATTTCATATTGGATAAGTTATTGCCAGTCATTAGACGTGTATATCCACGTCTTTGATTATACACCAGATGAAAACTGGAATGAGAGCTTTGCATATTCATGGCTTGGATTTCAGATTCAGGGAAAGAAGGTAATCATATACACAGATAAAAATGAAATGAGGAGAATGTATGAAAAGTATGATAAGCACTACAGGGTATTTGACAGGTAGATAAAAAATTTAATTGAAGATATGTAGAAATTGATTCAATCAAGAATTACGCAGGGAGGAAGAAAATGTTTGAATTAAAGAAATGGAATATGGTTATGTCAGGGATTTATGTGATGGCACAGGGGTACTGCTTTGGCAATCCTAAATTTTCCGAGGGATTTTATATACATACAAGTATCATTATGAAAACAAAAGTGGATATGGAAAAAGGGCATATCATATGTATTACACATTCAGGCAGTGAGTATTATCTGGATTTTGCGGAATTTGATATAAGGTGTAGAGAAGAAACAAAAGCTGTAATGGGGTATCTTGATATTCCTCTTGATGTGGCTGATATGTGCATTTCCAAGACCATAGAAAAGGAACAACTGCTTATAAAAAAGCTGGATAAAACAATGGAGAAGGGGGATTTGTTCTTAAGTCTTATTGGTGTAAATGCCTGTAGTGCATATTTTATGTATGATTCGCTGGTTAAGATGGATATTGGGTATCACACTGGTATGTTTCAGGACAGCGTACTGATTCGTGATTTGGAGAGCTATAAAGCAGACTTCAGATATTTCCCTTATGTGGCATCCATTGCACCTTATCATACGTCAGACGCTGTCAACCGCATTATAATATTTAATGACGGAGAGGAAATCATGTTTGAGGGTAGCGGTAAGGAAATCCTGTTGAAGAAGGGTGTAGATACCATTATAGAAAGACAGTATCTACAGAAGGAAGGCTTGTTTAGTCCAGACTGTACAGGCTCAGCACCATTGGCGGATGCTCTGCTAAGAGCTTGTATGGAAAGAGATGATAACTAAATCACAATGTTTGTATAATGGGGTATGAAGTGCTTGATTTTGCTAATAGGAAGTATCAAAGGAGGTTGAGTGCCAATATGGAATTAGCAGAGTTAATCAGGAGTTTCTGTAATGATTGTGGCTGTAAATGTTATGAAAACTATTCAGGCAGAGGTATGTTTGGAAAGACATGTATAGGTATTGTAACTGATGCAAATATGTTTGAAGTGATATTGGGACTGTCAGATTACCTGTATGAGTGTGGTGTAGATAATGTAAAGGAAGAGCTTGGAAGAGTATGCCATGATAATCTGGGGTTAGATATGGTGGTTTACTTCCCAAGTGTCACCTGTGAATAAATATAATTAGAGAAACTTTATCTGAAATGATAGTGATGATGGCTGTGAATATATGCGTAAGCTGTATTCCCAGCCATTTATTTTGTGCGTAAAAATATGAGGTTGGTCTTGAATAATGAACTTTGCTAGTGTGTGTCCTCTTTTGATTTTTATTTTGGGAAAGAACTGAGCGAGTTGAAATAGTGTGAGTGGAGAGGTAACATGCAGATATCTTTAGAATATATGATTGTAAATTGGCATTTTTTGAGGTAATGGCTGAGTCGGGTGGTACTAAATATCTTCCTTTGGAAGAAATATTTTTAGGAGGTATTCAAAGTTATGAATACTATATTTTATACAGCTCAAGACATAGCCGAAATGCTTGGAGTGTCAAAAGGACATGCCTACAAAATCATTAAACTGTTAAACGATGAATTGAGAAAGAAAAATTATATTACCATCTCTGGTAAGGTGCCTAAGAAGTATTTTTCAGAAAGGTACTATGGTGGTGTAGATGTAGAGGAGGTGTGATGAAATGTCTGGTTATTTTAAAAAAGAAAAGACAGGTAAGTATTCAGTACAATTTTCTTATGAAAATTATGCAGGTCAAAGGAAAAGAAAACATAAGCTTGGGTTTAAAAGCAAAAAAGAAGCACAAGCATGGATGGAGGAGTTTATAAGAAAACAAAAATCAGATATTGATATGCTTTTCTCGACTTTTGTTGAAGAGTATTTTGATAATATATCAAGTGACTTACGTGAGTCGACGATTGAAAATAAGAAGCACATCATTGAGTTACATATTCTACCATATTTTAAGGATAGAAAAATGGCTGACATAACAGCATTGGATATTAAAAAATGGCAAAATGAGATAAAAAAGAATGGCTTTTCAGATACTTATCTTAGGACTATTCATTCACAGCTAAGTGCTATTTTTAACCATGCAGTAAGGTTTTACCGCCTAAGCTATAATCCATGTAAAGAAGCTGGTGGAATGGGAAAAAACAAATCAGGTAATATGGGGATATGGTCACAGGAAGAAATGGATCAGTTCTTAGAAGCTGTTTCTGATAAACCAACCTCGTATAATGCGTTCTTTTTGTTGTATTGGACAGGCTTGCGTTTGGGAGAATTGCTTGCTCTTAATATAGGCGATATAGATTTTGAGAAAAAGACGCTTAGAGTACAAAAATCTTTATGTCGGATAAATCATGAGGACATAATATCTCCACCTAAAACAGAGGGGAGTAAGAGGACAATATATCTGCCTGATTTTGTTTTATCTGAGATGGAAGAGTATATTTCTAAATTGTATGGTATGACAAAAAGAGACAGATTGTTTCATGTATCAAAGGGGTATCTTGAGAAAGAAATTAAACGTGGTGCAAACATTGCAGGCTTAACTCCGATTCGTGTTCATGATTTGAGGCATAGTCATGCCTCGTTGCTTATATCAAATAATGTAGATATCGCAACTATTTCTAAAAGATTGGGACACGATAAAATCAAGACTACACTTGATACTTATGCTCATATGTTTGAGAAAAATGCAAAGGAGGTTGCAAATATTTTGGATAATTTGCAATATAAGGATGAGGAGGACTAACCAATGCCAGGTATTCATAAAAATAGCACCATATCTTTTCGACCAAGTGAGTGGGAAAAGATTATGATAGAAGAGAGAGCATCTGTAAGTGGTATGGCTAAAAAAGATTTTATTGTAAGGAGCTGCATTTATTCAAATATCTGTGTTGTTGGAGATAAAAGAAATGTTCAAAAAGTAATTGATGCTGTACAGGAAATGGAATATACTATGAAAGGGATAGCCAGTAGGATATCTGCTGGCGATTTTCCTTTGTCTGAAGGTTCTTTTCACGAAATGAGTATGAGATACCTAGCTTTATGCAAAGCAATTGTAGAAATCCTAGATGGGGCATCATATTTGTTTGATAGGGGTATGGATAAAAAATCTATCTTGAGACAACAGGAAAAAGTGGCAGAATTATTAGAAACGTTAAATATAGATTTTGCGAATGAAAATTTGAGTAAAAAAGTATAATAGTTGTATTTGGGAAATACTAATGTGTTTTGTAAAAATATTAACATGATGTGGTTGTATAATATAGAGAAGTGAAAGAGGATTTTATATATAGTTTTAAGAATGGAGAGATTAGTATGGATATTCAAGATTTGAAAAATGATATGAAACATGATGGATGGCATGAGTATGAACCTTTTGATTCTCAATATGTAAGATATATAATGTCAGAACCATCAGTATTGGCAGCAGGTCACAAAATAAATGATGTATATCATACTTTTTGCGACGCAAGAGCTTCATTACTGCGTGCAAATTATAACAATTATGGTGATTTATGTGCCGATAATGAGACAAGTAGATTATATATAAGAACAAAATTTCTGAAAGATGCACTTATGGAATATGCTATTTGTTTGGATTTGAGCTGGCAAGTTATATGGGCATTTATTCAACCAAGTTCATTCAAGTACTTAGTTCAACAAAATTATAAAGAGATGGAAAAATCATGTGATAGCGTTGCAGTACATTCTCAATTAAATTGTGCAATTGCACAAAAATCAGAACAAGCTAAAAAAATAAAAGAATTATTGTTAGAGTTTGAAAAAGATGCAGTAGTCGTACAGGTGAGAAATATATATAATAGTATAAAACATCATGGTATGCTGTATTTTAAAGGATTTTGTAAAGAAGATTTAACTAGATTTTTCTTTGATAAGAGTGTTGAGAGACCGTTGCAACGAAAAGTTCAAGATCCAGATGAACTTCAAAATTTATTATTATCATATCATGAGAAATTTGAAGAGTATTTTAATAAGTTGATTACTATTATAATGCCTGAAGATTATAAGTTGAATCAAGTGGGTATTGTTGACTATATGATAGTGGTGTCGGAAATAAAAAAAATACAAGAAGAGGGGAGATACCAGAAATAGATTTGCTTGTAAGTAAGCATGGGGATTGAATTTCTCATGGGGAGAATTTGGGGATAAAAAAATAAAAAAGAGGAAGAATAGCGCGAAAACGGATAAAAATATTCGGTTTCGGCGACTAAAAATTCGTGAAAAAGCTGGGAATAAAAAGCCCGAAGCGGAGTTCGAATAGATAGGGAAAACGCTACAGCCCAGTGTTTATAAGGGTTGTAGCGTTTGTTTTTTACGAGTGCTTCTATTTTGCTTCTAAAATATTATAAGTGTGTTCATTGATTGACAGGAGAAAAACTCCGTAATTTTTTAGGCAATGATTAGTTAAAATCCCAGTATCTCAAAAAGTTTAAAGAGATGTAAGGTTTTGGAAACACATAAAAATCATTCAGTACATGTAGTCCAATAAGAATCAATAGACCATTTTCCATAGGAATTGAAATCAAAGGAACTATAGTTGTCAAATTTATCTTTAGGTATTTTAATTGTAATACGTCGGTGTTCTTTGCCATATATAATATAACCTGACAGTTCTAAGTAATTTAGTGTTATAGAAGATTTTATATTATTGGTATCAGTCAGGGATAATTTTAATTTTGAGCAAGCAACTCTGTTTAGACTGTCGTTATTAAAACGAAATACACATTTAACAGTATGTTCATCTGCTTCAACAATTGCTTCAAGTTCTGCTTTTTGTTCGAGAGATTTATATTTGTTTTTATTGGCAATTTGGGATATTTCTTCAATAAAAATGTCTCGTGTTTTTTCCCATACTGTTTCATCTATTATAGGAAGATTAAAGTATGTAAATAGACGATTCCTAAGTTCATTTAGCCTATCCTTTTCTGTTAACCGCATCCATACTTTAGAGGCATCAATAGCTCCAGAAATTTGGCTATATTCAAATCCTGGAAGTAAAATGGCACATTGTTCCAATGACTTAACCCACGCAGCACCCATCTCGTTTAATGATGCAACACTTGCATAGTAATTATTTGATAGCATTGCGATAACAAAAGTATCTTCATTCATTGTTTGTTTAAGATATTCATAAATATTTTTGCCCATAGGAATACCATATCCGGATACGGAACTACAGAAAATAAAATCTGTTCCTATAAATCCTATGTTACTTAAAAACCTTACAAAGGGTTCAACATATTCAATATCTAAAGATGAATGGCTGATAAATAAGTGCTTTGGATTTTCACAATTACTATCTTTATTGGAGGAAATTTCTGGCAGAGTTTCTTGATACAATTCTTTGTCATCTAAGATGGTTTGTAAATAAGACATCATTTTATTATAATGTGATGTACTATGTGAATTTCTACGATTATAGCAATTGACCATTTCTTCATACAGTGGGTAACTCGTTAAATTACGTTCAACAAAAAGTTTAATATCATTCATCCATTTATCATATATAGGTCCGGAAATATAATCTGGGAAAATCACACCGCTTCCGGGTGTGCATTTGTGTAATTCTTTTTTTATAATTTCATTTCCTGTGCTAATAAATTTTTGTATTATCTCTTTACTAAACATTATTTTCTCCTTTCTGCCTCTTTGCCTTATTATTATATTCAGTAGCTTCTTCTTTCAAAAATTCCATATTAATAATTGTGTTTTTGTTGTTGCAATTTTCTAATTTATAATTAGTATAAAAATTATATCAGGGAACAATATCCAGTAATGGAGACACTATTGTCACAAAATATTTTGGTATTTGTTCTGTTGATTTGTCTGTTAGCATATTAATTCCCTTCTATATTGGATATTTTTATAGCTATCCCCTCAATTCCTTTCTTCACAACCATATTACTATCCATCAAATGCTGCTTTATCTCATTCGCTTTATCCCTCATATCAGCAACTTCATTTAGATATTCTTCCTCCGTCTCAAACTCGTCTCTGGCATCCACGGTTTTCTGTACCAAATCCCTAGTCCTTGCCCAATCAGCAAGTTTTTTGTTGATTACCGGATTATTGAATCTCAAAGCAATGGAATTTGGTTCATATTCTCCTTTTTTATTCTTCTTACCTGTAAACTCAATATCCAACTGCTCGTCCATCTTAAAAATCAGGGACAGTACATCCGACACTGTTTCAATATCAAAATCCATAAATATGTTGATACTGATGCCGAGTGCATTGGCAATTTTCAGAAGTTGTTCCGGTTTGGGGTTGCGGTCTCCAGCTTCATATTTCCTTATCGTCACTTCATTTATACCGCCTGCCAGTTCTCCCAGCATTTTTTGGGAGATGCCACGCATTTTGCGGTAAGTCCTTATTTTTTCTCCAACTGTCATTTTGGGTCTCCTTTTATAATGGAATGGATTTACTACTTACAGATTTTAATTTTTGCGAAGTGTTTTTTGGGGCTAAAATAATAACTCGCTTTCTGTGTTCTCTAAGAAAGGATACTAATGAGGTATAATCCCCATCTCTGGTAGCAATACAAAAAATATCTATGTTCTTGTTTTGCTGTAACATATATTTGGCGTCTTTGATTATTTTATTGTCAATTTTATTTTTGGATGGTCCGCCACACATAAGTATAGGTTTTATACCATGGTGTTTAGCCTGATCTTTCCAAGATCTGGTTGAATCATCTTTTTGTAATGCGTAATACCGAGCTTCGGCTAATTGCCCGATTTTGGATATGCTAGTCATTATTTTTGTAGCATAATTGCTACTCACGCTTTCGGCATCTATGAACAAAGCCAAATTCTTCTTTTTTATTTGTGTAACCTTGCGAGTATTAGAAATTTTTCTTTGTTGCATTTCTTGTTGCTCTATATAATCCCATTCCCAAGCAGTCGCACCGGATGCCATCGCATCCATTAGTTCATCCCCTTCTAATCCCCATAAGAAATCCCATTCACTCATAATGATTCCTCCATCTATTACAAATATATTTAACAGATACATTTGTATTGTAACACAGGCAGGGAGAAATGAAAACAGAAAAATAACGGATAAAAGCAAAAAGGACGTAAATGACGGAACAGGATGGAAGGCAGTGACAAAACAGGCTGGTTGGAATACGTCAAAGCAGGTATTTCCATATAGAAATAGGGACAGGGAATGGATTTTACAGGATGAAAAATAAAAAAATGAAAAATTCTATTGACAGGATACATTTGTATCTGCTATTATATGGATTACATGGAGAGATACAAATGTATCTAACACTAGGAAAGGGGGCAGTTTTTTATGGGGACAACCAGACAGATGTTTTTATCGGTAGCTGAAATACAGGGATTACTGGGAATGTCAAAGTCATACTGTTATGAGCTGGTGGCAAAGCTCAATGATGAGTTGGAGAAGATGGACAAGATTGTCATTCCCGGCAAGGTTCCAACACAGTTTTTCCTTGAAAAGTTTTATGGTATGGAGATTACGGATGAAATGCTGGAAGAAGCCAGAAAGCATGTAACTGAGAAACGGGCAGTTTGATTTATGCCGGAATGCCAGACAGGGAGTGGCATTTATGTGGCAGGAAAGGAGAGCAGATGAATTTAAGCAAGGATAAAAAAACAGGCAAATGGCTGTGCCAGTTTTATTATACGGACTGGCAGGGTAACCGGAAGAAAAAGTTTAAGCGTGGTTTCCGCACAAAGTCAGAAGCGGAGGCATGGGCGAGAGATTTTTTGCAGCAGCAGGAGAGCAATCTGGAAATGCGGTTTGACAAGTTTGTAGAATTATATCTGGAAGATATGGAGGCAAGGCTCAAAGAAAATACAGTTCGTACTAAGCGGTATATCATTGATTTGAAAATTCTTCCTTACTTTGGAAGTCGTGCCATTAACGAGATTAAGGCGGCAGATATCCGAAAGTGGCAGAATGAGATGCTGAAAAAAGGTTATTCAGAAACGTATCTGAAGACCATTAACAATCAGTTGTCGGCTATTTTTAATTATGCGGAGCGGTATTACGATTTGCAGGGAAGTCCATGCAAGAAGGCAGGAAGCATTGGAAAGAGCAGGGCAGAGGAAATGGATTTCTGGACGAAAGATGAGTATCTGCAGTTTCTTGAGGGAGTGCGGGACAAGCCTGTGTCCTATATGGCATTTCAGCTATTGTACTGGACTGGGATGAGGATTGGAGAATTAATGGCGTTATCTTATAACGACATTAACTGGGAACAGAGGACGATTTCCATCAGTAAATCTTACCAGAGGATTCAGGGCAGGGATGTAATTACCACACCCAAAACACCCAAAAGCAATCGTGTCATTACCCTGCCGGATTTTCTGGTAGAGGATTTGAAAGAGTATACGTCGAAACTCTATGGCATTATGCCGGATGCAAGGATGTTTCAGTTTACCAAGAGTTATCTGACCAGTGAGATGTTGCGGGGTGTGAAAAATACGGGAGTAAAGAAGATTCGTTTACACGATCTGCGTCACTCACACGCCAGTTTGCTTGTGGAGATGAATTTCTCCATGGAGGGAATTAAAAGCAATGTATTTTGGGGATTATGTGAAAGCGATTGTTTCTGTTAATCTCTTTGAAATGTGGTTGTTGTTAGATGTTCTGCTGATATTGGCGGGATGGTATGTATGGGGATGTAAGAAATGCAGGGGATTTTATTAATGAGAATTGGTATTGCAGTTGCTGGAGAGCTTTTCTCCGGCAAAAGGGTATAAGATGTGAGTATGGAAGATTTTAGATAATGAAAAACAGACAATAAAGTGCAAGTCCGGGTGCGATGCACCCGGCAGAAAGGAGCCTGTTATGGTAGAAAATCAATTGGCAGAGAGCATTGTAGAGAATAGAATTACATATCATTTGGCAGAGGACGGCTGCTACTATCCACAGTTAAGTCTGGAACAGAAAACAGATTATGTAATTGGAAAGTACGGTATCATGCGTGGGGAATATATGGCGAAGTATCAAAGGCATGAGTGTTTGAAAATGCTTATGGATGGCACTTGGAATCAGTATCTGCATGATGTGGATGAGGAGTGTCACAGGGAAGTGGAATTGGCAGTAAAGCGAATTATGGAGAAAGAGGGTGTGACAGAGCTGTTGAAGAAGGAAAATCCGATAGAGTGGGTGCGGAGAGTAAATGGGATAAAAGCAAGGGTGGAGGAGCAGATTGTTAATCAACTGCTTTGGAACTTGTGCCAAAAAGCTAATGCCAATGCTATATATTTTTGTTGAAAATGTTCACGTAACCGAATATAATAAGATATGGAAAAGAGTATGTTTTGTGGAGGATAATGATTCATGAATTTTCTAACAACAGCAGAGTATGCAAAGATATGGAATATATCACAAAGAAGAGTAGCTATCTATTGTAAAGAAGGAAGAATTGATGGAGCTGTTTTAAAGGGAAAGACTTGGTTAATACCGGAAAACACAAAAAAGCCGGAAGATCCACGACGAGTACTGAAAAAGGGACAGTAAATCTGAGAGAATTATAGCGGATTAGTTTATATAAAAACATAAGGATGAAGAAAAATGGATAACAGAAGTATAAAAAAACTGGAAGCAGACTTGTGGGAGTCGGCAGATTTGCTTAGAGCTGGTTCTAAGCTTACATCAAATCAATATTGCATGCCTGTATTGGGGTTACTGTTTTTGAGATACGCATACAGCAGATATAAGATGGTTGAGAAGGAGATACTGAAAACCAGACCTATGCGTAATGGGCGTCAGATGCCTGTAGAAGCAAGTGATTTTGCAGCAAAGAGTGCTCTATATCTTCCAAAAGAAGCACAGTATGAATGGCTTGTAAATCTACCGGAAAATGTAGCTGCATCAGGGCTTAAGAATATTGCAGGACAACCTATGAATAGTTTGGGCGAGGTTGTAAATAATGCGATGGAACTTGTAGAACAGCAGAGTGAACAATTGACAGGTGTATTGCCTAAAAGCTATACAGACTTTTCGGACGAACTTTTGGGCGAGTTGTTACGTATATTTAATAACAATGCACTTGATGAAGTGGGAGGGGATGTTATAGGGCGTATCTATGAATATTTCCTCAATAAATTTGCAAAAAACATTGCGTCTGATGATGGGGTTTTCTTTACCCCGAAGTCGTTGGTAAAAATGATTGTTAATATTTTGAAGCCTACAAATGGTATTTTGCTTGATCCGGCATGTGGTTCGGGTGGAATGTTTGTGCAGACAGGTGATTTTATAAATGAGGCAGGTTTGCAAGCAAATAGTAGTATGACATTTTATGGTCAGGAGAAAGTGGAGTACAATGCGAAACTTTGTCTTATGAATATGGCTGTTCATGGGCTTACAGGTGTGATTAAATCCGGAGATGAAGCAAACAGCTTTTATCATGATGCACATAATCTGGAAGGTTGTTGTAATTATGTAATGGCGAATCCACCGTTTAATGTAGATAAAGTAAAGGCAGAATCTGCAAAGCAAGCAGGAAGATTGCCTTTTGGAGCACCGAAGGAGAACAAGAATAAAGAAATAGGAAATGGTAATTACCTGTGGATTTCTTATTTCTATGCATACCTGAATGAGACTGGACGTGCTGGATTTGTTATGGCATCATCTGCTACAGACAGTCAAGGTAGTGATAAGGAGATCAGAGAAAATCTGGTTAAGACAGGTCATGTGGATGTGATGATTAGTGTGGGAAATAATTTCTTTTACACAAAGAGTTTACCCTGTTCATTATGGTTCTTCGACAAGGGAAAGGCAGAAGAACTTAAGAACAAAGTTTTGTTTATTGATGCGAGAAATTACTATACGGTTGTAGATAGAACTTTGAATGAATGGAGTGAATGGCAACTTAAGAATCTGAATGCTATTGTGTGGTTGTATCGTGGTGACATTGAAAAGTATAAGGCATTGATTCAAGAGTATAGAGATACAATTTATGCGTATATGAGTGAATCTACGGATAAGGAGCTTAATAATATAATAATTCATTATTGTGATTTTGAGTCTTTGACACTTTCGCTCAAAGAGCATATTGTCTCTAAGCGTAAATATGCAAAAGAATGTGTTGAGCGTTCGGAAAATCGCCAGAAAAAGGCAGAACAGGCAAAATGGGATGAGTATTTGGCATGGTTGGATGAAATATTGTCTGTTGCAAAAGAGGCGAATTGGCTTTATAGCAAGTTTGGTGAAGGCAAGTATGATGATGTACTTGGACTCTGTAAAATAGCAGGTATTGAAACCATTGAAGAAAAAGGTTGGTCATTGACACCGGGAGCATATGTCGGCGTAGCACCCGTGGAAGATGATGGTGTTGATTTTGAAGAAAGAATGGCTGAAATTCACCGAGAGCTTTTAGCTTTGCAAGCGGAATCAAATGATTTAATGGATGCTATCTCCAACAATATGAAGGAGATGGGATTATGATTTGGAAAACAAGTGAATTATCAGAGATATCCAGAATAGGGGACGGAGCACATGCATCTCTTAAACGTACAGAATCAGGAATTCCATATTTGACGGCAAAAAATATAACAAAAAGTGGTATTGACTATTCAAATGTGGATTACATTTCTGAGGAAACATATAATAAACATTTTAGAAAGAAATCAAACGCATTAACTCAGCCTCAAAAAGACGATATTCTCTATAGTATTATTGGAAGTATAGGTGGAGTGTATGTTGTGCGAGATGAAAAAATAGGCATTTCAAGTAGTGTTGCAATATTTAGAACTAATTCTGATATAGTACTTCCTCAATATCTTGCATACTTTATTAAAAGTGCATCTTTTGATGCACAAGTGCAGGCGATTAAAGGCGGTGTGGCTCAAGGATTTATGTCATTAGGAAAACTTGGTACAGTCAGCATTTCGTATCCTGTAGATATTGAATATCAAGAAAAGATAGTTAGAATTCTTGGTGCTTATGATAACCTCATTGAAAGCAATCAAAAGCAAATCAAATTGCTTGAAGAAGCTGCACAACGCTTATATAAAAAATGGTTTATAGATTTGCGTTTTCCGGGATATGAAGATGTGGCGGTTGTCGACGGTGTGCCAGAGGGGTGGACACATAAAACTGTCCTTGAGTGTCTTGATATGCATATTGGCGGAGGATGGGGAAAGGAAACTATCATGGGCAAAAATACCATCCCCGGAAAAGTCATTCGCGGAACTGACATTAACGATATCAAGGCAGGTAATTTTAACGATGTGCCTTTGAGGTATCACACAGAAAATGATAGGAAAAAACGAGCTTTGCAGGCATATGATATTGTCTTTGAGTTATCCAATGGAAATATCAATAACATCGGAAGAAGCCTACTGATAGATGATTTGATACTGCAGTCCTGCGGTGAAAACACTATTTGCGCAAGTTTTTGTAAGCTATTCAGACCAATAGATAAATTACATGCACTAATGATTTACTGGGAAATCCAAGAAATGCAAACCAGCGGCAGAATGATGCCCTTTAAGAAACAAGGCTCAAATGGAATCAATAATTTTGCTTTTGAAGATTTCTTAAGTCATGAATTACTTATCCCGAACAATGAAGCATTACTGCTTCCAATCGAAAACATTATGAAAAAATCAAGCAATATACAAAGGCAGTTTGCTTTATTGTCACAGGCCCGTGACTGCTTGCTACCAAAATTAATGAGCGGAGAATTGGAGGTATGAGATATGGAGAATTCTGAAAGAATAAGCGAAGCCAAAGAGGCAAAGGAAGCTATAGAGCTTCTTGAAAAATATTTCAAACTACAGGCTCAAGTCAATAATCCAACGAGATTCGGTATGATAGAGGCTCTGTCGGATGCTCAGAATGTTGCTCGCCAAGAGATAACATCTCTTGAACAGAGTCAGGGCGATATCTATCCAATGCCATGGACAAGATTTTCGGACCGGGATTTATACCGCAAGCTTACACAGTATCAACAAGGACTATACAATCATGCTGTCAATAAACTTGGTGAAGAAATGTTCAAAAAGCTGCTAAAAGAGGATGCAAAAAGTCAAAACCAATGGCTGAATTGTAACAGCTTGCAGGAGAAACTGCCGGACAAAGAATTGGAGGTGTAAGTTATATTGATGAATTTTGAACACAAGGATTATTTTGATGCAAGATTATGTTTTAAAGGTGATGAAGTAAAATTAGCATCGATATTGGATTCTTATGCTCAAAATCAGGTAGATTTATCCGATGTAAATAACATATTTCAGTTGTACCATACGAAAATATTCTTTGAAAAGATATGTAAAGTGCCATCATGGGATGATGAGAAATATAATACTTACAAAAATAGAACAGAAACTGTTGTAAAAGATATTAAGAAGTTTTTTGATTCCATTGATGAGAATAATATTGTTACCATCTATAATGATTGCTATGTGACATATTGGGATGATTTTTGGGATTTTTTCTGTCGATTTAAGGTATACGAAAGAATAAGTAAAGAAAGATTTATACCAATTATTAAAGAAATGGGCATAAATCCATATAAGCTATTGAGTGATAAGGTATTTGTATCTTTCTTTGATGAAGAACTCACGAAATTGTTACAAGAGCCAGAATATGGTGCAAGATTGCTTGTGGATTATTATTTAGAAAAACATTCAAAACCATTAGAATTGCATTTACCGAAAAGTTTAACTCCTGTAATAAAGTATAAAATAATAAGTGATTATATTGATGGTGAACATGTAAATGGCAATTTGCTAAATCTTATAATGAATGGGAAGGGAACAAAAGAATTTCCGTTAAATGACAGATTGCGATTCAAAGCAAAAAAACGTTTTGAAAAGATATGGGATGATTCTAACATTTACATGATATCACAGCAGTATGGCGCTATCGTTTCTTTTGGATCAGATTTGCCTGAGAAGTCGGTTAGGTATGAAGGAAATAATATTGTAGCTGAATACAACGTAAACTGGGTAAAAGAAAATAGTGATTATGCTACACTGTTGAATAATTTTATTTATCTGTTTGATTATACTGATATGCAAATGCGATGTCTGCTTACCTCCATTAAATCTCAGCGAGGTGCAATTGAAGACACATTCATTGTAGATGGAAAAACAATGTATAAGTTCGGTCATTCTTTTACAATATTGAATGGTTTGGCAAATGCGCAAATGGGATGTTACAGAGATGTCTTGGAGAAAGAGAATATTCATATTGAGGATATTGTGAAATGGTTTTTTGAAACATATTTGAAAGAAGAATTTGGTGTAGAGGGATTCATTTGTTCTATGCCGGCACAGACAGATAGCATACTTAGTAAGTACGAGCGATTCGCATCTGTAATGGATGGAGTTACCAAGCAGTTTAAAATATATTTGGAAGAAGGATGTATTGATAGGGAATTCTATGAAATGTCCTCCGGATCAATAAGATTTAAAGATATTCCAAGTTACATTAAACATAAATATGCGTATTGTAATAGTACTGACTTAATTCATGAAATGTATGCTGTGTTTTCAGACCAAAGCATTTTATCATATACAGAGAAAACCAAAGAAAAATATAGTACATTTTTTGAGTTAATTCATAAGGAAAAAATCGGTATGAATGATATTCAGTCTTATCAAAAGGATGAAATAAAATGGCTTCTGGGTAGAGGTATCCTAGCAATAAAGAATAATATTATTACCTTTAATCGAGAGAGATTTATTATTTTATATGAATTGTATCATAAAGAAGTAATATGCTTACAGTATCAGAAAAGTAGTATGTTAAAGGACTTGATTAATGCTGGTGAGATTAGAGTGGAAAGTTCATTGCTTTCAGAACCCGAAAGTCAATATTTTGATTTTTGTTTGAATAAAGCCGAATTTACAAATGGTCTTGATTTAAGGAACAGGTATATTCATGATACTGGTTCACTTGATGAAAATGTTCAAAAACAAGATTATTTAGTTTTATTGAAATTGATGATTATTTTAGTGATAAAAATCAATGAGGAATTTTGTCTTAGAGAAAAATTCGAGAAGGGAGAAGGTGATTTCTATGAGCTATGATTATTCAGAAAACATATTAGTACAAGAAAGCTCAGGGCACCTTCTTGAGCATGAACTTGGCTGGCAGGTAGAATTTGCCTACAATACAGAAGTTCTAGGCGATAATGGCACATTCGGTAGAAAATCATATAAAGATATTCTTTTGGTACGCTATTTTCAAAAGGCACTTCGTGTTCTGAATCCATGGATAACAGATGCTCAGGTAGAAGAAGCACAGAAGAAATTTGAATATTATATGTCTACGGCTTCACTCATGCAGATAAATGAAGACAAATATTCTATGATTCGTGATGGGATACCGGTAACGGTAAAGAAACCCAATGGTCAGACCGAAGAAAAAAGAGCTATGATTATAGATTTTGACCATCCTTATGATGAAGAGAGAAATTATTTCTTGGCAATAAAAGAATTGAAGATTCATGGTGATTTATATAGACGTCGTACAGATGTAGTGGGTTTTGTAAATGGTATTCCACTATTATTTGTGGAACTGAAAAAGAATACGGTGGATGTGCAGGATGCATATACCAATAACTATACAGATTATTTGGATACCATTCCGCATTTGTTTTACTATAATGCGTTCTTGATGCTTTCCAATGGTACAGAAGCGAAAGTGGGTACTTTAGGAAGTAAGTATGAATTTTTTCATGAATGGAAGCGTCTGAACGAGCAGGAAACCGGTAGCGTTGAATTAGAAACTATGCTTCGTGGTATTTGTAACAAAGCTAATTTCCTTGACTTGTTAGAGAACTTTATTTTGTATGACCATTCCGGCGGAAAGACAGTAAAAATATTAGCTAGAAATCATCAGTATCTTGGTGTGAATGAGGCAGTAAAAGCGTATGAGGCAAGAAAACTGAATAATGGTAAACTGGGTGTGTTCTGGCATACACAAGGATCCGGAAAGAGTTATTCTATGGTGTTTCTTTCGCAGAAGATTCGGAGGAAATTTGCCGGTTCGCCAACTATTGTTATACTTACAGATAGAGAAGAATTAAACACGCAGATTAGTGATACATTTGAGAATTGTGGATTGCTTGGAAAGACCAAGGCAGCACAGTTTATGGCAACCAGTGGAAGCGATTTGATTAAGAAATTGGAAGGTAATCCGAGCTTTATTTTTACATTGATACAGAAGTTCAATCAAAAGGTAGACAAGCCTATTTATCCTGACCACGATATCATTATTATGTCAGATGAGGCCCATAGGAGTCAGTATGGAGTGTTTGCTGATAATATGGTTGCATTGTTACCGACTGCATCAAGAATTGGGTTCACTGGAACACCATTGCTTTCAAGTGATAACATTACAGAGCGTACATTTGGTGGATATATTTCTGTATATGATTTCAAGCGAGCGGTAGATGATGGTGCGACAGTTCCACTTTATTATGAGAACAGAGGAGAGAAGATATTAGATATTAAGAATCCGGATATTACAGAGAAGATTTTGGATGCAATAGAAGCAGCAGATTTAGACGAGGCACAGCAGGAAAAGCTGGAGCACGAATTTGAAAAAGAAATACATTTATTGACAGCGGAACCACGTCTGCGTTCTGTGGCAAAAGATTTTGTAGAGCATTACTCTGACTTGTGGACAAGCGGTAAGGCTATGTTTGTGTGCTTGAATAAAGTGACCTGTGTGCGTATGTATAATTTTGTAAAGGACTATTGGGAGCAGGAAGTACAGGCATTGGAGAATAAGCGTAAAACTGCATCACAGCAGGAAGTGCAAGAGCTGGATAGAAAGATTAAATGGATGAAAGAAACAGAGATGGCTGTGGTTATCAGTCAGGAGCAGAATGAAGTGCAGACATTTAAAAAGTGGAATCTTGATATTACGCCTCATCGCATGAAGATGGAAAAGCGTGAGTTAGATAAAGAGTTTAAAGATAAAGACAATCCTTTAAGAATCGTATTTGTCTGTGCTATGTGGCTTACCGGATTTGATGTAAAGTGCTTGTCATGTTTGTATTTGGATAAGCCCTTAAAGGCACATACATTAATGCAGACTATTGCAAGAGCGAATAGGGTTGCAGAGGGTAAGAGCAACGGATTGATTGTTGACTACATAGGTATAGTAAAAGCTTTAAGAAAGGCGTTGGCAGATTATACTGCAAATATCGGTGGAGGAACAGATCCGACTGTAGATAAAGGTAAATTAATTGCAAGAATTATGGAAGTGATTGCGGCAGCGGATACTTTCTTAAAAGGTTACAATTTCTCTCTTAAGGCTTTGGTGGATGCAAAAGATTTTGCAAAACTGGCATTGTTGCAGGAAGGGGCAAATGCTGTTTCGGAGAGCAGAGAGACTAAGAAACAGTTTTTAACTTATGGAAATGAATTAAATCGACTTATGAAATATCTTGATAGAAATGATATTTCTGCTAACGACAGAGCCTATAAGGATGCAATCGTTGCAATATGTGAGGAATTAAGAAAGAAGAGAAAGCATGTCGATAATGTAGATTTGATGGTTCAGATTAACGGAATTTTAGGCGACTATATTCTGCTTGAGCAACAGTCGAGTAGCGATATTTCAAAGCGTTTTGACATCAGTAAAATTGATTTTGATTTGCTAAGGAGAGAGTTTGCTAAGGTGAAGAAGAGAAATTTGATGATTATGGATTTGGATGAGCTTATACAGGAACGTCTTGATTCTATGCTGAAGACAAACCCTAGGCGTGTAGATTATTATGAGCGTTATCAGCAAATTATTGAAGAATACAACAGCGAGCAGGATAGAGCTAATATTGAAAAGACCTTCATGGAACTTATGGATTTGGCGAATAGTATGAGCCAGGAAGAACAACGCTATGTTCGTGAAGGATTTGCAAGCGATGAAGAATTATCGTTGTATGATATGCTGTTTTCGGAAGAATTGTCAAAAGAAGATATCAAAGCTATTAAGAAAGTTGCGGTAGATTTGCTTGATAAGGTTAAGTCGAAAATTGCAGAACTTGACCATTGGACGGATAAACAGGAAACAAAGGCTGAGATAGACACGCTGATTGGTAGAATTCTTTGGGAAGAGCTGCCGGAAAGTTATTCGGATAATGCAATTTTTGCATACAGGCAGAAGATTTATGAGTATATGTATACGAGATATAAAGAAGTGGCGTAATGTGATTGGATTGTTTTGCCAAGTAAGAGGACGAGTACAATCCATATTGGCAAAGTTATCGGAGAATATACATATGATGCCAATAATGGTAATCCGTATTATCATTACAGAAGTATAGATTGGTTCGCAAAAGATATTCCAAGAAACAATTTTGACCAAGATATTTTGTATTCGTTTGGTGCATTTATGACTGTTTGTAAAATTACAAGAAATGATGCTGAAAACAGAATTAAAGCTATGGAAGCAAATAATTGGAAAGTTCCAGGTGCATCTAATTCTGTGTTTTCAGAAGCCGATGACACACAAGCTGATTCATCAACGAATTTAGAAGAGGCAATACAGGATGCTATTGCTAAACATATTATTCAGAAATTTAAGGGTTACAAAATGGAAAACTTAATTGAAGAGATTTTGCAAGCAAAAGGATTTACAGTATATCACAGTAAACAAGGGGCTGACGGAGGAAAAGATTTATTAGCCTCTGGCGGAGAGATGGGATTTGGTTCGCCTAAGATTTGTGTACAAGTGAAGACTCAAGATACACCTGTCGATAGACCGACATTGGATCAATTGGGCGGCGTGATGAACAATGTACAAGCTGAATATGGTTTGCTTGTATCATGGAATGGATTTAAAGATAGCGTTGCCAGAGAAGAAGGTAATCAGTTCTTCAAAATTCGTCTGTGGGATTCCACGGATATTATTAAAGAATTATTTGATAATTACGAGAAATTAAGCCCTGCCATTAAGGCGGAAATACCACTCAAGCAGATATGGATATTGAGTGAGGAAGAATAGAGAAAGCGAAGAGATAGTTATGAACAAGAAGTGCCAGGTATTTACACCTAATGGTTATGTGAAGAAGTTATTAGACAGCGTAGGTTATAACGAAAATTTATATGAGAAGAATATTTTGGAGAATTCATGTGGCGATGGAAATATCCTGGTGGTGATTGTGGGGCGATATATCGACGATGCTAGAAAACATGGATTGTCGGATGAAGATATATGTGATGGATTGTCAAAGCATATATGTGGTGTTGAAATTGATTCTACACAACATAAAAAGTGCATTCAGAATCTAAATGCATTGGCAAAAAGTAAAGGACTCAGCAATATCCAATGGAATATAGTTAATGCGGACTATTTAAGGTGGGAATGTGATCAAAAGTTTCAATATGTTGTAGGGAACCCACCATATATTACATATCAAGAATTAGATGAAAAGGAAAGGAATTATGTAAGAGAAACTTTTGAGACATGTGAGAAGGGAAAATTCGATTATTGCTATGCATTTATCGAAAAAAGTATCGATTGTTTAGACAGTAATGGTAAAATGGCATACCTAATTCCTAGTAGTATTTTTAAAACTGTATTTGGAGAAAAATTAAGGTCTTATATTAAACCATATTTACAAGAAATATATGATTATACTCAAGATAAAATGTTTGACGATGCACTGGTGAAATCTGCAATAATGGTTATTGATAAAGCGTCATATTGTGAAGATATGATTTACAATGATATGGCAAGTGAGGAGAAACTGATTATACCGATTGCTAATTTGTCAAGTAAATGGTTTTTTACAAAAAATAATACACCAGGGAAGAGACGTTTTGGTGACTATTTTCAAGTCGCTCATGTGGTTGCAACGTTACTAAATGAAGCATATGTATTAAAGAAAGAGAATTATCAGGAGATAAATGGATTCTATCGATGCAATGGAAAAGATATTGAAAAAGAGATAGTAAGGGAGACTGCAACACCGCGTTCATTACGTTATAAAAAAACAGAGATGATTATTTTTCCCTATGATTATAAAGATGGAAAATTGGTTAGGTATACTTCGCAACAATTCTCATCTCTTTTCCCAGGAGCGGAAAGTTATTTGAATGATTTTAGAGAGCAATTGGATGAACGAGAAAGTGATAAAAGTGCGTTATGGTTTGAATATGGCCGGTCGCAAGCTTTGTCTGGTTTAAATAAACGTAAGCTATTAATTTCTACAGTGATTACTGAAACGGTAGCAGTATATATGTTGAAAAAGAAGTGTATCCCATATGCAGGAATGTATATTGTACCAAAATCAGATAATAAAACTTATAAACTGGAAGATGCAAAAAATATTTTAGAAAGCGATGTGTTTATGAAGTATGTCCAAGATGTAGGAATTCATATTAGTGGAACTTCTTTGAGAATTACATCGAAAGATATTGAAGAATTCAAATTTTAGAAGGAGGAATAGAGCATATGGAATCTATGGTTTTCCAAGTAAGTGCTAAGACAGCCAGACTTATTGGTAGAGAAAATATTTCCGATGTGGATGGTGCCATTATAGAATTGGTAAAAAATGGATATGATGCAGATGCTGAATGTGTATATGTAAAATATATAAATCCGTTTAACGGAGTACCAAGTACATTGACACGTTCGGAAGTACATAGTTATTTCAAGAATAATATGGAACTTGTATTACAAAATTACAGCATAAAAGACGGTTTGTATGTGTTGAATGAAGAAGATGTAAATATTTTGGAATTAGAGAAATATCTGTGCTCTATTTCTCAGATCCTTGTTATTGATAATGGTTCAGGTATGAATAAGACTATCTTGAAATCTGCATGGATGAATATTGGTACTGATAATAAGGAGGTAAATGTATATAGTCCAAAGAAAAATAGAATAAAAACAGGAGCCAAAGGAATTGGCCGTTTTGCATTGGATAAGCTTTCATTAAGCACACGAGTTTTTACAAAATGTGATGTAGAACAGATATATCAGTGGGAGATTGACTGGACACAGTTTGATAATGCAAGATTGTTAAACCAAGTAGAAGCAAAACTTCAGGAATGTGATGGAAAGTTCGAGGATTTAGTAAAACAATATATAAAAGAAGATTTTGAATTGGTTAAAGATTACGAATGGGATACTGGTACTATAATTATATTAAGTCCTATTCGTGAGTTTTGGGATGAGAAATTATACACTAAGGTAAATAATAATCTTAAAAATATTAATCCTCTTGGAAGTGTAGATCGGTTTGATATATATGTAAGAAATTACAGCCATCCAGAGTTGAATTTTGAGACTGAAAGTACGGGAATAACACGAGATAATTATGATTACTTAATTGAAGCAGAATTTGATGGAAAAGGGAATGTTACTATCACTTTGGATAGAAACGAAATCGACACAACTAAGAAAATGATGCAAATTGAATATTCGCCAACGGATATCGAAAAGTATGACTTGAAAGAGTTTTGGGACAGAGAAGCATTTAAAGTAGACAATTATAAAAGAGAGGATTTCGATGGAGTAAAACAATTCAAATATTCTTTAGAAGAGATATTGGAAAATCCAAGTGAAGCCATTGAAAAATATAATGCGGTAGGTCCTTTCGGCTTAAAAATGTATTATATGAAAAATCAAAAAAGTACAGTTGAAATTGTTAAAGATTTTAAGAGTAGGAAAAGAAAACAACTGTTAAATGATTTTTCTGGAATAAAGATTTATCGTGATAGTTTTAAAGTTAGACCATATGGTGATGAAGGACAGTTTTTTGATTGGATTAATTTAAGTCTTAGAGTTCAAAAGAGCCCGGCAGCCGCCTCACATGAAAGTGGTAATTGGAGAGTTTCTCCTAATCAGCTGATAGGAAGTGTATCTATCAGTAGGATGCACAATCCAAAGTTGGAAGATACTGCGAATAGAGAAGGCATGAGTTTAAACAGAGAATACGATTGCTTTGTTGAACTTCTGCAAGGAATCTTGGGTAAGTTTGAATATGATAGGCAATATGCACTCAGAGAGTTTGCGGCATGGGAACGTGCAAAGAAAAAGGCGCATGATGACAAAGCTCAGCAAATTTATGAGCAAGTAATGAGGGAGCGTGAGAATAAGAAAGCGAAAGATGACCTCTTGGGAGTTACAAATGGAGGGGATGGTTCTACAGAGAAGGAAGATGGAGAAGGTAGGATATCCGAAGAAGATTTGAAAGATGCAATTGTTACTTTGGGTAAGAAGAATGAGAATAAGACGTCTACAGAACAATTAATGATGGTTCTTAGTGCAGCTGGAGTGATGGCACAAACCTTTTCACATGAAATTACGAGAATGGGAACTGAATTTGGAAGTAGAGGTCAACACTTAAAAGAATCAATTAATAGATTGCTTAATTATGAGCCATATACTGGTGATGAAGATTTTAATCCATATGATTTATTGGAAGAATTGGATAGTACAGATGAATTATTATCCGAGTGGGTTAGTCTGATTATGGATTCGGTGAAACAAGAGAATTTCGAAGCACGATCAGTAGAATTAAAGAGTTTTTTGATTCATATTGAGAATTTATGGAAGCCTTTACTTGATAAAAAGTTTATTGAGATACAACTTGTGCGACTTGATGAGAATGTGCAATTAGCCCTGCCAATCATAGACTTACATTTAATTCTGAATAACTTTATTTTAAATTCTGCATACTATTTGGAAGAGGCAGAAGGCGAACGCTCAATTTTCTTCTCTATATATGAAGATGATAAAAAGATATATTTAGAGATGTCAAATAATGGTCCGGAACTAGATGAGAAATATATGCAGAATCCGGATGAAACGTTGAATGCTAGAGAAACCACAAAAAAAGATGGAACAGGATTAGGCTTATGGATTGCACGTGAAGCGGCTACACGAAATGCTGGCGAATTGCATGTAGTTCCTATTAAGAACGGCTATATGTTAAGGGCTACTTGGACTAAATAGAAGGAGGTAGATTATGTATATTATTGGATTAATAGATGATGAAGAAACTCAATTAAAGAAGATTAGAAGAACAATAAAAACAAACGCAAAAGCAAGTGAACAATATGATTTTAAACCATATTTAATATCTGATAATGCGTCAGATGTTGTTTCAGAAGTTTTTGAACAAGTAATAAATGATATAAGAGAATCAAAATTATCATCTCTTATAGTTGATTATAAAATCATTGTTAAGACATCAAAGATTAAGGGAACAGACATTTTTAAAAGAATAAAAGACGAGGTCCCTAAATTTCCGATAATTATTTTAACAGAAGTTGTGAAAGAGAGTACGGAACCAGAGTTTATTGATGCAGATAAGGTTTATAAAAAGAAAGATTTTTATAAGCTAGAAAGTGATTATTCAAAAGAAAAAGTTTTTAATATTTTTGACAGTATGCGGAAATATCACGATCAAAGAGATAAATTACAACTTACTATTGAAGACTTGAAGCAGAAATTAACTGATGGAAGCAGAGGGCGTGAGGTTATTGGAGATATTTTGTCATTGGAAAGTCAGTTAGATGACTTTGTTCCTACAGAACAATCTCAGATTGATAAGGTTTTTGATGAAAATAAGGCAAAAGAAATAGTAGCACTTATCGAGAAGGCAAATGATTTATTGGAGTAATGCTTATGAAGAGAAAATTCAGAGATTATACAATTAGGAGAACTTGTACAAAAGAATATAAGGATTATCATAGTTATATTAAATATTTGGAAGAAGATTTTAACCATCGATGTGCATACTGTAATTTGTTGGATACGCAAATTACTACATCATATGAAGTAGATCACTTTATACCAGAAGATGCTTTTAAAGATGAGTGGCCAGAATTGAAGGCAACATATGCCAATTTGGTGTATTCATGTAAAAAATGTAATGTAGCAAAGGGAAGTCAGTATAGAGGTGATATTAAAAAAAGAGAGATAAAGAACGAGTTATTTTATGAGCCAGAGGAAACGGATTATGGAACAATATTTTATAGAGGTGAAGATGGTGGTATTTGTTCCGATGATGAAAAAGGACGAGATATGATAACGAGATTGAAGTTATATCGTCCAATACATAATCTTGCATGGATATGTGAAATCACAAAAACAACATTAGATAAATTGTCTGCTCAAATTGAAGTAGTGGGAAAAGACAGCACTAAAGGTAGAGTATTGCAGGAAGCTAAAGAAGAATTGAGAGATTATTATGATGATTGCCTTGCGGTTTTTATGGCGAATTATAACAATAATAAATTCGTGTTGTAGTACTACGAAAAAAGTATATGAAGGGAATCATTAAGAGGATACATTATTGTTTGATTATGTCTACTAGAATACCCATTGAGGGAATTCCACCAGTTATTTCTATGGTGGATAAATAGGGTGGCTTGATTCTTGTTTAAATAGACAAGCTCAAACAAGAATTTAAACAAGGTTTAACCGAGATATTAATCAAGAATTCTATAGTCAAAGCAAAGAATTTTAAATGGATAAGGAATTGATTAAAAATGAGTAGACGATTTTCAATACAAATTTTACTTCTCATAGAAGGCTATGAGGAAGATAAGATATACAAAAGCGAAGATATTTCTCTAAGGGTGACGAATTTAACTCAGAAGCTGGACAATATCTATTATAGACGTTTGAAGGAGAAGTCTGTTTATGCATCATTTGATGATGTTGTTAAATTTGCATGCCAAAAGTATTCATTAGGAGAAATACATAACTTTTCTATGCATACAGACTATTTGGGTGAGCGTACGATTGAATATGCAGGCAATAAATACATTGTTACTGCAGATGAAGCGGATAAACTTGAAAGAGAACATATTACAGAATCTGTATATTGTAATGTGTTTAAAGAGTGCAGATTGAGTTGGTTTTATACCAGTATTGGAGATGAGCTTCTTCCAGAAGATATGGCAATCGTGGACGATGAGCTGATACAAAAAGCTTCAGCTTTAGTTGGATATGAATCAGAAAAAGATTTCGCAAAGGGCTTGGCGGATGTTATAGAGGATGAAGCCGATGGAGAAGATAAATTTATAGCATCTCTCATATTGGCAAAGGAAATAGCAGGTCGTATGAATGGAAGAGCGGTTCTTAGGTATGACTGATAAAGAAAATTGTAAAAAGTATTTTTGATTGAAAAAGGCATGGAAGGAAGTGCATTGATGAAAACATACTTATGGATTGAGGATAGAAAAGATAAATCCGGCTACATATTTTGGCAGACACTTCTTGGGCAGTTATGTCCGGAAATAGTGCTGGAAAGCAAGAAAAACAACAGCGAACTGGTAAAAGCAGTAAAGGTGTTGGAAGATACAGGGAATAGATATATTGTGGTGTTTGATAATTCATTTGACAATTTCCAAGTAGCTATGGAGCAGAAATTGCTAAGAAAATATGCCGACGATAAATCCAATGTTGTTCTGATGGACATTATCTGTTTTGAATATCTATTGCTTGAATTTAAGGATTTGATAAAATGGATTTACGCACCTGACGATGAGTTTTTGGTAAAACGCAAGAAAATCATTACTGCGAGAGAAAAGCTTGTTAAGACAATTCAAAGTGGCGAAGTTAACTATAAGGATATTCGTGAAATTATAGAATATAATGGGTATGTCGATAATTATAATGTAGAACAACTGTCAGCGAGAATTTTGTTTGATTTAACGAGAAATACAGGATTTGAGGTTTCGAAGGGAAGTGTTGGAGAATGCTGGATTAAGGACTGCTGTGAATGGGAAGAAAGAATGCCTGATGATATTTGTGGTCTTGATGCGAGCAGATTACCACTTAAGGAGAAAATGAAGCGAATTTGTGAGGGCACAAGTCTTTTGAAGCAATTTCAGAATATAGGTTTGGAGGTGGCATTGTGATAACGATTTTTAAAAATAAAAAAGATATTCCGCAAGATATGGAATACGTAGAATTAAATGATATCTTTTTCAATCAAAATACTGCACTCAAACTTGATGAAAAAGCGGAAAAGATAATAGAGACAATAGATGGTGCTAAGTTAATTAGCAAGTTCAAAATGCGTTCAAAATTCAATGATATTGTGTTGGATGTAGATAAATTATCAGCCGGATGCAAGACTGTACTGAATGTGCTTTATAATCCGGATAAGGTGTTTTGTCTGAAGGAATGTGGGAATAATGCCTTGGAGATATTATTTGGTTTTCAAGCGGGAAGTGTTTACAGTGATTATGCATTAATACCGTTTGAAATGGATGCAGTCAATGTGCAGACTTCTTCTGATAAGAAGGAAATTCATGATTATGAAGAGTTAAAGGAGTGGTGGAGTTATGAAGAGTAAGCCAATTGTAATGGAGCATTTTTCTACAGTTCATACTTCGTTTGTTTTGGATTTTGAATTTACAAGTAATATTACAATACTTACAGGAGATTCCGGAACTGGAAAAACCGCATCCTTTTCGTTTATAAAAGAGTGTATGGCATTGAATCCTGATATTGTCTGTTTGAATTATCTGGATTATCAGAAGGATATTGCAGGTATTATAAAAGGTGCAAGTGGAAAATTGATTGTAATAGATAACGCAGATGTGTTGTTAGATGAAGATGTAAGAAAGCATATTGCTCTTGATGATAAGAACCAGTATTTGATAATTGGAAGAAATCCCAAGAATCTTTTTGCTACAAAAGATAATCTGTTTGAACTTACCAGTGAGGTGCAGGGAGAACAGACTGTGCTGGGGATTAAGAGTTATCTGTAAGGAAAGGGTTCCTAAAATTATCGAGATTTACAGTAAAGAAACATATGAATTCAGAGAGAATTCAATTGTCATTAGAAGATTAGGTTGACACGAAAGAGAATTAGAGATATAGTGATTTTATTGGAGGAAGTTACATGGGTAAACTAACAGGAAGACAAGTTGAATCGGTAATAGATTCATATCTAACAAATAATTCAATATTGGAAACAGCAAAAGAAACTGGTATGTCAACGGTCAAAGTTCGTAAAATACTAATCACAGCGGGACTGTGGGAGAGCAATACAAGTAAGCAAATTGAAGAGCTGCAAAGCCAAGGCATGACGACAGAGGAAATAGCGGACACATTGTATATGTCTGTGAAAAATGTACAGGCATATATGCCTTATGAGAGAGGTGTATATGGTGGGGAAGAATTGTCAAAGGAGGCAATACGCTCAGACAAGTATAGGAACAGAATGAAAAAAGCTGCATCCATGCAGGTAATAAAAAGTGCAGGGCGTGACAAAGCGCCAGAAAGGAAGGAAGAAATGGAAAAGATAAAGAATCTTGAGCTAAAAAAGACAGATAATGGTTTCCAAAAGGTGTTAAAACTGCATTTAGAATTGGATATGAAGTATACGGATGAAGATGAAATGCAGACTTTAAAAAAGTATGGTTCGGTAAAAAGGTCCATATCCAGAGATATTCTGGCGCCTGGAGATATTACCTTACATGCTTTGAACTATGCAATTTTAAGAATGTTTGGATGGCAGAATAGTCATCTACATAATTTTAGCTTACCGGAAAATGTATTTAAGGATCTTACGGATAATAAGTTTCTTGTCTGGTCAAAGATGGTCGGGGTATATTTTAGATTTCCAACGGAAAATTACGAAGATATTTATTGGGATGATGATTACAGAGAGGGGGAAAGTATTAAATCGTGGATGAGGAGAAAATATACAGGACCTTATAAGTATAAAGGTTATGGGGAGCATTATCTCATGAACCAAATGGAAGTTAATAAAATGCTTGCAAGGTGGGATGAGATAACTGTTCGTGAATTTGATTTTAGGGCAGAAAAACAGCCGGATCCTTATAATGTAAAACTGAAAGATGCTTCAATCGATCAGGTAGTCCACGCATTTGCAGATGTAATGTGTCATGAGCTGATTGAGAGATTACCTGTATCTGATGTTTTATGTATGAAAGATAGCAAAGTGGATAATTTCGCAGAGATTAAGAAATATATTGAGTCAAAAATAATGCAATGTAATGTAGATGATGCCATAGAAGAATATGAAAGAAGGCGATTTGGAAGCTTTAAGCAGGAACGTGAATTTTTGGACAGCTATAATATTCCAGTGTTACCTGTTACAGAACAATTAATTTATAGTTATGATTATGGTGATGGATGGGAAGTGTTGATTACATGCGAAAATGTTTATCAATGTGATGAGGCAGGCGTGTGGACAGAAAAAGTGGATGAGGATAAAAATATACCTGTTGACTTGCTGGAAGAAATTATTGCAAAGCATCGTCCGATATGTATTGAAAAAGACGGAATAGAGCTTGTTGATGATGTTGGTGGAATTGGTGGTTTTTGCAGTATGCTAAAGACAATATATGAAGCAGACATTCATGATGAAGAAAGGGAGAGCATGCTTGGATGGGCTGATATGATGGGCTGGACTGGAAGAAGGATTAGTCCCAAACAGACTTTGTAGAGGTATTTTCGATAAAGATATGAGATGAAGGGAGATTTTGCTATGTATTAACCAATTGACCGAGTGAAAACTGGAATAAAATTAAAAATGATGCTGATAGCAGCGGGATATGATGTGAAGTACATTCAGGAATACCTTCACTTGACATGCCCTCAATCCATATACAGATGGTTTAGGGGTAAAGTTCTTCCTTCAGTAGAATATTTATGTGCATTGAGCAAACTATTGAATGTACATATGGAGGAATTGTTGGTTTTGCAGGAGGAGTCTTATGTGTGTGGCATCATAGAATTATCTGATAATCCGACAACAAAGAGATTGTTGTATTATATGAAATATTTTTGCAAGTTAGCGTGAGGTCATTGGACTATCTGTCCAATGACAAAATGAATATTATGAATTATCTTCTTATTAGAATCAGAAGAAATGGTGAAGATAGGAGGAATGAGGTATGAGCTATGATATTCATTTGAAGGATTCGGTAACAGGAGAGGTGGCAAAGGTTCCCGGGCATTTGATGACAGGTGGAACTTATGTTGCAGATTATCATCCGGAAACAGGCACATTTACACCGGCATTAAATACTGAGGCGGAACTTAATATTACATATAACTATGGTCGTTACTATTACGAGACTTATAAAGAAAAGGGTATTCGGACAATTTATGGTATTTCTGGAATAGACAGTATTCCGATGCTTGAAAAAATGATTTTGGGCATAGAAAAGAATTATAAGAAGAATGGAGATTGGATTATATCAAAGAGGGAGAAGACAATCTACTATGACAAAAATGACAGAGAAGTTGACGTTTGTGATGTTGTGTTTGGAAAAATTGAGTGTGCGAGAAAGGAAGAAATCGAATTTGAAGTGAGTGAAGGAGAGACTAATGATTATTGGTTACCTACAGCTGCGAATGCATTAAAACCATTGTACCAGTTGATTGCATTTGCAAAAATGCGCCCGGATTGTATTTGGGATGGAGATTGAAGGCAGTGTACAATGATAATTCTATATAGTATTGGATAGAAAATTTGTTCGAAATATAATCGTGTTTCGCTTGCGAATCCTACCCAATTATCTTATAATAACAATAGGGTTGCAAAAGGGTTACAAAACGCCTTGAGTACTCTGAGATAATTGAAAATATATAATCCGAAGATACTAAATCTAGTGATTTTAAAACTGATTAGACACAAGATGTGATATGTGTAATAGAGTTCGAATAATAGTAGCTGTTTACTTTAAGCTGTTAAGTGTTTGGTAACTTAGAAAGGAGTGAGAGAGCATGCGAAAAGGTTTTATGTATATTGATGAAACAATTGCGTTAAATTTTAAGATGCCGGATGAATTGCAGGAATATATAGACGGAATGGATAAAGCATTTGAAGAAAATGACACTGAGACTTGGGATTATTATCATGAGGTGATAGGTGAATTTGCCAAGAACACGCATTCTGAAGGATTAATAACCTCAGAACAGATGCATGCTATATGGGAAAGGTATGGTACGGCAGGATGATTTTAATAGATTGCAATAAATTGCCTGTAGTTGAAGACAGATTGTATGGCGGGGCTACAGGTTCTAAGATAGCTGTTAGATACAATAATTCAGTGTGGATGTTAAAATGTTCACAAACTTTAAAAAACAGAGAACTGCATAATGTAGAAATTTCTTATGCAAACGACCCTATAACAGAATATATTGGGTCTCACATATACAGCATTTTTGGAATTCCAGTACAAGACACCTTACTAGGTAAATACAAAAATAAAATGTGTGTGCTTTGCTCAGATGATGCATATCCAAATAGATTATACGAATTTAGAGAATTCCGCAATACTATTTTCGACCAAGATGTACAACAGCACAGTTCAGGTATGTCAACGTCTTTAGATGATATATTAGATGTGATACAGATATCTGACAGAATAAATACAGAAGCTGCATTAGAAAGATTTTGGTTGATGTTTGTATTAGATTCATTAATAGGAAATACTGACAGGAATAATGGTAATTGGGCATTTGTATACAAAGATAATAAATTTGAGCTGTATGAGGTATATGATTGTGGGGGATGTCTTAACAATAAACGTTCAGATGGTCAAATGCTGAATGATTTGGAAACGAATCGTGTGATGAATCTCGCAATTAATTATACATTTAATTATAAGGACAAGAGCGGAAAACGAATTAATCCGTTTCACTATATTGAAAAATACAGGAATATTTATATGGACAAAGCTCTTAAATTATTCAAGCCGGAGTTACTTTCAGAAATCAACAATCTGATAGATTCTTTGTGTGATATTATCTCAGATACTCAAAAGACTTGGTATAAAGAGATTATAAAGGCTAGGTTTGACAAATTACTTGGGTTAAAGAATTCCAGTGCAGACCAGATGCATCTGTTTTAGACAAGATATGCGCAATTTTTTCACCTAATAGGTTTCGTAGAACTAAGCATTTGTATGATATATATACTATCTGTTGGAGAATTTTGTTGTTGATTATAAGCTATTTATAAATTGTACCTTGAAGAACGAGGTGGTGTAGATTTAAACAAAAGCTCATTCAGAGAAGATGTATTGATACAATATAAATATGCATGGGACAAGTTGAGCATTATTAGTATTGTCACAGATAATAGTTTGGAAAA